>NZ_JBSVRK010000007.1:0-2794 GCF_054052125.1 Lysobacter sp. A378 | reverse complement strand
ACAGTCTTGGGCTACTGCGGCTTGACGCCAGCTCATCGCTTGCAGGCAGCGGGGGCGCATCATGTGTTTGATAGCATGGACGCTCTTCCGAGCCTGGTGCAAAAGCCGTGGGGCGGCGCCTAACAGTTCGTTCAAGCCGAACCTGCTTCGCTACCAACAACACGGCAGGAAAAGCTTGCCATGTTGTTGGCTCCGCTACGCAGATCGGCTTAATTCAGCAACTGTCTTGTGATTAGTCGGGTCAAGCCATAATTAGACCCTCCGCACGCAGCTCATCGCGCCGCCTGGCATTGATGATGCCGAGCAGCTTGCGCATGCAGGCCACCAGCGCGACCTTGCCCAGCTTTCCGCGTGCACGCAGTTGCTGGTAGTGCGCCTTCATCATCGGATCCCAGCGCACGGCCGACAGCGTGGCCATGTAGAGCGCAACGCGTACCGGGGCGCGCCCGCCGCGGATGCGGCGCTTGCCTTGGCCCTGCCCGCTGTCGCGGTTCATCGGTGCCACGCCGGCGAGTTTGGCGATCTGCCGGCGATCAAGATGGCCAAGCTCGGGCAGCAGCGCCAGCGCGGTCGCCTGGAACACGGGGCCGAGCCCCTTGCTGGAGCGCAGCGCGGGCGTGGCGTGCTGTTGGATCAGGGCCTTCATGGTGCGCTCGATCGCCGCCAGCTCGCGGACCAATGCGGCGATGGTGCGAGCGGCCAGCTTACGAACCGATGGCGATGCCATCGCCGCCTGTTGCTTCTGGGCTTGTAGCAGGGTGACCACCTGGCCCCGTCGGCGCAGCCAGTCGCGCAACTCGCGCTGCCACGGCGGCGGGGCGACGTACCGGCGGAGGCGATCTGCGAACATCCGGGCCATCAACGCCAACAAACGCGCATCAATGGCATCGGTCTTGGCCAGCTCGCCGGTGGCACGCGCAAAATCGCGGGCCTGGCGCGGATTCACCCGCGCAATCCACAGCCCGGCATCGCAGCAGGCGTCCAACAGCGGCTCTTCGTAACCGCCGGTGGCTTCCACCACGATCCTGGACGCACCCAGCGCCACCAGGCGCTTGATGATCTTGGCAATCCCGGCTCGGGTGTTGGGAAACCGGGCGACGCCGGTCTGTCCATCCACACCAAGATCCAAAGCGCCTTTACCCACATCGATCCCTACTGCCGTCATGTCCGTTCTCCGTTACAGTTGGCCGGTCGAGAGCATCGCGCCTGAGGCCCACGCTTATCGGTTCGAGGGAAACCTCGATCAACTGTTCGGGCGCAGGGCGCGAGATCCGGCGTACGGTCCCTGCTGAATTACGGTGGTCTGACACCGAGGCGTTATCGGGCGCGCACGCCGGGCTCTCGGCTCTTAGGCTAGGGGAAACTCAAGACATAAGGCGTTAGGGCCCATGAAGTCGCAAATTGCTCTAGTACTACTACTTGCCTCGCAACGCAGTCTTGCTTGCCTAGTGACGCCGCCGCCTCAGCACACTCCACCAGACGAACTGATAGCTAGAACTGAGAATATTGCCTTGGCTAAAGTCGTCAGAGAAGATGCCGCTTCAAATGGTTGGGATATTCTTTATACATTCGAAACAATTAAACAGCTAAAAGGCGAACACCGAAAGGCGTTTCAGATTCTAGGCGATAGTGCTATATGGGAAGCCTCGAACCATAGATTCAACGATCATTTCGATGAAAATTTCTGGAATGACTATAATGGCCGAGAGTCTCACGATACTTCTTGCCGTATCCGACCCGGCTTTGCCGTCGGGGGCACCTATTTAATTTTCTTAGACAAGCCGTACCACTCAAAGAGCTTCGAAATGATCTTGGTGAGAGAGGGACCAGTCGATAAAAAAGATAAATGGCTACAGTACGTAGAGCAACGGACTTGGCCGTAACAATTCGTTCAAGCCGAACTTGCTTCGCTACACCAACAACGTGGCAGGTAAAGCTTGCCACGTTGTCGGCTACGCTACGCAAGTCGGCTTAACTCAGGCGTTAGGCCTAGGAAAAATTCGTATGACCAGTCGCATGATCGCTATCGCACTTCTCACGTTGATCTCAGGGTCTTTGTATGCGTCCGGCGTACAGGACAACAAGCGCCTCATCGAAATCTTCGAAGAAGACCAAAGCCCGCGAAATCAAGAAAGTATCGATTGGAAGGTCGTGGCCGAACAGGATCGTGCAAGGCGAGCGGAAGTTCTTGCTCTTATCAAAGCTGGGCAGATAAATACTTCGAGAGACTATTTCAATGCTGCACTTGTATTTCAACATGGCAACAGTATCGATGACTATCGTTTAGCCATGAGTCTCGCACAGCTAAGTTCAACACTAGACCCGCAATACAAAGCCGCGCCTCAGCTGGTTGCCGCCGCGTGGGACAGAATATTAATGAGCAAAGGCGTACCACAATGGTATGGCACACAGTTCAGTCGAGACGCTCCAGACGCACCAATCGTACTTTATAGAATCGATGAGTCGATAGTTACTGACCAAGAGCGATTAGATATGAATCTTCCCACGATTCAAGAAGCTAAAGATAGAGCAGATCGACTCAATGACAACCCTGGCTAGGGGTGAGTTAACACTCCAAGTGCAACACTCCTGAGAGTTTGTGCATGCGGTCGGCGGGGGTCTGGAAGTCATAGCGTCTCCTCGGCCGTGTGTTCAGTTTAGCGACTACCTGGTCGCAGTCGGCCTGTCGTTTCCCGGACACGCTTCGCCCTTTCCGGAAGTACTGCCGGAGCAAGCCGTTGAAGTTTTCGTTACTGCCCCGCTCCCACGGGCGGTGCGGGTAGGCGAAGTAGCT
>NZ_JBSVRK010000006.1:0-5575 GCF_054052125.1 Lysobacter sp. A378 | reverse complement strand
CGGGGTTCACGAGGTGTTGACGTGCCCTGAAAACCGGTTAAGATGGTCGGCTCGACGCAGCAACACCGGGTCGGGGCAGCGGGAAAAAATCAGGCGAACAAGGTGTTGACGTTCTCCGGATCCGCTGTAAGATGTGCGGCTCGCTCGACCACTTCGGTGGCGGGCCAGGAACGCGGCGCTGAGGCCGGTTCCGATGATCTTTGACAGTGTGCGCAGGTGACTTGTGCGGGCGTCTGGCGGGTGGATAGTTGTCCATTAGCAGATGTTCGACACAGTCCAAATGAATCAAGAACAAGCATCGCAAGATGTGAGTAATCGAGTTATTTGGGTCTGGATAGACACTGCACTCAAAGCATAGACAAGGCCTTCGGGCTGCGTCGCAATACTTAAGTGAAGAGTTTGATCCTGGCTCAGAGTGAACGCTGGCGGCAGGCCTAACACATGCAAGTCGAACGGCAGCACAGCAGAGCTTGCTCTGTGGGTGGCGAGTGGCGGACGGGTGAGGAATACGTCGGAATCTGCCTTTTTGTGGGGGATAACGTAGGGAAACTTACGCTAATACCGCATACGACCTACGGGTGAAAGCGGAGGACCTTCGGGCTTCGCGCAGAAAGATGAGCCGACGTCGGATTAGCTAGTTGGAGGGGTAATGGCCCACCAAGGCGACGATCCGTAGCTGGTCTGAGAGGATGATCAGCCACACTGGGACTGAGACACGGCCCAGACTCCTACGGGAGGCAGCAGTGGGGAATATTGGACAATGGGCGCAAGCCTGATCCAGCCATGCCGCGTGTGTGAAGAAGGCCTTCGGGTTGTAAAGCACTTTTGTACGGGAAGAAAAGCAATCGGTTAATACCCGGTTGTCATGACGGTACCGTAAGAATAAGCACCGGCTAACTTCGTGCCAGCAGCCGCGGTAATACGAAGGGTGCAAGCGTTACTCGGAATTACTGGGCGTAAAGCGTGCGTAGGTGGTTTGTTAAGTCTGATGTGAAAGCCCTGGGCTCAACCTGGGAATGGCATTGGATACTGGCAGTCTAGAGTGTGGGAGAGGGTAGCGGAATTCCCGGTGTAGCAGTGAAATGCGTAGATATCGGGAGGAACATCCGTGGCGAAGGCGGCTACCTGGACCAACACTGACACTGAGGCACGAAAGCGTGGGGAGCAAACAGGATTAGATACCCTGGTAGTCCACGCCCTAAACGATGCGAACTGGATGTTGGGGACACTTAGGTCCTCAGTATCGAAGCTAACGCGTTAAGTTCGCCGCCTGGGAAGTACGGTCGCAAGACTGAAACTCAAAGGAATTGACGGGGGCCCGCACAAGCGGTGGAGTATGTGGTTTAATTCGATGCAACGCGAAGAACCTTACCTGGCCTTGACATGTCGAGAACTCGCTAGAGATAGCTTGGTGCCTTCGGGAACTCGAACACAGGTGCTGCATGGCTGTCGTCAGCTCGTGTCGTGAGATGTTGGGTTAAGTCCCGCAACGAGCGCAACCCTTGTCCTTAGTTGCCAGCACGTAATGGTGGGAACTCTAAGGAGACTGCCGGTGACAAACCGGAGGAAGGTGGGGATGACGTCAAGTCATCATGGCCCTTACGGCCAGGGCTACACACGTACTACAATGGTGGGGACAGAGGGCTGCAAACTCGCGAGAGCTAGCCAATCCCAGAAACCCCATCTCAGTCCGGATCGCAGTCTGCAACTCGACTGCGTGAAGTCGGAATCGCTAGTAATCGCAGATCAGAATTGCTGCGGTGAATACGTTCCCGGGCCTTGTACACACCGCCCGTCACACCATGGGAGTGGGTTGCTCCAGAAGTAGCTAGTCTAACCTTCGGGGGGACGGTTACCACGGAGTGATTCATGACTGGGGTGAAGTCGTAACAAGGTAGCCGTATCGGAAGGTGCGGCTGGATCACCTCCTTAGAGACATAAAGACAGCCGATTGCCAGTCAGGCGTCCGCACAAGTGACCTGCATTCAGAGTTTCAGCACGGGGCTTTAGCTCAGCTGGGAGAGCACCTGCTTTGCAAGCAGGGGGTCGTCGGTTCGATCCCGACAAGCTCCACCACTTGGCATCGAGACATGGGTCTGTAGCTCAGGTGGTTAGAGCGCACCCCTGATAAGGGTGAGGCCGGTGGTTCGAGTCCTCCCAGACCCACCAACCAAAGCTGTCGACGAAATTCTGAATGAATCTGCGCACACACACATAGATTTGAAGCGACCAGGCGTTGAGGCCGGGTTGCGTTCTTTGAAAACTGGGACGTAGCGAGCGTTTTGAGACGGAATGTCCATGACGTGTCGTAGAGGCTAAGGCGGGGACTACGAGTCCCTAATATTTGAAGTGAGACGTTGTGTTCACGCAACGTATGATCCTGAGGCGACTTGGGGTTATATGGTCAAGTGAATAAGCGCACACGGTGGATGCCTTGGCGGTCAGAGGCGATGAAGGACGTGACAGCCTGCGAAAAGCGTGGGGGAGCTGGCAATAAGCATTGATCCCGCGATGTCCGAATGGGGAAACCCACTCCGCAAGGAGTATTGCATGATGAATACATAGTCATGCAAGGCGAACCCGGTGAACTGAAATATCTAAGTAACCGGAGGAAAAGAAATCAACCGAGATTCCCTGAGTAGTGACGAGCGAACGGGGAACAGCCCTTAAGTTGATTGAGTTTTAGCAAAACAACCTGGGAAGGTTGGCCATAGACGGTGACAGCCCGGTATGCGAAAAGGCTCTTTCAATGAAAACGAGTAGGGCGGGGCACGAGAAACCCTGTCTGAACATGGGGGGACCATCCTCCAAGGCTAAATACTACTGACCGACCGATAGTGAACCAGTACCGTGAGGGAAAGGCGAAAAGAACCCTGGTGAAGGGAGTGAAATAGACCCTGAAACCGTGTGCGTACAAGCAGTAGGAGCTCCTTCGTGGAGTGACTGCGTACCTTTTGTATAATGGGTCAGCGACTTACAGTTCGTGGCAAGCTTAACCGTATAGGGGAGGCGAAGGGAAACCGAGTCTGAATAGGGCGCATAGTCGCGGGCTGTAGACCCGAAACCGGGTGATCTAGTCATGCCCAGGGTGAAGGTACCGTAACAGGTACTGGAGGCCCGAACCCACTCCCGTTGCAAAGGTAGGGGATGAGGTGTGATTAGGAGTGAAAAGCTAATCGAACCCGGAGATAGCTGGTTCTCCTCGAAAGCTATTTAGGTAGCGCCTCGGACGAATACTACTGGGGGTAGAGCACTGTTATGGCTAGGGGTTCATTGCGAATTACCAAACCATGGCAAACTCCGAATACCAGTACGTACTATCCGGGAGACACACGGCGGGTGCTAACGTCCGTCGTGAAAAGGGAAACAACCCAGACCCACAGCTAAGGTCCCAAATCAGTGCTGAGTGGAAAACGATGTGGAAAGGCACAGACAGCCAGGAGGTTGGCTTAGAAGCAGCCATCCTTTAAAGAAAGCGTAATAGCTCACTGGTCGAGTCGGTCTGCGCGGAAGATTTAACGGGGCTAAGCATTGAACCGAAGCTTGGGGTGCATACTTTGTATGCGCGGTAGAGGAGCGTTCCGTAAGCCGATGAAGGTGGATTGAGAAGTCTGCTGGAGGTATCGGAAGTGCGAATGCTGACATGAGTAACGATAATGCGGGTGAAAAACCCGCACGCCGAAAGCCCAAGGTTTCCTTGCGCAATGTTAATCAACGCAGGGTGAGTCGGCCCCTAAGGCGAGGCAGAAATGCGTAGTCGATGGGAAGCAGGTTAATATTCCTGCACCTCGCGTAAGTGCGATGGAGGGACGGAGAAGGTTAGGTATACCGGGCGTTGGTTGTCCCGGGGAAAGCAGGTAGGTGGATCCCTTAGGCAAATCCGGGGGGTCATTAACGCCGAGCAGCGAGACGAGCCCATTAGGGTGAAGTTACCGATACCACGCTTCCAGGAAAAGCTCCTAAGCTTCAGCTTACGCAGACCGTACCGTAAACCGACACAGGTGGGCAGGATGAGAATTCTCAGGCGCTTGAGAGAACTCGGGTGAAGGAACTAGGCAACATGGCACCGTAACTTCGGGAGAAGGTGCACCCCTGATGGTGGCTCATGCGAGCTATAGCTGTCGGGGGTCGCAGTAACCAGGCCGCTGCGACTGTTTATCAAAAACACAGCACTCTGCAAACACGAAAGTGGACGTATAGGGTGTGACGCCTGCCCGGTGCTGGAAGGTTAATTGATGGGGTCAGCCGCAAGGCGAAGCTCTTGATCGAAGCCCCAGTAAACGGCGGCCGTAACTATAACGGTCCTAAGGTAGCGAAATTCCTTGTCGGGTAAGTTCCGACCTGCACGAATGGCGTAACGATGGCGGCGCTGTCTCCACCCGAGACTCAGTGAAATTGAAATCGCTGTGAAGATGCAGCGTTCCCGTGGCAAGACGGAAAGACCCCGTGAACCTTTACTATAGCTTTACACTGAACGTTGAGTTCGTCTGTGTAGGATAGGTGGGAGGCTATGAAACCCTGGCGCTAGCTGAGGTGGAGCCAACCTTGAAATACCACCCTGTCGTGCTTGACGTTCTAACCCAGGTCCGTTATCCGGATCGGGGACCGTGTATGGTGGGTAGTTTGACTGGGGCGGTCTCCTCCCAAAGTGTAACGGAGGAGCACGAAGGTACGCTCAGCGCGGTCGGACATCGCGCACTGTGTGCAAAGGCATAAGCGTGCTTGACTGCGAGATCGACGGATCAAGCAGGTACGAAAGTAGGTCTTAGTGATCCGGTGGTTCTGTATGGAAGGGCCATCGCTCAACGGATAAAAGGTACTCCGGGGATAACAGGCTGATACCGCCCAAGAGTTCATATCGACGGCGGTGTTTGGCACCTCGATGTCGGCTCATCACATCCTGGGGCTGTAGTCGGTCCCAAGGGTATGGCTGTTCGCCATTTAAAGTGG
The DNA here is from genome assembly GCF_054052125.1 of Lysobacter sp. A378. Classification (NCBI taxonomy): domain Bacteria; kingdom Pseudomonadati; phylum Pseudomonadota; class Gammaproteobacteria; order Lysobacterales; family Lysobacteraceae; genus Lysobacter; species Lysobacter sp. A378. Next base: position 625 of record NZ_JBSVRK010000006.1, on the reverse strand, counting down.
TACGCGAGCTGGGTTCAGAACGTCGTGAGACAGTTCGGTCCCTATCTGCCATGGGCGTTGGAGATTTGAGAGGGGCTGCTCCTAGTACGAGAGGACCGGAGTGGACGAACCTCTGGTGTTCCGGTTGTCACGCCAGTGGCATTGCCGGGTAGCTATGTTCGGAAGCGATAACCGCTGAAAGCATCTAAGCGGGAAGCGCGCCTCAAGATGAGATCTCCCGGGAGCTTGACTCCCCTAAAGGAACCATCAAGACCAGGTGGTTGATAGGCAGGGTGTGTAAGTACAGCAATGTATTGAGCTAACCTGTACTAATGATCCGTGTGGCTTGACCATATAACCTCAAGTGGCCTTGGACTCGACGACGCGTCGACGACATTCCAGCCAAACCAGACTCGCTACGTCCCACCCTATTGAGAGCCCGCGCCGCAGGCGCGACTCCGACCAGTTTGCTCAGTGATAATAGCTGTGTGGCACCACCCGATCCCATCCCGAACTCGGAAGTGAAACGCACACGCGCCGATGGTAGTGTGGCCTAAGCCATGCAAGAGTAGGTCATTGCTGAGCATTTACACCGAAGGCCGGTCCCCACAAGGGGCCGGCCTTCTTCTTTGGGCGAGAATCCATT
>NZ_JBSVRK010000005.1:0-126886 GCF_054052125.1 Lysobacter sp. A378 | reverse complement strand
GGGCGCAAGAGCGCGGGGGTGGCCGAAAAGAGGCGCCTCCGACGGCGCGTTTGCCCGATGCTGACGGCGTCATTCTGACGCCCAGAAGTGCGAAAGACTGCACTCGTTCTGGTGACGCCCAACGCCTGAGTTAAGCCGACCTGCGTAGCGTAGCCAACAACATGGCAAGCTCTTTCTGCCATGTTGTTGGTGTAGCGAAGTAGGTTCGGCTTGAACGAACTGTTAGGCCCCATTAGACGGCCAGCGACTCACTCAATCAAGGTGCTCAATGCCGTCTGCAAGATGCACCCAGGGGTGCTGCCTTTCCTCATAGACCGACACGCGCGGCGGCGGAAAGTCCGGATCTGCGAAAGCACCGACAGGAACCGCAACTACATCTGGGATGGCGTCTGACCGATAAAAGACGGTGGAGCCGCACTCCGGGCAGAAGTGGAACTGGGTTGAGCTGCCACTCTCACCGATGCGCACATATTCTTTGCTTTGGCCCTCGACAGCCACGGCATCAGCCGGGAATCTAGCCTGAGCGCTAAACACACTGCCAGTGCGCCTCTGGCAGTCCAAGCAATGGCAGATTGAGATGCGAACCGGCTCACCCCGAGTGCTAACGGTGAGCTTTCCACAGCTGCATGACGCATGACGATTGGGCATGGGGCCTAACGCTTGAATTAAGCCGACCCGCTCCTGAAGTGTCCCAGATCGCCGCGATGACGATGCGGGTTCGGCTTGAATGAATTGTCAGGCTGCAGTCCTACGCAACCCGGGAAACAATAACTCGACGAGCACGTAGCAGGCGACAGCTGCAAGCACTCAAGCGAACAAAGGGGCCAGAGGAAATATCGGATTCAAACAGATATCTCCTCTGGCCCCTTTGTTACCAGGCGCCGGCTGCCGTCGCCGCAGAAGTTCCGGCGATAGGCGGAAGGCGGTGTCCCCAGTTGCGCAGCGAAGTGCTGCCGCAGCGAGAGTGCCGTACCGAAGCCGGCCTCGGTGGCGATCTGCTCGATCGGCAGGTCGGTGGTTTCAAGCAGCTGCTGCGCGCGCGCCAGCCGCTCCGACGCGAGCCACTTCACGACCGTGGTGCCGGTCGCCTCGCGGAAGCGGCGGGTGAAGGTGCGGCGACTCATGTGGGCGGCATCGGCCAGTGCGTCCACCGACAGCGGTTCGACCAGACGCTCGCGCGCCCAGTCCAGCACGCCCGGCAAGCGGTTCTCGCTGGGCAGCTCGGGCACCGGTTGCTCGATGTATTGCGCCTGCCCGCCCTGACGATGCGGCGGCGTCACCAGCAGCCGCGCGATGCGGTTGGCCACGTCGGCGCCGTGACGCACGCGTACGAGGTTGAGACAGCAGTCGATCGCGGCGACGGTTCCTGCTGAAGTCACGATGCCGCCGTCGTCGATGTACAACACGTCCGGGCGAAAATCGGCGGTGGGAAAACGGCGGGCAAACACGTCGCGGGCGGCCCAGTGCGTGGTGGCGCGGCGGCCGTCGAGCAGGCCCGCGTCGCCCAGCACGAACGCGCCCAGGCACAACCCGACCACCTGGGCACCGCGCGCATGCGCCGCCCGCAACGCCTGCGTGAGTTCGGCGGGCGCAGGCGTCTCCGGGTGGTCCCACGCCGGCACGATGACGATATCGGCCCGCCGCATCGCGTCCAACCCATCCGGCACGTCGATCTGCAGCCCCTGCATCGTGCGCACCGGGCCGGGTGTGGGCGCGCAATACCGCACCTCATAGGGCGGCAGGCCCGGTGGCGCGGGCTGGACGCCAAACACCTGGCCGGGAACGGACAGGTGGAACAGGTTGATGCCATCGAACGCCAGCACGGCGACGCGAACGGGCTGCATGGAGGTCTCCGGAGGGCGCGAGAAGAATGGCCCGATTATATCGATAAATGTCATTTGGGCCAATGGTGCTGGACGCGCCGCCTCCCGACAATGGCTGTCATTCCACACAGTACCGCCGGCCGGGCCTGACTCCACGGCCGTCCCATACACCTTCCGGCTCAGTGCCGACCCATCCACAGGAAACTCCCATGACCCATCGAACCTTGCTGCGCGGCGCTGCCGTCGCGACCCTGGCCCTCGCGCTCGCTGCTTGCGGCGCCACCAATGCCACCAGCCCCATTGCTACCTCGAACGCCAACACCGAAGACGCCGGCGCGGTCGGCTTCCAGCAGATCCGTAACGCGACGATCAAGCTGGACTACGCCGGCACCACGTTCCTGATCGACCCGATGCTCGCGGCGAAGGACGCCTACCCCGGCTTCGAGGGCACCTACAACAGCGAGGTGCGCTACCCGCTGGTCGAGCTGCCGATGCCGATGTCCGAGGTGATGGACGCCGATGCCATCATCGTCACCCATACCCACGCGGATCATTGGGATGACGAGGCCAAGCGCAGCCTGCCCAGGAATCTTCCACTGTTTGTCCAGAACGAAGCCGACGCCGAAAGCATCCGCCAGGATGGCTTCACCGACGTGCGCGTGTTGACCCGCGACACCGTCTTCAACGGTACGCAGCTGAGCATCACCGGTGGACAGCATGGCGATGACCAGACCATGGCCGATTTCCCAAGTCTCGGCCAAGTGATGGGCGTCATTTTCCAGCGCCCGGGCCACGAGACGGTGTACCTGGCCGGAGACACCATCTGGAACACTCAGGTCGAAGATTCGATCCAGCAGTACCAGCCGGACGTGATCGTCCTCAACACCGGCTATGCGCGAATGCTGGGGCGGGACGGCTCCATCATCATGGGCAAGGACGATCTCTACCGGGCCTACCAGGCAGCGCCACAGGCCAAGGTGATCGGCAGCCACATGGAAGCCGTCAATCACGCCATGCAGACGCGCCAGGACTTACACGACCACATCAAGGCAACGGGCATGGATCCGGAGCGCGTACTGGTTCCGGCAGACGGCGAGTCCTATACCTTCTGAAGAGGTAACACCTGTCTGGCTTGATTGCCGGGATTTGGCGCGCATGTCTGTTATCGACGCGGCAACTCGTGGCAACTGCGGCGTAACACCACACCGAAGAGGAATCCATCATGCGCAAGGTCTTCATCATCGGCGGCTCGGGCAAGGTCGCCCGCCGCCTCGCCCAGCAACTCGCGGCGCGCGGCCATGAGCCGCGCTCGCTGTACCGCAAGCCGGAGCAAGCGGGCGAACTCGAGGCCCTGGGCGCCGTCCCGGTCGAGGGCAACCTGCTGGAACTCGACGCCGACGGGCTGGCGCAGCGCATGGCCGGCAGCGACGTGGTCGTGTTTTCGGCCGGCGCTGGCGGCAAGGGTGGGGTGGAAATGATCGACGCCATCGACGGCCGCGGGCTGGAGCTGGCGGTCGCGGCGGCGCGGCAGGCGGGCATCCAGCGCTTCGTGCTGGTCTCGGCCTTCCCCGAGGCCTCCCGCGGCGAGGAGGTGTCGGAGACGTTCGAGCACTACATGGCGGTGAAGAAACTCGCCGACGTGCATCTGGCCGAGTCCGACCTGGACTGGGTCATCCTGCGCCCCGGCACGCTGCTGGACGCGCCCGGCACCGGCAAGGTGCGCACGGGGCTGGCCATTCCCTACGGCGACGTAACGCGCGACGACGTGGCCGCGGCGCTACTGGAGATCATCGAACAACCAGCGGTGAGCCGGATCATCATCGAGCTGACCGAAGGCGGCACGCCGGTTGCCGAGTCCGTGGCGCGTCTGGCACGCACCTGAGTCGCAGCCTTTCCTCTGCTACCTGAGTTGCCGAAGCAGGCAGAGCGCATCCTCACGCTTGACGTCCATCAGGCGGATCGCAGGTGGCAGGCGGAAACCCGCGCCGGCAACGGCGGCCTCGATGTTCTCCCAGGTCCGCGCATCCAGCGCAATGGCGCGGAGCACGTGGACGAGCGCAGCAAATTCTCCGCTTCCCAATCCACTCGACCAAAGGCCGGCCACCACGTTGATCAGCGGCACCGTGAGCGGCCTGAACTCCAGCCCGTCGCGCGCAAACAGTGCCTGGACCAGATCCTCCCGGTCGCCACCCAGAGTCCGCAGTATCCGGAACACCTGCCCTGCACCTTTCATGCCCAGGGGTTCCAGCCGCGCCGCCAACACCGCGCCCATGCTCGCGGCCCCGTGGAGGTCGAGGCCGCGCGCGAGCGCCCGGGCGGCTTCCTCGGGGTCCAGCCGCAGGTCAGGGTCAAGCATGCCGTCGACGATCACGACCTGCGCCGGTGCAACGATGGCATCCAGGTCGCCGCGGACGATGGGGGCGCGGTACTCCGCATCCAGCACAGCGCGCGCTGCCGGTCCGGTGAGGCTCAGGCCCAGGAATACGATCGGCCTCACGCGCTCCCTCGTGGCGCGGGATCGCTGCTCAATTCGGCTGATCAATTCGGCCAGGCGGAACCGCGGATGATGGAACAGAAGTCGGTTCGCCGGTATCCCGGCACCTTCAGCGCCAGCACGTCCGCCTTCACGTTTCCGAACGCGGTTTCCGGCTTCTTCCTGATGCCATCGGCGAAGTGGTCGATGATGCCTTCCTTGAAGTTCGCCTCGCGGGGATGACAGGCACAGACCTCGTGGCGATGCTCCTGGCTGAACTCGTCGTAGGCGATGCCGAGCACGTCCATCTCGACGCCAGCGGTAACCAGGGCCACGGTCGGCCGCATGTGCCCGGGGATGCCGGGCGTCGTATGCAGTGCGATAGCCGTCCAGACGTCTTCGACGTCGCGCTCGGGCACGTCATAACCGTTCATGAAATCGCGCGCCGCGTTGGCGCCGTCGACCTCGAAGCGCAAGTCGGCGCTCGAGTACCGTTCCGTCAGACCCATGTCGTGGAACATGGTACCCAGGTAAAGCAGCTCCGGATCGTATCCGAGGCCGCGCCGGTTGCCGGAAAGCGCCCCCCAGAAGAACACGCGCCGACTGTGGTTGTAGAGCAGGTCGTCTTCGGTGTCGCGCACAAGCTGCGTGGCGGCGCGCGCCAAGGCGCTGTCAGGCACCCGGATGCCTGCGATCGTCTCGGTCATGGAAATCTACTCCAGGAAAATACTGCCCCAAGTGTCGGCAGTTATCCGTCTGGCCACAATCGAACGCTTGCGCCGGATCGTGACAGAACGGCGCGATTTCATGACACCGGGGGTGTTTCCTGGTGCCGGAACCGGGCGCGGTATTGCGCGGGAGTCACGCCAAGGCGTTCCTTGAAGACGATCCGCATGCGGTCCGCCGTCCCGAAACCGCAGTCGTATGCCACGGTCTTCAATGGCAGGTCGCTGCTTTCCAGGACCTTGCGGGCCGCGTCGATCCGTGCCCGCAGGACGAACTCGTGCGGGGTGATTCCGGTTTCCTGGACGAAATGGCGGATCAGGTTGCGCGGACTCATGTCTGCCACGCCGGCAAGCGACTTGAGCGCGTGCCGTTGGGCGGGATGCGCCGCGACGTGTTGCTGGACCAGCGCCACCGATGACGTGGAATCGACGGGAGGCGTGAGATAGGGGCTGAACTGGGATTGGCCGCCCTGGCGCTGCGCCACCACGACGAGCCGCTTGGCGACGGCCACGGCCACCTCCGGCCCATGACGCTGACCGACCAGCGCCAAGGCAAGGTCGATCCCCGCCGTGACGCCGGCAGACGTGATGAGTCGGCCGTCCCGGACATGGATCGAATCGGCTTCGACTTTCGCTTTGGGGAACATGCGTGCCAACTGGGCGGCACTCTGCCAGTGGGTCGTGACCCTCCGGCCATCGAGCAGGCCGGCATGGCCGAGCACGAATGCGCCCGTGCAGATCGAACCGTAGATCATCGACCTGCGCGGCGCTTCCCCCACCCACTCCAGCAGTTCGGCATCGGGCACCGTGTCCGGCAGCTCCGGCCCGCCTGCCACCAGGATGATGTCGAAGTCGCGTCGCGCCTCCTCGAACGTCATGTCGGCCACCACCAGCATGCCGCCGGATGTCCGCAGCGGCTTTCGATCCGCTGCAACCAGGACCGTCTTGTAATGGTCCCCGGCCGGAACATGACCGTTTGCCTCGGCAAACACGTCGACCGGCCCGGCGACGTCCAGCGCCTGCACATGCTCGTGTATTGCAATCGCGATCGTAAGTGTCGCCACGTGACCTCCGCTTCCTGCTCCGCGATTGACGCGGCTGTACACCGGGCCATCGCGGGCAGACAAGCTTAAGCGTGTTTCGGCGGCGGGGATGCGCGGCTTTCCGACCGATTGGGGTAGAGGCAGGTCATCAAGCGTCGCGAACGAGATCTTGCGCGACCGCCATGGCTTCAGCATCGTCGCTGGCCAACGGGACGGCCAGGCGCCAATCGTCATCGGATCGCTCTGCTGATTTTTTGATCTCGTCTGCATCGACCGAGCTGACGGTGCACAACTGCCTAGCCTATCGGCTGGAAACGCATGGAAACATCTTTGCGTGGGAGTTCGAGAAGGCCGCGAAGACGATCAATGTCCGCCCGCATCGTGCTCGAAGCGCTCAAAGCCTCCGCAGCTTAACGAGCATGCCGGTCAAATCGGCAAGGTCGCGATCAAGATTGGCTGACTGCACGCAGCGTGTTCCCCACGGCATAGGCTGACCTCAGGCACTCGGCGGGCGTAACGTGCGGGTCGTATTCTTCCAAGAACTAGTTTTCCGATCGACACAGGAGTCCTGACCATGACCATCAAAGCCTATGGCGCCCATGCGGGCGACCAACCCCTAAAACCCATGCAGATCACCCGGCGCGCGCCGGGCGCGCAGGACGTGCAGATCGACATCGCCTATTGCGGCGTGTGCCACTCCGACCTCCACCAAGTGCGCGCGGAATGGGCGGGCACCGTCTTCCCGTGCGTGCCCGGTCACGAGATCGTCGGCAAGGTGACAGACGTCGGTTCCGACGTCGCCGGCTTCAAGCCGGGCGACCTGGTCGGCGTGGGCTGCATCGTCGACAGCTGCCAGCATTGCGAGGAGTGCGATGCGGGTCTGGAGAACTACTGCGACCGCATGGTCGGCACCTACAACGGCCGGACACCGGACGCCCCCGGCCATACGCTGGGCGGCTACTCGCAGCAGATCGTCGTGCACCAACGCTACGTGCTGCGCATCCAGCACCCCGAAGAACAACTGGCTGCCGTTGCGCCGCTGCTGTGCGCGGGCATCACCACCTGGTCGCCGCTGCGCCACTGGAAGGTGGGCCCGGGCAAGAAGGTCGGCGTGGTCGGTATCGGCGGGCTCGGGCACATGGGCATCAAGCTGGCGCATGCGATGGGTGCCCACGTTGTCGCGTTCACCACGTCTGAATCCAAGCGCGATGCGGCCAAGGCGCTGGGCGCGGATGAGGTCGTCGTCTCGCGCAATGCCGATGAGATGGCGGCGCATGCCAAGAGCCTGGACTTCATCCTCAATACCGTCGCCGCGCCGCACGATCTGGATGCCTTCTTCGTGCTGCTAAAACGCGATGGCACGATGACCCTGGTGGGCGCGCCGGCCACGCCGCATCCCTCGCCGCAGGTGTTCAACCTGATCGGGAAACGTCGCAGCCTCGCCGGCTCGATGATCGGCGGTATTCCCGAGACCCAGGAGATGCTGGACTTCTGCGCCGAGCACGGCATCGTGGCGGACATCGAGATGATCCGCGCCGATGAAATCAACGAGGCTTACGAACGTATGCTCAAGGGCGACGTGAAATATCGGTTCGTGATCGACAACGCTTCGTTGAATAGTCAGTAATACCTGTTGGAGGGTTCATGAAGGAAAGCAGAAATTCGAGCCGCGTCCTGGCACTGTGCGCGGCGCTTGTGTTGTCGTGGGCCTGCCTGCAGCCTGCCATGGCCCAAGGCATTGAACACAGGCTGGAAGAGCTGATGGCCGAGCACGGGACGGTTGGCCTGGCCGTCGTGGTGGTCAAGGACAATGCCGTCGTCTATGGCAACAGCCTCGGCTGGAAGGACAGGGACGCGAAGATTCCCCTCGAGCAGGACGACGTCTTCCGGATCGCCTCCATCTCCAAGTCCTTCGCCACGACCTCGATCTTTCAGCTGGTGGAGCAAGGCCGGATCTCGCTGGATGACGACGTCGGCAAGTTGGTCGGATTCCCGGTGCGCAACCCCGGATTCCCGGACCAGGCGATCACGCTCGGGATGCTGCTGAACCACACCTCGTCGATCACCGACGACCAGCGATACAACAGCCTCGACATCATCAATCCAGGCGTCAACGCCACCTGGCAGGACAGCTACGCCGACCGTGCCCCCGGCGAGCGCTACGAGTATTCCAACCTCGGCTACAACCTGGCCGGGGCGATCGTGGAGCGTGTATCCGGGCAGCGGTTCGATGCCTACGTAAAGGCACATGTGCTCGATCCGCTCGGGCTGTACGGCGGCTATGCGCCGGAAGCGTTGGATGCGGACCGCTTCGCGCAGATTTACCGCTGGCGCGAGGGCGAGGGATTCGTGCGCTCGGACCAGGCGTATGCGCCCCTGGGTGAACGCCTGGACGGCTACACGATGGGCTACAGCACGCCCATGTTCTCCCCGACCGGGGGTCTCAAGATCTCGGCGCCCGACTTGGCCAAGTACATGCTGATGCACATGAACCATGGCGAATGGAATGGCGTGCGGATCATCGCAGCCGAACACGCGAAGGCGATGCAGACGCCCACGGTCGAAGCCGACGAGGATGGCGACTACGGCATGGCCATTCGCATCGACAGGGCCCTGATTCCCGGAGTCGAGCTGACCGGACACACCGGGTCCGCCTACGGGCTGTACAGCTCCATGTTCTTCGACGCGGAAAAGAAGTACGGCTTCGTGGTGATCACCAACGGAACCCGGGACATGGAAGTGCGGACCGAGGTCAACAGGGCCCTGTACCAGCACTTCATCGCGGAAAACGCGGAACACTCGAAGGGGGCGTAGGCCCTTCAGCGTGCCGGGCGTCCGTCATTGCGCGTATTGCACTTTACCGATCCGCATCCACTGCACGTTTGACCGCAGCCACGAATTCGCGCCGCGCGGCGACCAGCTCCTTCGACGTCGCCTGCGGCCAGGCCGCGACCTGGGCGATGACCAGCCGGCGCGCGGGATCGACATAGACCAGCTGACCGAAGATGCCGACCGCGGCATAACTGCCATCGGTATCGGTCCACCATAGATACCCGTAGCCGCGCTCGGGCGCGTCCAGGCTTTCCTGCTCACGGACCGCGCCTTGCAGCCAGGCTCCGGCGATCACCGGCTCGCCCGCGATGCGGCCGCCGTCGAGCATGAATTGCCCCAGCCGCGCGTAGTCGCCCAAGGTCGCCGACAGACCGCTGCCGCCGGTGTCGCTGCCGTCGCATTCGTCCCTGATCCAGGTCGCATCAGCCGCCATGCCGTACGGCTTCCAGATCGTGTCTGACAGGTAGGCGGCCAGCGAACGGCGCGTCGCGCGCTCGACCACGATGCCGAGCAGGTCGGTCTCGGCGGTGTTGTAGTTCCAGTGCGTGCCGGCCGGCCATTGCCGCGGCAGTTTCATCAAGTACGACAGCACGTGCGCACGGCCATCGACACAGGCACCGCGGTACATCTGCGCCACGTCCGACTCGGCGTCGGCATAGTCCTCGTTCCAACGCACGCCGGAAGTCATCGTCAGCAACTGCTGCACCGTGACATCGTCGTAGGCGCTGTCGCGCAACTCAGGGATGTAGGTGACCAGCGTGTCGTCCAGGCTGGCGATATGCCCCTGCTGCAGCGCGATGCCGAGCAAGGTGGAAGTGACCGATTTGGCGACCGAGAAGGACTCCCAACGCTGCTCCGGCCCGAAGTCCAACGCATAGCGCTGCATGCGGATGCGACCGTCCTGCAGCACTATCACGCCGGCGATGTGGTGCTGATCCATGTAGCTGCCCAACCACGACGACCCGTCGGCCTCGCCCAATAGCAGCGGCTGGCCTTCCGCCAATTCGCGGACATGCGTGCCGCGTTCGACTCGGTCGCTGGGGAAGCGTCGATCCATCTGCCGGAACTCCGCCTCGCGCTGCGCCTGCGGCCAGAACAGCACCGCCTCGCGTTGCTCGCCGATAGTGGGAGTGGGCGGTGACTCGCTGGCGGCCAGTGGCAACGAAGCCGACAGGCAGAGCGCGGTCGTGAACAGGCGTAAGAAAATGGTGGGACGCATGGCAGCGCATATCGAAGTGGTTTCAGGAGGGTCATTCTACTGACGTGTACCGCGCGCCTCAGCGACGACACTCCCTGCCCCCAATAGTCGGCGCTCCGAACAATCGAATGGAGCGCCGTGGTGCCTGTCGCGTCAGATCTGCGCCAGGCCGCCGTCCACCGCGAGCTCGCTGGCGGTCATGAAGCTGCTGTCATTCGACGCGAGAAAGGCCGCCCCCGCCGCGACTTCCGTCGGTTCGGCCATGCGCTGGAGCGGACTCATCGAGGCGAACATCTTCAAGCCCTCCTCGCCCACCGCTGCCTTCGCCAGTTCGGTCGCCGTCGGCCCGGGCGACAGCACGTTGACCCGGATGCCGGTGCCCTTCAGGTCCTCCGCCCAGCTCCGCGCGAGGTTACGTACCGCTGCCTTGCTCGCGCTGTAGACGCTGAATGCCGGGGCGCCCGTGGTGCCGGAGCTCGATCCGGTCAGGATGATCGAGCCGCCCTGGCCCATCAGCGGCAGTGCCTTCTGGACCGTGAAAATCGTGCCTTTCACGTTGGTGTCGAAGGTGTCGTCGATCTGCTCGGCGGTGATCTCGCCCAGCGGAAGCACGCCTCCCGTCCCGGCATTGGCGAAGACGATGTCGAGGGTTCCGCGCTCTGCCTTCACCTCCGCGTAAAGCCGGTCGAGGTCGGCCGGGTCGGAAATCGAGCCCCGTACCGCACGAGCATTGGGCCCCAAGTCGGCCACAGCAGCGTCGAGCGCTTCCTGCCGGCGGCCGAAGATAAAGACGAAAGCACCCTCCTCGATGAAGCGTTTTGCCGCCGCGATGCCGATGCCGGTGGCGCCGCCGGTGATGACGGCGGTCTTTCCATTCAACTTGCTCATGTCGTGAATCCTTGGTTGGCGTACTACTTTCGAAACAGTGATGGGGGTTGCGGGCCGACCGCGATCTCGTCGTGATGGCCGTACGCGCTTACTGCTCCTGCTTGAACAGGTCCTGGAAAATCAGCGGACCCCAGGCCTTGCCCCGGGCCTGCACCAGCGTGCCGCCCTCTTCGAGCTTTCCGAGATTGACGGGTGCGAACCCGAGGCGCTTGGCAAGGTCCGCCACCTGCGCGGCGGCAGCTTCGTCGTCGCTCGACAGGAACACGACCCGGTGGCCGCCCTCGACGTTCGGGTCGGCGGCCAGGGTGCGTGCAAGCAGGTGATTGAAGCCCTTTACGAACCTGACGCCGGGAAAAGACTTGGCGGCGAAGACCGTGGATGGCAGGTTGTCGAGCTCTTCGACGGGGTCATTCGAATTCATCGCGTCGATGATCGTTTTACCCTCCCAACTCGGCAGAGCTTTGGCGACGTCCCGGTGCCCCTGGTACGGAAGCGCCAGGATGATCACGTCCGCCTTGAGTGCTTCCTGCAGCGTCTTGGGGATGACCGTCGGCCCGATTGCCTGTGCCTGTGGCAACAGCGCTTCGGGCGGCTTACGACTGGCGACGGAGACTTCGATGTTGTTACGGGCGAAGGAGCGGGCGAGGGCCTGGCCGATGGAGCCGAAACCGATGATTGCGTAGCTCATGACATTGACCTTTTCAGTATGGGGATTGAGTGGTTTGACCCGTTCGGGTCTGTCGCCCAACCGATTTGGGTCCCTTGACGCATCAACACAATTGACGAAAGATCGCTAATAACCATCTATTTCTTGGATGTCTGTGCTCGACAACGTCACCATCAACCAATTGCGTGCGTTCGTTGCGGTATGCGATCAGGGAAGCTTCTCGGGTGCGGCGCGGACGCTCAGTCGCGCGCAGTCGGCCATCAGCCACGCGGTCAAGTCGCTGGAAAGTGCATTCGATGTCGAACTGTTCGAGCGCGGAGCGCGGAAGGCGCAGCTCAGTGCGGCGGGACGCAGCCTTTTGCCGGACGCACGGGCGGTGATCTCACGCGTTGAAGAAATGAAGAACCGTGCCGGCGCGATCGCCAAAGCCGGGGTACCGCAGGTGTCGGTTGCGGTCGATGCCTACTTCCCGCGCGCCCAACTGATCGATTGCTTGCGGACGCTGCAAGCGGAGTTCCCCACCGCAGCGATCAACCTGCGGATCACGACCATGCAAGGCGGCGAGAACTTGGTGCTCGAAAGGGTGTGCGCCCTGGCCGTCACGATCGAGAACGTGCCGGAGGTGAACCCGGATGCCATAGAACGCCGCTGGCTGTGCGAGGCGGAGATGGTGACGGCATGTGCTCCATTCCACCCGCTCGCCTCGGCACCGGGACCCATCCCCATGGACGAATTCGGGCTACATATTCAGATCGTGGTTACGGACAACCAGCCCGGAGCGGACAAGACCCAGGAGGGCGTCGCGGGCAAGCGCCAGTGGCTGGTCAATGATCTCGGCGCCAAGCGTGATCTGCTCAAGGCCGGTCTTGGCTGGGGACACTTGCCGCGACACCTCGTCGCCGAGGATCTGGTGAGCGGACAGCTCGTCGAACTTGAGCGTCGCGCCTGGCACATCCGTCCGCTGACGTTCATGGTCTCGCAGCGCCGGGGGCACGATCTCTCACCAAGCGAATTGCGGCTGGTCGAGATTCTTGGCAAACCTTAGCTCCATGCAGATCGCAGGTGTCTGCATGGCTTGTTGCTCATGGACGGACGTTCGCAAAGTAGATCAACGGAAGCCTGCTTCCTGGGATATTTATTGGCAGCAACGGTTCGGAAACAGACAGAGGCTGCTTTCGGCCAGAAGCGAGGCGAATTGACTTGCGACAACTGTACGGTAAACTTCCGTACAAGGAGAATCACCATGACCGCTACCGCCGCTCGTCTCGACTTGCGCCTGAACCCAACCGACAAGGCTCGTATTGCCCGTGCCGCCGACCTGCGGGGCGTGCCGTTGTCCGCTTTCGTGCGCGACGCCGTGCTGCGCGAAGCCGAAAGCGTCATGGCCGCGGAACTGACGGTCACCCTGTCGGCAGAAGAATCGCGGCGTTTCCTCGCAGCACTGGACAAGCCGTTCAAGCCCAATGCCAAGCTGAAGAAGGCGATGGAGCGCGGCCTGACGCGGCGCTGACCCGTGCTGCTGATTGCGCGGCTGGACGGCCGAAAGCACGATCGGAACGGATTCGACTGCGGCGCCCCCGCATTGAACGACTATCTGCAAAAACAGGCCAGCCAGCATCATCGCGACGGCATCGCCACCACCCATGTGCTGATCGATGACGACGCGCCCTCGCAGATCCTCGGTTATTACACCCTCGCGGCCGCACAGCTACCGCTGCCCGACCTGAAGCCGGACGACCAGCGCCGCCTGCCCCGCCACCCGGTCCCCGCCGCGCGGTTGGCGCGGCTGGCCGTAGCCGCTAGTGAACAGGGTCAAGGCCTGGGTGCAGCGCTGCTGCAAGATGCCGTCAAGCGTTGCCTGGAGTTACGCGAACAGCTGGGCGTCCGCCTGCTGGTGGTGGATGCCAAGGACGACCGCGCGGCCGCCTTCTACACTGCGTTCGGCTTCCGACCCACGGCCGCAAAAGCGCAAACACTGTATTTGCCATTGGGGAAACCATGAACACGTTACAGGGGGGCGCTGTGTCACGACTGACCGATCTGGTTGCCGAGTGCAAGGACAAGTATCCGCACCGCCGGCCCACTTCAAAACGCTCTCGGGAACGGAGCCGCTCTCCTCGGGGTGCAGCATGAAATTCTGGCTGGGTGCGCGCCGCGACCTGCGCGCGGTGCTGCTGCGGCGCATTCTGGAGACGACAGCCGGTTGATGCCACGAATCGCGGGGCTGTGACAACCAGCCAATTCGCTTACGCACTTATCCCTACACACCACATAAACGCCGCCAGGGCCACGCCCTGTGCCTCAAAGGAACCCCGCTTTGACCCCCGATAAAGTCACCCTGTCGCAGCTCGAATCCTTCCTGATGGGGGCAGCCGACATCCTGCGCGGCAAGATGGATGCCTCCGAGTTCAAGGAGTTCATCTTCGGCCTGCTGTTCCTGAAGCGCCTCTCCGACGAGTTCGACACCAAACGCCAGCGCCTGCGCACGCACGATTTCGCTCACTTGAAAGACCAGCCCGAGCTGCTGGCGGAGCTGCTGGAGGACCAGACCAGCTACGGCGAAACCTTCTACGTGCCGGTGCGCGCCCGCTGGAACGAAACCTGGCTGGATGAAAACGGCGATACCGTTCCGGCGCTGAAAGACCTCAAGCACGACATCGGCGCGATGCTCAACAAGGCCATCGCCGCGCTGGAAGACAACAACGACTCGCTGGCCGGCGTGCTCAAGAGCAACATCAACTTCAACGAAGTCAAAGGCAAGACCAGGATCGCCGACCAGAAGTGGAAGGACCTGCTCGACCACTTCAACGCCTTCGGCCCGCTGGTCAATGACCGTTTCGAGTTCCCCGACCTGTTGGGCGCGGCCTACGAATATCTGATCAAGTACTTCGCCGACAGCGCCGGCAAGAAAGGTGGCGAGTTCTACACACCAGCCGAAGTGGTGCGCCTGCTGGTGCAGATCACCAAGCCCGCCGCCGGGCAAACCATCTACGACCCCACGGTCGGCTCCGGCGGCTTCCTGATCCAGGCCCACCAGTACGTGGAGGAACAGGGCCAGGACGCCAACGACCTTGCGCTCTACGGGCAGGATTCCAACGGCACCGTGTGGTCGATCTGCAACATGAACATGATCCTCCACAACATCACCCGCTTCACCATCGAAAACGGCGACACGCTGGAAGACCCACAGATTCTGGAAGACGGCCGCATACGCCAATTCGACCGCGTGCTGGCCAACCCGCCGTTCTCGCAGAACTACAGCCGCGCCAGCGTCAAGTTCCCCAGCCGCTTCCGCGAGTGGTGTCCGGAAACCGGCAAGAAGGCCGACCTGATGTTCGTGCAACACATGCTGGCCAGCCTGAAGCCCAACGGCCGCATGGCCACCGTCATGCCGCACGGCGTGCTGTTCCGCGGCGGCAAGGAAAAGCTGATCCGCGAGCTGTTCCTCAACGACGACTGCATCGAAGCCATCATCAGCCTGCCGCCGGGCCTGTTCTACGGCACCGGCATCCCCGCCTGCGTGCTGGTATGCAACAAGCAGAAGCCTGACGACCTGCGCGACAAGATCCTGTTCATCAACGCCGACCGCGAGTACGGCGAGGGCAAGGCACAGAACAAACTGCGCCCGGAAGACATCGAGAAGATCGACTTCGTGTTCACCCACAAGCGTGAACTGCCCAAGTACTCGCGTCTGGTCGGCAAGACCGAAATCCTCGATCAGCACGACGCAAACCTCAACATCCGCCGCTACGTGGACAACACGCCGGACCCTGAACCCGAAGACGTGCAAGCGCACCTGATCGGCGGCATCCCGCAGGCGGAGATCGACGCCCTTGGCCCGCAGTTTGGCCAGTTCGGCATCACGCCGGCGCACCTGTTCCGCAGCGAACGCATGGGCTACCAGACCTTTGTCGAAAGCATCCAGGACAAGCCCGCCATCAAGCGCGCACTGGAAGCCGATGCCGCGCTCACTCAAACGCTTGCCCGCCACCAGAGCGCGCTGGCCGACTGGTGGCAGCAGGCCAGCGGCGACTTTGCCGAACTGGAGAACGCAGGCAACGGCGGCCGCAAGACGCCGGAGATCCGCCGCGAGTTGATTGCCTCGCTGAAGGACAAGCTCATTCCGCTGGGCGTGCTGGACGAGTTCAAGAGCGCCGGCGTGTTCGTCAACTGGTGGCAGCAGATCCGCTACGACATCAAGACCATCATCGCCAGCGGCTGGCACCACAGCTTGATTCCCGATGCCTACCTGATTGCCGAATTCTTTCAGAAAGACGCCGACGCCATCGATGCGCTGGAAGCGAAGTTAGCCGAAGCGCAGGCCGAGCTGGAAGAGGCGGTGGAGACGGCCGTGGAAGTGGCCGGGTGGGAACCGGAAGTCGACGAAAAGGCCACCGCTGCCGTCATCAAGAAAGCATTGAAGGCGCTGATCGACGATCTGGCCAATACCGCCGGTGCCAGCGCCGACAAGGAACGCGCGGCGTTGAAAGCGCAGGACAAGGCCATCAAGGGCATCGAAACCCGCATCAAGGACGTCAAAACCAGGCACAAGGCCAAGCGCGCGGACCTGACCGAAAAGCTGGCACTCAAGCGCAGCGGCGGCGAGGCCTTCAAAGCTGAGCAGCAAGCGCAGATCGTGCAGATCCAGCAGCGCATGTCCAAACTGGACGCGGACAAGCTGGCCGACCTCAAGCAGGCCGCCAAACTGGCCGGCGACAGAGAAGCGCTGCAAGCGCGCATCGCCCGCACCCACGCGCTGCTCACCGCCATTGGCGGGCAACTCACTGCCGAGGAAGCGCGCACGTTGATCCTGAAGAAGATCGACAATCTGGCCCGCGCCGAACTCACCCGCTACCTCAACGCCGAGAAGCGCGCGCTGATCTCCAGCGTGGAGAACCTGTGGGACAAGTACGCGGTGTCGAGCCGTGAGCTTGAAGCCGCGCGAGGCGAGACGTTAAAGGCGCTGGATGGAATGTTGGCGGGGCTTGGCTATGTTGATTGATGTCGCGCTCTCGGTGCTCGCGGACGTAAATCCGAAGCGCGCTGCCGTGCATGCGACGGGCGACGAACTCGTCACGTTCATTCCGATGAGTGATGTCTCCGAATCCGGACGCTGGGTTCACAGGCAAACGCGGCCTTACTGTGAAGTCCGTAGTGGTTACACGTGCTTCAATGGCGGCGACGTGCTGTTCGCAAAAATCACACCTTGCACAGAGAACGGGAAAGGTTGTCATGCGACCGGCCTCGTGGGTGGCATCGGCTTTGCATCTACGGAGTTTCATGTTCTCCGCGCGAAGGATGATGCCGATGCGGGATTTATTTTCCAGTGGTCAATAGATCTTTTGCTGCGGCGAAAAGCTGCGGCATCGATGACAGGTTCGGCGGGCCAGCAACGTGTGCCTGCATCGTTCTTCAGCAGCTTCACCGTGCCGCGCTTGCCAAAGCCCGAACAATCCAAGATCGCGGAAGTGCTGTCCACGGTGGATCGGGCGATGGCGCAGACCGAGGCACTGATCGCCAAGCAACAGCGCATCAAGACCGGCCTGATGCAGGACCTGCTCACCTGCGGCATCGACGAACACGGCCAACTGCGCTCCGAAGCCACCCACGCCTTCAAGGACTCCCCCCTCGGCCGCATCCCGGTGGAGTGGGAAGTGAAGCATATTGACGATCTCGTTTCCCGAGTTGGCAGCGGAGTCACGCCTACAGGCGGAGAAAGCGTCTATACCGCCGACGGCGTACTCTTCATTCGGAGCCAGAACGTGCATTTCGATGGCTTGCGGCTCGATGACGTGGCATACATTCCGAGCCACATCCATCATTCGATGATGCGGAGTGAAGTGTTTGAGAATGATGTCCTGTTAAACATCACCGGAGCGTCTATCGGGCGCTGCTGCCCGATGCCAAATGTTGGAGCGCGTGCGAACGTAAATCAACACGTTTGCACCATTCGACTACGAGACGTGGATCAGGCCCGGACGGGGTTCCTGACCGCAATCCTGAAGTCACACATCGGGCAACACCAGATTGCTCTAATGAATGCCGGGGGAAATCGAGAAGGTCTGAACTACCAGCAGGTCCGGAACTTCCAGGTTCCGTGGCCCACCGACAGCTCTGAATTTGCCCGTGTCTACAGCCGAATCGAACTAATGGACGCAGCTGTTGCTGACCACAGCGTTTCTTTGACCAAGCTGCACCACCTCAAGACCGCCCTGATGCAAGACCTGCTCACCGGCAAGGTCCGCGTCACACCCTTGCTGCAACCCGCCGAGGACGCCACCGCATGAAAGCCCAGGACCTCCAGTTCACCCAACTGCTGCAGGGTGCCAAGCAGTTCATCATCCCCATCTTCCAGCGCACCTACAGCTGGGAAACCGTGCATTGCGAACAGCTGTGGAACGACATCCTGCGCGTGGGCGGCCACGCGGAACTGGACAGCCACTTCATCGGCTCGGCGGTGTACATCCCCGAGCAGGACACCAGCGCCGCCATCTCCCGCTGGCTGGTCATCGACGGCCAGCAACGCATCACCACCCTTACCCTGCTGTTGCTGGCGCTGAAGCAGCGCTTGCAGGCCGAAGGGCTGGACACGCCGGTATCGGCGGCGGAAGTCGAGGATTACTTCCTGATGAACCGCTACGGCAAGGGCGAACAGCGCTACAAGATGCTGCTGACCAAGACCGACAAGGACACGTTGATTGCCCTGCTAGACGGCAAGGCGGTGCCGGACAATGCCTCCCACCGCATCGTGGAGAACTTCGAGTTCTTCACGCGCAAGATTGCCGATGCCGATCTGGGCGTTGTCTATGCCGGCATCGGCAAGCTGATGATCGTAGATGTCCGCCTGCAACAGGGCATCGACAACCCGCAGATGATCTTCGAGAGCATGAACTCCACCGGCAAGGCGCTGACCCAGGCCGACCTGATCCGCAACTACGTGCTGATGGGCCTGCCGCACGAACTTCAGACGCGCCTGTACGAAGACTATTGGCGCCCGATGGAAACGCTGTTTGGCGCGGAGAACTACAACAAGCAATTCGACGAGTTCATGCGGTTCTTCCTGGTCATCCACACCGGCAACCACCGCATCCGCAGGGATGATGTTTACAACGAATTCAAGCTCTACTCGCGCGACCAGCAGGACGAACCGCTGCTGGCCGCGCTGCTGCAGTTTGCCGGCTACTACTGCCGCATGGCATTGGGCAACGAGAAAGACGCGGAGCTTGCCACCGCGTTTCAGGACATCCGCGAACTGCGTGCGGATGTCTGCTACCCCATGCTGATGGAGGTGTACCACGACTACACGCAGGCGCGGCTAGGCAAGGACGCGTTCGTCAACACGCTGCAGCTGGTCGAAAGTTACGTGTTCCGCCGTGCGATCTGTGATGTACCCACCAACTCACTGCGCCAGACCTTTGCCACCTTCTGCCGCAAGCTGGACAAGAGCCGCTATCTGGAAAGCGTCAAGGCCGCTTTCATGCTGCTGCCCTCGTATCGACGCTTCCCCGGCGATGACGAGTTCCGCCGGCAATTGCAGATCCGCAACCTGTACAAGTTCAATCGTCGCAGCTATTGGTTGCGCCGCTTCGAAAACTTCGGGCGCAAGGAACGCGTGATGGTGCAGGACTACACCATCGAACACATCATGCCGCAGAACGCCAACCTGAGCGCCGCCTGGCAGCAATCCCTGGGCGAGGACTGGGCGCGGGTGCAAGAGCAGTATCTGCACACTTTGGGCAACCTCACGCTGACCGGCTACAACTCGGAATACAGCGACCGGCCCTTCGCCGAAAAACGCGACATGGAAGGCGGCTTTGCGCAGAGCCCGCTCAAGCTCAATGAAGGCTTGGGCAGCTGCGCGGACTGGAACGAGCAGGAAATCATCAAACGGGCATCCCGCCTGGCCGAACGCGCCATCGGAATCTGGGATGCGCCCAGGCTTGCCGACGACGTGTTGGACAGCTATCACGAAAAAACCGCAAAAAGTGCGCCCGCGTACACGATCGTCGACCACCCGAATCTTGCTGCCGGCCCCGTGCGCGCGCTGTTCGAACACTTCCGCACACAAGTCCTCGCGCTGGACGAATGTGTACACGAAGAGTTTCTGAAGCTCTATGTGGCGTACAAGGCGGAGACGAACTTCGTGGATGTCGTCCCGCAAGCCAAACGGCTGCGCCTGTCGCTCAACATGGCGTTCAGCGACATCGACGACCCGCGCAAGCTGTGTATTGACGTGACGGACCTGGGCCGCTGGGGCAACGGATGTGTGGAAGTGGGATTGGAGAGTGAAGCCGATCTGCCCTATGTGATGGGCCTGGTCCGGCAAGCACTGGAGCGGCAACTTGGCGAAGACGACACCGAGGCTGAAAGCGCATGAGCACCAAGTCCACGCCCGCCCATATCAGGCTCGACGAGCGTAACCACGTCGAAAAGCCCTTGCTTGATCAGTTGGCGGGCCTGGGCTGGAACATCCTAGACCTCACCGACAAGCAGCAGACGCCGGCGCACACCGGGCGCACCAGCTTCACTGAGGTAGTGCTTGAGCCGCGCCTGCAGACGCAGCTCAAGGTGATCAACCCCTGGCTGGCGGAGGACCAGATCGACGACGTGGTGAAGCAACTGACCGCCAGCTTCCCCGGCAACGACCTGATGAAGAACAACCAGCACCTGCTGCACCTGCTGCTGGAAGGCACCAGCGTGGCCGAGAACCGGGAAACCGGCGAGAGCAGCCCGACAGTGCGCTTCATCGACTTCGGCAACTCGGCCAAGAACGACTTCACTGCCGTGTGCCAGTTCAAGCTGCGCGTACCGGGCACCGAACGTCACATCCTGCCGGACATCGTGCTGTTCCTGAACGGCCTGCCGGTGGTGCTGGTGGAGTGCAAGTCGCCCAAGGTCAACGACGCGCTGGCCAGCGCCATCGACCAGATGCTGCGTTACAGCGAGCAGCGCGGCGCAAAGGGCGAAGGCCATGCACAACTGTTCTGGTACAACCAGTTCATCATCGCCACCTGCCGCCAACAGGCCAAGTTCGGCACCATCTCCACCCACACCGAAAAATACTTCTACCGCTGGGCTGACCCCTACCCGCGCACAGTGGAAGACCTGGACCACGGCGCCGGCAGCCCCAACGACCAGCAGCGACTGGTGGCGGGCATGCTGGACAGGCAGAACCTGCTGGACCTGATCCGCACCTTCACCCTGTTTTCCGTGAGCGGCCGTGGGCAGACCATCAAAATCGTCGGCCGCTACCAGCAGTTCCGAGCGGTGAAGCTGGCAGTCAAACGGTTGCTGGATGGCAAAACCCCGCGTCAGCGCAGCGGCATTATCTGGCACACGCAGGGCTCGGGAAAGTCCCTGACCATGATGTTTATGGTGCGCGAGCTTTATCGCCATACGCAGCTGGCGCACTGGAAGGTGGTGTTCGTCACCGACCGTACCCAACTGGAGCAGCAACTCACCGAAACCAGCCAGGCGATCGGCTTTACGGTGAAGGTGGCCGACAGCATCAAGAAGCTGAAGGAACTACTGACGTCCACGTCATCGGATCTGGTGATGGCGATGATCCACAAGTTCCGCGAGGCGGATCTGGAAGCGAGCTTCCCCGAACTCAACACCAGCCCGCACATTCTGGTGCTGACCGATGAGGCGCACCGCTCCCAGTACAAGCTGCTGGCGGCGAACCTGGACCGCGCCATCCCCAACGCCTCGAAGATCGGCTACACCGGCACGCCCATCGACAAGACTGAGCGCGTGTTCGGCGATTACATCGACAAGTACACCATGCGCCAGTCCATCGCCGACGGCGTGACCCTGGAAATCGTCTACGAGGGCCGCACCCACAACGCCGAGCTGGACGACGCCAAGGCGATGGACACGACCTTCCAGGACGTGTTCAGCGATTACAGGCTGGACGAGCGGCTGGAAATCCTCGGCTACGGCTCGCGCCAGGCCTATCTGGAGGCCGAGCCCACCATTGCCGCCAAAGCCGCGGACATGGTTGCGCACTACCTCACCCACGTGTTCCCCAACGGCTACAAGGCACAGGTGGTAGCCACCTCACGCGAGGCGGCGGTGCGTTACAAGCAGCACGTCGACGCGGCGCTGGCAGCGGCTGTGGCACGGCTTGAGCAGAGCAACCCCTACGGGCTGGACCTGGCCACGCTCAAGGCGTTGGAGACCGACGTGGTCATCTCCTCCGGCCACAACGACCTGCCGCACCTGAAGGCCTACGGCGACAGTCGCCGCCACGAGACCAGCATCAAGCGCTTCAAGCTGGCCTTCGATACGACCGATGAAGGCGTGGACGGCAAGGTCGGCATCCTGATCGTCAACAACATGTTGCTGACCGGCTTCGATGCGCCGGTGGAGCAGGTGATGTACCTGGACAAGGTGGTTGTGGCGCACAACCTTTTGCAGACCATCGCGCGTGTGAACCGCGTGGGCGGCGCGGCCAAGGACAAGGGCTTCATCGTCGATTACGTCGGCGTGGGCCATCACCTGAAAAAGGCGCTGGACAACTACGACGAGCGCGAGCAGAAGGAAATCACCGGCAGCCTGAGCTTTCCCGAGCGGGAACTGCGCGAGCTTCAGGCCGCCCATGCCGAGATCATGGCGCTGCTGAAAAAGCACGGCCTGACCGACCTGACCGACCTCGACGCGTGCTTCGACGTGTTCTACGACGAGAACATCCGCTTCGCCTTCATGCTGGCGTTCAAGAAGTTCACCCGTGCACTGAACACCTTGTTTCCGGCCAAGGAAGCGCTGGCTTACATGCCGGATTATCAGGCGCTCACCGAGGTCAACATCCTTGCCGGCAAGCACTTCCGCGATGCCCGCCTGAGCATGAAGGGCATTCCGCCCAAGCTGCGCGCCATCGCGGATGCACACCTTGTCTCAAAGGGCATCGACACCAAGGTCGCGCCCATTTCCATCCTGGACGAGGATTTCGAGAAGGACGTCAAGGAACACAAGCGCAGCAAGACCAAGGCCGCTGAGGTGGAGCACGCCATTCGCCATCATCTTGATGTCGAGCTGGATGACGACCCGGATCTACAGGCCTCGTTTGCCGAGGCGCTGGCGTCGATCTTCCAGGAGTTCAAGGACAACTGGCAGAAGATCTTTGATGAGCTGGAAAAGCTGCGTCAGCGCATCAAGGACGCCGGCAATGAGCCGACCTACGGGCTGAACCGCAAGAAGCAGATGCCGTTCTTCCGGCTGTTCCAGAGTGAACTGAAAACCACCATGGATCAGCACTCGGACTACGCCGGCAAGCCTGACGAACGCATTGCCGTACTGGTGGACCTGACCCAGCAGGTCTACAACGCGGTGGAGCGTGAGCTGAAGCTGACCGGTTTCTGGGAGAGCATTCCGGCGCGCAACAAGCTCAAGGCCGAGTTGCAACGGGTTCTGCTGGCACCGCAGTTTGCGAACGTGCCCGAGCTGGTGAGGAAACGCGAGGCAATCATCAGCCGTGTGATGGAGCTGGCCGAAGCCAAGAACGACACCATTTTGCACGCGGCGTGATGCGATGGACCTGAGCTACGAAATCCGCCGTTCGGCCAAGCGCAAGAACGTCACCATCACGGTGGAGCGCGATCGAACGGTGGTGGTGCACGCACCCGCTGGCGTGCCGGAGGACAAACTGCGGCAACTGGTGGACAGCAAGCGCCAGTGGCTGTTCGAAAAACTCAACGATGCACAGAAATACCAACCTTTGCCGCACGCACCCGGCAAGGAACTGGTGAACGGCGAGTCCGTCTTGTACTTGGGCCGTGCCTACCGCATCGAGCTGGTGGATGCGTCCGATGACGCCGTTCACTTCGCTGGACAATTCTTGATCCCGCGCTCACGCGCCAGCGAACGCAAGCGGGTGTTGCGGCAGTGGTACATGGAGCGCGCGCAGCAGAAGATCCTTCCGCGTGTGAAGCTGCACGCCAAAAACCTTGGCGTCAGCTACGAACAGGCCAAGATCAGTGACAGTCGCTTTCGTTGGGGCTCGTGCACGCCGAGCAACAACCTCAACTTCAACTGGCGGCTGATCAAGGCGCCGATGTTCGCTATCGACTACGTGATCGTGCACGAGCTGGCGCACCTGATCGAAGCGAACCATACGCCCCGCTTCTGGAACGTCGTGCGCGCGCAACTGCCCTCCATGGATCGCGCCCGTGATTGGTTGCGCGAGCATGGGCAGAGTCTTGAGGAAGACGTCTAGGACATCCCATGACGCAAATACACCGAGTGCGTAGGCACCACGGGCCGCTCTAGGTGAGATGGGAGCACCACCGCCTCACGGCAATCCATGCATAACGTCAAAATCGTCGAGAGAAGTGAACCTCAATCAGAAGAAGGATCGAACCGATTGAAGAGCTGCACCCATCGCTCGATCAGATCGTTTTCGACGTCACCGATTCCCCTGGATAGCAATGTTGCTTTTACGCGCTTAGCAACTTCTACTTTCCAACCAAGTGTGAGTTCCGTGCCTTCACGTTTAGACCACGCTTCAACCTGCGGCACGATGGACTTACCTATCACCGCTACTTCCGAAAACTGCTGCTCCGGAGCTCGGAACACGCGGTCCACAGCCTCCACGAAGCGCTGGTGGGGAATCAGATCCTCTACCTCGGACCCATCGAAGCTGACGAATTCATTTGTTGAGAGAACTTTCGCTTCCTCGCCCTTGTAAAGACTACTCTTCAGCTCTACCGCCATCCTAGCGCCCATCTGATCACCATCCAGAAGAACGACCGGAAGCGTCTCGTCCCGCCCAGTCAAGATTCCCGCCGTTATTCTAAGCGTCTTCGTTCCTCCGGCGGGAGGGAACACTAATTCGCGACGAGGTGTGATCTTTCCGGCGCCGATTAGAAGTGCCTTGATCATCGTCAGATAGTGCTGATCGGAGGCCCCCTCCACAACGACAGGAAGACAGCCCAGAAGCAGACTCTCGGCGACGTTCAAATTGAGCGCCGAGTACACGGCATATGCCGCACCAGCCTGCGCTTGGTCCGCACCCGATTGCCGCAGATTGGGCGACGACTCGGTCGAACCGTCCGCTGCGATATAGACTTTCCGGACCCGATCCAATCGGTCGGGGTCGACCAGAAAGGGCGAGTGGGTCGTGTACAGAATCTGGTTGGTCTTGGCCAAACCATCGAAGAAGCCTGATAGATCACGCTGCGCCAAGGGATGAAGAGATAGCCCTGGCTCATCAAGTAGAAGAATAGCGCCATCATGGTCGCCCTGGCTTTCGACCAAGAACACGAGGTAGAAGCTCAGAAACCATTGCAGTCCCGTACTACGATTTTCAAGCTCAACTTCTTCTGGGCGGCGGTCATCTGATACCCAAATGCGGAAGTGATCACCGTCTGCTTCAAAGCGGAAACGGTAGTTTCCTTGCTTCCACCAAGACTTGAACTCCTTGGTCAAAGTTGTGCCAGCGGACTGCAAAAGAATAGAGCGCTCTCGCTTGCGCTCAGCGATATTGGCAATCTCGTCCGGTGTGGGCTGGCGATTTTGATTGCTCGGGTCTTTGAAGTCTCGACCAAGCTCAAGGATCTCCTTGGGCAGGAGGCGAACGAAGCTGAACAACACACGGAGGGTTCGCGCCTTCGCTGCTTCCTTGGCACCTAAGTCCTTTCGCTCGAGGTTCTGGACCACATGCGGGAGATAAATTTCGGAGTCCAAGTTCCCGTAGTTGGAGTAGTAGACAAACTTCGGAAGCTCTTTCAAGACCAGATTTCGCACCCCGTCGATGTCCTCGGGCGCCGGCAACCTGAGCTGCGACAACCATCTCCTCAGAACTTCGATTGTCTGCTGTGCGCGAGGAACGATCGCCGATGTCTTGGCCGGCGGGTCTGGAAGGCACCTCTTCAGCGATTCGATGATGGCATCGACATCGTGTGCCGCGCAGTCTTGGCTAATGGAGTCAGACAAAGCCTGAACAGCTTCGATAATCGTTGCCTTCAGGGACTCCTCGCTCTTGAGCGCATCTGCTTGTTCAACTACTGAGGCTAAGGCGGTCAACTCACTCTTGATATCTGAAGCAACAACAGTTGTCTTGGGCACATACTGCGGGAATGAGACGTCGTACTCTCCATCGAAGTATCTGCCAACACGCACGACATCCATCTGCGCAGCATCTAACGTCGTGAGCTCCGACAGGCTTACGCTGATCGAGCTGGCATCGAAGTCGGCAGTGATGAAGCGAAATATTTCTGGATTGGCACGCACATCAGCGAACATCGTCTTGGGGTAGTCCGATGTCGGCTGCAGCTCTCCTTCACGGGCGGGATTAAGCTTCCAAAGCGGTAGCAACAAGTTCGTCTTTCCGGACTCGTTGACACCGATCAGCGCGGTAACATCATCAGCTGCAATATCACCGCTATCTTTCACCGAGCGAAAATTAGTTACTCGGTAACTTATCAACTTCATCCGCCGCCCCGCTGAGGTTTCTGGTGTAGACGCAAACGAATTCTGGATCTTTTAGTCCAAAATCACAACTCGACAGTTTTACCGATTACGTTGTGTCGTCCTCGCAGCGGCTACTTGGCTCACCGAACCCATAGGCGACAATTGCCCGAAGTGTTCTTGGCAGATTCCTCACGCCGCACGAGCAGAAACGGCGACCCGCCACCGCCTGAGCGACCATCCTATCCTACGATGTGACAGCCCGCTTCGGGTCGACAGCGCCATTCAAAACACTAAAGAAAAAGGCGGCCATCGGCCGCCTTTATAATTCCTAATAACCCGCCTCAAACCCCCAACGGGTTCGGCTTCTCCGCATCGATCTTGTACGTCTTGATCGCTCTTGCCACATCCTTCGCGGTCATCTTCCCTTCCGCTGCCAACGCCGCGATCGCTGCATGGGCGACGTAGTAGCGGTCAACCTCGAAGTGCCGGCGCAGGTTGGCGCGGGTGTCGCTGCGGCCGAAGCCGTCGGTGCCCAGTACCGTGTAGTGCATCGGGACGTAGGCGCGGACCTGTTCGGCGTAGGTGCGGATGTAGTCGGTCGCGGCGATCGCCGGGCCCTGGCGGCCTTCCAGCAGGCCGGTGATGTGCGCCTTACGTGGGGTCTTGGCTTCGGGGTGGAAGCGGTTTTGGCGCTCGACGTCGGCACCGTCGCGGGCGAGTTCGTTGAAGCTGGGGCAGGACCAGATGTCGGCGATCACGCCGAAGTCCTTCTCCAGCAGTTCGGCCGCGGCGATGACTTCGCGCAGGATGGTGCCGCTACCCAGCAACTGCACGCGCAGCTGGTCCTTCTTCGGCTTGCCGGCATCCTGGAACAGGTACATGCCCTTGATGATCCCTTCGGCGCTGCCTTCGGGCATGGCCGGGTGGACGTAGTTCTCGTTCATCAGGGTGACGTAGTAGTACTCGTCATGCTGCTCGGCGAGCATGCGCTGCATGCCGTGCTGGATGATGGTCACCACTTCATAGCTGAAGGTCGGGTCGTAGCTGCGGCAGTTCGGGATCAGCCCGGCCTGCACCATGCTGTGGCCGTCCTCGTGCTGCAGGCCTTCGCCGTTGAGGGTGGTGCGGCCGGCGGTGGCACCGAGCAGGAAGCCACGCGCGCGCATGTCGCCGGCCTGCCAGGCGGCGTCGCCGACGCGCTGGAAACCAAACATCGAGTAGTAGATGTAGAACGGCAGCAGGGCGAGGTCGTTGCTGCTGTAGCTGGTAGCGCAGGCGAGCCAGGAGGCGAACGCCCCGGCCTCGGTGATGCCTTCCTGCAGCACCTGGCCGGCGGTGTCCTCGCGGTAGTACATCAGCTGGTCGCGGTCGACCGGCTTGTACTTCTGGCCGAACGGGGCGTAGATGCCGATCTGGCGGAACAGGCCTTCCATGCCGAAGGTGCGCGCCTCGTCGGCGACGATCGGCACCAGCCGCGGGCCGACCTGCTTGTCGCGCAACGAGATGTTGAGCATCTGCACGAACGCCATCGTGGTGCTGATCTCGCGCTCGCCGGTGGACTTGAGCAAGCGCTCGTAGGTCGCCAGCGGCGGCACTTCAAATTGCTGCGTGGCCTTGCGACGGCGCTGCGGGAGGAAGCCGCCGAGGGACTTGCGGCGCTCGAGCAGGTATTCGATCTCCGGCGAGTCCTTGCCGGGGTGGTAGAACGGCACCGCGCCGTCCTTGAGCTGGTCGTCGGTCACCGGGATGGCGAAGCGGTCGCGGAACGCGCGCACGTCGTCGTCGTCCATCTTCTTGGTGCCGTGGGCCGGGTTGAGCGACTCGCCGGCCACGCCCATGCCGTAGCCCTTGACCGTCTTGGCCAGGATCACGGTCGGCATGCCCTTGGTGTTCACCGCCTGGTGGTAGGAGGCGTAGACCTTGTGCGGGTCGTGGCCGCCACGGTTGAGGCGCCAGACGTCCTCGTCGCTGAGGTTGGCGACCAGCTGCGCGGTCTCCGGGTACTTGCCGAAGAAATGCTCGCGGGTGTACGCGCCGCCGAAGGCCTTGCAGTTCTGGTATTCGCCGTCGACGGTTTCCATCATCAGCTGGCGCAACTTGCCGCTGGTGTCGCGGGCCAACAACGGGTCCCAGTAGCTGCCCCAGATGTTCTTGATGACGTTCCAGCCGGCGCCGCGGAAGTTGCCTTCCAGCTCCTGGATGATCTTGCCGTTGCCGCGCACCGGGCCGTCCAGGCGCTGCAGGTTGCAGTTGACGACGAAGATCAGGTTGTCCAGGCCCTCGCGGCCAGCGACCGAAATCGCGCCGAGCGATTCGGGCTCGTCGGTCTCGCCGTCGCCGAGGAAGCACCAGACCTTGCGGTCGGTCTTGGGCATCAGGCCGCGGCCTTCCAGGTACTTGAAGTTGCGCGCCTGGTAGATCGCGCTGATCGGGCCCAGGCCCATCGACACGGTCGGGGTCTGCCAGTAGTCCGGCATCAGCCACGGGTGCGGATAGGAGCTGATGCCGCGGCCGTCGACTTCCATGCGGAAGTTGTCGAGCTGGTCTTCACTGAAGCGGCCTTCCAGGAACGAGCGCGCGTAGATGCCCGGCGAGCCGTGGCCCTGGATGAACAGCAGGTCACCCGGATGGTCTTCGCTCGGCGCGCGCCAGAAGTGGTTGAAACCGACGTCATACAGCGTCGCCGAGGAGCCGAAGGTGGCGATGTGGCCGCCCAGGTCGCCGGGCTTGCGGTTGGCCCGCACCACCATCGCCATTGCGTTCCAGCGGATGATCGAGCGGATTTTCCACTCCATCGCCGCATCACCGGGGCTCTTGGCCTCCAGTTGGGTCGGGATGGTGTTGATGTACTCGGTGGTCGGGTCAAACGGCAGGTGCGCACCGGCGCGGCGCGAGACTTCGACCATGCGCTCCAGCAACTGGTGCGCGCGGTCGGTACCGTCGCGCTGGATTACCGCCTCGACCGACTCGACCCACTCCTTGGTCTCGGTGGGGTCCGGATCGTTCTGCAGCAGCTCGTTGAGCGGGCTCTCGTAGGTCTGGGTCATGCGCCTCGCGACCCCTTGGCCGCGCCTCATAATCAAGTGGGATCTATGCCGTCATTCTACCGCGCCGCCGCGATGGCGGCGCGCCTACCTATCCGCCACGGCTGGCGCGGATCTGGGCGTCGACCGCCGCAATCGCGGTCATGTTGATCACCCGGCGTGACGTCGCATCCGAGGTCAGGATGTGGGCCGGTTTGTCCAACCCCATCAGGATCGGGCCAATCGCCACGCCATCGGTGGCGACCCGGAACATGTTGTAGGTGATGTTGGCCGCGTCCAGGTTCGGCAGCACGAACAGGTTCGCGCGTCCGCTCAGAGTGGTGTTGGGGAAGATGCGCTTGCGCAACGCCTCGTTCCATGCGGTGTCGCCCATCATCTCGCCGTCGACCTCGAGTTTGGGCTGGCGTGCCTTGAGCAGCTCGCGCACCTTGCGCATCTTCGCCGCCGACGGGTTGTCGTGGCTGCCGTAGTTGGAATGCGACAGCAGCGCCACCTTCGGCTCCACCCCGAACAGCTTCAGCCGGTAGGTCGCCTGCAGGGTTGCCTCGGCGATCTGCTCGGCGCTGGGGTCAAGCTGGACGTGGGTGTCGAGGAAGAACCACGCGCCGGCGTCGTTGATCACCCCGGTCATCGCGGCGGTGCCGGCAATGCCGCGATCGAAGTCGAAGATGCTGCGCAGGTAGCCAAGCTTCTTGTGGAAGCGCCCGACGATGCCGCAGATCATCGCGTCTGCCTCGCCCCGCTCCACCATCAAGGCCGCGATCAGGCTCGGACGCGAGCGGATCAGGCTCTTGGCCGCCTCGATGGTGACGCCGCGGCGCTCGGTCAGGGCGTGGTACTGCTGCCAATAGTCGTGGAAGCGCGGGTCGTCGTGAATGTTGGTCAGCTCGAAATCCACGCCCTGTCGCATGCGCAGTCCGAGCCGGTCGATGCGGGTCTGGATCACTTCCGGGCGGCCGACCAGGATCGGTGTGGCCAGGCCTTCGTCGATCACCGTCTGCACCGCGCGCAACACGACTTCTTCCTCACCTTCGGCATAGACCACGCGCTTGCGGTCGCTGCGGGCGCGGTCGTAGACCGGCTTCATCAGCAGGCCGGTGCGGTGGACAAACTGGCCGAGCTTCTCCTCGTAGGCCGCCATGTCCTCGATCGGGCGGGTGGCCACGCCGGACGCCATCGCCGCACGCGCCACGGCGGACGACACCATCACCATCAGGCGCGGGTCGAACGGGCGCGGGATCAGGTATTCCGGGCCGAAGGTCGGCACGTCGCCGCCGTAGGCCGAAGCCAGGTCGCCGGCTTCCATCCGCGCCAGCTGGGCGATCGCATGCACGCAGGCGAGCTTCATTTCCTCGTTGATCACGGTTGCGCCGACATCCAGCGCGCCGCGGAAGATGTACGGGAAGCAGACCGCGTTGTTGACCTGGTTGGGATAGTCGGAGCGGCCGGTGGCGAGGATCGCGTCGGGGCGCACGGCCTTGGCGGCGTCGGGCAGGATCTCGGGGTACGGGTTGGCCAGCGCCAGGATGATCGGCTGCTCGGCCATGGTCACGACCATTTCCGGCTTCAGGATGCCGCCGGCGGACAATCCCAGGAACACGTCCGCGCCAGCCACGATCTCGGCCAGCTCGCGCTTGTCGGTATCGCGGGCGTAGCGCGCCTTCTCCGGGTCCAGCCCGGGACGGTCGCGGTAGAGCACGCCATCGCGGTCGAAGGCGAAGATGTTCTCGCGCCGTGCGCCCATCGCGACCAGCATGTCCAGGCAGGCGATGCCCGCCGCGCCGACGCCGGTGGTGGCGATGCGCACGTCCTCGATTTTCTTGCCGACCACTTCCAGGGCGTTGAACACCGCCGCGCCGACGATGATCGCGGTGCCGTGCTGGTCGTCGTGGAACACCGGGATCTTCATCCGCTCGCGCAGCTTGCGCTCGACGATGAAGCACTCCGGCGCCTTGATGTCCTCCAGGTTGATGCCGCCGAAGGTCGGCTCCATCGCCGCGATGATGTCGACCAGCTTGTCGGGGTCGCGCTCGTCCAGCTCGATGTCGAACACGTCGATGCCGGCGAACTTCTGGAACAGGATGCCCTTGCCTTCCATTACCGGTTTACCGGCGAGCGGGCCGATGTCGCCCAGGCCCAGCACCGCGGTGCCGTTGGTGATCACCGCCACCAGGTTGCCGCGCGCGGTGTAGTCGCGGGCGGTGTTGGGGTCGTCGACGATTGCCTCGCAGGCATAGGCCACCCCGGGCGAGTACGCCAGCGCCAGGTCACGCTGGGTCACCATCGCCTTGGTCGGGGTGACCTTGATCTTCCCGGGCGGGTGCTGGCTGTGGTAGTCGAGGGCGGCTTGCTTGAAATCGTCGGTATTGGACATTAACGGGAGGGCACGGCTGGAAGGACACTCGATTCTACCGTTCGTGGCAACGGCAGCGCGATTGACCGAGAATCGGGGCACATTTCAATGGGGACAGGCATGCAGGAATGGACGCGGGACCGGCTGAAGGCCGGCGGTTGGATGCTGCTGGTGGCCGCGCTGACGGTGCTGGTGCAGTGGCCGCTGCTTTCCAACCCCGGCTACTTCAGCCATGACGAGCTGCAATGGGCGGCGGCGGCGAACGTTGCGCCCGGCGCGACGCTGCCGTGGGTCGGCTGGTTCGACCTGGTGGTGTTCCAGTACCGTCCGCTGACCTTCAACCTGTGGCTTTGGCTGTCGCACCACCTGTTCGACCAGCCGCAGGCATTCCATGCCGTAATCGCAGCTGCCGGGGCGCTCAATGCCGCCTTGCTGACCGGCCTGTTGGTCCGGCTGGAGGTTTTGCCGCGACGGGCGGCGTTGGCGGCGCTGATGTTCGCGCTGGGGCCCTACGCGATGTACGTGCACGGCTGGGTCGGCACGATCGGCGACCTGCTCTGGGTGGGCTGCGGCTTGCTGGTGGCGTGGGTCGCGACCTCGCGCTGGCCGGGATGGCACATCGCGATCGCCGCCGCCGTGCTGACCGCGGTCGCGCTGCTGGCGAAGGAGGCCGCGCTCTCGATCCCCGCGCTGCTGGCCGTGGCGTGGTTGCTGGACCGCACGAGAGGGGGCTGGCGCTGGGCGTTCGCGGGGTCGGTGGTGCCGGCGCTGGCCTACCTGCTGCTGCGGTTCTCCATGTTGGCCGGTGTCGACGGGCCGGACGCCTATGCCTGGTCGCTGGCGAACATCCCGCAGCGCTGGCTCGAGTACTACGCTTTCCTGCCGCAGATCAGCGTGTTCGAAGCCCAGACGACGCTCTCACGGGGGTTCGGCAACACGCGTTTCATCGTCTCCTGCGTGCTGATGCTGGCGCTGTTGGCCGCGTTGTGGCGGGTCGGCTGGCGCTGGGCCGTCGCCCTGCTCGCCGGTGGCGCCGCCGCGCTGGGCCCGGTGCTGGTGCTCGCTGGTGCCAGCAACCAGTACGGCTATGGCTTCGCCGCATTCGCCGTCGGCTTGGCCGCTTGCGCCTGGCCGCGGCTGGCACGCTGGGGCCGTGGATTGGTGGTGCTGCTGGCTGTGCTGTCGCTCTGGCACGGGATCAACGTGATGCGGCAGGTCCGCCACGTCGGCGAGCTGCAGGCGGTGTTCTCGCCGGCGTTGGCCGAGCTGCTGCGGCACGAGGACGCGGCCGTCACAAGGCTGCGGGTCGCCGAAGATGTGCCGCCATGGATCTTCCGGCGCCTGACCCACGACATCCCGAGCTACGACGGCGTCCCGATCCGGTCGCGCGTGCAACTGGTCCCGTCGGGCGACGCCGACCAGGTGATCCAGGCCGACGGCCGGCTGACGCCCGCGCCCTGATCGCATACACACAGCCCATAACGCATGGCTATGGAAGGGCCGTGTTTTATCAATTACGTCAACCGCCCCACTGACCTATGGTCGAGTCCCATTGCTCTGTTTTGAGAGGGCGTCACCACGCGCCAACCATTGGCACTTGTCCATGACACTGGATAAACGCCTGATCACCTTTCGAGAACACGGGAAGAAATCAATTGCTTCGACTTGACGCGGTGGAAACCGTCGCCCTGGGCGGCTTGGCACTCATGGGTGGATACGCGCTGTGTCGCGCCATTCCGGTATTCCGGCGCTACAACCTTCCCGAGCCGGTGGTGGGTGGCCTGGTGGTTGCGCTGATCGTGATGTTCTTCCACGGGCAAGGCACCACGCTGTTTGAACTGGACACGTCGCTGCAGACACCGCTGATGGTCGCGTTTTTCACCACGCTGGGCATCAACGCGAGCTTCGCACTGCTACGCATCAGCGGGCGCCAGGTGGCGATTTTCCTGGGACTGGCGACGGGGTTTGTCGTCGTGCAGAACCTGGTTGGCCTGGGCGTGGCGGCGATGTTCGACCTGCATCCGCTGTTCGGGGTGTTGGTGGGATCGGCCACGTTGGCCGGCGGTCCCGCGACCGGGCTGGCGTTCGCGCCATTGTTCGAGGAGGCCGGGCTGGTCGGCGCGGAGTCGATTGCGATCACCTCGGCGATGGCCGGCATTGTCTGCGGTGGCCTGGTCGGTGGTCCGGTGGCGACCGTGATGATCCGGCGCTGGCGTTTGAAGACTCCCGGCGGCCATCCGACGGAAGTGCCGGATGTGACCGAGCTGAGCGTGGATCCGGAGCTGAGCGACGCACAACGCGAGTTCAGCGCACTCAAGAGCATCATCTTCATCCTCGTGGCGATGTGGCTGGGGGTCTGGATCGGTCGGGGTTTTGAGGCACTGGGCCTGACCCTGCCGGCCTACATCGGCGCGATGCTGGTGGGCGCGGCGGTGCGAAACCTCGACGACGCGACGGGCTGGATCGGCCTGTCGGTGCGCACCACCGACCTGATCGGCAACATCTGCCTCGCCCTGTTCCTGGCCGTGGCACTGATGAACCTGAAGCTGTGGGAGCTGGCCGGAATGGCCATGCCGCTGGCCATCAACCTGGTCATCCAGGTCGCCATCGTGGTTGCGTTCTGCGTGGTCGTATTCCGCGCCATGGGCAAGGACTACGACGCCGCGGTGATGAGCGGCGGATTCATCGGCTTCATGCTCGGCACCACCGCCAACGCGATGGCGGTGATGAAAACGCTGGTGGAGCGCTACGGGGTGGCGCCGCGCGCCTTCCTGGTCGCGCCGCTGGTGGGCGCGTTCTTCATCGACTTCACCAACGCCCTGATCATTACCGGCTTCATGAACTTCCTTGAATAGGGCGGCCGCCCACACCCATAACTGACAGCTATCCGCGTGCCATTGAATGTGAGGGGCGCCCATTCAGCTGTGCGGCTACGATTTGCCCATGAGCAAACCCCGTTCTGCCGCCAACGGCGTAGCCGCCCGCCGTCCCGATTTCGCCGCCAGCTTCAACCGGCCTGCCCGCGCACTGCTTGCACTGGTCGGCACGACGCTGCTGCTCGGTTGCCTGGCATTGCCCCGCGACCCCGGGACCGACGCTGGCGAGGGCAAGACCGCAGGCGTGGTGGTCGCCGCCCACCCGCTTGCCGTGGATGCGGGAACGGCGGTGCTGCGCCGCGGCGGGACCGCCATGGACGCCGCCGTTGCCGTCCAGATGATGCTTGGTCTGGTGGAGCCGCAGAGTTCCGGCATTGGCGGCGGC
Organism: Lysobacter sp. A378; assembly: GCF_054052125.1. Taxonomy (NCBI): domain Bacteria; kingdom Pseudomonadati; phylum Pseudomonadota; class Gammaproteobacteria; order Lysobacterales; family Lysobacteraceae; genus Lysobacter; species Lysobacter sp. A378. The sequence goes on along the minus strand of NZ_JBSVRK010000005.1, from coordinate 92,170 downwards.
GCCATCATCATGGCCTACGATGCGCGCAGCCAGGCGGTGACCAGTTACATCGGCCGCGAAGCCGCGCCTGCACTGGCCGACGGCACTTTGTTCGAGGACGAAAACCACCAGCCACTGCCGCGCGGTGACGCGATGCTTTCGGGTGGCTCCACGGGCGTTCCCGGTACCGTTGCGGTTTTCTCACAGGCCCAGCGCGAGCACGGGAAGCTGGCGTGGGAAGAGTTGTTCACGGAAACCATCCAGCAGGCCGAGCAGGGTTTCGTCATCACCCCCCGGCTTGAGGAACACATCCAGGGCACGTTCCCGCAGGCGTCCGCGCCGGACGTGCGCCAATTTTTCTCCACCCCCGATGGCCAATTGAAGGGGACCGGCGACCTGCTGCGTAACCCCGACTATGCCGAGACCCTGCGCAAGATCGCGCAGGGCAACGAGCAGGCGTTCTATAGCGGTGAGCTTGCCAGCGCCATTGTTGCGCGCACCCATGAACTGCCGCGTCCCGGGCAGCTCAGCATGCAGGACATGGCGGATTACACAGCGGAAAAGACCGAGCCGCTGTGCCGCCCCCTGCGCGCCTACATCATCTGCGTGCCGCGTCCGCCGACCAGTGGCGTGGGGCTGCTGCAGCTCATGGCATTGCTGGACGAGACCGACATCGACCAGCGCGGTCCCGAAGACCCGCAGTCATGGTTCCTGTTCGCCGAAGCCAGCCGCATCATGTACGCCGATCGTGACCACTATGTCGGCGATCCGGCCTTTGACGACGTCCCCGTCGATGGCCTGCTCGACCCGGCCTACGTCGACCAGCGCCGCGGGTTGATCGGGAACACGGCAGGCCCGGCCCCCCAACATGGGCAGCCACCCGGCGCGGGTGCGCGTGGACCCGACCGTACCGACGAGCCCGGCGGCACCAGCCACTTTGTCGTGATCGACCAATGGGGCAATGCTGCCTCGGTCACCACCACGATCGAGTCGTTTTTCGGGTCTGGCCGCATGGTTGACGGGTTTTTCCTGAACAACGAGCTGACGGATTTCTCCTGGTCCAGCGGCGCTGGCGACGACGGTGCCGCCAATGCGATCGCCGGCGGCAAGCGCCCGCGGTCCTCGATGACGCCGATCATCATTCTCGACCGCGACGGACGCTTTGTCGGCGCCCTGGGCTCGCCCGGCGGGTCTGCCATCCCGGCCTATATTGGCAAGGCGCTGGTCGGCCTGGTCTATTGGGACATGCCACTGCAGGACGCGGTGGACCTGCCCAACCTGGTTGCGCGCGGCAGCCACTTCAACGGTGAAGCGTCCCGTTTCCCGGAAGCCGTGCTGGACGCGCTTTCGCAGCGTGGAGTGACGATACGCGCGGGTTCCGGCGAGGATTCCGGCCTGCATGGGGTGTTCTACCGCGATGGCGTGCTCGAATGGGCCGCCGACCCTCGGCGTGAAGGCGTGGGCAAACTGGTAACGCACTGATGGCCAGCACCGTCAAACCGCCCCGCTCCGCCCCGGATGGGCCTGAGACTCCGGCGAGCGCAAGCAGCGACGTCGATGATGCCCTCGTCGACGTCACCATCGTGGGCGCGGGCGTGGTCGGCATGGCAACCGCGTACGCAGCGGCCCGCCGCGGTCTGTCGGTGCGCATCGTTGATCGCGCATCCGGCCCGGCGATGGGCGCGTCCTTCGCCAACGGCGCTCAACTCAGTTACGCCTACACCGAGTCGATGGCCAGCCCATCGCTTTGGACCAAGCTGCCATCGATTGCGTTGGGCATGGACCAGGCGTTGTCGATGCGCTGGTCGCTGGATCCGGACTTCCTGCGCTGGGGCATCGCCTTCCTCGCCAATGCCACGCCGGAAAAATTCCGCGCGAACACGCTTGCCGTACTCGATCTGGCGGCACAGTCGCGCGCGGCAATGGACGACCTGCTGCAGCGCCATGACATCGCCTTCGAGCACACCACTCCGGGCAAGATGCACCTTTTCCGTGACGCTGGCGCGCTGGACGCCGCCGCCGCCATGGTGGCGACCAAGCAGAAGCACGGCGTAGAGCAAAGTATCCTCAGCCCGCAGCAGGCGATCGACATCGAGCCGGCATTGGCAGGCGCGTCCGGCCTGGTCGGCGTGGTGCATTCGCCGGCGGAGGAGGCAGGTGATCCGCAGCGATTCTGCGTGGGCTTGCTGGCGTTGCTGGTGGCCGATTACGGGGTGACGGCGTGCTTCAACTTCGACGTGGCGAAGCTCGCGACCACGCCGGAGGGTGTCTACCTGGAAGCGCGCGACGGCCGGCGACTGCGGTCGCGCAAGCTGGTGTCCTGCGCTGGCGTGGATGCTGTGGCGCTTGCGCGGGACATGGGCATGCGACTGCCGCTGCTGCCGGTGAAGGGTTACTCGTTCACGGCCACGCCGGGAACCATGGCGCCGCGGGTCAGCATCACCGACATCGATCGCAAGCTGGTGTTCTGTCGGCTGGGTGACAAGTTGCGCGTGGCGGGCCTGGCCGAGGTCGGCAATCGCAGCGCGGCCGTCGACCCACGCAGGGCGGAGCATCTGGTGGCGATGGCCCGTGAATCCCTTCCTGCCGCCGCCCAGTACGACGCGGTCGACAGTACGTGGGCGGGTCTGCGTCCGATGACGCCCAGCTCGGTGCCGATCATCCAGCGGATTCAACCCAACCTCGTGGTCAACGTCGGTCACGGCATGTTGGGCTGGACGCTGGCGATGGGTGCCGGCGAGCGGGCAATGCAAGCGCTGCTGGAGAAGTAGCCGGGCGCGCCACCGGCATCTGCGCCGCGTGGTCGCTTTGGGCATGTTTTGTCATGTTTGATCTGGCTGCCCTAAGATCAGGGGATGCGCCTTCGTCAAATTGAAGTGTTCCACGCCGTCTATACGACCGGCTCGATCAGTGCCGCTGCGCGTGCACTGCATGTATCCCAGCCTTCGGTGAGCAAGGTGCTGCACCACACGCAGTCCAAGCTCGGGTTGCAGCTGTTCACGCTGGTGCGGGGTCGTCTGGTTGCCACGGACGAAGCGCATGCGCTGTTTGTGGAAGTCAACGAGATATTCGAGCGCCTGGGATCGCTGCAGAAGACCATCAGCAACATCAAGAATATCGGCGGTGGCCACATCCGTCTTGGCGTGGTGCCGTCTCTGGGTTTACATGTCGCGCCATTGGCGGTCGCCCGTTTTCGCCGTATGCATCCGGAAATCACTTTCGACGTGCAGACCTTGCACCACGACGAACTGTTCCAGGCGCTCTATGAGCGTACCTGCGACATCGCGATCGCCTACGCGCCGCCACTGCACCCGCGCATGAAGCGACGTCTGCTGAAAACCGCGCAGATGATGCTGCTTTTCCAGAACGACGATGTCCCCGACGTGGGTGAATCGGTTCCCCTGTCGCTGATGCATGGACGCGAGGTGGTCGGGCTGACCGCCAGCGGGCCGGTCGGTGATGCACTCGCCAGCGAGTTGCGGCGCAGCAACGTGGCCATCCGCGAAGTCGTGTCGAACCAGACCTTCTATACCGCTGCCGCACTGACCCGCCATGGCGCGGGGATGACGGTGGTCGACGAGTTCACCGCCCGCGCCACGGTGCAGGACGATGTTTCTTTCCGTCCGTTTGCACCGCCGATCCGGTTCAACGTGGATTGCGTCTTTCTTGAGGACCGGCGACCGTCGAAAGCGGCGGAGGAGTTCATCAGCCTGTTCAAGTCGATTATCGGCGAGATCCAGGACGGACCGGAAAGCGACTCTGCCGAGACCGAATCACCTGCCCTGGTGGCTGACGACGGGCAATAAGCACTGCCCGCCGGCTGTCACAGCTTCATCCTCAGATATCCGCAAAGTCCGTGTCGTCGATCGTGTCCAGCCGGATCTGGTTGGCGAACAGCGAGAACGCGAGCATGCCGGCCAGGCCGTTGGCGCGGGCGACCCAGGTCGGCAGCCAGCGCGGTGGCAGCAGCACGCCGGACTCGAACAGTGGCGCCAGCCGTTGCACGTCGCCCAATGTCATCTTGCCGGCGAACAGCCAGCGGCACAGGCGCAGCTGGCGTCGCCGCAGGGCCCAGCGGAAGAACGTGTGGACGCCGATCAGGCCGCGCAGGTAGACGGTGTCCTTGGTGAAGGCGTGACCGCCGGTGGTCGGCACACCACGGAACACGCGCTGGGCTGATGCGAAGCTTTCCTGCGGGGTTTGACCGCTGTCGAGGAAGAAGCGGAATACCTCGATGAAATCCGCACCTTCCAGCGCTTGCGCGATGGCCTCGATACGCAGGCTCAGGCGCTTCATCCGGCTGATATCGATGGCGCCGGTGATCTGCTCGGCAAAGGTCGCCAGCCCTTCCTGGGTCGCGGTTGCACGTGGCGAGGACAACGCCAGGCTACCCAGCACTGGTTGCTCGCGGCCGTTGAGCGCGCTGAGCGAGTGGACGAAGGCTTCGTGCTGCAACAGCTGGTGGCGATCGTAATCGGTGAAAGCCGCGCCGGTGCGCAGGCGGATCCGGGTCGCACCGGCGGCGGCCTTGGCGATCAGGTCAGGATCCAGCACGACCTCGATCATGCGGTCGTTGAAGTAGTCGTCCAGGTCGCCCTGCAATTGCAGTTGCAGGGCGGTGGCGGAAATCTCGACCTGCTCGGCGGGCGAGACGAGTTCGCGGTCGAACTGGTCCGCGATCTCGATGAAATGCCGCGCCGCCACGCGCGCGCTTGGTCCGTTACCTGGCAATGGTGCATCAACGCTGCCGTAGAGCTGTTGCGACAGCTCGGTGACTGCCGGGGTCCCAAGCGCCTCGCACAGCCGGGCCGCGGTTTCCCAGCTGGAAGTGGCGTCGATCAGGTACTGGCCCAGCGGGTGGCTGGCATCGGCTTCGCGCGCGATCGCGGCCAACTCGGTGCGGGCTTCGCTGAAGTCGTGGCGGGGATAGGCGACCTGCGGCAACCGGGTGACGCCGCGGGCGTGGTCGGCGAGAAACGTGCTCGCGGTTGCGGCCGGCCAGCTGGCAAGGGTCAGCACCTTGATCCCGCGCGCCGCCTGCACCATGCGCGCGTCCAGCGCGGTGTGGTGGGCGATGTCGGGGTCAGTCTTCGCCATAGTCGTCGTCGACCTGGGGCCGTTGCCGCGGGGGTTTTCCGGGGGGTTTCCCGGGCGACTTTCCCGCAGGCTTGGCGGCCGCATTCTTTCCCGTTGCCGTGGCAGCCGGGGTGGCCGCGACGTTCTGCGCGCGACGTGCTGCCAGCTTTTCCGCGGCGCCGGCAACTTCCTCTTCCAACTTGAGGTAGTTGGTGAAACGGCGCGGGTCCAGCTTGCCGGCCTCGATGGCCGCGCGGATCGCACAGCCCGGCTCCTGGTCGTGTTTGCAATCGCGGAACTTGCAGCGCTCTGCCAGCGCTTCGATATCGCCGAAGTTCTCGGCGACAACCTCCTCCCCGGTTGGCTTCAACTCGCGCATGCCGGGGGTATCGATCAGGCAGGCGCCGGTCGACAACGGAATCAGCGCGCGATGGGTGGTGGTGTGGCGGCCGCGCTCGTCGCTTTCACGCACCGCACCGGTCTTCATGCGCTCGCTGCCGACCAGGGTGTTGGTCAGGGTCGACTTGCCCGCGCCGGAGCTGCCCACCAGCACTGCGGTGGTGCCCGGCCGCAACCATGGATTGAGGGATGCGACGCTGTCGGGGTCGCGGGCATTGACGGCGCGCACCGCGACATCCTGCGCGGCCAGTTCAATCAACGCGGCCAGTGAGTCGGGGATATCGTCCGCTTCGTCGGCCTTGGTCAGCACCACGACCGGCTCTGCGCCGCTGCCGCTGACCAGCAACAGGTAGCGCTCGATCCGGCGCGGGTTGAAGTCCGCGTCCAGCCCGCAGACCACGAACACGGTGTCGATGTTGGCCGCGATCAACTGCTGTTTGTAATGCTCACCGGCGGCGCCGCGCTTGATCGCGGTGCGTCGCGGCAGCAGGGCGACGATCTGGTCCTTCTCGATGGCATCGAGCACCAGCACCCAGTCACCCACGCCGGCGCGCTGCTCGGTCGGGGTCATGCCCTGCTTGTAGCTCGGCGCGCGTTGCCATTCGGGCAACGACTCCACCGGGAAACTGTGGTCTGGCCCGTCGGCGACGACATAGCCGCTGCGATGCTGCTCGACCACGCGCGCCGGGCGAGCTTGCGGAAACTGCGCCATCAGCTCGCGCCATTCGGCGACCGCGGGTAGGCCGTCGTCGTCAAGCGGCCAGCCGATCGCCTGCAGGGCGAGCTCGGGACTCACGGAAAGTGGCGGAATCGGCGCATGGGGCGATTTTACCTATATGTCCTGCCCGTCTGCGCGCCGGGACCGCTTGGCAGACGTGGCGATGACGCAACTGCGATGGCCAGGGCAAACCCGGCCGCTGCGAAACCGCGCGGGAATCGGATAGTCTGGCGGAACATCCTTATCCAGCCTGACCGCGATGCCTCCGTCCCAGCTCAAAACCCGTGCCCGTCTGTCTGAAGTCCGATATGAGATCCGCGGCGAGCTCGCCCGCCGGGCACGTGAACTGGAGTCGCAGGGCCGCACCCTGATCAAGCTCAATATCGGCAACCCCGGTGCGTTCGGCTTCCGTGCCCCGCCGCACCTGCAACGGGCGATTGCCGGACGTATTGCCGATACCGACCCCTATACCCATCAGCAAGGCCTGCCGGCGGCGCGCGAGGCGATTGCGGAATTCCACCGGCAACGTGGCACGCCCAGCGTGGCGGCGGAGCGGGTGTTCATCGGCAATGGCGTCAGCGAGCTGATCGACCTGTCACTGCGCGCCCTGCTCAACCCCGGCGACGAGGTGCTGCTGCCATCGCCCGATTACCCGTTGTGGTCGGCCGCGACGATCCTCAACGACGGCCGTCCGGTGTACTACCGCTGCGCGCCGGAGAATGCCTTCCTGCCCGACCCGGTGGAAATCGAATCACTGGTATCGGAGCGCACCCGCGCGATCGTGCTGATCAACCCGAACAACCCGACCGGAGCGAGCTACCCGCGCGAGTTGCTGTTGCAGCTGGTCGATATCGCCGCGCGTCATGGCCTGTTGCTGATGTGCGACGAGATCTACGACTCGATTCTCTACGACGACGCCAGGTTCGAGCCGATCGCGCCGCTGGCCGGCAACCTGCCGTGCCTGTCGTTCGGCGGGTTGTCCAAGGTCCATCGTGCCTGTGGCTGGCGGGTGGGCTGGGCGGTACTGTCGGGCGATCCGGCGTTGAGCGCGGACTTCCACCACGCGATGGACCTGCTGGGCGCGTTGCGCTTGTGCTCGAACGTCCCCGGGCAGTTCGCCATCGAAGCCGCCCTGCATGGCGAGGACACCATCAGCGAACTGTGCGCTCCGGGTGGTCGGCTGCACGAGGCGCGCCGGATGGTGATCGAGGCGGTCGCCGCCAGCCATTACCTGGAACTGGTCACCCCTGCCGCCGCGCTGTACGCGTTCCCGGCCGTGACCGGCATCGCCGGCTTCGACGACCACGCCTTCGCGCTGGAATTGCTGGAGACCGAAGACGTCCTGGTCGTCCCGGGTTCCAGCTTCAACGTGCCCTACCGCAACCATTTCCGGGTCACTCTGCTGCCGCAGCCCGAGCAGCTGGCCGAGGTGTTCCGCCGTATCGAGCGGGTGCTGGAGCGGATCGCGGCGCGGACGAACCCGTCCGCAGCCGACCGCCCGGCGCCAGCCATCACAACCCTGCCAACGCGGGTCGCGGTGGCCTGACATGAGCCCGCTACGCTATCTCGCCCTCGGTGACAGCTACACAATCGGCGAGGGCGTGTCCGAGGTCGACCGCTGGCCGGTGGTGCTGGCCGCACAGCTGCGCCATGCCGGCATTGATGTCGCCGCGCCACGCGTGATCGCCACCACCGGCTGGACCACCGACGAGCTGTCGAGCGCCATGGATCTGGAGGAGCCACTGGGCTGTTGGGACTTCGTCAGCCTGCTGATCGGGGTCAACAACCAGTACCGCGACCGCAGCGTGGCCGAGTACCGCGGCGAGTTCCACGACTTGCTGCGGCGTGCGATCGCGCTGGTGGACGGACGCGCCGACCGGGTGCTGGTGTTGTCGATCCCGGATTGGGGGGTGACGCCGTTCGCGATCGCACAAGGCCGCGTCGGCGCCCTGATTGCCGAACAGCTGGATGCCTACAACGCGGTCGCCGCCGAACTGTGCACACGCCATGGGGTCGCGTTTGTCGACATTACCCCGGTCAGCCGTACGCATGGCGGTGAGGTCTCGATGCTGGTCGACGACGGCCTGCATCCATCGGCGCCGATGTACCAGCGATGGGCCACGCAGGCGTTTCCGATCGCACGCGAACTGCTGGGCGATGGTGCCCACACGACCGACCTCGGTGCCGCGCCGGGCTCAGGTTCCGGCGATCATCCCGACCGCCGCTGATGGGGCCGACCGTACGTCCGTTCTCCCGAGAGCGCGCCCGACGCATCGCCAGCGCATTCGGGCCGGGCGGCGACGGCAACCGCTGGGACCATTACTACAGCCGCGGCAAGCTGGGCAGCGACCCGCTTTATCCCGGCGTCTGTGCGGCCTTGCGCGGCAGTAGCCAGCCGCTGCTGGACCTGGGTTGCGGCCTGGGCCTGCTGGCACATGCGTTGCGCGAGGATGGCCTGAAGCTGGGCTATCGCGGGGTCGACAACGACGCGGGCAAGATCGCGCGCGCCAGCAGCGCAGCACAACGACAGGGCCTGGTGGACGTCGCCTTCGATTGCATCGATCTTGCACGCGGACTGCCGGATCATCGCGGCAGTGTCGCGATCCTCGATGTGCTGCAGTTCCTCGCGCCCGACGCACAACACCGCACCCTCGACACGACCATCGCGATGCTCACGCCCGGCGCCCGGCTGGTGATCCGGACCGGACTGGACGACGGCAGCGCGCGTGCCCGCATCACCCATGCAGTCGACGTGTTCTCGCGGCTGGTGGGCTGGATGAATACCGGTCCACGCCGTTACCCGGACGAAGCCACGTTGCGTGAGCGCTTCAATGCGGCGGGCCTGCACTCACGGTTCACGCCGCTGTATGGCAACACGCCGTTCAACAACTGGCTGGTGGTGGCGGCCAGACCTGGATGAGACTGACGCTGGACGCATATCTCCGGTCGACGCCGTCACCGCAGATCGGCTTCCAGCATTTCCGGCAACACGGTCCGGTAACCCAACCCGTCCAGCCGGTGCAGCAACAGCTCGATCGTCTCCACGTTGCGACCGTGCGGCGCGCCTTCGTGCATCAATACAATCGCGCCGGGAGCGAGGTCACGCTCGATCCGTGCCACGACCTTGGCCGGATCGGCCACCACGGCGTCGTAGCCACGTGCACTCCAGGCCACCCGGGCCAGACCCTGATCGCGCAGCGCGGCGGCGGCAAACGGGTTGGCCATCCCGACCACGGCACGGAACCAGCGCGGCGTGACACCACTGATTTGGGTCAGCACCACTTGCGCCTGCGCCACCTGGGCGCGCATCCGCGCCGGACCGAGCGCCCAGAAAACCGCCTGCGGATGGCCGTGGCTGTGGTTGCCCAGTCCATGGCCGCGCCGGACGATCTCGCGCACCAGCTCCGGTCGCGCCTGCGCGCGCTCACCGACGACAAAGAAGGTTGCCTTCGCGCCATGCCGGTCCAGCAGTTCCAGCAGCGCAGCGGTATCGTCGGATGGGCCGTCGTCAATCGTCAGCCATACCAGCTTCTGCCGGGTCGGCAATCGCGACAGCACCGGGCTGAACAGCGCCGAGTCGGCCTTCAGCGTGCCCCACAGGAACGGCAGGTGGCTGGCAAGCATCAAGGGCAACCCGACCTTCCAACTCCACAGCCACCAAGCCGCGGCAACCAGCAACTGCGACAGCAGCAAGGCGATCCAGCAGGCATGGGGGTGGCGCGGAACGCGGTGCAGGCGGGCAATGGGCATGATCTGGACGGACATGATCTGGACGGAACTGATCTGGATCATGCCAGCGTCAGGCGCGCCTCGGTACACTTGCATAATTGCCTGACACCTCCACCCGCATTACGGAAACCTGCCATGTCCCTCGACCCCGCCCTGCGTTCGCGTATCGAACAACTGCTTTCCACCAATAACGTCGTCCTGTTCATGAAAGGTGAGCCGAACGCGCCACAGTGCGGCTTCTCGGCCAAGGCGGTCGGCGCATTGGGGGCCACCGGCGTTGCCTATCAGCATGTCGACGTGCTGTCGGACCCGGATATCCGCGAAGGCATCAAACAGTACGGCCAGTGGCCGACGATCCCGCAGCTGTACATCGGCGGCGAGTTGATCGGCGGTAGCGACATCATCGAGCAGATCGCCAACTCCGGCGAGCTGTACACCGCGCTGGGCGTTCCCGCTCCCGACCGCACCCCGCCACCGATCACCATCACCCCGGCGGCGGCAAAAATGCTGGGCGAGGCGGTGGCCAACGCCGGTGACGGCTATGCGCTGCAGGTCGAGATCGATACCCGCTTCAACGCCAAGCTGCAGCTGGCACCGGTGGACGCCGCCGCGATCACCAGCGAAACCGAAGGCCTGCGGGTGCAGTTCGACCTGGCCAGCGCCCAGCGCGCGCACGGGCTGACGATCGACTGGGCCGACGACGCGCGCGGCCGCGGGCTGGTGATCGAAAACCCGAACGCACCGCCGAAGGTCAACTCGATCAGTGTCAGCGACACGGCGGCCAAGGTGGCAGCCGGTGAGCTGATGGTGGTGGACGTACGCCCTGCCGATGAGCGCGAAAAAGCGTCCATCAAGGTGCCGTTCAAGACTCTTGACGGGGACGCCAGGACCGAATTGGAAGCATTGCCCAAGGACACCGCGATCGCGTTCCTCTGCCACTCCGGCGGCCGTAGTGCACAAGCTGCTGAGCACTTCCGCAGCTTGGGCTTTACCCGCCTGTCCAACGTCGAAGGTGGCATCGCCGCGTGGAGCGAGCAAGTCGACTCCAGCGTGCCGACCTACTGATCGGCCCGGCAACCACCCCGGACATGCGTGTCATGCCCCGGGGTGCGGTTGGTTAATCAGCCACTGAACCCGCCCTCATCCAGCCAGGCTTGCTCGGTCGGCGTGGTTGCCCGCCCCAGCAGATGGTTGCGATGCGGGAAGTGGCCAAAACGCTCGACGACGCCATGGTGGTGCACGGCCCACTTGTCGGCATCGGGTTGATCCATCGACTGGTAAAGCTCAAGCGCCCGCTGCTGGTCGAGCATCGCCTCGGAATGCACGAACGGCAGGTAGAAGAACGTCCGTAGCGACGCCTCCACCTGGACATCGAAGCCGCGGCCGATGGCGCGCTCGGCGACCGCTCGCGCCATCGGGTCGGTCGCATAAACGTGCGCGCTCCCGCGAAATACGTTGCGGGGTATCTGGTCCAACAGCAGCACCAGCGCCAGTGCACTGTCGGCCGACTCGCCCCAGCTTTCCAGTTCGCCCCGCGATGCTGCCATGTGCGCATCCAGCAGGCGTTCGCGGCAGCTGACATCAAACCTGGCACCGCCCTTGAACCACAGTTCCGGTCCCGCATCACGCCAGAACTCGACGACTTCCTGCGCCGTAATATCCATTGCCTGCCCTCATCACCTGGTTTGGGAACCGACATTATCAGGGAGCCCGTTATTGTCGCTGCAGTGCTTTTCGCTGCAACGCCTAGGCGCGGCGTCAGCCCGACACGCCCTCGTCGAGCACGTCCTCGTCGAGATCTCCGTCGCCCAGTTGGGTCTCCAGCTCGGTGATCCATGCAACGGTGATGCTTTCCAGGGTGACGGCATGGATCAGCGGCTGGATGGCGCCGCCTGAATAGGTCTCGGCAATGAAGCGCGCATACCGCTCGCGATACCCCAGCCAACCCAGGTGCACCGCCTCGAAGGCCGCCAGGCCATGGCCATCCAGCTCGGCGCGCAGGCGCACGACCAACTGGTCCAGGTGGGCGTCGGCCTGCTGGAAAGAGCTGATCGCGCGCAGGTTCATCGCCTCTTCGTCCAGCGACTGGTCATCACGTTCCCGCGCGACCAGCTCGACCTGGCTGACGTAGCGGTCGGCCATGCGGACCGCGGCCTCGGCCTTGCCGATCAGCTGGCTCTCGAACCGGCGCAGCTCATCCAGGCTGGTATTGGCTCCCTCCAGGCCCTGCTTCAGGGTCAGCAGCTTCTGGTTGCGTTCTATCGCGTCAACCGTGTTGCGCCGCTCGACCCGGCGCCGGGCGAAGTAGAACGCCCAGGTCAGCACGGCACCCAGCAGCAGATAGATCCCTTGTTCCATGACGCAGTCCTCCCAAGGCCGACAGTGTGCCGTGCACACGTCGCAGAAGTTGCGATGGCTGCGGTATCCATGACCATCGTCAGGGTTGGCACCAACACGGACCACCGCTACGGTGCAGGCAGACTGTCGCATCGTCATCGCCAGCGTACGCACTCAACCCCGGGGACTTCAAAATGCTTCGTTTACCTGTTGCCGCGTTAGCGGTTGCGCTCGGGCTTGCGCTCGCCAGCGGCGCCCATGCTGACAGCGGCGATCGCTCATCGTCGTTCGCCAATGACCCCTACCCCAGTACTTATGAACGGATTGCCGCGCCACCGGTGCTGATCCGCGGCGCGACCGTGCTCACTGGCACCGGCGTGCGCCTGGACAACGCCGACGTGGTGATGGCTGATGGCCGCATCGTGGAAGTCGGCACCGGGCTGGCCGCGCCCACCGGCGCCACCGTGGTCGATGGCAGCGGCAAGTGGGTTACTCCGGGCATCATCGACGTGCACTCGCACCTGGGGGTTTACCCCAGCCCCGGCGTGCGCGCCCACAGCGACGGCAACGAGGCCACCGCACCGGTGACGGCCGCCGTCTGGGCCGAGCATTCGGTATGGCCGCAGGACACGGGCTTCAACGCGGCCCGCGCCGGTGGCGTCACCTCGCTGCAGATCCTGCCCGGCTCGGCCAACCTGGTGGGCGGACGCGGTGTGACCCTGAAAAACGTGCCCGCTGTCAGCTATCAGGCGATGAAGTTTCCTGGCGCTCCCTGGGGCCTGAAGATGGCCTGCGGCGAGAACCCCAAGCGCGTGTATGGCGACAAGGGCGGGCCGTCGACCCGGATGGGCAACGTCGCCGGCTACCGCGCCGCGTTCATCGAGGCGACCGAATACCTTGAGAAGCATGGCAAGTCCGCGAAGAAGTCGGAAAAGCGCCGCTGGTGGCAGTCGGAGGAGAACTCCGACGGCGGCAAGGACAAAGGCAACGGCGGCAAGCGCGACCTCGAAATGGAAACGCTGGCCGGCGCGATCGCCGGCGACATCAAAGTCCACATCCATTGCTACCGCGCCGACGAGATGGCGACGATGCTCGACCTGGCCGACGAGTTCAACTTCAAGATCGCCGCGTTCCACCATGGCGTGGAGGCTTACAAGCTGGCCGACCGGCTGGCCGAAGAAGGCACCTGTGCCGCTCTGTGGGCCGACTGGTGGGGCTTCAAGATGGAAGCCTTCGACGGTATCCAGGAGAACATCGCGATCGTCGATCGCCCGGCCGGCAGCTGCGCGATCGTGCACAGCGACTCGGAGGAAGGCATCCAGCGGCTCAACCAGGAGGCGGCCAAGGTCATGGCACACGCGAAGCTGGCCGGCATGGAGATCACTCCCGAGCACGCGATCCAGTGGCTGACCGCCAACCCGGCCAAGTCGATGGGCATCCTCGACCAGACCGGCACCCTGGAGACCGGCAAGATGGCCGACGTGGTGGTCTGGAACGGCACCCCGTTCAGCGTCTACGCACAGGCCGAGCAGGTCTATGTCGACGGCGCGCGCGTGTACGACCGCGATGACCCGGCACGGCAACCGACCTCCGACTTCATGCTTGGCCAGTCGACCGGCGACCGCATCCGCGCCGGAGGTGTGCTGTGAGCCGCGTCGGCAAGGGGCCGGTTGTTCGCGCCTCCATGACATTGCTGGCATTGGCGACGCTGTCGTTCACGGCGCTGGGCGCCAGCGCGCAGGATCTGCTGATCCGCAATGCCACCGTGCATACCGGCGGCACCCCGGCGACGCTGACCAATACCGATGTGCTGGTCAGCGATGGCACCATCCGTGCGATCGGTGCCGCACTGGCCGCCCCGGCCGGCGCCCAGGTCGTCGACGCCCAGGAACGGCGGCTGACGCCGACCCTGTTCGGCGGCATCACCGGCATCGGCATCGAGGAAGTCTCCGGCGAGCGTTCAACCGTCGACAACACCCTCGCGCTCGGCGCCGACACCCACCAGATGACGGTGCGCCCCGAGTTCGACGTGACCCTGGCCTTCAACCCGGCCTCGATACTGATCCCGGTCAGCCGGATCGAGGGCATCGGCTGGACCCTGATCAGCGCCGGCAGCGATGAAGGCGGCTCGATCATCGGCGGCCAGGGCGCAGTGATGCGGCTGAACGGCAGCGTCGACCCGGCCGGCCCGAACGTGTTGTTCGTCGACCTCGGCAGCGACGCCGCCGGCCTCAGCGGCCGCTCGCGCGCCGCCCAATGGATGATCCTGGACCAGTTGATCAGCGAGGCGCGCGGCAAGATCGCGCCCGACGCCAACGCCGCACTGCTGACCCCGGCCGGTCGCGCGACGCTGAAGACGTACCTCGATGGCGGTGGCCGCGTCGTGGTCGAGGTCGACCGCGCCGCCGACATCCGCCAATTGCTGCGCTGGTCCGACCGCCACGGCGTCAACGTCGCAATCGCTGGCGGCGCCGAGGCCTGGAAGCTCGCCCCGCAACTGGCGGCAGCCAAGGTTCCCGTGTTCGTCGACCCGCTGGCCAACCTCCCGTCCAGCTTCGATCAACTCGGCGCCAGCATGGAGAACGCAGCGCGGCTGGATGCCGCCGGTGTCGCAGTCGGCTTCAGCCAGGGCGGCGATGCCAGCCACAACGCGCGCAAGATCCGCCAGCTCGCCGGCAACGCGGTCGCCAATGGGCTGCCATGGGAAGACGGCCTGGCCGGGCTGACCTCGGTGCCGGCGAAGGCATTCGGCGTCGCCGACAAACTCGGCAGCATCGCCGTCGGCAAGCGCGCCGACCTGGTGCTGTGGAGCGGCGACCCGCTGGAGGTCAGCGCGGTCGCACTGCAGGTGTGGTTCGATGGCAAGCCGATCGAGATGCGCAGCCGCCAGACCGAGTTGCGCGACCGTTACCTGCGGCCCCAGGTGCCGCGCGAGAACGGCGGCCTGCCGCGGGCGTATCCGGCCGCGGACCAGTAGCCCCACCGGGGACCAAGCCTTACGATTCCCCGGTTTCGCACCCCGGCCGGGTCCGGTTACGCCGTCTGGGACGACCTTCAAAGCCAAGCCAGTCACTCTTTCCCCCGGTTCATCGGTCCGGGAGCAAGAGATGCTGTGGCCGCTGGTCACGGCGATCGGGATCCGCCACGCGATCATCGGCAACACCGCGCGCACCGACGCTGGAGGTGCCGCAGCGCGGCGCTGACGACCGCGGCGGCTGGCGCTTCATCCCGAACAGCGGCCGCAACCAACGGACGCGGCGGATCACGAACTCGGTGATCAGCACGCTGCCAAACGCGGTCGCCGCCAGAACCAGCGTTGGCTCCAGCCAAGCACCGAGCGACAGCCTGGCCAGCCCGTAGCCCGCCACCACCGTGATCGACTGGTGCAGGACGTACCACGGGTAGACCGACTCGGTCGCGTACGGCAGCCACCGGAACGGCCGGTCCAACAGGTGATGGCCCCACGCCAGCACCAGCAGGATCCATGTCCAGCCGTTGAGGCGCTGGACGAAGTCGTACCGCGCACCCGCGAAACTCACCTCGGACACCGTGTTGAACAGCAGCCAGTAGAACGCCGTGAACGTGCACACCGCCGCCACCAGCAGCCACCAGCGCTGCCGTCTGATCTCGGCCCACAGCTCCGTATCCGCACCGATCCAGTAGCCATAGAGGAACATCGCCCCGTACTGCGCGTGCATGTGCCAGTCGTGCAACAGGTCATGGGTGGTTGGAAAACGCGCCGACAACGCCCAGCTGGCCATCACCAGCGGCAGCACCGGCAACAACCACAGCCGCAGGCCGCGGAGTCCGCGCCACCACCGCGTGAACGCGACTCCAGCGCGGCTGCGCAGCAACGGCAGCAGCGCCGCCAGCAGCAGCGAATAAGCCAGCAGGTACGGCAGGTACCACAGGTGGTTCCAGGTGATGCCCACGTCCGCGCCGTCGAACGCGCCCTGCGGCCACGGCTGGAAGGTGAAGTAGCGGACCAGGAACGCCAGGTAATCGCCTTCGAATGCACCATTCGACACGGTCTGCAGGTACGCCTGCGGCGGCACCACCACCGCCATTCCGAACAGCAGCGGCACCAGCAGGCGTTTCGTCCGCATCCACGCGAACCCCCCGGCGCCGACACTGCGCAGCAGGAAGTGCACCGCCAATCCCGAGATCAGGAACAGCAACGGCATGCGCCACTGGTTGACCATGAGCATCGGCAGCTTCAGCCACGCCAATGAATGGGCGGATTTGATGTGCCAACCCCAGTCCGGCACGTAGAACATGGCGACGTGGTACAGGATCAACAGGGCGAACGCGAACACGCGCAGCGCATCGATGTCGTAGCGGCGGCGGTCACTACCAGTGGCGGCTTTCATGGCGGGGCTCCTCGGATCGAGGGGGCAGCCTCCCCCGCCGCAGCAGCCGCTGGTAGCGTGAAGTGACGCTACGCTGGGCCCGTGGGACAAGTGGTGGGACCGCGGGACGAACGGGGGCGGGCCGCGCTAGACTCGCCCGTGCCACCGATAAGGAACCCGCGTGAACCCGCAGACCTATCTTCGCCACCGGCGCACCTTCGAGGTTGGCATCTGGATTTTGGTGGCTGCGATCAACTGCGCCGGCAACAGCATCACGACCAGCATCGATTTCGCCAGTTCCGGCCTGGACCTCCCCCGCTGGGTGCCGTGGGTCTGGGAGATCTCCAGCGCCATCACCTGGCTGGCGCTGGTCCCGCTGCTGGTGTGGTTCAACCAGCGCTTTCCCCTGCAACGCGGGGATTTCCGGCGCAGCGTGCCCGCGCACCTGCTGTTCTCGGTGCCGCTCTCACTGCTGCACGTGTCCGGCATGGTCGCATTGCGCGAACTGGCGTACGCCGCCATGGGCAGCGACTACGAGTTCGGCAGCTGGTTCAGTGGCTGGTTCGACGGCTTCGTCTACGAGTACCTGAAGGACGTGCGCAGCTACCTGCTGTTCCTGGCGGTGATCTATCTGTACCGGTTCGTGCTGCGCCGCTGGCAGGGCGAGGCCGGGTTCATCAGCGAGGGCCGCGAGGACGTGGCCGCCGAGCCGGTTACCGACCGCTTCCTGGTGAGGAAGCTCGGTCGCGAGTTCCTGGTCAAGGTCGACCAGATCGACTGGATCGAAGCCTCCGGTAACTACGTGAACCTGCACGTCGGCGAGCGCGTCTACCCGCTGCGCGAGACCATGGCCGGGATCCAGCAGAAGCTCGACGACCGGGGCTTCGCGCGGGTGCACCGCAGTGCCATCGTCAACCTCGACCGGGTCCGCGAGATCGAGCCGTTCGACACCGGCGATGCGCGCGCGCACCTGCTGGGCGGAGGTACGGTGGCGGTGAGCCGGCGCTATCGGCAGGAGCTCAAGGAGAGGCTGGCGTGAGGTCGTCTCTCGACCCGGACGCAAACCGCGGCGCTTGCGAATCAGGGCCCTGGAGACGGCAGCAATCGCGCGCGTCGATTGCTGCCGTTCCCTATTTCTTCTGCGGGCCTCAGGCCTGCTTCTCGTCCTCGATCCACTGGTCGATCTTGCGCTCCAGCAGCGTCAGCGGCAGCGCACCGCCGCCAAGCACAGCGTCGTGGAAGCTGCGGATATCGAAGTCCTCACCCAACTCGGCCTCGGCCTTCGCGCGCAGCTCCTGGATCTTGATCATGCCGATCTTATAGCTGGTCGCCTGGCCCGGCCAGGTGATGTAGCGGCGCACTTCGGCCTGGACCGCCTCCAGCGGAATCGAACTGTTCTCGGCGAAGAACGCCACCGCCTGCTCCTGGGTCCAGCCCTTGGCGTGCATTCCGGTGTCTACCACCAGGCGAATCGCGCGCCACATCTCCGAAGTGAGCCGGCCGTATTCCGAGTACGGGTCGGTGTAGGTGCCGGGCATCTCGCGCGCCAGCCACTCCGAGTACAGGCCCCAGCCTTCCGAGTACGCGCTGAAGCCGGCCTGCTTGCGGAACTCCGGCACGCCTTCCAGCTCCTGCGCGATAGCGATCTGCATGTGGTGGCCCGGCAGGCCCTCGTGGTAGGCGATGACCTCCAGCTCGGTCTTCGGCATCGCGTTCATGTCGGACAAGTGTGCGTAGTACACGCCCGGGCGGCTGCCATCCGGCGTGCTCGGGTAGTAGTGCTGCGCGGCGCCGGCGACCTCGCGGAACGGCTCGACCCGCTTGACCACCAGGTCCGCCTTCGGCAGCAGGCCGAAGTAATTGGGCAACTGCTTCTTGATGGTGTCGATCGCCGCGGTGGCGTCGTCGATGTAGGCCTGGCGGCCGGCGTCGGTGTCGGGATACTTGAACTGCGGGTCGGTGCGGACGAAGTGGAAGAACGCCTTCAGGTCGCCCTCGAAGCCGACGCGCTCCTTTAGCGCCTCCATCTCGCCGCGAATGCGCGCGACCTCGTCCAGGCCGATCTGGTGGACCTGTTCCGGGCTCAGGTCGGTGGTGGTCGACGCCGCCAGGCGCTCGGCGTAGTACGCGGCACCGTCCGGGTGGGTGGTGCCGACGCCCGACGGGTTGACCAGCGCGTTCGGCAGGTCGGCCTTGTACCAGGCGATGACATCGGCAAAGGCCGGCTGCACCGCCTCCACCAGTGCCGCGCGGGCGGTGTCCTTCAGTTCCTGCGCGCGCGCCTCGTCGATCTTGCCGGCCTTCACCAGCGCATCGGCCTTGGCCTGTGCGTCGGCCCACAGCGCGCTGTCCTCGCCATCGGTGAACGGTGCGCCGGTGATGACCTTGCCGGCCTGCTCGATCACGCCTTCATGGGCGAAGCGCGGCGGGCGGATGTCGAGCCCGGCCGAACGCTTGACCTGGTCCATCAACTGCCCGAACGCACGCGGCACCTCGCGCAAGCGCGCGACGTAGGCAGTGTAGTCAGACTCCTCATCCACCTTGTGGAAGTTGATCAGGAAGGTCGGCAGGAACGACTGCGCCCCGCCCATCTGCTCGAACGGATAGTGGTGGTCACTGAAGCGGTCGGCGGCCTTGGCCGCCTCCGTCTGGTACACGAACAGGTCCCACGACAGCTTGGCGTCATCACCCAGCGCGTCGTAATCGAAAGTGGACTTCATCTCCTCGGTCGCCGCGACCTGCCAGGCCAACTGCTTGGCCGCACTCTCGCGCGACATGTCGTCGAGTTCCGAGTAGCGGTCCTTGCGGCCAAGGAACGCCATCCGGATCGGACTGAACTGCAGTTGCTCCTCGTACTTCTGCTCGAACCATTCGTTGAGGCGCGCGTCCGTGGTGGCGGCGCCGGCTTGGGCGGAGGTGGTTTCGGGAGCGGTGGCAGCCGTGGGCGCGCCGGGCGAGCAGGCGACGCACAGGGCCAGGGTGAGGGCGGATACGACGAGGGTGCGGCGCATAGGATCTCCGGACTGAAGCGGGAGCGGCGCCCCCGGAAGGCTGATCATGCCGTAAACGATGCCGCCGGCGCAGTGTGCCGAAAGACCCGGGCAGTGCGACGTAGCGCCCCAAAATGCAAAGAACCGGCCGTGCATGGTGCACGGCCGGTTCCTCGCCTCCGCTTACTTTTCGAGGAAGTCGAGCAGGTCCTGGTTCAACCGGGCCTTGTGGGTGTCGGTCAGGCCGTGCGGCGCACCCGGGTAGACAATCAAGCGCGCACCGTCGATCAACCGGGCCGCGGCGCGCCCGGAGCCTTCAATCGGAACGATCTGATCGTCATCGCCATGGATGATCAGGGTCGGCACGTCGAAGCGCTTGAGGTCCTGGGTGAAGTCGGTGGCCGAGAACGCGGCGATCGAGTCGTAGGTGTTCTTGTGGCCGGCCTGCATGCCCTGCGCCCAGAACGAGTTGATCAGGCCCTGTGAAGCTTCCGCGCCGGGACGGTTGAAGCCGAAGAACGGGCCGGACGCGATATCGAGGTAAAGCTGCGAGCGGTTGGCCAGCGACGCTTCGCGCATGCCGTCGAACACCTCGATCGGCACCCCGCCCGGGTTGGCCGCAGTCTTGAGCATGAGCGGCGGGACCGAGCTGACCAGCACCGCCTTCTTGACCCGGTCGGTGCCGTGGCGGCCGATGTAACGGGCGACCTCGCCGCCGCCGGTCGAGAAGCCGACCACGGTCACGTCGTCCAGATCCAGGGTATCGATCACCGTGGCCAGGTCGTCGGCGTACTGGTCCATCTCGTTGCCGTCCCACGGCTGGCTGGAGCGGCCGTGACCGCGGCGGTCGTGGGCGACGACACGATAGCCCTTGGAGGCGAGGAACAGCATCTGCGATTCCCAGCTGTCGGAGTTGAGCGGCCAGCCGTGGCTGAAGGTGACCACCGGGCCGTCCTTCGGGCCCCAGTCCTTGTAATACAACTGGACGCCATCCGGCGTGCTGATGTAGCTGCCAGTCTGGGTGGTGGCGTCGGCGGTGGGCTGCACGGCCTGGGACGCAGCGGCAGGGCCGGCAGCAACGACAACGGCCATGGCGGCGGCGAGGGTGCGGGCAATGGTATGCATGATGAGCTCCTGATCAAAGTCTTCCGGCGGAAATGCCGATGCCTCGTGGCAAGGTCTATGTTGCACGCGCGGCCAGGACTTAAAGCAACGTATAGTCCTTAATAATTGATTGAGAGTATCAAATGGCAGTCGACCGCCTTGAAGCGCTGCTGGCGCATTTTTCCGTCACCGCGCAGGTGTTCCATGCTGGCGCGCTGTGCGGCATCAACGACCTGCTGCCCGAAGGGGACACCGGCCAGTTGCACTTGATCCGAAGCGGTCCGGTGGACGTCATCCATGGTGGCTCGGTCGCGCAACGGGTCACCGTACCCAGCCTGCTGCTGTATCCGCGGCCGATGGCGCACCGGTTTTCCACCGACCCCGAGCGCGGGGCCGACTTCGCCTGCGCGAACCTGTCGTTCGAGGGTGGTGGTGGCAATCCGATCGTCGCCGCGCTTCCTGCCTTCACTTGCCTGCCGCTGGCCAAAATCGACGGCGCCGCCAGCGTGCTCGGGCTGCTGTTCGAGGAAGCCTTCGCGCATCGCTGCGGCCGCCAGGCCCTGGTGAATCGGCTTTTCGAGGTGGTATTGATCCAGGTCCTGCGCCAACTGATGGAAAGTGGGCAAACGCAGGTCGGCATGCTCGCCGGTCTCGCTGACACCCGGCTACGCCGCGCACTGGTGGCGATGCACGAGCAACCCGCACGCGAATGGTCACTGGAAAGCCTGGCCGACAGCGCCGGCATGTCGCGCAGTGTATTCGCCAACAGCTTTCGCGAAACGGTGGGCTGCACGCCCGGCGCCTACCTCCAGCAATGGCGCATCGGCCTGGCCCGGCAGGCGCTGCGCAAAGGGCGCCCGCTCAAGCTGATCGCCAGCGAGGTCGGCTACGGCAGCGAGGCCGCGCTGTCACGGGCATTCAAGTCGGTGCTCGGGGTGTCGCCGAGGGGGTGGCGACGCGTCAATGAGCAAGACGATGGCTTCAATGCCAACTCCACGGGGGGATCACCGTAGGGGACGACGGGGCACATGTGTGTCAGTTTCATGCCTACGCCCTCTCGATGCCCGGCTTTCCGTGCTCAGTCACCAGCCTGGCGATGACCGACTTGTTGCCGCCGGCAACGCAGACCTTGTCGATGGCGACGACACTGGTGCGCCATTCGTCGCGACTGATGTCGAGCAACTGGCCCGCTTCGGGTCGAAACCAGATTCCACCCGATCAGCACCAGCAGCTCGTTCAGCCGGGACGGAACGGCGGCTCACTACGACCGCACGCGTAGACAAGCTGCGGGACGCGGGACGCGACCCGCAGCCGGTGACGCCAGCGACTACGACGTGGCAACAAACGCCGTGTGATACGACACCTCAGCGTGTGGGACATCGGGGCCGAAAGGTAAGGCCTGAAAGTACTCCGCCGGTACGCCGGGCAACACCAGTCCTGGCCAGACTTTGAACCCGAAGCGCGAGTAGTAGGCGGGATCCCCGAGTAGTACGCAACCTGCACTGTGCAGCTGCCGCAGTCGCTCCAGCGCAGTGTTTACCAGCGCGGATCCGACTCCCTGCTTCTGCCACTGCGGGTGGACCGACAGTGGCCCCAGGCCGTGCCATCCGGTTTCTCCCGTCGAAAGGCTGACGGGGGAAACCGCGACATGTCCGATCAGTCCGGGACCGCTGGCCGCGACCAGCGAAACCGTCAACTGACCTGCACGACGGAGTGCCTCGACGATGAACTGCTCGGTGTGGCTCGAGTACGTCTCGCGCATGAAGGCCACCTGGGTCAGCAGACCGATGGCATCGGCTTCCTTTGCTGCCTCGTCGCGGATGGTCACGCCGGCTTCGAAGAGGGCCTGCGGCTGCACGATGTTGGAGGTGTGGTTTGGGGTGTGGTTTGACGTCATGGAATAGCTCTCAGTTGATGTCCGCCGAGCGCCTGTGAGGTTCGCTCACGAACCATCACGCCGACGCATGGGCGGTTGTGGTGGTTACCGGTTGTCGAGCTGCGGCCTGACCGCTTTCAGGCCCGCCGCATTGATGCGGTAGGGCTGGCCGGAGACGGACCTGATGAGGCGCCTGGACCTGAGCTTCTTGAAGACAGCCAACGTGCAATCGACGAGCAGGTACCCGTCGGCGGAGTAACACTCCACCGTGGTGACGCGTCCCGACGTATCGCGGCCGTAGACAATGGCGCCGCCTTTCGCGAGCACATGCAGTGCCCGCTGTTCCGATCTGGAGATGTTCATTGGGTGCTGGACTCATCCGGAATGGGCAAAACCAGCGGACACATAGTGCCCACTGAAGGATTCGCGCATTGATAACCGGCCAACCTTGGAAGGTCGGAGCGCGGTTATCGGACGGTCACAAGCTCCAACATGAAACCCTCTTCTGGACGACCTTCAGGCCGTCGATCAGGAAGGCACAGTTAGCCATACCGGTCGACCGCTGGTCAACGAAATAGCTGCCGACCTTGAGTTGGCGGCTAACAGGAGTCCCCAACGGACGGAAGAACGCGCGGATTTCTTCCGCCAGGAGCTGCGGCTGTTCCATGGCAGCGAAGTGCCCGCCTTTGGGCATAGGCGTCCACCTTTTGACATCGAACACCCGCTCGACCCACGAGGTGCTTTGTTCGGCCGAAGAGCGCGTCAAACAGATCCGAACGCATCACCGCCAGAACGGCGAGGGATTGTCCGACAGGTCGATCAGTTCGTTGCTCGTCAGGTCCAACCGGACATGCTCGGACGGCGGGCCCGCGGCGAGCTTGAGCAGGATCGCCATCAACGGCTTGAAACGCGCCTGCACCACGTCGCCGATTGTGTTGGCGTTGCTGACGCTCGCGCCGCGCATCACCAGTGTCGCATCGGTTTGCTGCAAGGCCCGGGCGAGCAGTTGGTAGTGGGCCGCGCGCTCGGTGGAGATGTCGGCAAACGCGAGATCGCCTGCATTGGCCAGGCGCACGAAGTCACCGACCATTTCGAGTGCCTGCCACCGGGCGAAATCCTCCAGCGGCATGCCGTCTGCCTGCGCCAGCGCACGCGCCTTGGTTTCCGCGGCGGCGAAGTCGGCTGCGAACGCGGGATTGCCCGCACCGCTTCCGCCCGCGTCGGACAGGCAATCGAAGAACTCCGTCGAAAGCTCAGCGCGCGCGCCGGTGTTGGCCAGTTCCTTCAGCGTGACCTCGGTCTGCAGCTGTGACAGCACGAGCAGGTCGGCCCCAGTCAGCGGACTTTTGACGAGCTCGCGCATATCGCAATGCCAATCGTCGTTCAACAGGCGCAGGCGCACCAGCTCGGTCATGTAGCGATGGGTGAAATCGCCATAGCTCGTCGCGTCCAGGATGGAGAGGTTCCATAGCGCGGGCTGCGTGTAGGCATGCTCGGCGCGATAGAGGTCGAACAGTTCGTCGAAGCGCGGCACCTCGTCCAGCCGGACGGTCTCGACCTCGATCTGGTCGGTGCGGTCGAGCGTCATCAGTTTGTAGGCCGGCACATACGCGGCCAGGGACGGCGCCTGGATGTTGAACAGCGCGGTACCACCGCCATAGTCGCGCACGGCCGTGTCGTTGAAATGCATGTGGCCGCCGACGTGCACCTTCAGGCCGGTTTCGGCCAGCGCGCGGGTCGTGTCTTCGGCGGGACGGCGCACCAGTTGCATCGCATCCGCGCCGAGCAGCGCCTCGATATCGTCCGAGGCGCCGTTGTAGAACTCCGCCATCGGGAAGTGGCTGAATGCGATCACCTGCTTGCCCCGGGCTTCGCCGCGGGCCACGACACTGCGCAACCACTCGACCACCTGCGGCTTGTGGCGGAGCATCGCGTTGTAGCCCTGGTTGCCCGAGCCGGTGAAGTCGTTGCGGCCGGGGCCGGTTGGTACATAAACGTTGGCGTCCAGGCCCACCAGCCAGACACCTTCGACCGGCTCCACCACGTACGAGGTATCGGTGACCGTCTTGCAGAAGGTTTGGCAGATCTCGTACTGGCGGTTCGCCCAGCTGGCCTGCTCCAGCGCCGTCGGGTAGTCGTAATCGTCGTAGGTGTAGCTGCTGTACGGCGTCTCGTAGTAGAGGTACTGCGGCTTCGGCATGAAGCCATGCTGCGCCAGCATCTGCGTGATGCCCGCGTAGCCCAGGTGCCGAACTTCCTGCGTGCAGTAGCTCGCGCCTAACCTGGCCCACTCGCCCACGTACGGCGCGCTGCTGCAGTCGGTATTGCCACCGCGGCTGTAGATGGGCTGCGGAAAACCCACCTCGCCAGTGGCGGGATCGACGCCGAGGTAGTCGTCCTTCCCGCCAGCCTGGTCGAATGGACGGACGGGATCGTGGTTGCCCGGTGCGGCAAAGAACTCGATGCCGTGCCGGGCCGAGTACTCGTCCATGAGCCGGGCGAGTCCGCGCATGTGGACCGGCTGGCCGTCGTCAGAAAAGTCACCGGGCAGCGCGATGTACTTCACACCGCGTGCCGCCGCGTCGTCCAGCGCAGCGATGAACGCGAAGTAGTTCTCGTTGAACAGGCGCGTGGACGTCAGCTGCGCCTGCATGGTGCGGATGGTGGCGTTGCGTCCGTTGCGGGGGTTGCGCACCCCCGGGAAGGACCCGTCCTGGAACTCCGCGTAGACATCGTGAAAGTGGATGTCCGGCATGAAGGCGATCCGGACCGGCGCGCGGACGGGCGCGGACGTCGGTGGCGCGGCGTCCGCACGTACCGCCGGCAGGCCGCCGTGGCTGGCGGCACAGGCCACCAGCAGTCCGGCCAGCGCCGGCACCGCCAGCGCGCGGCCGACGGACATCCGCGCCCTCATCGACTCATCGCCACGCGTGACTGCCGGCTCAGAAATCGACCCGGACACCCAGGCTGAGGCGGCGGCCGGACAACTCGTGCATCGTCGGGAACGACGGGTCCATGGTGTAGCCGGTCGTCTCCTCGTCGGTGATGTTGATGCCCTTCAGGCTGAGCTTGACGTTGTCGGTGATCCAATAGCCGACCGAGATATCGGTCTGGCCGTAGGCATCGCGGTAGATCGGATACATGTTGTAGCCGAGGCTCTCGACGTACTCGTCCTTGTAGTTGTAGGACACGCGCGCGTCGAAGCGCGCGTTATCGTAGTACAGGGTCAGGTTGTAGGTCTCCTCGGCCAGACCCGGCATCGGCGTCTTGATGCCGAGCGCCGACTCGCCGGCGAGCGAGCTGTCCAGCGAGGTGTAGTTGGCGTTGATGCCGAAGCCTTCCAGCGAGTGGTGCAGCATGCTCAACGGCAACTGCGCGATCAGTTCGAAGCCGTCGACATCGTAGGAGCCGCTGGCGTTCACCGGCTGGTACACGTCGAAGTCGTAGTAGCCGGCGAGCGTGCCGTTGGCGTTGTACACCGCCACGTCCGGGACCACCCCGGTCAGCGCGTTGATGACCACGCCGTCGATCTTCTTCTGGAAGTACGACGCTGCCAGCAGGCCACCGTTGTCCAGGTATTTCTCCAGGCCGACGTCCCACTGCTCGGCCGAGGTCGGCGCCAGGTTGGGGTTGCCGTCGGTGAAGCGGAACGAGCTCCAGCTTGCGGTGCGCTTGTAGGCCAGGTCGCTCAGAGCCGGACGCATCATCGCCTCGGACGCGGCGGCGCGCAGCAGCAGGCCGTCGGACAGCTCGGCGGTCATGTTCAGGCTGGGCAGCACGTCCGAGTAGTCGCCCTTCTGCGACACCGGGTCCTCGGTGAAGCCCGGCGTGCCGTCGGGGTTCTGGATCGGGTGGTAGCCGAAAGACACCACCGAGGTGTCGACGTAGCGCGCACCGGCGTTGATGAATATCGGGATCCTGCCGAGGTCGAAGTTGAAGTCGGCCATCGCGTACAGGGCGGTCGCTTCCTCGTCGACGCGGTAGTACTCGCCCTCGTCGAACGGCGTGGAGAAGCCGGGGTAGCGGAAGGTGGCCCGCGCGTAGTCATTGGACACCTGCTTCCAGGCCAGGTCGCGCGCCTCGTACTTCCCGCCCGGAACGATGTCGGTCACCCACTCCAGCTCGCTGTCGGCCAGGGTACGGTCGCCGGCCCATGACTCATCGCCCGCGCCCGGTCCCTTGATGTTGCGTTCGCCGCGATTGCGCTCTTTCGACTTGTCGGTGTAACGGGCACCGAACTGCACGTTGTGCAGCGCCGGGAAGAACGCCAGGTCCAGCGTCTTGCGGAAGTTCACCTGCGCGGCGTACTTGTCGTCGCTCACCTTTTCCAGGCTGGTCTCGTACGCCTCGAACAGGTAGCTCTCCGGCGCGTCGTACATGTCGATGGTGGCCGGGTCACCGCTGGTGATCGTCTCGCCGCCGGTGTCGGTCCAACGCGTGCGCGAAGGCGCATAGGCCACGTGCTTCAGGTTGGCGTGGTCCAGGGTCTTTTCCGCACCGGAATAGCCGAGCAGGCCATCGACGGTCCAGCTGTCGCCCTTCCAGTCCAGCGCCACGCTGTACTGGCCGAAGTCGCTCTTGTTGATGCGCTCCTTGCTCAGGAACTCGTGCTGGGTGGCGGTGTAGGACACGTCACGCAACACCACCATGCCGTACTGGTCCAGGGTGATGGCGTCGTACTCGTGGATGGTGTCCAGCGTGCTGCGGCTGGAGGCCGAGTAGGCCGCGGCGTCGTACTCGTCCTCGGTGGTGTCGTAGCCGCCGACCATGGCGTCGAAGGTCAGGCTGAAGTCGCTGCTGGGCCGGTACTGCAGCGCCGCGGTGGCGCCCCACTTGTCCTGCTCGTTGACGTAGATGCGGTCGCCGACCTTGTCCTGGAAGATGATGAGGTTGGTTTCGTCGCTGTTGTTCGGCTCCTGCACGACGATCCCGGCATCGCGCTCCAGCACCGACGCCGCCTGCGCGCTGCGGTCGCCGCCGGCACCCAGGAAGCGCGACATCGGGCGGAAGTTGATGCCCGAGTTGGAGTCGGTGCGGTTGGTGCGCTCGGCCTTGGAGAACGACACCAGCGCGCCCCAGTCGCCCCAGGTGTCGCTGGCCAGGAACGAGTACTTGGGATCGGTCTCGCCGGAGATGGAGTTGTGCGCACCTTCCGCGGAGAACGCCAGCTTGCGCTCGCTGTAGTCGAACGGACGCGCGGTGGAGATCTTGACCGAACCGGCGATACCGCCTTCCTCGTCGGAGGCGATGGGCGACTTCTGCACCGTGACCTGCTGGATGATCTCCGAGGCAAAGATGTCGAACTCGACGTCGCGCCCGCCGCTGCCCGAGGCCGTCGCCAGGTCGTTGATCGATACGTGGGTGTAGTCGGACGGCAGGCCGCGGACGTTGACCGCGGTGCCCAGGCCCTTGTTGCGCTCGATGGTCACGCCGGGCATGCGCTGCAACGCCTCGGCCAGGTTCTGCTCGGGGAAGTCGACCACGTCGGTGGCGACGATCGAGTCCGAGATGCCGATGTTGCTGCGCTTGATATCCACCGCCTGCTCGAGGCTGCGGCTGTAGCTGCCGGTCACCTGGACGGCGTCGAGTTCGGTGGGCTCGGCCGGGGCGTCCGACTCGCTCTGGGCCAGGGCCTGCAGCGGCATCGATGCCATTCCGGCGATCAGCAGGCCGTGGATGATCCGGCTCAGCGGCCTGGGTTGCGGCGCGAAAACGCGGGTGGACCGATTGCGATGCGACATGCTGTTCTCGTGATTGAAAGGGGTCCGCTGCAGCGGCGCACCGACCCAACCATCGAGGGCGGGGATCAGCTCGTCATCGCTGAGCCCGCATAGGCTACGAAGGGAATGTTACGTTAGGATTTCGTAAAGATGCGTGGACCGCCAACAGCCAGAAGCGGACAAGCTGCGCGTCGGACTGACACCACGGACTGACACCACGCACGACCACCCCAGCGGCGCTATGCTGCAAGTGTTTTGTGACGCCGTCGTCACTTCCTTCAGGGGGATTCATGCGCATTGGACTGGTTGTCGACTCGGCCTGCGACTTGCCACTGGAATACCTGCAGCAACACGACGTGACGATCCTGCCGATCACGGTGCGGATCGGGGAGGCGGTGCTGGCCGATCACCGCAACGAGCAGGCGACGCTGGAGTTCCTGCACGCGCACGTCGCCGAGGGCGGCGCCGAGGCCGAGACCATGCCGTTCACGGTGCAGCAGATCCAGGAGCTGTTCCTGGGCAGGATGGTGATCGACTACGACTACGTGTTCTGCATGACCATCACCAAGAGCCGCAGCCCGATCTTCGACAACGCCCAGCAGGCCGGCTTCGCGATCCTCAATGACTACAAGGCCACGCGCGCCGCAGCTGGCAACAACACGCCGTTCGCTTTGCGCGTGATCGACACCCAGAACCTGTTCGCCGCGCAGGGCATTACCGCGGTCGAGGCGGTGCGGTTACGCGATGCCGGCGAGGGCGCGCCGAAGATCCGCGCACGGTTGGAAAACCTCGCCCTGCACACCCACGGCTACCTGGTGCCGCGCGACCTGTACTACCTGCGCGCCCGGGCCCGCAAGAAGGGCGATCGCAGCGTCGGCCTGCTCAGCGCCGCGCTGGGCAGCGCGCTCGACATCAAGCCGGTGCTGCATTGCAACCGTGGCGAGACTGGCCCGGCAGCCAAGATCAAGGGCTTCGAGGCGGCGGTGGAAAAGGTGTTCGCCGGCACCATCAAGCGCATCCAGACCGGCTTGATGACCCCGACAGTGTGCCTTAGCTATGGCGGCGAACTCGACGAAATGCGCCAGTTGCCGGGCTATGGCGAGTTGCGCGCGGCCTGCGCCGCCAACAACATCGAGGTGTTCGAAAGCGTGATGAGCCTGACCGGTATGGTCAATGTCGGCAAGGGCGCGGTGGTAGTGGGCTTCGCGTCCGAGGGCGGCATCCGCTTCGACTAGTCTGGGTGGCCGGTCACACGGCCACGCCTCGATCCGGGACTATCAGCCTACGACCGCGCGTCGGATGCAGGCTAGGCTGCACGATTCGTCCGCCATGCGTGCCTGTCCATGACCCCTCGCCTGCTTGTCCTTGCGCTGTCCAGCGTGCTGTCCGCGTCCCTCGCCCTGCCCGTGCTGGCGCAGGACCCGCCGCCGAAGCCGCCGCAACCGGCACCGCAGCCCGCCCCGCAACCGACGCCGACTCCGCCGCTGGATCGCGACACCAGCGACACCGCTGAGGATCCGGTGCAACTGGAGCAGGACGCGCTCGACCCGGTCGGCACCGACCCCGCGCAGGCCGCGCCCGACGCCGCCAAGGGCAGGACCCAGCGCGATGGCGAGGACGAAGAAGCAGAGAAATGGGACATCACCGCCGCGCACGGCCCGACCAGGACGGTGCGCTTCAGCACCGATGAAGGCACCTGGATGGATGTCGATGTCGCCCCCGATGGCAACGAGCTGGTGTTCTCGCTGCTGGGCGACCTGTACCGCCTGCCCATCGGTGGCGGCACGGCGCAGCGCATCACCAGCGGTCCGGCGTGGGACGTGCAGCCACGCTATTCGCCCGACGGCGCCGAGTTCGCCTTCACCTCCGACCGCGGCGGCGGCAACAACCTGTGGCGCATTGATACCGACGGCAGCGACCCGGTGCAGGTCACGCAGGAAGACTTCCGTCTGCTCAACAATCCGGCGTGGACCCCGGACGGCCGTTTCATCATCGGCCGCAAGCACTTCACCTCCGAGCGCTCACTGGGCGCCGGCGAGCTGTGGATGTACCACGTCAGCGGCGGCAAGGAAGGCCTGCAGCTGACCGAGCGCAAGAACGACCAGCAGGATCTCGGCGAGCCGGCGGTGTCGCCCGACGGCCGCTACGTGTATTACTCCGAGGATGTCAGCGACGGCGGCGCGTTCAATTACAACCGCGACCCGCATGGGGTGATCTACGCGATCAAGCGGCTCGACCGCCAGACCGGCAAGACCGACACCCTGCTCGCGACTCCCGGTGGCGCGGTGCGGCCGCAGCCCTCGCCCGACGGCAAGTCACTGGCGTTCGTCAAGCGCGTGCGCGACAAGTCGGTGCTGCACGTGCTCGACCTGGCCAGCGGCGAGGTGCGACCGGTGTGGGACGGCCTCAGCCACGACCAGCAGGAAGCCTGGGCGATCTTCGGCCCGTACACCGGCTTCGACTGGATGCCCGACTCCAGGTCCGTGGTGCTGTGGGCGCAGGGCAAGCTGTGGCGGATCGCGATGCCGGGCGGCCAGGCGACCGAAATTCCGTTCACCGCGCAGATCGAACAGACCGTGACCGAGCCGCTGCGCTTCGAGCAGGTCATCGACGAGGGCCGCTTCGCGCCGAAGATGATCCGCGACGTCGCCACCTCGGCCGATGGCGAGACGCTGGTGTTCCACGCGCTCGGCAAGCTGTGGCACAAGTCGCTGCCGGGCGGCGAGCCCAAACGCCTGACCGGCAACGAGGGCCTGTACGAATACGAGCCCAGCTTCAGCGCCGACGGCGGCAAGCTGCTCTACACCACCTGGTCGGACGCGGCGTTGGGCGCGATCTACGTGCGCAACGCCAACGGTTCCGGCAAGGGCACCCGCCTGACCGACGAGAAGGGTTTCTATTACAACCCGCGGTTCTCGCCCGACGGCAAGCGCATCGTCTACTCCAAGACCGGCGGCAGCGGCCTGACCGGCAGCCTGTGGTCGGTTGATCGGGGCGTTTACGTGATGCCTGCAGGCGGCGGCGAGCCGGTGCGGGTCGCCGAGAAGGGCAGCGCGCCGCAGTTCAACGACGACGGCAGCCGCGTGCTGTACCTGACCGGCGGCGGTCTGGAGAAGAAGTTGATGTCGGTCGGCCTGCACGGCGAGGACCCGCGCGAGGTGTTCAACCTCAAGTACGTCGACGCGGTGCAGGTCAGCCCGGACGGCAAGTGGGTCGCGTTCACCGAGTTGTTCAACGCCTATGTCGCACCGATGGTGTCGACCGGCAAGCCGATCGAACTGGGCAAGGATTCCAAGGCAATCCCGGTAACGCCGGTCAGCGCCGATGTCGGCAGCTACCTGCACTGGGCAGCCGACTCGGAATCGTTGCATTGGATGGTCGGCGACAGGTACCACTCGCGCAGGCTCGATGAGAGCGTCGCATTCCTGCCCGGCGCGCCGACGGAGATCCCCGCACCGGTCCACGGCGGCGGCATCGCGGTCGGGCTGACCGTGCCGATCGACGCGCCCGACGAACTGGTCGCGTTCACCAACGCTCGGATCATCACCATGCGCGATGCGGAGGATTCCGAGGACGTCATCGAGAACGGCACCATCGTGCTGCGCGGTGACGAGATCGTCGCGGTCGGCACCAGCGATGCGGTGCAGGTGCCGGCCGGCGCCAACGTCATCGATGCGACCGGCAAGACCATCCTGCCCGGTTACATCGACGTCCACGCCCACGCCGCGCACTTCGGCCAGGGGGTCGTGCCGCAGGAAAACTGGGCGTACTACACCAACCTCGCGTTCGGCATCACCTCGATGCACGACCCGTCGGCGACCACCGAGTTCGTGTTCTCGGAGGCCGAGTTGCAGAAGGCCGGCAAGATGGTCGGCCCGCGGATCTTCTCGACCGGCACGATCCTGTACGGCGCCGATGGCGACTTCAAGGCGGAGGTGAACTCGCTCGACGACGCCCGCAGCCACCTGCGCCGGATGAAGGCCAACGGCGCGTTCTCGGTCAAGAGCTACAACCAGCCGCGCCGCGAGCAACGCCAGCAGATCAACACCGCCGCAAGGGAGCTGGGCATGCTGGTGGTCGAGGAAGGCGGTTCGACCTTCCACCACAACATGACCATGATCCTCGACGGCGTCACCGGCATCGAGCACAACATCCCGGTCGCGCCGCTGTACAAGGACGTGGTCGAGCTGTGGTCGCAGACCGACGTGCGCAACACCCCGACCCTGGTGGTCAGCTACGGCGGCCTGTCGGGCGAGTACTGGTGGTACGCGCGCGACAACGTGTGGGAGAACGACAAGCTCAACCGCTTCTTCCCGCGCGAGACGCTGGATGCGCGCAGCATCCGCCGCGAGACCGCGCCGGACTGGGACTATCACCACGTCGATGTGGCCAAGGCCGCCAAGGTCCTGCGCGATGCCGGCGTCGGCATCCAGATCGGCGGCCACGGCCAGTTGCAGGGCCTGAGCGCCAACTGGGAGATCTGGCTGCTGACCCACGGCGGCTTCAGCAATTTCGAGGCCTTGCGCGCGGCCACCATCGATGGTGCCGACTACCTCGGGCTGGACGGCGACATCGGTTCGCTGGAAGTCGGCAAGCAGGCCGACCTGGTGGTGCTCAACAGCAACCCGCTGGAGGACATCCGCGCCACCATCGATACCCGTTACGTGATGGTCGACGGTCGGTTGTTCGATGTCGACGCCGACATGGCCGAGATCGGCAACGACCAGACCCCGGAGCCGAATTTCTACTGGCAGCGCCACCGCGACGGCCAGACCTTCGGCACCGAATTCGGTCCTACCGCGGTCTGCCATTGTCCCAAGGGCCACGGCGCGCACGTGCACCTGGATTGAACCGACGGCGTGATTTCACGAAGACCCAATGCCGTCGCGACTAGGCTGTCATCCACCGCTGAAGGAGGCTGCATGGCCACTCGTTACTACATCACCTTGCCCGACGGGGCCCGTGCCCGCGGTGCTGATCCGGACCTGTCGTTCACCGCACACAGCGGCCCCGGCTTCGCCGCGGAGCTGCAGGACGCACTGCGCAGCAATGCCTTGTTCGAGCGTTGGCGCCGCAAGCAGGACCAGCCCGACGAGGTCGACCGCTCCCTTGCCGCGACCGACCCCGGGGCGACCGTGGAAGGTGCCCAGGATGACTTGCACATCGACCTGGTGGTCACCACGTCCATCCCCGGCAACGTGCTCAAACAACGTTTGCGACTGCTGGCCGGCAGCGCCTGGGAACTGCGCGACGTGACCGCCGCTTGAGCCCGCGCGCCACGCCGCTACCGTACGCATGAAAAAGGACCTCCTGCTCGCCTGGAGCGGCGGCAAGGACGCGGCCTGGGCGCTGCACCATCTGCGCCAGCGCGACGATGTCCGCGTTGTCGGCTTGCTGACCACGCTCAACGGGGACTTCGATCGCGTCGCCATGCATGGCATCCGCCGGGATGTGCTTTACGCGCAGGTCGCCGCCGTGGGGTTGCCGTTGCTGGAGTCGGTGATCCCGCACGGCGGCGACAACGACACCTACGAGGCGGCCTTCGCCGCAACCCTGGCGGCCGCGCGCGAACGCTGGCCCGGCATCGACACCATCGCCTTCGGCGACCTGTTGCTGGCCGATGTACGTGCCTGGCGAGAGGCATTGTGCGATCGCCATGGCTGGCGGATCGAGACCCCGCTGTTCGGCGCCGATACCGCTTCCCTGGCCCGGGAGATGATCGCCGGCGGCCTGCGCACCCGTCTTTGTTGCGTGGATACCCAACAACTCGACGCCGGCTTCAGCGGTCGATCACTCGATGCGTCATTGCTGGCCGAGCTACCCGACCGCTGCGACCCTTGCGGCGAGAACGGCGAGTTCCACACCCTGGTTCACGATGGCCCGATGTTCGCCACGGCACTGCGCCTGGGACAAGGGGAAACCGTGTTGCGTGACGGCCGGTTCGCGTTTACCGATTTCCATCTGGCGAACCCGGCGCAACCGCTGCTCTGAACCCCGGCGGCTCAGCCCTTCAGCGCCTTCGCGTGGTAGGCGATGTGCTCGCCGATGAAGCTGGCGATGAAGTAGTAGCTGTGGTCATAACCGGGCTGCAGGCGCAGCGTCAACGGATGGCCGGCGGCTTCGCAGGCGGCACGCAGCAGTTCGGGTTTGAGCTCGGTCTGGAGGAAGTCGTCGGCATCGCCCTGGTCGATCAACAACGGCAGACGTTCGCCGGCGCCGGCAATCAGCGCGCTGGCGTCCCACTGCTTCCATTGTTCGCGGTCGTCGCCGAGATAGTTGCTGAAGGCCTTCTCGCCCCACGGCACCTGGCTGGGCGCACCGATGGGCGCGAACGCCGATACGCTGCGGTACATGCCGGGATTGCGCAACGCGATCACCAGTGCGCCGTGGCCACCCATCGAATGGCCACTGATCGCCCGCGCCGTAGTGGTTGGAAAATGCGAATCCACCAGCGCCGGCAGTTCCTGCACCAGATAGTCATACATCCGGTACTGCGCCGCCCACGGCTCGCGGGTGGCGTTGAGGTAGAAGCTCGCCCCCTGGCCGAGGTCGTAGGCCTCGTCGTCGGCGACACCCTCGCCACGCGGACTGGTGTCGGGGGCGACCAGGATCACGCCATGCTGCGCGGCGTACTCCTGGGCACCGGCCTTGGTGATGAAGTTCTGCTCATTGCAGGTCAGCCCCGACAGCCAGTACAGCACCGGGCACGGGCCCTGCCTTGCCTGTGGCGGCAGGTAGACCGCGAATTTCATGTCGCAGCCCAGCGTGCTGGAGGCGTGTTGCCAGACTTCCTGACTGCCGCCGAAGCATGCGTGTTGTTCGATACGTTGCATGTGCGCTCCCCGTCAGTAGTGGATCACCGTGCGGATCGACTTGCCTTCATGCAGCAGGTCGAAGGCCTCGTTGATGCGTTCCAGCGGCAACTGGTGGGTAATGAACGGATCGAGGTCGATCTCACCGCGCATCACCTGCTCGACCATGCCCGGCAACTCGGAGCGTCCCTTGACGCCGCCGAACGCGGAACCGCGCCAGACCCGGCCGGTGACCAGTTGGAAGGGCCGGGTACTGATTTCCTGGCCCGCGCCGGCGACACCGATGACCACCGACTCGCCCCAGCCCTTGTGGCAGCACTCCAGCGCGGCCCGCATGACGTTGACATTGCCGATGCACTCGAAGCTGAACTCCACGCCGCCGTCGGTCATCTCCACAATCACGTCCTGGATCGGTTTGTCATGATCCTTCGGGTTGACGCAGTCGGTCGCGCCCATCGACTTCGCCAGCTCGAACTTGTCCGGGTTGGTGTCGATCGCGATGATCCGCCCGGCTTTCGCCTGCACCGCGCCCTGGATCACCGCCAGCCCGATCGCGCCCAGGCCGAACACGGCAATCGTGTCGCCCGGTTTCACCTTCGCTGTGTTGTGGACGGCACCGATGCCGGTGGTCACCCCGCAGCCGAGCAGGCAGACCTTCTCCAGCGGCGCGTCGGGATTGACCTTGGCCAGCGACACCTCGGCCACGACCGTGTACTCGCTGAACGTGCTGCAGCCCATGTAGTGATGGATCGGCTCACCGTTGTAGGAGAACCGCGTGGTGCCGTCCGGCATCAGTCCCTTGCCCTGGGTGGCCCGCACCGACGAACACAGGTTGGTCTTGCCCGAGGTGCAGAATTTGCACACGCCGCATTCCGCCGTGTACAGCGGAATCACGTGGTCGCCGGGCTTGACGCTGGTGACGCCCTCACCCACCTCGACCACCACGCCACCACCCTCGTGACCGAGCACCGCCGGGAACACGCCTTCCGGGTCATCGCCCGACAGCGTAAACGCATCGGTGTGGCACAACGCGGTGTGGGAGATCTTCACCAGCACCTCGCCGGCGCGCGGCGGCTCAACGTCGATTTCGACGATCTGCAGGGGCTTGCCGGCTTCGAAAGCGACGGCGGCGCGGGATTTCATGATCGGGCTCCAGTGCGGGGTTGGCTCCAATGATAGGCGGTGCGGTCAGGGTCGGCTTGTCGCCGGCAACCGGGGCAAGTCACTGCGCCGGCCCGAAGTACTCCTCGTTGACTTCCGCCAGGTAGCCGCTCTTCTTGAGCCCGAGCAACTCCACCGTCAATGGCTTGGTCATCTCGCTGTGCTTCTGCAATGCGAACCCGTAGCTCTGCGGGCTGAAGATATCCCCGACCACCGTCACGCCGGCGCCCGGATGGGTGTGCTGGTAGTACTCCAGTACTGCCGCGTCACCGATCAGCCCGCTGATCCTGTCGTTCCTCAAGGCCTCCACCGCCGGCTCGACGTTGTCGTAGCGATGGATGTTCAGCCCGGTCGACAGCGCGTACTCCTCGCCGGTGCTGCCATCGCGCACCCCGACCGTCTTGCCCGCCAGGTCGGCGATGCTGTTGATGCGACTGGTCAGTGACAGGGTCGTCATCACGCTGGTCACCGACGAGGTCAGGTAAGCCAGCACCGCGATCCCGCACACCAGCCACAACCCCTGCCAGAGGCGCCCGACCCACCCGAACAGGTTCTTGCGCGACGGCGGCTTGCCCGACGTGGTCACCGACATCACCGTGTAGAAACTCTCGGCAACGCCGTCCGGCCAGCGCCGTGTGAAGTTTTCGTCGAAGCGGCGGTCAAACAGGGTCAGCAGGACCGTGGCGAAGACAATGATCGCGCAGATCCACGCATACGCGCGCAGGTGCCCGGATTTCCTGAGGCCGGCGACCACGGCCCAGAAGCCGGTGTTGCCTTCCTTGTGAATCATGATCCGGAAGCCGCCGTCGTACCAGGGCTGGGTGAAGTTGATGCGTCTGGCACGTTCCTGGTTCACCGACAGGTTGGTGAGGCCCACGTCCAGGCGATCGCTCTCCAGGCCCTCGACCAGGTCGCTGATCGTCTCCTGTTCGATGTACTCGTAATTCCAGCCCAACCCCTTGGCCGATTCTTCCCACAGGTCCACTGCCATCCCGGTGTAGCCGCCGGTACTGTCCTTCATCACGAACGGCGGGCTGGCATAAATGCCGACGCGAAGTCGGTCTGCGCGGGCTTCGGGCGCGTCCTGCGGCACCGCATCCGGCACAGCCGCTGTGTCCTGCGCCGCCGTGGCGAGTCCGGCGCACAGCAGCCATAGCGGAAACAGGAGGCTGGCGGTGATGATCGACAGGGCATCACCCGGGAATGACCCGGCGCGATGGCGGCAACCGAAAACTCTCCAACGCATCCTCGCCTCCCCTATGCTCCCTGGTTGCCTTCATCGAGCAGGCGGCAATCGATCGCGACCGGCTGGCTTGCCGCCACCGCGATCGCGTCCTGGAACATGTCGCAATCCAGCAGGTTGTCGGGTGAGGACTTGCGCCCCGACCAGACGTTTATATTTACCTGGGGCTCGCCTTCGATGAGGTCGAGCCGGTCGCGTTGCAGCCCGCCGCTGCCGAACGCCGCCTGGCCTTCACCGGGAAGCGTCACCAGCGCGCTGCCAAGATCGACTTGGCCTACGTCATTGATGACATCCTCTCCGGCGTCCGCCGCGGGGTCGGCAAAGTACGTCGCGCCGACGATCACCGTCTCTCCTGAGCTGCTGAACTGCTCTTTCGCCGAATCCGACAGCGTCACGTTCACGGTGAAAGCGAGGGGGTCGGGTGACGCCGGTCCCGACTGGATCGTGACCACCCGGATGTCGCTGGCGGCACAGGCATCGTCACGGCAGATGCCGGTGAGCCAGACCTGACCATCGCCGAACATCACCCCTTGGTAGTTGACCCGCAAGTCAGCGAACTGCTGGGACGTGATGACCGAGGCGATCCCGGGGGTGATGACCTGGTCCCACAGCTCGATGAATGCCTGGGCATCCCGGATCACGCGCGGTTTGCCGTCGATCTCGACATTGATCGGATACGACACCAACGCCGCAACGGCCTGTTTGTCCGCCGATCCCACGCCCTGCTGCAGACGATCAAACGTCGCCCGGTAGGCGGCGGCGTCACCAAGATTGGTTTCGATCGCCTGCTCGACCGCGGCCTCTCCTGCCGTCGTGTCGGTTGCTTCCGCATTCGCGTCGGAGCCGTCTTGTTCCGTCTGTGCAGATGCCTCCGCTTCCGCCTGCGCAGCGGCTGTGTCAACCGGCGAACCCGTCTCGAAGGAGTCCGTGCAGCCGGCAAACGCCAGCGATGCCATAACTATCACTACATAGCCAGGTTTCATGGTGTCGCTCCCTAAGCAGGATCGGCGTCGTCCGTGGCCGACTCTTCGTCGTCAGCTCGGCCAGTGGTAGCAACACCTCCGTCACCATCGCGTGATAGTCGTGGGCCCGTCCCGCCCCGTTCCGCGTGTGCTAGTTTGGCTCGACTTCAGTCCACCATCATTGATGATGAACGTGACCGGGCCCATGCAGCACGTCCCAGACCCCGCCCTGCTGTTCACCCATGTGAGAATCCTGGTCGGCATGATCATCGGCCTGGGGCTCACACATCTGCTGCGTAATTTCGCCGGCCTGATGGTGCATCGCGCGCGCCGCCACGTGTACTGGACCCACCTGGTGTGGACCCTGTTCGTCTTCCTGTACCTGTTGCACTTCTGGTGGTGGCAGTTCCGCCTGTCCTACATGGTCACGTGGGACATCGAGATCTACGTGTTCATCTCGATCTACGCACTGGTGCTGTACTTGCTGTGTGCGTTTACCTTGCCCGAGCGCGTGGATGACGACGCGGATTACCGGGAACATTTCTATTCCCGCAGGCGCTGGTTCTTTGGCCTGCTGGCCATGGTATTCGCCATAGACTTTATCGACACCTGGATAAAGGGGCAGGCGTATTTCGAGAACCTTGGCCCCGAATACATCGTGCGCAACGTCGCCTACATCGTGTTGAGCCTGGTGGCGATGAAGACCACCAACTCGCGGTTCCACGGCATCTTCGCACTTGCGGCCGTTGGCTACGAGGTGCTCTGGACGTTGCGCCGGTACGAGATCCTCTAGCGCAGGCACGAATTGGCCAGGATTTCCGCTCCGGGCCTCAACCCGTATTCTGGATTCCCGCGGCGATGCCGTTGACGGTCGCCATCAACACTTGCAGCAGCGCATCGTCGTTGCGCTCGCCGGCCCGCCAGCGTGCCAGCAGGTCGACCTGCAACAGGCTGATGGGATCGACATAGGGATTGCGCAGGCGGATCGACTGGCGCAGGCGCAGGTCCCGGGCCAACAGCTCGTCCTCGCCCTTGATCGCCAGCACGGCATCGCGGGTGCGGGTGAACTCGGCGACGATTCCCGGGTGCATCAGCGCGTGCAGATCGCCCTTCCCGGTCGAGGCTGGCACATCGGCGGCCAGCTGCGAGTAGCGCTCGAAGATCCCCAGGTCGGAGGAGGCCAGGACCATTTCGATGTCGTCCACCAGGGCGGCAAAGAACGGCCAGTCCCGGGCCATCTCGGCCAGCATTTCCTGCCCGTGGCTTGCCAATGCACGCTCCATCGCAGTACCGACGCCGTACCAGGCGGTCAGGCCCGAGCGGTTCTGCGCCCACGAGAACACCCACGGAATCGCCCGCAGCGACTCCACTCCGCCGGCACCGGTGCGCTTGCTCGGACGCGATCCGATGCGCAGCCGTTCGATCACGTCGATCGGGGTGGCGGCGCGGAAGTAGGCGGTGAAATCGGGATGTTCGTGGATCAGCGCGCGGTAATGCGCACTGGCGTCGGCGGCCATCTGGCTGGCAACGCGGCGCCATTGGGCCTCGCGAGGATCATCAGGTCGCGGCCGCAGGCTCGCACGCAACACCGCGCCGGTGGTCTGCTCCAGGTTACGCAGTGCCAGAGCGCGAATGCCGTACTTGCGGTGGATCACCTCGCCCTGCTCGGTCAGTCGCAGGGTGCCGTCGACCGAACCCCGCGGGGCGGCGATCACCGCTCGCTCGGTCTTGCCCCCGCCGCGACTGATGGAACCGCCCCGCCCGTGGAAGAACATGATCCGCACGCCGCTCTCGTTGGCCAGCGCGGTCAGTGCAATCTGGGTCTGTTGCAGGCTCCAGCGCGAGGCGACGATGCCACCGTCCTTGGCGCTGTCGGAGTATCCCAGCATCACCACCTGACGGTTGCCACGCGCTACCAGGTGGGCGCGATAGACCGGGTCGGCAAACAGCGCGCGCATGGTGTCGGCGGCGGCCTCCAGATCGGCGATGGTCTCGAACAGGGGAGCGACGTCCAGTGGCACCGCGCCATGGGCGATCGTCGTGCCGGCCTGGCCGTCAACGGATGGCGCGTCGCTGGCTTGCCCGTCATCGCTTTCCACACAGCCGGCCAGGCGTGCCAGCGCCAGCACCGCCAACGCATCGGCCGCGCTGCGGCTCATGCTGACGATGTACGGACCAAACACCCGTTGGCCGTAGCGCGGGCGGAGCCGGCCCACGGTACGGAAGACGTCGAGGGTGCTACGCGCCACGTCAGCATCGGCAGCGCTTGGCACCAGGCTGCCATCCATCATCGCGTGCAGCTTGCGCGCGCGTTCGGCTGGCTCACGTTGTTCCCATTGCGGGTCATCCAGCAAGCCGGCCAGCGCGACGTCGTGCATCGCCGAATCCTGGCGCAGGTCCAGGCTGGCCAGATGGAAGCCGAAGCAGCGCGCACGGCGCAGCAGGCGCACCACCGCGAAATCACCGGCGTGCTCGCCACGGTGGGCCAGCAGGCTTTGGTGGATCAACTCGATATCGGCCACGAAGCTCGCCGCATCCGGATAACCGGACGGGTCATCGTGGGTGGTCATCCGCAACCGCTCGGCCATCAGCGTCAGCAGGTTGCGATACGGCATGTCGGCATGGCGCGGATGCAGGTTTTCGACGCCGGCCGGCAACAGATCGCGGTACTGGTCGACCCTGGCCATCACCACCTCACTGACTGCCACCCGACTCAGGGACTGGCTCAGCAGGTCTTCAAGCTTGTGGATATCGCGTCGATACGCGGCCAGCACCAGCGCCCGCTGCCGGGCCAGGGTCGCGGCAATGGTGTCGGCGCCGACGTTGGGATTGCCGTCCATGTCGCCGCCGACCCAACTGCCAAACCCGAGCACGTCGGGCAACTCCGCCGTGTCCCCGTAGTGCTCGGTCAATGCCGCCTGGAAGACCTCATGGAAAACGGGCAGGACCCGGTACAACACTTCGGTCAGGTAGAAGCCGACGTGCTCGAACTCGTCAGCAACACTCGGCTTGGCGGCCGGTGCCTCCACGGTCTGCCAACTTGCGGTCAATGCCATGCGCATACGCTCGCGATCGGCACCGCGCTCCGCCGGGGTACGGCCGCGGTCGATGTCGTTGACCAGGCAAGTCACGACCTCGCGTTCTTTCTTCAGTTGTACCCGGCGCACGGCCTCGGTCGGATGGGCGGTGAATACCGGCTCGATCCGCAGTCGCGACAACACCGCGCCCAGCTCGTCTGCACCGACGCCCTGCGCGGCGAGCCGACGGATGACATCGTCCAGGCTGGCGGGCTGGGCACCGTGGTCGGCACGCTCGTGCTCGCGGCGGCGGCGAATGCGATGGACCCGCTCGGCCAGGTTGATAGCCTGGAAATAGGTCGAGAACGCGCGCACCAGGTCACTGGCCTGCTCAATCGGCGTGCCCGCCAGGGCATCGGCCAATCCGGCTACCGGCTCGTCGTTCTCGCGGCGGGTAATCGCCGCGCGGCGCAGGCGCTCGACCCGGGCCAGGAAGTCCGGGCTGCGTTGCTCGGCAAGGATCTCCCCCACCAACGCGCCGAGTTGCTTGACGTCCTCGCGCAAAAACTGGTCGGTGGGTGCGAACTCGACGCTACGCAGGGAGTCGTCGGTCGTATCGGTTGGGATCTGCATCCCCCAAGGCTAACGCAACAGCGGCCGACTCCCGGTGACGTCGCAGCCTGGCGCGAACTTCACCACCGATGGTCAATAAGCGAACTCGCGAAACACCGGGTCGACGTTGCCATCCCAGACGCCATGGAACAGCGCCAGCTTCCGCTCTGCCGGGGTCTCGCCCGCCTCAACCAACTCCATCAACGGACTGAGGAAGATCGACTCGTCACTGCCGT
Source organism: Lysobacter sp. A378 (assembly GCF_054052125.1). Taxonomy (NCBI): domain Bacteria; kingdom Pseudomonadati; phylum Pseudomonadota; class Gammaproteobacteria; order Lysobacterales; family Lysobacteraceae; genus Lysobacter; species Lysobacter sp. A378. The sequence continues at coordinate 49,850 of NZ_JBSVRK010000005.1, read as the reverse complement.
TGTCATTGAGCCGGGCACGGCGCGCCAGCCCGTGGGCGGAGATCTCCACCGTACGGCGGGCCAGGTCGAGCACGGTGCCGCCACGGAAAGGCATCTTGAATGCCTGCCTCGGCACGCCGCTGCGCAGGGCGTGGATCTCCTCAAGACTGAAATCCTTGACCAGGTCCCAGGCCGCATCCAGCGCGGTGTCGTCATACAACAGGCCGGTCCAGAATGCCGGCAACGCGCAGATCCGGTTCCACGGCCCGGCGTCCGCACCGCGCATCTCCAGGTATTTTTTCAGCCGCACTTCGGGAAACGCCGTGGTCGTGTGGTCGGCCCAGTCCTGCAGGGTCGGCAACTGCCCCGGAAGCGCCGGCAGCTTGCCGGCGAGGTAGTCGCGGAATGACTGCCCCGACGCATCAATGTATTCACCGTCGCGGTAGATGAAGTACATCGGCACGTCGAGCAGGTAATCGACGTAGCGCTCGTAGCCGAAGCCGTCCTCGAACACGAAGTCCAGCAGCCCGGAGCGATCGTTGTCGGTATCGGTCCAGATATGCGAGCGGTACGACAGGAAGCCGTTGGGCTTGCCCTCGGTGAACGGCGAGTCGGCAAACAACGCGGTCGCAATCGACTGCAACGCCAGCGAGACCCGGAACTTCTTCACCATGTCGGCTTCGGAGGCGACATCCAGGTTGACTTGCACGGTGCAGGTGCGGGTCATCATGTCCAGGCCGAGGCTACCGACCTTGGGCATGTATTCGCGCATGATCTTGTAGCGCCCCTTGGGCATCCACGGCATCTCGTCGCGCCGCCACTTGGGCTGGAAGCCCATGCCCAGGAAACCCAGGCCCATCGGCTCGGCCACCGCGCGCACTTCGCGCAGGTGCGAGGCCGCCTCGCGACAGGTGTCATGCAGGGTATCCAACGGGGCGCCGGACAATTCCAGCTGGCCGGCCGGCTCCAGCGACACCGATGCACCGTCGCGGGTCAATGCAATCACCCGGCCGTGCTCCTCCACCGGTACCCAGCCAAACTGGACCAGGCCCTTGAGCAGCGCCTCGATCCCGCCCTCGCCATCAAAAGTCGGCGGACGCAGGTCATCAAACCGGAAGCCGAACTTCTCGTGCTCGGTGCCGATCTTCCAGTCATCGCGCGTGCGAGTTCCCGAGCTGAGGTACTCGACCAGTTGAGCGCGTGATTGGATCGAAACTTCCTCGACGTGACTGGGACCGGACACGCGCACCTCGTTGGGCTGGATCATTGGAACTGGATATGCGGCATGACAGCCGCACACGCAAGACCCGCAGTGTAGATCGCCGCCAGCATCGATGACTCCACGCAACGCAACACTGCATCGCGCCAGTGAGCCCAGCCGCGCGAAGTACTCCTACAACTGCAGCCAGCCGCCGATTACCCGACGCGCCTCATCGACGCCCAATTTGGACTCGCCGGAAAACAGCTGCACGCTGACTGCATCGCCGTGTTCGGCCTGCAATGCCTTGCGCACCTCCAGCAAGGCCGTGCCCTGGGCGCCACGGCTCAACTTGTCGGCTTTGGTCAGGATCACATGGGCCGGCAGGCCGCGACTGACCGCATAACCGAGCATCTGCTTGTCGTATTCCTTCAGCGGATGGCGGATATCCATCACCACGACCAGACCCTTGAGGGCTTCGCGGGTACGGAAATACCGGTCCAGGAACGCCTGCCAATGCGCCTGTAGATCCTTGGGCACCTTGGCGTAGCCGTAACCGGGCAGATCGACCAGGAAGCGATCGGTGGACGGCGGCAGGGCGAAAAACACCAGTTGCTGGGTCCGGCCCGGGGTCTTGGAAACCCGTGCCAGGGCGTTCTGCTGGCAGATCGCGTTGAGCGCGCTGGACTTGCCCGCGTTGGAGCGGCCGGCAAACGCCACCTCGAAGCCACCGTCGGGCGGCAGCTGCTGGGGAGTATGGGCAGCCAGCAGGTACTGGGCACGGACAAGATGTTTTGACATGGGCATAGGATCGCACGCCGGAAGCCTCGAGTGCGCCGGCAATACCAACCGGGTCGCTGCCCTGACGTGACCGTGGCCCGGCCCGAAGCGTCATCGCGCCGTGCCCGCATTGACGCCGCGTTGACCCCGCCGCGCGTGCCGACGATAATTCTGCGGTTAGACGACCGTTCACGATCGTCACTTCAGCGTTTTCCGGAGCCCAGCCCCATGAGCCACGCCCGCGTCCTTGGCATCGTCGGTATCACCGTCCTCGCGGCGGTTGCCGCGGTTGCCTATGCCCAGACCACGGTCACCCCGATCCCCGACGTCGCACCGGTGGAGACGGCGCCGCTGGATCCTGCGGCCACGGAAACCGCCACCTGGGGCGATGCGCAAAATGGCCAGACCCTGGCCGGCACCTGCGCGGCCTGCCACGGTCTGGACGGTAATCCGGCGATCGAGATGTACCCCCGCCTGGCCGGCCAGAGCGAGCGCTACATCGCCAATCAACTGGCGTTGTTCAAGAGCGGTGAGCGCAGTGGCGGCATGGCCGCGGTGATGAAGCCCTTCGCCGACATGCTCAGCGCCCAGGACGCGCGCGATGTGGGCGCGTATTACGCCACCCAGGAGTCCGGTGCCGGCGTTGCCGACGACAGCCTGGTCGCGTCGGGGCCCTACGAGGGCCTGAAGTTCTACGAGGTGGGTGAGCAATTGTTCCTGGCCGGCGACGCCGAACGCGGTATCCCGGCATGCATGGCATGTCACGGTCCGGACGGCGCCGGCAACCCCGGCCCGGCCTATCCGCATGTGGCAGGTCAGCAGGCGGCCTATACCCAACAGCGACTGGAGATGTACCGCGCCGGGGTCAGTGATCGCGAAGACTCCCACCTGTTTGACATGATGGCGACCATCACCAAGCCATTGACCGATCAGGAGATCGGCGCACTGGCAAGCTACCTGCAGGGCCTGCACCCGGCGGCAAATGACCAGCTTGCGATGGTAGTTCCCGCGCCGGCAGCGCCCGTTGCAGCCGTACCTGCCGTCGATGCGAGCGCCGGGGCCACCGATGCACCAGCAGCGGACGCTGCAGCGGCAGGTGCAACCGAAGCCGAGGCAGAGGCGACCGAGACCGAGGCGGAAGCGACCGACACCAACTCCGCTGAGGCCGCCGAGGCAACCGAGCCCGCCACGCCAGTGGAACCGGAAGCCGAACCGGTATCGGAAGGCTGAGCAGAACCGCACTCTCGTTCAGGTCATCCGACACCGGCCGGACCTGCACCCGCAACTGTTCATTGCGCCGACCGTATCCTTGCGGTCGGCGCTCTTGTTTGAAAGATACCCGCTGATGAACCACGGTTTCGCAAAAACTCACCTGTTCCGTTCGCGTCGGATTGGTGGCGCGCTCCTGATCCGGACAGTCCTGGCCCGGGCGGCTATCGCGGGCATGTTCGTGGCGTTGCCGATGATCGGGTTCGCCGCAGCGCCAACGGGAGATCTGGTTGCCGGTACCGATTACATCGAGATTCCCGATGGCGCCCCATTCGCCACGCCAGCCGGCCAGATCGAGGTGGTCGAAGTGTTCGGCTACACCTGCCCCCACTGCGCGCACTTCGAACCACTGGTGAGCGCGTGGAAAGCGAAGCTCCCCTCCGACGTCAATTTCGTCGAGGTGCCCGCTCCCTTCGGTGGTTACTGGATACCTTATGCGCAGGCGTTCTACACCGCGCAGGCCCAGGGGCTGGTGGCACGGACCCACGCTCCAATGTTCCGCGCATTGCACCAGGAGCACAGCCTGCCCATCAGCGGTGCAACACCTGCGGAGATCGCGGCGTTTTACGCCCGCTACGGCGCCGATCCGGAGCAGTTCGCCAAAACCATGACCAGCCCGGCGATCAAGGCCCAGTTGAAACAAGCACGCGATTTCCTGCTGCGCAGCGGCGTGGAAGGCACACCCACGTTGATCGTGGACGGCAAATACCGGGTGCTGGGCAGCAGCGCCAGCGACCTGCTGGACAACGCCGCCAAGCTGGTCGAGCTGGAACGCTCGCGGCGCGCGCAGCCAAAGCACTGAGATCACCAGCACTGACACCACCAACAACGAGTTCATCGACGACGTCCGGGAATCCTGAATTCCGGAACGTGCACCGTGCACACTCTCCCACCATGGCGCTGGTTATCCTTGGGCCAGCCTGCACCACCCCGCATTCTTTGTTTATCTTCCGGAGATCTACCCATGACCTTGCGATTGGCTCTACTGCCCCGTTTCGGCCTGGCCCTGGCAGGCGTGCTCGCCCTCGCCGCCTGCTCGGCCGATGCGCCCACGCCCGCGCCCACTCCCGCTACGCCCGCAGCCAACACAACGGCCGCGCCGGCACCCACCACGACTACCCCGGCGACCGCGGCACCTGTCCGTACACCGGGGCCGATCGTTGCTCCGGTCGGCCCGGCGCCAGTCGCCGGCACCGATTACGTGGAAATCGCCGGTGGCGAGCCCTACCAGCCCAACAGCGGCAAGATCGAAGTCGTGGAGGTGTTTGGCTATACCTGCCCTGCCTGCGCAAGTTTCGAGCCGATGGTCAGTGCCTGGGCCGCCAAACTGCCGGCTGACGTGCAGTTCACGCCGGTAGCGGCACCGTTCGGCGGCTTCTGGATGCCGTATGCGAAGGCGTTCTTCACCGCGCAGGCCACCGGCCTGCTGCCGCAGACCCACGACGCGATGTTCAAGGCGATCCATATCGACCGCAGCCTGGGGGCGGACTCCAGTGACGAGCAGATTGCCCAGTTCTACGCGGCCTATGGCGCGGATCCCAAACAGTTCGCCAGCACCATGGCGAGCTTCGCGATCAACGCCAAGATGGGTCGTGCCCAGCAGTTCCTGCAGCGCAGCGGCGTGGATTCCACCCCAACCCTGATCGTCGATGGCAAGTACCGCGTCACCGGCCAGAGCTGGGACGAGCACTTGCGTATCGCCGAGCACCTGATCGCCCAAGAGCGCGCCGCCCGCCAGGACGCCGCCCCGGCCAGTGAGGAAGTCGCCACCCCGACCGAAGCCGACAACGGCTGATTGGGAACGGCATAACCATGGCGACTTCTGGCGCTGAGCGCATCGACGAGATCCCTCCCGTGGCGACGCCACCGGAAGGTTCGCGCCGGCTGCGCGTGCTCAGCGCCAATATCCAGGCCGGCTCCAGCACCCGGGGCTATCACGACTATGTCGCGCGCAGTTGGTCGCATGTATTACCCGCCGGTAACAAGCGCGGCAGCCTGGACCTGATTGCCCAACTGGCCGGCCAGTACGACATCGTCGGCCTCAACGAGGCCGATCCTGGCAGCCTGCGTTCGGGTTTCACCAACCAGACCCATTACCTCGCCCAGCGTGGCGGCTTCGATTACTGGAGTCACCAGCCGAACCGCCGCATGGGCGGGGTGGCCTCCAGCGCCAATGGCCTGCTCAGCAAGCTGGAGCCGATCGAGGTGACCGACCATTCGCTACCGGGCCGGATCTCCGGACGCGGGGTGCTGCTGGCGCGCTTTGGCCACGGCGAGGACGGCCTGGTCATCGCGATTGCCCATCTGTCACTGGGTGCGAACTCGCGCAGCGCGCAGCTGGGCTTCATTGCCGAGTTGCTGCAGGACAATCCCCATGCGGTGCTGATGGGTGATTTCAACTGCGCCATCGACCGCCCGGAAATGCAGACGCTGTTTCGCAACACCCGCTTGCAGCCCCCCGAGTGCGCGGTGGCCACCTTCCCCAGCTGGCGACCGCAGCGTGCGATCGACCACATCCTGATCGGCGACGGGCTGAGCTGCTCGGGCGCCTGCGCGATGCCGGCCGCGCATTCCGACCATCTGGCCATGTCGCTGGAGCTGGATGTCCCCGACGCGTCGTTGGTCTAGGCGAGCGGCGGCACCAACGGCTTGAAAGTCCCTGGATCCCCGCCTTCGCGGGGATGACGGTTTATTGCGGGACGGTTTATTGCGGGGATGACGGCTTATTGCGGGGAATGACGACAATTTCCCCAGTCGCCGGTCAGCTTGCGCCGACCGGCCTTGGTTGATCAGAAGCGCAGGTTGGCCCGCACGTAGAAGTAGCGGCCGCCGGGAATGTCGTAGGTCGAGGCGTCGTAGCCATTGAGCGAGCACGACAGGCAGAGCGGTGGATCCTTGTCGAACACGTTGTTGACGCCGCCGGTCAACTGCAGGCCCTTGAACCAGTCAAACTCGTAACCCACCTGCAGGTCGTGATAAGTGATCGCGTCGAGCGTGTTGGTGCCTTCGGCCGGGTTGCTGCAGACCGGGAACGACACCGCATCGCCACATTGCTCCTCCAGCTCGCTGATGTGACGCATGCTCCACGAGGCATTCCACTGGTCGCGACGCCAATCCAGGCTGGCGGTCGAGGTCCAGTCCGGAATTGCGCTGTCGGTCACTTCCACCCCGACCGTGCGCGGCTGCGCCTGGCCGGAGGCACCCACGGCCTCGTAATGGGCCACGAAGGTGTTTTGCCAGGCCAGCTTGAACACCCCTGCCGCGCTCTCGGGCAAGGTCCAGAACACATCGGCATCCCAGCCGCTGGTCTTGATCGAGCCCAGGTTGGTCAAGCGATTGCTGAACCCGTTGATGCTGCCGATCGAGGACCGGGTAATGCCATTGCAATACAGCGGGTCCAGCGAGGCCACGCACAGGTCGAGCTGGGTCTGGGCATCGATGGCCTGGACGGCGCCGTCGATCGCGTGGCGGTAGAAGGTCAACTCGAAGTCCAGCCGATCCGACCACGCCACGGCGCTGGCGAAGCTGGGACTGAACACCATGCCGGCGGTGAAGCTGCGCGCCGTCTCGGGATCGAGTTCCATGTTGCCGCCGGTGGTGACCGATATCTGGCCGTTGGTCTGCTCCGCGCCGACCGGCACGCCCAGTGCGGTGCAGTTGCCGGCGTTGCCGGTTGGCGCGCTGCCGTCCAGTCCGACCAGGCAGGGGTCGTCGATCTGCAGGTCAGCGCGACTGGCCGAGCCGAACAGCTCACCGATCGACGGTGCACGGAAGCCCTCGGCGTAGGTGGCCCGGAACAGCAGTTCATCGGCGACCTGCCAGCGCAGCCCGAACTTCGGGGTGAACTGGCCGCCAAAAGTGGAGTAGTCCGAATAGCGACCGGCCAGGCTCAGGTCCAGGCTCTTGCCGAACGAGTCTCGGGGGATAAGCGGCACATTGAGCTCGACATACGCCTCGGTGACGTCGTATTCACCGGATGTCGGCAATGACGGAACGCCGTTGTAGAACCCGGCCACTGTCAGCGGATCGGGCTGGTAGGACCCTTCATAGCGGCGGTGCTCGGCACCGACGGCGAACGACAACGGCCCCGCCCACAAGTCGATCAGATCACCCGACAGGTTGGCGGTGAACACATCCAGGGTCTGCTGACTGCGGTCACGCACCACCGGCTGGATGTAGGCGAGCATCTCGGGCGTGAGCGTGCCGGGGCCGCCAAACAGGTTGAGTGGCACGCAGCCCGGATTCGCCGCGCATACGGCGGGATCACCCAGCGCCAGGGCGACCTTGCGAATGTCATAGCTGCCGTAGTTGGTCTGCTCGGCCTCGTTCTCGCTGGTGGACAGGTTCACATCCCAGAACCAGGTCCGCTCACTGGCCTCGAAACTTCCCTCCAGACCTGCGGCGAAGTAGCGGGTATCGACTTGCTGCTCGTAGACGCGTGGCCCGCCTTCGACCGGACGCCGGCCCAGCAACACGAAGTTGACTTCGTTCTGCGCGGTAGCCGGATCGTCCACCGAGACCAGATCGAAACCGAACGGGTTGTAGGGGTTGTCGGCCGACACGAACATGCCATCGGAGATCGGGTTGCCGGTGCCGGCATCGGCGCCCAGGAACAACGGCTCCGGCGCGGCCTGGTTGACCGACTCGCGGCGATTGACCAGGGCCTTGGCGTACGCGTGGACCTTGTCGTTGAAATAGAAGCGGTACTGGCCGAACACCCCGGTGCGGGTCGACGGGGTCAGCAGCAGGTTGTATTCGGAAAAATTGAAGCGATCGGGCGTACCGAAACAATGGAAGCCATCGGTGCGGTTGCAGCCGGTCTGCGCCGGGTCGTAGAACGGGTCGTTGTCGCCCTCGTTGGGAGTGATGTCGTGGGTGACGCCAGTGTTGGGGTCGGTGATGATGAAGCGTCCACGCGGGGTACCGGAGCTGCCAAACGTCAGCCCGGTGCCGGGAATCGGAAAGCGCGATTGCTCGCGGGTGTTGGCGGAGATCGGGTCCTGCTCGACCCGGCTGGCACCGATGAACAGATTGCTGCGCTCGGTGTTCATGCCCCAGGCAACGTCGATGCCCTTGGACGCGCCGTCGCCTTCACCGTACTGGCCGTAGTTGAGCGTGATCTGGCCGCCTTCGAAATTGCGCCGGGTGATGATGTTGACCACGCCGGCGATCGCATCGGAGCCATACAGAGACGAGGCGCCATCTTCCAGCACGTCGATGCGCTCGACCAGCGCCAACGGGATCGTATTGAGGTCGGTGGTCGCACCGACGCCGGACGCGGACGATTCATTGACCCAACGCATGCCATCGACCAGCACCAGCACGCGCTTGGCACCCAGGTTGCGCAGGTCGACCTGGGCCGAACCGGCGCCGACACCGTCGCCATTGGGCGAGAAGCCAAAATTGCCCGAGGAGTTGAACTTGGTGTTGAGCGCGGAACCCGAGCCGGTCAACTCCTGCAGGATGTCGCCGATCGAGGTCAGGCCGGTGCGCTCGATGTCCTCGCGGGTAAGGGTCTGGACCGGCGTCTGGGTCGCGATCTCGGCGTTCTTGATCCGCGTACCGGTGACCTGGACGCTGTCGAGCGTGGTCGCTTCGGGCGGACTATCGGGCGGGGTGTCCTGCGCGGCTGCCAGTCCCGGCAGGGTCAGCAACAGACACAGTGAAACGGCGGTGGCCAACGCGTGGCGACGGGGTGCGTTCATCGACTTCTCTCTCCATAAGAATATTTCGAAGTGCCGCCCCCCTGCCTGCGACAAACCCACTTGTAAACAATTTGTAAAGCCGCCGCAAGGGCAACGCGTGCTGTGGCGTCCGTAAAAAACCTATCGCTCGACACTTTTTGCCCAGCGATGCCAGGGCCGAGGTGGTGCGAGTCAAGACATCGCGAATCTTTGGCCACTTTGGTCTCTCTGTCGGACTCGCCCTGCAGTCGACGACTGTCGAGCCCGTCGCAACTGTCCAAGCTGGTCACGATGCCGATCACATGGCGGCCAGCGGTGTCGAGCGAAGCTATGTCGCGACGCTACTACTCCAACCTCCGCGCGAGACGAGCGCCGACAGGACGGACCAGAACAGCAGGTACAGCCCGACCGCTGCCGCCACGGTCAAGACTTGCAACACCGACACGCCGCCGCGAGTGCCACCGCGCGGCCGTCGAGGCCGCGTTCGCGGAGTGACGCACTAACGGGCGCGTGTCGGTGACTCATGCGCCTTGGCGCGCTGCCTCCGGCAGTCGCGCGATCACCTTGATCTCGAAGAGGAAGCCATACAACCAGGTCACGCCGATGCCGGTCAGCGTGGGATGCGGAGCCTCACCCCAGAATTCGGGCACGATCTTCCACGCCATTTCGAAGTTCTTTTCGGGATCGACAATGAAGACGGTCACGTCCACCACGTCGTCGAAGCTGCAGCCGGCTGCGGTCAGAATGGCATTGAGGTTACGGAACGCCAGGCGCACCTGCTCCTCGAAATCCGGCTCCGGTGAGCCGTCCTCGCGGCTGCCCACCTGGCCAGACACGAACAGGAAGCCATTGGAACGCACAGCCGGCGAGTAGCGGTTGCGCTCGTACAAGGCCTGGCGGCCCGGGGGAAAGACGACATCGCGGGTATTCATGGGGGAGATCTCCTCGCTGGGCCGGTGGCCCCGGTGCGTGGTGATCACTCTAGGCAGGCGGACCGGCGCGATAAACATGCTGATCTCGGGATCACTGTTTGTAGAATCCAAACAATCCCCTCTCCTGGAGTCCGCAATGGACCGTATCGACGCGATGCAGGCTTTCGTACGCGTGGTGGAAACCGGCAGCTTCACCAAGGCCGCCGAAACACTGCCGGCCAGCAAGACGCGTGTGACGCACCTGGTGCAGCAGCTGGAAGCGCACCTGCGGGTAAAGTTGCTCCACCGCACCACGCGCAAGGTCAACGTTACCGCCGACGGTGCTGCGTACTACGAGCGCGTCGTGCGCCTGTTGGCAGACCTGGACGATGCTGAGACCAGCTTGTCCGTCGCGTCCGCCTCGCCGCGCGGCCGGCTGCGCGTGGACGTTCCCGCGCCGCTGGCCAGCCTGATCCTGGTGCCCGCCTTGCCCGCCTTTCATGCGCGCTATCCCGACATCCAACTCGATCTGGGCGCCAGCGACCGCAAGGTGGACCTGATCGATGAGAACGTAGACTGCGTGGTGCGCGGCGGTGAACTCACCGAGCCATCGCTGCGCGCCCGGCACGTGGCGGACCTGCCGCTGGGCGTGTACGCCGCGCCAGACTACTTGGCCCGCGCCGGCACGCCAGCCCATCCGCAGGCGTTGGAAGACAGCCACCACCGCATCATCGGGTATCGCGGTTCACGCACCGGCACACCGCTGGGGTATGCGATGCGTCGCGCCGGCGAACAGGTGCCCGTGCGCGGCCGCCACGTGCTGTCAGTAGATGATGGCAATGCCTACCTGGCCGCAGGCGTGGCTGGCCTCGGCGTGCTCTGGTTGCCGCAGTACATGGCGCGCGCACCGCAGGCGCGTGGCGAGCTGGTGCCGCTGTTCGAGGATTGGCAGCTCGATCCGATGCCGCTGTACGTGGCGTTTCCGCCCAATCGGCATGTCAGCCGCAAGCTGCGCCTGTTCATCGACTGGATCGTCGAACTGATGGCGGAGAACGCGCCGGCCATCCAGCCGCCGCACTGACCCTCGTCAAACCGGGCACGGTCTGCGCATCAATCGTCGACCTGAAACATTCACTGGGACGCCAGCGGCAGCACCGCCACTGCCAGGCCTCCCGCGGCCGCGGCACCCAAGATCGCGGCGCTCTTGCCGCAATGCAGGACTATGCGGACGGGAACACCAAGGACTGGTGCAACTGCGCACCGGCCCACACACCGTCCCCCACAGCCAGTGAAATCGAGTGCGGGACGCGTGCTGTATCACCACAGGCGTACACGCCGGAAACACTGGTCTCCTTGGCCTCGCTTGTTCTGATCTGAGTGCCCATTGGGGTATCCATGAACTCACATGCCATCTGCTCGGCGATAGGCGTAGACGGGGCGTTGCGCGGAGCGGTGAACACCCCTTCAAAAGGCAAGCGCCGGCCGTCTGCCAGCACAACATCCGCATGCCCCTCGATTCCGGCAATCGTGGTGGACTCGATGGTAACGCCTCGCTCCAGCAGCTCTTGCCCACCGGCGTGCTGATCCAGATCGAGCACGTCCAGATCGAGCACGCCGTTGAGGAAGAAGGTCACCTGGCCCCACTCCGGTAGGAGCCGGGCCTGATGAACCGAGTTGGGTCCGGAGGCGATGACGCCGATGCGGCCGTTGGCCAGCTCATAGCCGTGGCAATAAGGACAGTGAAAAGCGCTCGTTCCCCAACGCTCAGCCAATCCACGAACCTGGGGCAGCTCATCGGACACACCTATGGCCAGCAGTAGGCGCCGTGCCTGGTGAACGTCGCCGTCTCGGGTGCTCACCGCGAAATCATCCTTGGCCCCGGATGCAGCGACCACAAGACTGTCCAGCCAGGTCAACGTGGGATAGCGCTCGAGCTGTGCACGGGCGGTGCTCGCGAACTCGCCCGGGTCGACACCATCCTGGCCGAGGAAACCGTGTGACGCGGTAGCCGCACGATTTCTCCGCTGCCCGGCATCAATGACCAGGACTGTCCGGCGCGCCCTGAGTAGCTGGAGGGCCGCAGCCATCCCCGCATAGCTGCCGCCAATGACGATCACGTCGTACTTCATACGGATGCTCCGCTTCGATGGGTCTGATGCCTGCGCGCGAAATCCGCGGCCAATTGAGCCAGCGAGACCGCTGCGAACCGCTCCATCAGCAGCGCCTCGGCCTCGTCGAAGGCATGGTTGAGCGCCGCATTGACCGCCTGCTCCACCAGGCAGGCCGGGTGCTCGCTGCGGTTCCCGACGGAAAAAAGCGCGGGCTCTCCGAGCGCCTCGTGCAGATCGCGCAGGGAGACGGCGGAAAGGTCGGCCTTGATCCACCATCCCCCCGCATGGCCGCGATCCGCAGCGACCAGCCCCGCGTTGCGTAGCAGGCCCATGGTGCGCCTCACCACAACCGGATGGGTGCCGAGGCACCGGGCTAACGCATCGGACGTCATGGGGGCCCGGTGCTCTGCCATGTGTAGCAGTGCATGGAGCACGACGGATAGGCGGCTGTCTTTTTTCATGTAACTAATGATGTTACAAATGCACTTCCCCCGTCAACGCCGGAGCCCTCCGTGCCTTCCTTCTCCGATGCCGACGCTGTCGGCAATTACGCGAACGGCCCCGTCAGGTTAGTCCCGGGTCCACGCCCTGCACCGCGTGGCCGGCACTACCCGCCCACCAACAGGCTCACGGAGACGATCACCAGGAACAGCGCGAATATCTGCTTGAGGCGAGTTCCGGGCAGGCGGTGGGCCAGACGAGTGCCCCAAGGCGCTGCCACGACCGAGGCAATCGCCACTCCGATCGCGGCCGGCAGGTACACGTAGCCAATCGCGTACTCCGGCAGCGCACCCGCAGGGGCGTGCACCGCATAGCCCAGCGCGCTGGCCAGGCCGATGGCAACCCCGCACGCCGAGGAGGTTCCGACCGCGCGTACCGGCATGACCCCTCGCCAGACCAGCAACGGCACCGTCATGCTGCCACCGCCAATACCAATCACCGCCGACAGTGCGCCGATGCCGCTGCCGGCGGCGACCATCGGCAATCCCCGCGGTGCGGGCACGGCGCTGCCGGTACCGGTAGCCGACCGTTGCCGGCCAAACTGCATTTGCGCCGCCGCCAGCAGGCAGTAACCGGCGACGATATAGCGCAACACGTCATCATCGATGCGCACCGCCACGCCACTGCCCAACCAGCCGCCGATCAGCAGCCCCGGCACCATCCACGCCACCGTTGGCCACAGCACGCTGCCGCGCCTGGAGTGGGCCCGCGCGGAGGCGGCGGCAGTCAGCACGATGCTCGCCAGGGAACTGGCCAACGCGGCGTGCATCGCGGCGTCCGGCGGCACCCCCAACAGTGGCAACAGCCATACCAGCGCGGCGACCAGGACCAGCCCGCCGCCCACGCCGAGCAAGCCGGCCAACACGCCCACCACCAGGCCAAGCAACGGGAACAACAGCCATAACGCGGTCATCAAAACTCCAGGCCGGTCTGAACAGGAAGCCATGCACCGCAGGTGTTTGCGGGCGCGAATTGTCCGACGTCGATGGCGTATTCCGGCGTCGGGACGTTCATGGCGGCTGAGCTATAGTCGAGTCATGTCGCCCCCAATCCTGCCCATCGTACTCGCCGCGCTGGCCATGTCGGTTGCCATGCCTGCCTGCGCCCAATCCAGCCCGACACCGCCCGCACAATCGTCGACAACCGCAGCCCCCACCGCGCCAGCCACGGCCGCATCGATCCAGCCGCTGGCCGACCCGCAGCTGCCACGCGTCGGCGCGGCGATCGAGGCGGCCGAGCGCGGTCGGTTCGACGCGGGACAGTACGCCGACCTGGTGGACCACCCGCTTTATCGGTGGATCCAGTACGCCAGCCTGCGACGCAACATCGACAACGTCGTGCCATCACGCGCCGAAGCCTTCCTGCAGCAATACCAGGGCACGGCGGTGGCCGAGCTGTTCCGGGAGTCGTGGCTCGCGGCCAGCGCGCGTCGCAACGACCCGGTCGCGCTCCTGTCGGCATGGAATGACAACGTGGGCAGCACCAAATTGCGCTGCGCAAAACTGGGTGCACAGGTCACCTTGGGCAAGACGGACGCGCAATGGGTCAAGGACGCGCAAGCCCTGTGGAACAGCAGCGGCAAGTCGCTGCCCAATGACTGCGATCAGGTGTTCGCCGCACTCAGCGAGCGCGGTGGCCTGACACCGGCGATGCGCTGGGATCGAATCGAGGCCGCCACCGCCGAATGGCAGCCGGGTGTCATGCGCAGCGCGGCCAGCGGCCTGTCCGCCCCCGAGCGCGAACTGGCGGAGCAGTACGCCGCTTTCATGGACTTTCCGCACCCACGCGCGCTGAACTGGCCAAAGACCGATCGCAGCCGCCTGGTCGCGTCCCATGGCCTGGCCAAGCTGGGCAAGAGTGACCCCGACCGCGCCGAGGCCTTGTTGCCCCAGTACGCCAACGCGCTGGGCTTCACCGAAGCCGACCGCGGCCGGGCGATGTACATGATCGCGCTGTGGACGGTGGCCTCCTATCTTCCCGACTCCGCGCGCCGGCTCAACCTGGTGCCCGAAGCCAGCTATGACCCTCGATTACACGAGTGGCGCGTCCGCGAGGCGCTGGCACGATCGGATTGGCCCGCCGCCCTGGTCGCGATCCGCAAGATGGGCGACAAGCAGCGCAGCGATTCGCGTTACGAGTATTTCGAGGCGCGGCTGGCCGAACTCGCTGGCGACAAGGCCACCGCGAAGGCCAAATACGAAGCCGCCGCGCGCGAGGCGGAGTTCCATGGCTTCCTGGCGGCCGATCGCCTCGGCCAGCCCTACGCGTTGTGCCCGACGCAGGTCGACGCCGATGCCACGACCATCGCGGCGGTGGCGGCCGATCCCGCGTTGCAACGCGCGTTTGGTCTGCACCTGCTGGGCCACCCGAGCTGGGCGGTGAAGGAATGGCATGACGCCACCGACGGTTTCAGCGATACCCAGCGCCAGGTCGCGGTCAAGCTGGCGCAGGCCAATGGCTGGTTCGACCGCGCGGTGTTTTCACTGGGCAAGGCGCCCGGAGAGAAGCAGCTGTATACATTGCGTTTCCCGCTTCACCACGATGCCACCATTCGCAGCCAGGCCGCGCGCAACGACCTCGACCCGGCCTGGGTGGCAGCCGAGATCCGCGCCGAAAGCATCTTCAATCCGAAGGCGCGTTCCGGCGCGAACGCGTTGGGCCTGATGCAGGTGCTGCCCAGCACCGGCGCTGCGGTGGCGCGACGCATCGGCCAGCCATGGGGCGGCTCGGACAGCCTGTACGACCCCGACACCAACATCGCCCTGGGCACCGCCTACCTGCGCCAGATGCTCGACCAGTACGGCGGCAAGCCGTACTTCGCCATCGCCGGCTACAACGCCGGGCCGGCGCCGCTGGGACGCTGGCAGGCGCAGCGGCCGAGCATGGATGCGGACTTCTGGATCGAGACCATCAGCTACCGCGAAACCCGTGAGTACGTGGCCCGGGTGCTGGCATTCAGCGTGATCTACGACTGGCGCCTGGATGGCGATGCGGCGCGCCTGACTGATCGCATGCAGGGCAGTACCGATGCGCCGCGCAAGTCGTTTGCCTGCCCGGCCAACGGCACCGCGTCCTGATGGAGATCTACCTGGTCGGCGGCGCGGTGCGTGACCGCCTGCTCGGCCTGGAACCCGGTGACCGCGACTGGGTCGTGGTCGGCCAGACCCAGGCATCGATGGAAGCCGCCGGCTTCAAGCCGGTCGGCCGTGATTTCCCGGTGTTCCTGCATCCCGATACCGGTGAGGAACATGCGCTGGCCAGGACCGAGCGCAAGTCCGGGCGCGGCTACCGCGGTTTCGTGGTCGACGCCGATCCATCGGTGACGCTGGAAGACGACCTGTGCCGGCGCGATTTCACCATCAACGCGATGGCCCAGGACGCCCAAGGCAAGCTGATCGATCCCCACGGCGGCGCGGCCGATATCCAGGCGCGCGTGCTGCGCCACGTTGGCGAAGCCTTCGTCGAGGACCCGTTGCGGGTGTTGCGCGCGGCGCGCTTCATGGCCCGGTTCGCGGCGCATGGCTTCACCGTCGCCGACCAGACCATGGCGTTGATGCAACAGATGGTGGCGTCCGGCGAGTTGGCCGAACTGGTGCCCGAGCGGGTCTGGCAGGAGTTGCGGCGCGCCCTCGCCAGTGCACGGCCGTCGGCGTTCCTGCGGACCTTGCACGACGCCGGCGCGCTGGCGGTGGTGTTGCCGGAGGTGGACGCGTTGTATGGCGTCCCCCAGCGCGCCGAGTTCCATCCGGAGGTCGACACCGGCGTGCACGTCGAGCTGGTATGCGACATGGCCGCGCGGCTGGCTCCGGGCGACGACCTGATCGGTTTCGCCGCGCTCACCCACGACCTGGGCAAGGCGTTGACCCCGGCCCATGTGCTGCCACGCCACATTGGCCACGAACAAGCCGGCGTCGCGCCGTTGCGCGCCCTGTGCGAACGGCTGAAAGTCCCCAACGAGCATTTCCAGTTGGCCGCGATTGCCTGCCGCGAACACCTCAACGTGCACCGCTTTGACGAGTTGCGTGCCGGTACCGTGATCACGCTGATCGAGCGTTGCGACGGCTTCCGCAAGCCCGGCCGGATCGACCAGCTGGCCACCGTCTGCAGCGCCGACAAACGCGGCCGCACCGGACACGCCGAAGACGCCTATCCGCAGGCAGACGCACTACGTGCCGCCCATGCAGTCGCCTGCTCGATGCGCGCAAACGACTTGCCTGACGGCCTCTCGGGCCCGGCCATCGGCGCGGCACTGCGGGATGCACGCGTCGCGGCCGTCGCGGCGGCTGCCGGCAAGAAACCCTGAGGCGGCCTCGTGAACTGGTGCCATCGCGCACTCAGCGCAATCGCGCATCCAGGTGCTGCAACCAGCGCGCCACCGGCGTGGCCGACAGCAACAACCCGGCCAGCACACCGAGGCTGTTGGCCAGCACGTCGGCACTGTCGCCAACCCGGTCCACGGTGAGCATGGTCTGGGCGAGCTCCAGGGCAACACCGAAGCCGATCAGACCCAATGCGACCATGGCCTGGGCACGCAGGCGCGCGAACAACATCACCGCATAGGCCGACAGCGCCGCATGGCCAACGAAGTGCTGGATCTTGTCGAAGCCATCGAACGACACCGACGGCAGGTCGTCCGATGGCACCAGCGAGCCGACCGCCACCAACACCAGCAAGCCCACCCACCCGGCCAACCACAACCACGGCCGATGGAAGTCGCGCAACCATCGACCCTGCGTCGCCGCCGCCTCGCTCGTCACAGCCGGAAGCTCAGGTCGCCAGCCAGGAACGCCGCGTCGAATTCGACGCCCTTCTGGAACCCGATCACCTGGAAGCGCTCGCCCATGTGGCTGGGCAAGGTGAGCTGCTTGATCTCGTTGATGCGTTGTTGCCGCTGGCCATCATCGGCGAGCATCTCGACCTGCGCCAGGATCCCGGCCAGGCCATTGCCGAGCACGAAACTGGCCTGACTGCAGTACCCCGCCAGCTCGAACCCCGCCGCCGCGCCAGCCTCGGCAAGCGCAGTGAAATCCACTGACGCGGTGATGTCCTGCAGGCCGGGCCACAACAGCGGATCGGCATGCATGCGGTGGCGGTAGTAGGCGCGCAAGGTGCCATCGTTGCGCTCGGGCAGGTAGTACTCGGCGCGCGGATAGCCGTAGTCGGCGAACAGCATCGCGCCACGTTGCAAACCACCGGCGACCGCCTGGATCCAGTACGGCAGCTGCGGCAGCACCTCGGAGCGGTAGCCATCCGGCAATGGCTGCTCCAGTCGTTGCTCGAGGTTGCGCACCGCGCCGCACAGGAACGCATCGGCGGGGCGGCACTCACGCGCCAGACCGGCTTCGGCCACCACCACGTGCTCCTCGTACACTTGGCCCTGGTCGATCGCGAAACGCGGGGTCGGCAGCGCGTCGATCACCTCGTTGGCGAACACGACGCCATCCCAGTCATCCGCGAACGGCGCGTCCAGCCATTCGACCCGCTCGAACAGCGACGCCGGCAGCTGCTGGCGGAGCCGTTGCTGCTGGCGCTGGCGCAACTGGGCGCTCGGCTCCAGGATCGCGTAACGACAGGGCAGCGCACCCAGGTCATGCAGGGTCTTGAGCGCCACCTCCGCAAACGCACCGGTGCCACCGCCCAACTCCAGCATCCGGGCTTGCGACCCGCACTGCGCCAACACCGGCGCCACCGCCTCGGCGACGCAGGTCGCAAAAACGGGTCCCAATTCGGGCGCGGTGATGAAATCCCCCGACTCGCCAAACTTGCTTGCCCCGGCACTGTAATAACCCAGGCCAGGCGCATACAGGGCCAGCTCCATGAAACGCGAAAACGCGATCGCGCCGTCGCTGGCGGCAATCTGCTGGTGGATCAATGCCTGCAACTGCTCGCTATGGGCGAGCGCATCGGCATCGGGCGGCGGAAGGGTGAAGTCACTCACGTTGACGGAGCTCGCTTGGCATTGGACATCCCAGTCGCGCAGGATAGCGGTTCACCCACCAATGCTGGCTGATTGCCTGCCGCCATGTCCCGACCCGTTGCCCTGATCACTGGAAGCGCCCACCGCATCGGTGCGGCCATTGCCCGCACCTTGCATGCGGCCGGTTACGACCTGGCCCTGCATTACCGCCGTTCCGAGGCGGAGCTGGTCGTGCTGGTGGCCGAACTGGAGGCGACGCGTCCGCGCAGTACCCTGGTGCTGCAGGCGGAGTTGGCCGATTTCGATCGCTTGCCGGAGATGATCGCGCGAACGATTGGTCGCTTCGGCCGCCTGGACGCGCTGGTCAACAATGCTTCTGGCTTCCGCGCCACACCGGTCGGCCAGGCCACGCCGGCGCAATGGGACGAGTTGTTTGCCAGCAACGCCCGCGCGCCGTTCTTCCTCGCCCAGGCCGCTGCGCCCCATCTGGCCGCCGCCGGCGGTGCCATCGTCAACATGACCGATATCCACGCCGAGCGCCCACTGCCCGAACACACGATCTACTGCATGGCGAAGGCGGCGCTACTGATGGCCACCAAGTCGCTGGCGCTGGAACTGGGCCCGCGGGTGCGGGTCAACGCGGTCTCGCCCGGCGCGATCCTGTGGCCGCAGGATCCGGACGACACGGCCACCGCACAACCGGCAGACCGGGGCGCCGCCTCCCTCACCGCGGCGCAGCAGGCGAAACTCGCACGCACGCCACTGGCCCGCACTGGCACGCCGGCGGAAGTCGCCGAAGCCGTGCGCTGGTTGTTGCAGGACGCAAGCTACTGCACAGGGCAAGTGCTGTATCTGGACGGTGGCCGGATGCTGGCCGGCTAAAGAGACCTGAACAACTCGGCGTTTGCCCGTCATCCCTCTTTTGCCCGTCATCCCTCTTTTGCCCGTCATCCCACTTTTGCTCGTCATCCCCGCGAAGGCGGGGATCCATGGACTTCGATAGTCACGCACGTAACGTCCATGGGTTCCCGCCTTCGACCGCAGGAAGTCCAGTCGGACGCGGGAATGACGGCAATGGTTCAGACCTTCCCTAAAGCTCGATCACTTCCATCGGCAGGTCGTGGTCCTCGTGCATCGCCCACAACTCGGCCAGTGTGCGGCCATCACCGGGCACGACCGTGTCGGCGGCGATATCGGCCAACGGCTTCAGCACGAAGGCATGCTTCAGTTCCGGCCGGGGAATACGCAGGTTGCCTGCGCCCTCCATGACCCGGTCGTCAAACAACACCACGTCGATGTCCAGGCTGCGATCCCCGTAACGCGGGCCACTGCGGTCGCGGCCGTGGGCGTCTTCGAGCGCATGCAACCAGTCGTTCAACGCGTCCGGTTCAAGATCGGTCTGGATCACGGCGGCCGCGTTGTAGAAGTCGCTGCCGTCGAAGCCTACCGCGCGGGTGCGGTAGGTCGGCGACAGCCCGAGCACCTCGAAGCGCTCGTGCAGCGCGGCGATGGCCTCGCGCAGATGCCGCGCCGGGTCCAGGTTGCTGCCCAGGCTGAGATACGCCCGGCTCATGCGCGGTCCGGTTGTGCAGTGCCGGTGTCGGAACCCGCAGGACGGTCATCGGTGTCACCGTCGGCGCCCATACCGGCATCGGCGGCGGCCGCCGCCATGGCAGCGGTGTTGACCACACCGCGCGGATGACCGCCCAGGCCGGCAATCATGTCGGCACCACTGGGCTGCTGGAACAGGCGCAGCCCGAACTCGGGCAGCACGGCCAGCAGATGGTCGAAGATATCGCCCGCCAGGTTCTCGTAGGCCACCCAGCCGACATCGGCGGAGAAACAGTAGACCTGCATCGGCAGCCCGGTAGGACCGGGATCTTGCTGGCGCACGATCAGGGTCATGTCCTGGTTCACCCCCGGGTGGGCGCGCAGGTAGGCCGTGACGTAGGCGCGGAAGGTGCCCAGGTTGGTCGCGCGGCGGTTATTGACGGGGTCCTTGCCGGCCGCCTGCAGCTTGGCGTTGTACGCCTCCAGCTCCTCACGCTGGGTATCCAGGTAATCGTCGATGAGTGCGATACGACGCAGGCTGGTTCGCTCCTCGGGGCTCAGGAAGCGCACCGAGGACTGGTCCAGCAGCAATGACCGCTTGATCCGTCGCCCGCCCGATTGCTGCATCCCCCGCCAGTTGCGGAAGCTCTCGCTGATCAGCTTGTGGGTCGGGATGGTGCTGATCGTCTTGTCCCAGTTCTGCACCTTGACGGTGTGCAGACTGATGTCGATCACGTCGCCGTCCGCGTTCTGGCTGGGCATCTCGATCCAGTCGTCCACCCGCAGCATGTCGTTACTGGCCAACTGCACGCTGGCCACCAGCGACAGGATGGTGTCCTTGAACACCAGCATCGTCACCGCGGTCATGGCGCCCAGGCCGGTCAGCAGGAACCCCGGGTTCTTGTTGATCAGTGCGGCGATGATCAACACGGCGGCAATCACGTACACCACCAACTTGACCAGTTGCAGGTAGCCCTTGATCGGCCGTTCGCGTGCGTAGCGGCTATTGGCCTGGTAGATATCGTTGAGCGCGTCCAACAGGTTGCCGACCGCCATGGCCAGGGTCAGCGCGACATAGGCCCAGGCGACATTGCGTATCACCGCATCCACGACTTCGGGCAAGCCCGGTATTGCGCCGACCCCGGCCAGCAACACCAGTGCCGGGACCACGTTGGCCAGCCGCGCGAGTACCCGGCGCGACATGATCGCGTCGTCCCAATGCGACGGCGAAAGCCGGGCCACCCGGGCCACGATCTTCAGCAGTACCTGACGGGTGAGCCAGTTGGCGATCCATGCCGTGAGCACCAGAAGCACGATGCCAAGCACGGTCGGGGCATACGGAATGGCAAGCACCGGCTGCAGGAATTCGGGATAGGTGATTGGATTCATCCGTGCAGGGTACCGGCCGATCGCTCGATCATCACCCCCACGGCACGTGCGCCACGCACGGCGCCGGGCTTGCTCAGCTTGAGCTTGACGTGCTGCACGCCGAACTCCTCCAGGATGATCGACGCCACCCGTTCGGCCAGGGTCTCCACCAGGCCAAAGTCGGATTGCGATACGTACTCGACGACCCGCTTGCTGACGGCCTTGTAATTGAGCGTATCGCCGATGGCATCGGTTGCCGCGGGGACCCGGTTGTCGAACGCCATCTCGATATCGAATACCAGCGGCTGGCGGATCCGCCGCTCCCAGTCATAGATGCCGATCAGTGCGTCGATTTGCAGCCCTTCGATGAATACCTTGTCCATTGCGTTCCCGTGCCTTGGGCAGCGCCATCGCGGCGCGTACCGGAGTGATGGAGATGTAGGGGGCCGTTAAACTGCCGGCAGGGCTGCCATGTCCCAGCGGGGAGCTACCGTCACGGCGGCATCCGCGTGTTGCCCGGCCTGCAGCCGCAGCGCGCCGGCGAAAGCGATCATGGCGCCGTTGTCGGTGCAGAACTCCGGCCGCGGGAAGCTGACCCGGCCACCGCGGCTGGACGTCATCTGGTCAAGCCGGGCCCGCAACCGCCGGTTGGCGCCGACGCCACCGGCAACCACCAAGGTCTGGCAGCCGGTCGCCTCCAGCGCGCGTTCGCATTTGATCGCCAGCGTATCGACCACGGCGTCCTCGAACGCGCGCGCGATGTCGGCACGCACCTGGTCGGACTGGTCGCTGTCACGCCACGCCAGCATCACCTGGGTTTTCAGGCCGCTGAAGCTGAAGTCCAGACCCGGCCGGTTGGTCATCGGCCGCGCGAACTTGTATCCCCCCGCGGTGCCTTGCTCTGCAAGCGCTGCCAACTGTGGCCCACCCGGGTAGGGCAGTCCCATCAATTTCGCGGTCTTGTCGAAGGCTTCGCCGGCCGCGTCGTCCAGGGTCTGGCCGAGCAGGCGATAGCTCCCGATGGCGTCCACGGCCACCAGCTGTGTATGGCCCCCCGAGACCAACAACGCCACAAACGGCGGCTCCGGGCGTCCGCGTGGATCATCCTCCAGCAACGGCGCCAGCAAGTGACCTTCCATGTGGTGGACGGCGACCGCCGGCTTGTCCAGGGCCCAGGCCAGCGCGCGCGCGACGCCGGCGCCAACCAGCAACGCGCCGACCAGGCCCGGACCGGCGGTATAGGCCACCCCGTCGATATCCTCGACTGTCATTCCTGCCTCGCCCAGGGTCTGCCGGATCAGCGGCAGCAGCTTGCGCACGTGGTCCCGGCTGGCCAGCTCGGGAACCACCCCGCCGTACTCGGCATGCAGCGCTATCTGGCTGTACAGCGCGTGCGCGAGCAAGCCGGTAGCCGTGTCGTACACGGCCACGCCGGTCTCATCGCAACTGGTTTCGATACCCAGGACTCTCACGGCAATGGCAGCTCGAACGAAGAAGGAGGACAATCAAGGGTACGCCAGCGGCCCCTTTTGCGCGGCGTACTCCCGCATTCAGCCGGCCCGGACTTGCGTCTGTCCCATGCGGCTCGCTATCATATGCGGCTCGCCTGGATCTGCCAGGCAGTTCACCCGAACCGAGATTCCGTATGCCCGCCGTCAAAGTCCGCGAAAACGAGCCCTTCGAGTTTGCCCTGCGTCGCTTCAAGCGCACCTGCGAGAAAGCCGGCGTACTCGCCGAGACCCGCAAGCGCGAGTACTACGAAAAGCCGACCCAGGAGCGCAAGCGCAAGGCTGCCGCTGCGGTGAAGCGTCAATCCCGCCGCGCCGCGCGCGACGTGACCAAGCGCCAGCGCCTGTATTGATCGGTTGAGCCATCGCGCCTGAGGCGCGTCGCTCACGCCTCCCGCGCCCGCCCTTCGTGGCCACGGGCACGGAGGGAGATACCTGCACCAAGCCGGCCGCGCCGTCATGCGCAGCCGGCTTTTTGCGTTGGCATCATTTTCACCCCCCATACCCACAAGGCACCGTCATGACCCTCAAGCAGCAACTTACCGATGACATGAAAGCCGCAATGAAGAGCGGCGACAAGCAGGGCCTCGGCGTGATCCGCCTGATGCTGGCGGCGCTGAAGCAAAAAGAAGTCGACGAGCGCATCGAGCTGGAAGATGCCCAGGTGCTGGTCATCCTCGACAAGATGGTCAAGCAGCGCCGCGACTCGGTCACCCAGTTCGAGGCTGCCAGCCGCGAAGACCTCGCCACCATCGAGCGCGACGAGATCGTGGTGATTGAGCGCTACCTGCCGGCCAAGCTGTCCGAGTCTGCGGTCATCGCCGCAATTGATGCCGCAATGGCGGAAACCGGTGCTGCCGGCCCTGCCGACATCGGCAAGCTGATGGGTGTGCTCAAACCGAAGCTCGCCGGCCAGGCGGACATGGGCCTGGTGTCGAAGCTGGTGAAACAACGCCTGAGCGCCTGAGCCCCCCCCACGCGACGCAATGCTAACTCGTGTTCATCGATACTGGTGGGGACGTTCTCCACGTCGCTGATGAACGCTGCATGCCGACCTCCGACCGCAACGCCGACGAACCTGCCGCGCCCGTCCTGCCTGGACCTTCCCCGGAGACGCACGGGGAAACCCCCGACCCGGAGATCATCGATCGCATCCACGGGCTGCAGGCCCGGCTGGAGCAGAGCTGGCCGGCCAAGTTCGTCCGCCGGTTCATCGACTACGACATCCTCGCGCTGGCGGCGGCATTGGCGTTTTACACCTTGCTGTCGCTCGCGCCGCTGGTGGTGTTGCTGTTGTGGCTGACGACCGCGCTGTACCCGGCGGCGCAGGATGAGTTCTTCCACCAGGTCGGCATGTTGGTGGGACCCCAGGTCGAGGACACGGCGCGGCTGATCGTCGCCAACGCCGAGCAGCAGCCGGACACCGGTTCATTTTCCGCATTGCTGAGCGTCGGCGCGTTGTTGATTGGCGCCTCCATCGTCTTTGGACAATTGCAATCGGCGCTCAACCGGGTTTTCCGTAGCGACGCCAAACACCTGGGCGGCCTGCTGAGCTGGGTCCGCAAGCGGTTGCTTTCATTCGGGATGGCACTGGGAATGGGCTTCTTGCTGGTGGTATCGATGGTGGTGCAAGCCGCATTGGCGATCATCATGCTGTGGCTGCCTGACCTGCTGCCGGTATTCGCCGCAGCGGTTTCCTTCCTGCTCTACACGTTGGTGTTTTCGTTGATCTACCGGCTGCTGCCGGATCGCCCCGTCAGCCGGCATCGTGCGCTGTTCGGCGGCGCACTCACGGCCGGCCTTTTCATGTTCGGCCGTTGGGCGATCGGCCTGTACCTGGGCCGGGCCACCCTGGGCAACGCCTATGGGCCGGCCGGCGGTCTGGTGGTGATGCTGGTGTGGCTGTACTACTGCGCGATGGTGTTCATGACCGGCGCACTGATCACCGCGATGCTGGACGAGCATGCGCGGGTCAAGAGCCGCTTGGCCGACGAACGATCCAGGGCCGCAAACGCCTCTGCACCCGCCGCGACCGGCTTCCAGGCGGACGACCCACCGCCCGCCGGCGCCAGCAACATCTGACACTGCTTTTCTCGCCGGCAAGCGGAACGCCTGCTGCGATGGCATCCTAGCCCTACCACTCACTTTCGATCATGGATGTCCGCCAGGACAACGCTGCATGGCCCGCATCCCCGACGCATTCATCGATGACCTGCTCGCCCGCTCCGACATTGTCGAGCTGGTCGGCGCGCGGGTGCCGCTGAAACGCCAGGGCAAGGAATACTCGGCGCGCTGCCCGTTCCACGACGAGCGCTCACCCAGCTTCACCGTCTCGCCAACCAAGCAGTTCTACCACTGCTTCGGCTGCGGCGCCCATGGCACCGCGATCAGCTTCCTGATGAACTACGACCGGCTCGAATTCCTCGATGCGGTCGACGAGTTGGCCAAGCACGCCGGCATGGAAGTGCCGCGTGATACCCGGCAACGCAACGCCAATCCCGATGGCCAGGCCCTGTTTGACGCAATGGCGGCGGCGGCAACCTTCTTCCAGCAGCAACTGGCCGACAGCACGAAGGCGCGGACTTACCTGGACGGACGCGGCGTGGATGCCGAGACCCGCGCGCGCTTCCACATCGGCTACGCACCGGATGGCTTCAATGCCCTGCGCGACGCGTTGGGGACCGATCAGCGCCAGACCAGCCTGCTCGAGCGCGGCGGCCTGTTCTCCAAAAGCGACAGCGGCCGCATCTACGACAAGTTCCGTGACCGGGTGATGTTCCCGATCCACGACCGTCGCGGCCGCGCCATCGGCTTCGGTGGGCGGGTGCTGGATGCCGACGCCAACCCCAAATACCTGAACTCACCAGAGACCGAGCTGTTCCACAAGGGCCGCGAACTGTATGGCCTGTGGCAGGTACGGCAGGCCCACAACAAGATCCCCCGGCTGATCGTGGTCGAGGGCTATATGGATGTGGTCGCCTTGTTCCAGCACGGCGTCGACACCGCAGTGGCCACCCTGGGCACCGCGACCACGCCCGACCACGCCGAGCTGTTGTTCCGCAACGCGGCGGACGTGTATTTCTGTTTCGACGGCGATCGCGCCGGCCGGGCAGCGGCCTGGCGCGCAGTCGAATCGATATTGCCGCGCATGAAGGACGGGCGCCAGGGATTCTTCCTGTTCCTGCCCGATGGCGAGGATCCCGACAGCATCGTTCGCCGCGAGGGTGCCAGTGGCTTCGACCAGCGTTGCCAGGCCGCCACGCCGCTGTCGCAGTATCTGTTCGACTCGTTGTCCAGCGATGTCAACCTGGGCACCCTGGAAGGCAAGGGCCGGCTGGCCGAGCGTGCCAAACCCCTGCTCGCGCAGATCCCCGAGGGCGCGTTCGCCGACCTGATGCAGCAACGGCTGACCGAGCTGACCGGCGTCGGCGCCCGCACCAGTACCGCCACTACCCATGTTCCGGTACAGCGCGCCCGCGCCGGCCATGGGCGCGCCACCCCGCGCCGCAGCCTGGTGCGCAGTGCCATCCTGCTGCTGCTGCAACAGCCCGCACTGGCGCTGGAGCTGGAACCGCCATTTCGTTTTGCGGCGTTACAGCAACCCGGCATCGACCTGCTGGTCGACCTGCTGGGCCTGGTCTATGAGCGTCCCGACATCGGTACCGGCGCGCTGATCGAGCACTTCGCCGACCGCCAGGAGCACGAGTCACTGCAGAAGCTCGCGGTCGTCTCGCTGCCGGGCGACGAGAGCACGCTGCGCGAGGAGCTGCTCGACACCATCGCTCAGCTCAACCGCCAGACCCTGCAACAACGCGTCGACGAGTTGCAGGCCCAACGCCACCAAAGCGGCTTGAGCGATGACGACAAGGACGAGCTGCGCGGATTGCTGCTGGCCCGCCTCAGCTAGCCTGGGATGCCAGCGGGGCTTGTTCCGCGGCAACGCTACAATCATTGCTCCCCTTCACGGAACCACGGTCTTTTTACTATGCGCACCCCCCTGCAGGAGCAGTTGCTGAAGGCCGGCCTGGTCAAGAAGGACAAGGTGGCCAAGGCAGTTCGCGAACAGACGCGGCAGCGCCATGGCCGCAGCACCGCAACCCCGGATGCCTCGCCGGTAGACACCCGCCAGCTGCAGGAGCAGCGCGTCGAGCGTGACCGCGCGCTGGCGGCCGAGCGCAATGCCCAAGCCCACAGTGCCGAGCTGCGGGCGCAGGTCCGGCAGATCGTCGATAGCCACAAGGTCACGCGCGAAGGCGAGATTGCCTACCGCTTCAACGACGACGGCGCGATCAGGAGCGTGCTGGTCAACGAGACCCTTCGCGCCCAGCTCGCCAAGGGTGCGTTGGTCGTTGTCCGCCACGGCCAGAGCTATGAGTTGCTTCCCCGCGCGGCCGCCGACAAGGTCGATTCGCGCGATCCGTCGATGATCGTGCTCGACCATGGCCGCAAGGACATCGCCCAGACCGGCGGCGATGACGCGGACGACGAGTACTACCAGCGCTTCCCGGTGCCCGACGACCTGGTCTGGTGACGCTGCCGCAGGCTCGTTGACTCGACGACGACGCACGCACGTCTAGTCTGGATGGCGATGACGTAGCGGAGAGATCACATGCCTGCGCGTGCACCACGGCCAGGTCGGACTGTGCGACTGGTAGCTTGCGCCCTTGCAGTTGTCGCGATCAGTGGCTGCAGCGGTAATCTGCCGGCATTCGACTTGCCCAACGCGCAACCCAAGAACGACACCAGACACGCCGATGCAGTGACGTCGGCGACGAAAACCGTCGCGCTGCCAGTACCGACGCTGACCACCTCAGCCATAAACCCGGCCGAAGACGCGTTGGCAGGCTTCCTGGCGGACCGGCAGGTGGAGCAGGTTCCGGCTTACCGTGAGGCACTTGTCGATCTTGACGGCGATGGCGCCGATGACCTGATGATGTTGCTGGAGGGTAGTCGCTGGTGCAGCGGCCGTGGCTGCTCATTGCTGATCTTTCATGCGGCGCCCGAGGGAAATTTCCGTCTGGTCACCCGGACCACGAATACCCGGCCGCCGATTGCGATCAGTTCGCGTCGCCATCGGGGCTGGCATGATCTGTTCGTCGGCGTTGGTACCGATCCCGACCGCGTCGGCACGGTCGCGCTCCAGTTCAACGGCGACGGCTATCCGGCCGATCCATCGTTGTCGGCATTGCTGGCGGCGCAATCGCCGTCTTCGGCACGCATCGTGATCGAGTGATCAGCCGAGCGCCTTGAACTCCATCAGTGCGGCCGGCTGCATGAGTGCCAACAGCCAGTGGTCGACCAGCAGGAACCCAAACAGCGCCATCAGGTACACGATCGAGAAGCCGAAGACCTTCATGGCGTAGGTCTCATCGGGCGGGTCCATCAACCGCCAGGCGTAATAGAGGAACGCCGCACCGAGCACCAGCGCGCCGCCCAGGTAGAACAGGCCGCTCATGCCGGTGGCCCACGGCAACACCGTCACCAGTACCAGCAGCACGGTATAGAACAGGATCTGCCAGCGGGTGTACTGCACGCCGTGGGTGACCGGCAGCATTGGCACCATCGCCTTGCGATAGTCTTCGCGGCGGAAGATTGCCAACGCCCAGAAATGGGGCGGCGTCCAGATGAAGATGATCAGTACCAGCAGCAATGCGTGCGGATCGAGCTGGCCGGTGACGGCCGTCCATCCGAGTGCGGGCGGTGCAGCGCCTGCGAGGCCGCCGATCACGATGTTCTGCGGCGTCGCATGCTTGAGGTACACGGTGTAGACCACCGCGTAGCCGATCATCGAGGCAAACGTCAGCACCGCGGTCAACACGTTGACCCACACCAGCAGGATCAGCATCGACAAGCCCGCCAGTGCGAGCGCAAACAGCAGCGCCTGGCGCGGGGTCACCTGGCCGACCACGATCGGGCGCCACGACGTGCGCGCCATCTTGGCGTCAATGCGGGCATCCAGCAGCTGGTTGATGGTCGCTGCGGAAGCCGCGGCCAGCCAGATGCCCAGGAAGCCGAGCACGGACTCCTTCAGCGGCGGTAGTCCAGGCACTGCGAGGAACATGCCGATCGCTGCGGTGAAGATGATCAACGCCACCACGCGCGGCTTGGTCAGGTCCCAGTACTCGCGACAGGTTTGACGGAAGGTGTGGCTCATCTCACGCCTCCGGTGCGCGCAGCCGCGCCAACAGCGATACCAGCACAAACAGCAGCAGCACGGCACCGGCGTTGTGCGATACCGCCGTCCACAGCGGCAGGGCCAGTTTGACATTGGCGATGCCGAGGCTCACCTGGGCCAACACCAGTAGCCCAAGCAGGCTTCCCCAACCGCGCATGCCCGGCTTGCGCAACAGCACCCACGACACCCACAGCAGGTAAATGGCCACCACCAGCGCCATCATCCGGTGTGCCATCTGGATCGCGATGCGCGATGCGCCGTCCAGCACGCCGCCCTCGTAGTCCACGCCGATCCCGCGCCACAGCACGAATCCTTCGCGGAAATCAGTCGGTGGCCACCACTGGCCCACGCAGGTCGGAAAATCGGTACCGCAGGCAAGCGCCGCGTAATTGGCACTGGTCCAGCCGCCCAACGCGATCTGCGTGCCCAGCAACACCAGCCCGGCAATCATCAACGTGCGTAGCCGGGGCGCCTCGGCCAAGCGGATCGGCACGTTGGTCGCACGCCACGCCATCCACAACAACAGCGAAAACGTCAGCAAGCCGCCCAACAAATGCCCCATGACCACGATCGGTTTGAGCAGCCAGGTCACCGTCCACATTCCCAGCAGTGCCTGGAAGATGATCACCGCCAAGGTCAGGGTCGCGGCCCGGGCCAGGTCCAGGTTGCTCCAGCGCAGCGCCGAGAACAGCAGTATGGCTTCTGCAACGATCGCCAACACCGACGCGGCAACGTGCTGATCGCGCATGTACAGCGGGATTGCGACCGCCACCATCACCGACGCGGCGACGATCCGGGCGATGCCGAACTTGCGTCGGCGGGCGGCCAGCAAGGCCAAGCCCAGGGTCAATACACCCAATGCGCCGGCAACCATCCGGTGCAACTGCTCGCGCCACGCCTTGTCGACATTGACCGGCCGGATCTCGGCGGCGGCATGGTCGGCGCCCTGCCCGGCCTGCGTTGGCCATGCGGCATGGCCATAACAGGTCGGCCAGTCAGGGCAGCTCAGGCCGGCATCGGACAAGCGCACGAAAGCCCCGAACACGATCACTCCCAGCGCCAATGCCACCGCCAGCCAGGCGAGGCGATGGAAGTGCCGCGCTGGCCGCAGATGAGTCGAGTGGCTGGGGAGGTTGTGTGATGCGGTCATTGGGTTCCCTTGGTGGATACCGGTTCCGGGCCCGGAACGGTAACGACCGTACTCAGATCAGTTTGAACAGCGTGGCCAGGTCGGAGCGTAAGCCGCCGGCATCGAAACCGGGCTCGAAGCGCATGATCACGAATCCATTGGGATCGATCACATACACCGGCACGCCGGCGGGATCATCCACGCCCGGCAACCCCGCGAGCAACCGCGGATCCGGCTGCAGCTGCCGCAGCGTGCGAGGCAACGGCATCGCGGCGGGCGGCATGCAACCCGGGGAGTCACAGATCCACAGGATGTGTAGGCGGTCCGCATCCTTGCCAAACAGCCGCCACACCTTGTCCAGGTCGCGTGCAAGCTCGGCGCACTCCGCGCCACAGTCCGTTGGCGGCGCCAGGGCAATGCGCCAGGTGCGGGCATCCGGATTCCACTCATACGTGCCGCCGTCCACCAACTGCGGGATGACTTCGCGCAGGTCCGCTGGCGGCTGCAGCACTTCGCCGTGGTTCTTGCTGCCTTCGGGTTGCCAGCCGGAGAATCGCAGGAAGCCCGCGACAGCCGCGCTACCAAAGAACAGTGCAAATATCGCGACCAGCATGATGCGGTTGCGGTTGCGCGACTTGATGTCGATATCCTGCGGCTTGGCAGGAGGTTGCGGGCTGGTCATGGCGTATCGGCCTTGGGGTTGTGCTTGCGCGGTTTGCGGAAAGTAACGATGAGGGCAGTGGCCAGCACCGCCAGCGCCAACGCGAACCACTGCAGTGCGTAGGCGCGATGCTTGTCGGGCGTGAGCGTGTTGGCAAGCAGCGCCAGGTCGCGCTCATACCCCAGTGGCGAGGCCGGATCCAGGCGCAACACGCGCGGCGCGAGAGGCAGGTCGATCGCCAACGCGATGGCCGCGACGTCCACCCGGGTCAGCAGCCAACTGCCGCCGTCACGCACCAGTCCGGGGCCCATCGGGATCCCGGTGGACGGAGGCGGCACCAGCAACCCTTGCAGGTCGATCTTGCCTTCTGGCCGGGCAATGGCCGGCAAGGTGCGGTCGGCCGGCAACGGCAACCAGCCCAGGTCGACCAACAAGGGGGTGCCTTGTTCGGGCAGGAACACCCGATAGGCGTTTACGCCGACGCGGCCCTCGCGCTGCTGGTTGTCGAGCAGCAATGGCGGGCGCGACGCGAACTCACCGCGGCCCGCGGCCCAATCATAGGATTCCAGGCGGCTCTCGTCGGTTGCCAGGCCCAGTGGATGACGTTCACGCGTGGCCAGCACCTGCGCGGCGGCATCCAGCATTCCCTGTTTCTGGACCGCCCGATGCAGCTGCCAGTTGCCCAGGTTGACGAACAGTACAATGACGACCGTCGCCGCCAGCCAACCAACGACCAATGTGTGGCGTCGGCTCACGTCTTATCCATCACAACTTGCGATAATCCACCCACGTCGACTCCCGCGCCGGGCTGGTCGCAAACACGCCGGAGCAAATTGATGAAGACCCTGGTGATCATCGGCTTCCTGGTTTTGATTGTCTGGAACCTCGGGGCCGCGCTTTACTACATGCTGGTCGACAAGGGCGAGAGCAAGCGAACCGTCAACGCATTGACCCGTCGGGTCGCACTGTCCATTGCGATGATCTTGTTTGTGGCGGTCGCCGCAAAGATGGGATGGATCCAGTTCCACTCCGTTGGGGGCTGAGGGCTCGCCCAACCGATCGCCGGATGGCGGGTAGGCCGCATTACCTCCACCGCTGGAAGCTGGCCTTGATCCGAAGCTGGCCCTGATCCCATCACCGGCTTGTTGTCTATTGGGGCGGGCTGGTTGCCGACCCGCCGCGACGTCCGGGAAGGCGCGATGTCCGGGAAAGGATTGCGTGGATCGTGGTTACAGCACGTAGACGAACAGGAACAGCATCAACCAGACCACATCGACGAAGTGCCAGTACCACGCCACAGCCTCGAAGCCAAAATGGTCGTCCGCGCTGAAATGTCCCTTGAGGCATCGGAACCAGATGATCAGCAACATGATCGTGCCCAGCGTCACGTGCGCCCCGTGGAAGCCGGTCAGCAGGTAGAAGGTGGAGCCATATATGCCTGAACCCAGGGTCAGGTTCAGCTCGGCATAGGCGTGAGCGTATTCCTCGGCCTGGAAAAACAGGAACAGACAGCCCAGCAGCACCGTCAGCCCCAGGCCGACCAGCAACGCTTTGCGCTTGCCCGCCTTGAGCGCGTGGTGCGCAGCAGTGAGGGTCACCCCGGAACTCAAAAGGATCAGCGTATTGAGCAGCGGCAGGCCCCACGCCGCGACCGTCTGATAAGCACCGCCGACGGCGCCCGGGCCATTGCTCGGCCAGCCCGTGGTGAAGCCATCCCAAAGCAGTGCGTTGGTCATCGCGCCGTCGCCGGCGCCACCCAACCATTGCAGCGACAGCTGGCGGGAGTAGTACAGCGCGCCAAAGAACGCGCCGAAGAACATCACTTCCGAGAAGATGAACCAGACCATGCCCATCCGGAACGACATGTCCACCTGGCGGTTGTACTTGCCGCGCACCGACTCGCGGATGACGTCGCCGAACCATCCAAACAGCACCCCGATCATCAATGCGACGCCGACGATGAAGGTCCAGCGTCCCCAACTGCTCTGGTTGAGCCAGCCACCGGCACCGGTCATCATCACGAACAGGGCAACGGAGCCCAGGATCGGCCAGCGACTGTGGTGCGGGACGAAGTAGACGTTGGCGTCAGACGACTGGACTTGGGCCATGGAGATGGTTCCGTTATGCAATGGGTTCAATGGAGCAATCAGGGCGCTGAGACCGGCGTAGCCGACACCGGACGGGCACTGGATGCCAACTTCGCGGTGAGCTCAGGGTTCTTGAAAAACGTATACGACAGGGTGACTGTCTTGATGTCTTTGGGCAAATTGGGGTCGATAATGAACCGTACCGGCATGTCCCGGGTCTCTCCGGCAGCCATGGTCTGGGCGGTGAAGCAGAAACACTCGGTCTTGCTGAAGTAGCGGGAAGCGCGTGCCGGCGCGACCGAGGGAACGGCGCTGCCGACAATCGCCCGGTCACTGTTGTTGCGCGCGAAATAAGTGGTCTCGTACTGCACGCCCGGGCGCACCTGCATGGTCGACTCGTTGGGGTTGAAGCTCCAGGGCAACTTGGAATTCACCCCGCCGTCGAACTCCACGGTGATCATCCGCTCCACCGCGGCATTGGCGTCGGCGACGTGCTCGGCAGCGGTATTGTCCAGCCGGATACCGAACACCTTCTCACACGCAATCCGGTACAGCGGCACCAGGCTGAAGCTGAAGGCGAACGCCACCGCGGCCGCGATCAGCATCTTGGCAAGACCGGCCGTCGCCTTGCGCGGCGGCGTCGATGGCGTCGATGGATCGTGTCCGGCGTTCATTGCCTGAGTGCCGCAATCAGCATGAAACCGCCGTAGACCACCGCTGCAGCCACCGCCAGCCACAGTGCGGTACGCCGTGCGGCCTTGCGGCGCGCGGCGACATCATCACGTGGTGGCGGGGTCGGAGTCATGTTCGGTCCAGGTCGGGAGCGTGCGGAATGCAACCGGTCAGTGGGTCACATCGCCGTGGGCAAGGTCACCGTCACGGATTACCGGCGGTACGGTGAAGGTGTGGTGCGGCGCGGGGCTGGGCACGGTCCACTCCAGGCCACGGGCACCCTCCCAGACGCGCGCGGTTGCCTTGGCACCGTACTTCTTCGAGTGTCCGAGGATGAAGATCATCATGAACGGGGTCAGGAACATCCCGAAGGCACCGATCGAGCTGATCAGGTTCCAGTCGGCGAACACCACGTTGTAGTCCGGGATGCGGCGCGGCATGCCGGCCAGGCCCAGGAAGTGCTGCGGGAAGAACAGCAGGTTGAGGAACACCATCGTCCACCAGAAGTGGAACTTGCCCCAAAACTCGTTGTACATCCGGCCCGTCCATTTGGGCCACCAGTAGTACACCGCCGAGATCAGCGCCACCACCGAGCCGGTCACCAGCACGTAATGGAAGTGGGCCACCACGAAGTAGGTGTCGTGGTACTGGAAGTCGGCCGGCACGATCGCGAGCATCAGCCCGGAGAAGCCGCCGATGGAGAACAGAATCACGAACGCTACCGCGAACAGCATCGGCGTTTCGAAGGTCATCGAGCCGCGCCACATGGTGGTGACCCAGTTGAAGATCTTCACCCCGGTCGGGATCGAGATCAGCATGGTGGCGTACATGAAGAACAGCTCGCCGCCCAACGGCATGCCGGCGGTGAACATGTGGTGCGCCCAGACAATGAACGACAGGAACGCAATCGCCGCCAGCGCATACACCATTGCCTGGTAGCCAAACAGCGGCTTGCGGCTGAAGGTCGGAATGACCTCCGAGACGATGCCGAACGCCGGCATGATCATGATGTAGACCTCGGGATGGCCGAAGAACCAGAAGATGTGCTGGTACATCACCGGGTCACCGCCGCCTGCGGCGTTGAAGAACGAGGTCGCGAAGAACTTGTCGGTCAACAGCATGGTGACCGCGCCGGCCAGCACTGGCATCACCGCAAGCAGCAGGAACGCGGTAATCAGCCACGACCAGGTGAAGATCGGCATCTTCAGCAGATCCATGCCCGGGGCGCGCATGTTGAGCACGGTGGCGATGACGTTGATCGCGCCCATGATCGAGCTGACGCCCATCATGTGGATGGCGAAGATCTGGAAGGCGACGTTGGAACCGCCCTGCAACGACAGCGGCGGGTACATCGTCCAGCCACCACCCATCGCGCCACCGGGCAGGAACAGGGTCATCAGCAACATCGCGAACGCGAACGGAAGGATCCAGAACGACCAGTTGTTCATGCGCGGCAGCGCCATGTCCGGCGCACCGATCTGCAACGGGATCATCCAGTTGGCCAGGCCGACGAACGCCGGCATCACCCCGCCGAAGATCATCACCAGCCCGTGCAACGCGGTCATCTGGTTGAAAAACTGCGGGTCGACGAACTGCAGCCCGGGTTGCGCCAGTTCACTGCGAATGACGATCGAGAACGCCGCACCGATAACGAACATGATGAAGCTGAACAGCAGGTACAGGGTCCCGATGTCCTTGTGGTTGGTGGACAGCAGCCAACGCTGGACGAACCCCTGCTGGGGACCGTGGTCGTCGTGGTGATCTGTGACGGGGTACGTGGCAGCCATGGCTTACCTCTGGATTCGTGTGATGTAAAAGCCGGCGGGCCGGTCAGCCGGCGACCGCGACAGCGGCCGGGGCATCGGTTTCGGGTTCGGGAGTTGCCTGGGGTGCTTCCGGGGTGTCGGTAGCGGTTGCAGCAGGTTCAGTCGGCGCCTCGCCGCCCTTCTGGGCGGCAAGCCACTGCTCGAACTCGGCTTTGGGCAGTGCCTTGACCACGATCGGCATGAAGCCGTGGTCCTTGCCGCACAACTCGGCGCATTGGCCGCGGTAGACACCCGGGGTGGAAATGTCGGCCCAGGCCTCATTGATGATGCCCGGCACCGCGTCCTGCTTCCAGCCCAATGCCGGCACCCACCACGAGTGAATCACGTCGTCAGCGGTAATCACGAACCGGATCTTGGTATCGACGGGCACCACCAGCGGGTTGTCGACATCCAGCAGGTAGTACGGATGATCGGTATCACGTGGATCCAGGCCACTTTGGCGGATGCGATCACTTTCGCGGTCCATCCGGCTGGTGAAACTGACGTCCTCGCCAAGGTACTCGTACTCCCACATCCACTGGTAGCCGGTGACCTTGACCGTCATCTCCGAGTCGCGCGTGTCGTACATGTCGACCAGCTTGAAGGTTGCCGGGGTCGCCATCAGGATCAGCAGGATCACCGGGATCACCGTCCACAGGGTCTCCAGCTTGGTATCGTGGGTGAATGATGTGTCCGCCACCGCGCCGCGCGATTTGCGGAACCGGAACATCGCCACGCCCATGGCGACGAACACCAACAGGCCGATCCCCGCGCAGATCCATAGCACCATCATATGGGCTTCATACGCGTTGTTGGACAGGTGGGTGACACCGCGGCCCATGTTGAGCTGCCAGCGGTGCGGGTCCGCACTCTGCGCAAACGCCCACGTCGGCGCGGCCATGGCGGCAAGCCCCATGACGCATTGTTGGATCCGACCGGATTTCATCAATTTGAGCCCCAAATTCCGCTTGTTGATCATGATTGTCTTGGTCCTGCTCCGCGAGCTGTCCTGTCTGCACCCGGCCCCGAAGCGCCGAAACGACCCGCGACGGAATGAGTTGGTGGGCCCACCGGAGCCCATCCCGCCAGTGACGGCGTTACCGACAGCCTTCAAAGGGTATCCGCCAGGACGATTTGCAGCAAGCGAATCACGCCCATGGTGACTTCATCCATGACTTAAGTTATCCAGCGCGTGCGCGCGATTGATCCTAGACTATCGGCCCCTTCCCCCACCGCCGATAGCGGACCCGATGACCAACAAAATCACCCCCCTTGACGCTCCGCAGCCGCTGCGCATGTTGATCAGTCCTGAATTGCCGGCCATTCCGGGCAGCGCGCGTGCAGCGATCACCGCCGGTTGGCGGCGTGACGAGACTGACCACGTGAATGCGCTGGCGGAGCAGGCCCGTCTGCCGGATGCCGCCCGCGCCACAACCCAGACGCTGGCCACCGACCTGGTGCAGCGGGTACGCGCCCGGGCCCATGAGCAAGGCGCGGTCGAGGCTTTCATGCGCCAGTACGACCTGGGCAGCGAGGAGGGGGTGTTGCTGATGTGTGTCGCCGAGGCACTGTTGCGGATTCCCGACCAGGGCACTGCCGACAAGCTGATCCGCGACAAGCTGGGTGAGGCCGACTGGAAGCGCCACATGGGCCAGTCCCATTCGATGCTGGTCAACGCCTCGACCTGGGGCCTGATGCTGACCGGCAAGCTGGTCGAGCTGGCCGATGACACCAAACGCGATGCCCATAATGCTTTCAAGCGCCTGGTCGGACGCATTGGCGAGCCGGTGATCCGGCTGGCCGTGCGCCAGGCGATGGAAATCATGGGCCACCAGTTCGTCATGGGCCGGACCATGGCCGAGGCCCTGGCCCGCTCCCGCAAGGGCGTCAACAGCAGCTATCGCTATAGCTATGACATGCTCGGCGAAGCCGCGTTGACCGACGTTGATGCACTGCGCTATCTCGACGCCTACCGCCAGGGCATCCAGACGATCGGCAGCAGCGCCGATTACCGCAACGACGACATCTTCGCGACCCCCAGCATCTCGGTAAAACTCTCCGCACTGCATCCGCGCTACGAGCACCCCAAGCGTGCCCGGGTGCTGGCCGAGTTGACCCCGCGAGTACTGGAGCTGGCCCAGCTTGCCAAACATCACGGCGTCGGTTTGACGGTGGATGCGGAGGAAGCCGATCGACTGGAGCTTTCACTGGACGTGTTCGCCGGCGTCTACCGCGATCCGTCCCTGGACGGTTGGGACGGCTGCGGGTTGGCGATCCAGGCGTATCAGAAGCGTGCACCGGAGGCGATCGAATTCATCGTTGATCTCGCCCGCCAGGTGGGTCGCCGGATCCCGGTACGGCTGGTCAAGGGCGCGTATTGGGACACCGAGATCAAGCGCGCCCAGGTCGATGGCTACCCCGGATTCCCGGTATTCACCCGCAAGCCCAACACCGACGTGTCGTACCTGGCTTGCGCGCGCCAGATGCTGCAGGCCACCGACGCGATCTATCCGATGTTCGCCACCCACAACGCGCAGACCATTGCCGCGGTCCACACCATGGCGGGCCTGGACGGGCGCCGGGTCGATTTCGAGTTCCAGAAGCTCCATGGCATGGGCGATGACCTGTATGCCCAGGTGATCCCGGCGGATCGCCTGGATGTCCCGTGCCGCGTGTACGCGCCGGTCGGCAGCCACGAAGACCTGCTGCCCTACCTGGTACGGCGTTTGCTGGAAAATGGCGCGAACTCAAGCTTCGTCAACAGCATCACCGACGAGAGCGTCCCCATCGACAAACTCGTCCGCGACCCGCTGGACACCGTGGCCGGGTTTGACACCATTTCGCACCCCAACATTCCGCTGCCGGTCGACCTCTTCCGGAGTCACGCAGCCTCGATGAAATATTGCAACAGGAGCAACTCCATGGGTGTCAACCTTGCCAACGACGACCAGTTGCGGACGCTGGCCGAACAGGTCAACGCTGCGGTGCGCAATGACTGGTACGCCGAACCGTTGGTACCCGGCGCGGCGCTGACCGGCGAGCGCGTGCCGGTGACCAATCCGGCCGACCTGCGCGAGGTCGTCGGCCAGTGGCTGCCGGCCGATGCCGCCGTGGTCGAGCAGGCACTGCAGAATGCCGTTGCCGCGCACCCCAGGTGGGACGCAACCCCCGCGGCCGACCGCGCCACGATCCTGGAGCGTGCCGCCGACCTGCTTGAGTCGCGCATGGCCCAGTTCATCGCGATGTGCACCAAGGATGCCGGCAAGACCATTGCCGATGGCGTCGGCGAGGTCCGCGAGGCCGTCGACTTTCTGCGCTACTACGCCGCGCAGGCACGCACGATGTTCACCCCCGAGCCGCTGCCCGGCCCCACCGGGGAGACCAACGTGCTGCATCACGGTGGCCGCGGTGTATTCGTCTGCATCAGCCCGTGGAACTTCCCGCTGGCGATCTACATCGGCCAGGTCGCCGCTGCCCTGGCCACCGGCAACAGCGTGCTGGCCAAGCCGGCCGAGCAGACCAACCTGGTTGGCTACTACGCGACCAGGCTGATGCACGAAGCCGGCGTGCCCGAAGACGTGCTGCAGTTCCTTCCCGGCGACGGCATCACCGTCGGCGCCGCGCTGACCAGTGATCCGCGCGTGGCCGGGGTTGCTTTCACCGGCTCCAATGAGACCGCCGCGGCGATCAACCGCTCCCTGGCGGCGCGCGAAGGCGCGCTCGGCGTGCTGATCGCCGAGACCGGCGGCCAGAACGCGTTGATCGCCGACTCCTCCGCGCTGCCCGAGCAACTGGTCAAGGACGCGCTGTCGTCGGCCTTTACCTCCGCCGGACAACGCTGCTCCGCCGCGCGCGTGCTGTTCGTCCAGGACGATATCGCCGATACGGTGGTCACCATGCTGGCCGGTGCCATGGCCGAGTTGAAGGTGGGCGATCCCGGTCTGCTGTCGACCGACGTGGGCCCGGTAATCGACAAGGACGCGTTGAAGATGCTGGAAGACCATGCCGAGCGCATGGACCGCGAGGCGACGCCGATCGCAACCGGCGACATGGGGCCTGACACCGCTCACGGCACCTTCTTCGCCCCGCGCGCCTATGCGTTGGACTCACTGGACCAGCTGAAGCAGGAGATCTTCGGCCCGGTGCTGCACGTGATCCGCTGGAAGGCGGACCAGCTCGATGCAGTCATCGCCGCCATCAACGCGACGGGCTACGGGCTGACCCTGGGCATTCACTCGCGTATCGATGCCACGGTGGAGAGGATTTCCAGCCGTATCAAGGTCGGCAACTGCTACGTCAACCGCAACCAGATCGGTGCGGTGGTCGGGGTACAGCCGTTCGGCGGCCATGGCCTGTCCGGCACCGGCCCCAAGGCCGGCGGTCCACAATACCTGCCGCGCTTTACCACCGAGAAGACGATCACCATCAATACCACCGCGTCCGGCGGCAATGCGTCACTGTTGACCCTGGGCGAATAAGCCTGGCGAAGCAGGGCGGCCTGGCACCCAGGCAACGTCGGCAGGAGTGACGTCCGCAGCAACAAAAAACCCCGCCGAAGCGGGGTTTTTTGTTGGTTCAATACCGCTTGATCAGAAGCGGTACTGGGCGGAGATGCCGTACAGGTTGGCACCGCCGTCAAACTCGCCAAACAGGCGCTGGCCACCCTCCGCCGGCGGAGTGATCAGGCCGATCTGCGGAGTGTCGGGCTCGATCCGCGCGTAAGCGAAGTTGATGTCAAACGCATCGCTGATCTGCCAGGTCGCACCCAGCG
The DNA here is from genome assembly GCF_054052125.1 of Lysobacter sp. A378. Taxonomy (NCBI): domain Bacteria; kingdom Pseudomonadati; phylum Pseudomonadota; class Gammaproteobacteria; order Lysobacterales; family Lysobacteraceae; genus Lysobacter; species Lysobacter sp. A378. The sequence continues at coordinate 9,773 of NZ_JBSVRK010000005.1, read as the reverse complement.
TGTACCACTTGCGATCTTCGTCCGGCAAACGCGGGGTACGGGTCGCATAGGTGGTTGGGGTCTCGTCGATTGCATAACCAGCGCGCAGCGTCCAGGCCGGATTCAACTTGAACTCGCCGCCAAGCGACATGAAACGGGTGGTGTCCCAATCGAACGCTTCAACCGAATCCGGATCCGGGCCGTCAAAGTCGACACGGACTTCGTGCAACGACTCCCAACCGGTTTCCGCGTAGGTCACCATCGCCTTGGCGCGATCGGTGAAGTCATAGGCCACCGATACCGTGGTGGTTCCCGGAGTGGTCAACTTGGCGCTTACACCACCGTCCTGGAACAGCGCCGCGCGACCTACCGCGTCGAACGTGGCACGGGCGTTGGCAGGCAGCGTCCAGTCCACGTCGCCACGCAGCTCATAGTCGATCTCGGAGCGGTGTGACAGGCCGATGGAGAGCTTGTCGGTCGGACGAAGATTGAAGCCCAGCACCCAGCCCATGCCGGTGTCATCACCTTGCACGTCGGCAAAGCCGTCGGCTGCCTGCGGACGCGCGAACGGCAACGGCACGCCGGCGCCATACAGGATGGTGCCAAAATCCACTGACTTGGACAGGGTCACGTCCGCGCTGGAATAGATCAGGCCGGCACCGACCGACAAGCGATCGGGAATCAGGTCGATCGCGGCGGAGACCGTCAGGTCGACGATCTGCACATCCGAAGTGTGGGCGTAGTAACGGCCTACCCAGTTGTCGTCGTATTCGGTCTTCAGGCCAAACGGTGCACTGACCATCGCGCCCAGTGCCAGGCCGTTGTCGAACTTGTGGACCAGCGACAGCGCCGGGATCGGCGTCACGCCGCCGGCATTGCCGCCGTTGCCACCGCTCAATGGCTGGCCCGCCACGTCATAACCACTACCCTTGAACTCGTAGCTGAGGTCGATGACGCTGACATCCGCCTGCACCGTGGTGCCTTCAAAGCTCGTCATCAGCGCCGGGTTGTTGACCACCACCGAAGTGTCACCCGCATTCGCCGCGGTGCCCGAATAGGCGGCGCCCATGGCCTTGACGCTGTTTTCCTTGAGCTGGAAGCCCGACGCGTTGGCCTGGCCCAGCGCAAACACGCCAGCGATGCCCAGAGCCAGCGCCGACAGGCGTGTAATGCGGTGTACGTGGTGCATACGTGTAATCTCCAGTGACGTTATTTTGTCGGCGCGTCTGGAGCGCCGGTTTCGCCGGTCGCCGACGGATGCCGGGGCGCCGCCATACGGCACCGTCTGCACTATAGCGCGCCGATTAACCCCATGCTAACAAATGAGCATTGATTTCCCACAACGCCACTCGAACATGAGGCCGGGCTTGCCTGACCAGCCTGACCGCCCTGCAATGCACGCATCGGGTCACTGATGTTCGTTGCGATCCCATCACGCCAGAAGGCACCGTTGCGCTGGGCCACGCCGCTGCTGTTTGCCGCGCTATGGGGCAGTTTTACCTGGCTGACCTTGTTACCGGCGCTGGAACAGCGCCGCCTGCTGATGGAATGGGGAGCACTGTCGGGCGGCCTGACCACCTCGATCGCCTGGGCGCAATCGCTGCCCGATGGCAGTCTGGTGCGGTTGATCAGCGCGTTGTTCCTGCATGCCGACTGGGTCCACCTGCTGGGAAACCTGGTGTTCCTGCTGATCTTCGGGCTTCCCGCCGAGCGCGCCATGGGCCCATGGCGGTTCATGCTGTTGTTCCTGCTCGGCGGTGCCGTCGCCAATCTCGCGGCGGTGCTGTCGATTGCCACCCCTGACCGGCTGATCATCGGGGCCAGTGGCGCGGTGTCGGCACTGATCGGCGCCTACCTGGCCTTGTTCCCCGGTGCCAGGCTAGGCCTGGTCGTGCCGCTGGGCGTTTTCCTGCAGTTTGTGAAGGTGCCCGCCGCGCTGTTGATCGGGATCTGGGCGTTGTTGCAGGTGGTATTCACCTTTATTGGTCCCGCATTCGGCGCGGTGGCCTGGTCCGCGCATCTGGCAGGTTTCGCCTTCGGCGGGGCGTTTGCGCTGCTGGCGCGCGCCGGCATTGCCCGCCGGTTACGCCGCCGAAGCGGCTTCTGATGCAAAAGCGCGTGGGCGCTCAATAGCGCGTGGGGCTCAAGATAGCGCGCCGCTCAAGGTCCGCTGACCGGCGCCGCCCCAGGCGGCGTCGCTGCCAGCCGCTTCAACTCCACCAACGCGGCGGAAATCGGGGCCTCGCCATCGAGCACTTCACCGGCATTGACGCCTGGCTGATCGCTCTCGCCCTCCAGATGCCCGGGCAGACTGGCTTCGGTGTAGCTGGTCGCACGCGCATCATCGTCCTGCTTGTCAGCATGCAGGACGACATCGGGAACGATACCCAGCGCCTGTATCGATTTGCCACTGGGCGTGTAGTAACGCGCCGTGGTGAGCTTGACCGAGTCGCCGTTGTCCAGCGGCAGCAGCGTCTGCACCGAACCCTTACCGAAGGTCCGGCTGCCGACCACCCGCGCCCGATGATTATCCGCCAGCGCACCGGCCAGCACTTCGGATGCGCTGGCCGAGCCGGCATCCACCAGGATCACCACCGGGGCGCCTTGCATGAGGTCGCCGGGCGTGGCGCTGAACACCGCGTCGCTGATCGGGATCCGCCCTCGCGTGCTGACGATCTCGCCGTCATCCAGCAACGCGTCGGCAATCTGCACCGCGGCGGTCAGCAAGCCACCCGGATTGCTGCGCAAGTCCAGCACCAGCCCTTTCAGTTGGCCACCTGACTGATGGTTGAGCTGCTCAAGCTGACTCTCGAAATCCCCAGCAGTATCGGCCTGGAATGCGCTCACGCGGATGTAGCCATAGCCGGGCTCAAGCATCCGGCTGCGGACGCTGGCGATTACGATGGTCTGGCGCTCAACGCTGATTTTCAGCGGCTCGTCCTCGCCATCGCGCACCACCGTCAACTCGACCTTGGTACCCGGCTTGCCGCGCAACGAGCTGGCTTCCGCATCCGCGCCGGCTCTGAGCGGCACGCCATCCACGGCGACAATCAGGTCCCCGGCCTTGACCCCTGCCCGCGCCGCCGGCGTGTCGTCGATGGGGGCGATGACCCGCAAGGTGCCATCGGGCTGTGGGAATATTTCCACCCCGATGCCATCGTAGTTGCCACGCGATTGCTCATCGAAATTATCCGCCGCATCGCCTTTCAGATAGGCGCTGTGCGGGTCCAGATCGAGCAGCAGGCCCTGGATCGCGGACTGCATCAGGTCATGGTCATCGACCGGCTCTACATAGGCGGCCTTGACGGCCTTGTACACCGCGACATAGCGGCGAATCTCGTCCAGCGGAATCTTCGAATCAGCGGCAGCATCATCGACGGTTCGCGTGTCTTCCGCGGTGGCCGGCGCTGCCGGTGTTTCCTCGTCGACGGGGTCGAGAGGCAGCTCCACCGGTGGCTGCTCCACGGGCGACTGGGCTGCGGGCGTTGGTTCCGCGGGGGTAGTCTGGTCCTGCGCGATAGCCGCCGCGGACGGTAGCGCCAATGCAACGGCAAGGGCGGCAGCAAGGACACTCGGGAGGTAACGCAAATGCATTGGGCGAACTCCAGGAACGGTGGCTCCGGTGGCAACAATAAGCCCCATCGCCGGAATTTCGGGTAAAGCGATGCCGCCGGCAGACCGGCTCAGCGCTTCAGCCAGGTAGATGGATTGACCGGATCCCCGTTACGGCGCAATTCGAAATACAGCGCCGGCCTGCCGTGCCCACCCGAGGTGCCGACGGTCGCGACCGGATCGCCACGACTGACGGTGTCGCCGGCATCGTGGAGTACGGCGTCATTGTGTGCGTACAGGCTCATGTAGCCATTGCCGTGGTCGATAATCAGGATCAGGCCGAAGCCGCTCATCCATTCGGCGTACACCACGGTGCCGGCGGCCACTGCACGTACCGCGGTGCCCGCACTGGCACCAATCAACAAGCCTTGGCTTTCACGGCCGTCAGGCAACTTGGCTCCATAACCGGCAATCAAATTGCCAGCCAGAGGCCAGCCAACGCCGCCCACCTGGGGGCCTCCGGCGACGGGGGTTGGAGCTGGAGTGCGTGGCGCGGGCTGACCGGTGCGCTTCGCCGCTTCGCGCGCTTCGCGTTCGGCCTTGGCCACTGCGGCGCGCCGGGCCGCCTCGGCACGTTCGGCGGCGGCCCGCAGCTTCTTCAGTACCTGCTCCAGCCCTTCGGCATCACGGCCCAGTGCTTTCTCGCGACTGCGCTTGTCCTGGAAACGCTGGTCAAGCTCGGCCACCAGTGTCTTGCGCGCGCCGCGGTCCTTTTCCAGTTGTGCCAGTTGGCTGCGTTGGCGTTGCCTGGTCGTATCCAACTCGGTACGGCGGGCGACGATCTCCCGCTCCAGTGCATCCACCTGCGCCAACTCACCCGACAGCGACTGGATCCGGGCAGCGCGGTCGCTCTGCAGGTAACGGTGGTAGGTCAACAGCCGGTTGGCATCGGCCACCCGGTCCTGAGCCAGCAGCAGTTTCAACGGTGCTGCATCCCCTTGCGCATAGGCCGCACGTATCAAACGGGCGAGTTCCTCGCGCCGGGTGTCCAGGTTCTCGTTCAGGGCATCCCGCCGGGCCTGTACCTCGTCCAGCTTTGCCTGGCTCGCAACCAGGTCGCGCTCGGTCTGGCGCAACTGGCGGCTGGACGCAGAGACCTGCTCGTCGGCCTGGCGCAGCTCACGGGTCGCCGCGCCGCGCTTGGATTCGATCTGGCGGCGCTCGCTCGCGACCGATTTGAGCTCCTTCTTGATCGTCTGCAGCTTGCGCTCGGTATCACTGCTGCTTTGGGCGAACGTCGACCCAGCCAGCAGGCATGCGACGGCAACGGCGACCCAGACGCTCGCGCGCATGCCTGGCATCAGCTTGCGTGGCATCAGCCGGACTGCCCGTCCAGCAGCAGGCTGCGGCCCGTCATCTCCGCCGGCCTGGGCAATCCCAGCAGGTCCAGCAGGGTCGGGGCGACATCGCGCAGTGAGCCGCCGTCGCGCAACGAAGCCGGTCGCGGGCCGGCGTAGACCAGTGGCACCGGTCCCACCGTATGTGCGGTGTGCGGTTGCCCGGTCACCGGATCACGCATCATCTCCACGTTGCCATGGTCGGCGGTGACCACGATCGCGCCACCGACCTGCCGTACCGCGGCCAGGATCGCAGCAATCGCAACGTCCACCGCTTCGACGGCTTTCACCGCCGCGACCAGATCACCGCTATGTCCGACCATGTCCGGATTGGCGATGTTGCAGATCGCGACATCGATATCGCCGGAGCGCAGCGCGGCAGTGAGGCCCTGGGTAACCTGGGGGCAACTCATCTCTGGCTGCAGGTCATACGTCGCGACTTTCGGGCTGGGCACCAGGATCCGCGTCTCGCCGGCGTAGGCGTCTTCGCGGCCACCACTGAAAAAGAACGTCACGTGGGCGTATTTTTCCGTCTCGGCGATCCGCAGCTGTCGCAAGCCACTGTCGGACAGAATCTCGCCCAGGGTATGGCGCAGGTCATCAGGGGGAAACGCCACCTCGGCGGGCAACCTGGCGTCGTACTCGGTCAGGCACACGAAATCCGACAACGCGGGACGGCGCGTATCGAAGCCGGTGAATGCCGGAGAGACGAACGCGGCCGCCAGCTGACGGGCACGGTCGGCACGGAAATTCATGAACACCACGGCATCGCCATCGACCATTGGCAGCGACTCGCCAATCACGGTCGGGCGGACAAATTCATCGTCCTCACCACGGCCGTAAGCCGCGTCCAACGCGGCCACTCCATCGCCTGCGCGTTGTTCGGCCCGCCCTTCGACCATCGCGTCCCATGCCTGGTGCAAACGGTCCCAACGCTGGTCCCGATCCATCGCGTAGTAGCGGCCCGTGACACTGGCGATACGAGCGTTGCCTGCCGACGCGCACGCACGGTGCAATGCTTCCAGGCTCGGTCGGGCCGAACGCGGCGGCATGTCGCGCCCATCCAGGAACGCGTGCACGGCCACTTTTTCCACCCCTTCGCGTCGCGCCAGCTCAAGCATCGCGAAGATGTGCCGTTCGTGGCTATGCACGCCACCCGGCGACAGCAGCCCGAGCAGGTGCAAGGTGGAGTGGTTACGCTTTGCCGCGGCGCAGGCGGCGCGCAGTTGTGGGTTGCCGAAGAAGCTTTCGTCCTCGATCGCCGCATCGATCCGGGTCAGGCTCTGGTACACGATGCGGCCGGCGCCCAGGTTCATGTGGCCCACCTCGGAATTGCCCATCTGCCCGTCCGGCAAACCCACGTGGCGACCCTCGGTATGGATCAACGTATGCGGACAGCTCGCGAGCAGCGCTTTCCAGTTGGGCAGGTTTGCTTGCGCGATCGCATTATCGGCGGGCTCCTCACGATGGCCCCACCCATCCAGGATCAGCAACACGACGGGCCGGACGGCTGGCGCTTGGAGGATCGGCATGACGTTTATCTCGCTGACTCAGATGGGGTGGATTGTAGCGAAACGCCGTGCCAAGCTTTGTGCCGCAAGTGAACCGATGCCCTACCCCCCCTCATATACCGGGACTCAAGCCATGACCCGCAATCCAATCGCCCTCGCGCTGTCGATGACAATCTCGCTGGTCCTGCTCGCCCCGGCCGCGGCATTCGCCGACCAAGGCGACATGAGCAAGGTCAATGGCACGCTGCAGGTTCAACAAGGTGCGCGCGCCGGCGACCTGGACACGGTCAACGGGCAGATCAGCATCGGCGCCAAGGCAAGCACCGGCGAGGCGGAGACGGTCAACGGCAGCATCGATGTGGGTGATGGTGCCCAGGTCGAAGGTCTGTCGACGGTCAATGGCGATATCCGCACCGGCACGAACGTGCAAATTGGCGACTCGGTGAACACGGTCAACGGTGAGGTTTTCCTGGGCCGGGGCAGCAGCGTCCAGGGGGACATCGGCACCGTCAACGGCGCAGTGGGTCTGGTCGATGCCGATGTTTCCGGCGACATCGATATGGTCAGCGGCGACCTGACCGTCGGCGCGGGCTCCCACGTACAAGGTGGGATCCATTACCAGAAGCCAAGCGTTGGCTGGTTCAGCTTCCGCAGCAATCGCAAACCAAGGATAGTGGTTGGCCCGAACGCCCAGGTTGACGGTCCGCTGGTGTTTGAACGTGAAGTGACGTTGCTGGTCCACGACAGCGCCCGCATCGGACCGGTCACCGGCGCCACCGCGACAAGCTACTCGGGAACCAGTGCACCACCGCGCGAGGATTAGTCCCGGATCTGGATACCGCGCAACGGCGCTGCGAGGTTGATACCCATTGGGGCAGGCGGGTAGGACACGTTTCTGGTACACGCGCTAGTATCGATGATACTGCCGCTTCTGGATGCCCCATGTCCCGCATTCCCCTGTTACCCGCCACTTCGCTGGTAGCCGCCGCCCTCGTGTTGGCCGCCTGCAATCCGTCCAATGATCCGGTAGATTCGCCGTCGCAGCCGGCAGCCACCGCTGCCAGCGACGCGAGCACATACACGTCCGACCCCAGTATCAATGCGGCCGATTTTGCCGAACGGGTCCGCATCCTGGCCTCCGATGAATTCGCCGGTCGAGCGCCCGGCAGCCCCGGTGGCGAGAAGACCGTCAACTACCTCGAGACCGAATTCCAACGACTCGGGCTGCAGCCGGGCAACGGCGACAGCTACTTCCAGACTGTCCCGATGGTGGAGACCACCGCCGACGAGTCAACCGTGATCCATCTGGATATCAACGGTGAATCGCGTGACCTTCAGTTCGGCAGCGACATGGTTATCGGGACCCGTAACGGCCAGACCGAGGTCGACATCAAGGACAGCAAGCTGGTGTTCGTCGGTTACGGTGTGAATGCGCCCGAGCTGGGTTGGAATGATTACGCCGGAGTCGACGTCAAGGGCAAAACGGTGGTGATGTTCGTGAACGACCCGGGCTTCCATGCCAATGATCCGGAATTGTTCGAAGGCAAGCGGATGACCTATTACGGTCGCTGGACCTACAAGTATGAAGAAGCGGCGCGGCAGGGTGCTGCGGCCGCCTTGATCATTCATGATACCCGCGGCGCGTCGTATGGCTGGGACGTGGTCAAGAACTCCTGGTCGGGTGCCCAGTTCGATCTTGCTCCTGCGGACGATCCCGAGCCGCGCTTGCCGGCACAAGGCTGGATTACCGGCGAAGTCGCCCGCGAAATGCTGGGCGAGCTGGGCCATGGCCTGGACGATCTGTACCGTGCGGCGAACAAGACTGGCTTCAAGGCGATCCCGCTGGATGCCTCTCTATCGCTTGACCTGGACAGCACCATCCGCGAAAAATCGTCACGCAATGTGATCGCGCTGTTGCCCGGTGCGACCCGTCCCGACGAAGCGGTGGTTTATATGGCGCATTGGGATCATCTGGGTGACCACGGCGGCGAAGGCCACGACGACAGCGACGCCGATAAAGACACGATCTACAACGGTGCGGTCGACAACGCCAGCGGCGTAGCCGGCATCCTGGGCATCGCGGAGAAGTTCGCCGCCCAGGATCCCGCACCGGATCGCTCGCTGTTGTTCCTCGCGGTGACATTGGAGGAGTCCGGGTTGCTCGGCTCCAAGTATTACGTCGCTCATCCGAGTATTCCGCTGGACAAGACGGTTGCGGTCATCAACCTGGATGCGATGCCGATCTCCGGCCCTTCGCGCGACATGACCGTCGTCGGCTTCGGCAGCTCCGAGCTGGAGGATGTACTTGCCAACGTCACCGACAAACAGGGCCGCGTACTGCATGCCGAGGCCACTCCAGAGGACGGTTTCTACTTCCGTTCCGACCATTTCAACTTCGCCAAGGCCGGGGTTCCTGCGCTGTACGCCAAGGGCGGTACAGACCTGATCGACGGCGGCGTGGAAGCCGGGCAAAAGAGCGAGCTGGATTACCGTGATCGGCGTTACCACCAGCCGGCCGATGAATACGACCCCTACTGGAACCTCGACGGCGTGGTACAGGACTTGAAAGCCCTATATGGCGTCGGCGAGCAGCTGGCCAATAGTAACCAGTGGCCTGAGTGGTACCAGGGCAACGCATTCCGTAGCGCCCGCGAAAACATGATGGCGCCAACGACCAACTAGCCATTGCCCTTTGAAAGAATCTCCAGGATCCCCAAAAGGAGCGCATAGATGACTCTGGCAACTGCATATTGGTGCGTGCTGGTGGCGGCCCTGCTGCCGTATGTTTGGACCATTGTCGCCAAAGGCAGCGGCGATAGATTCGATAACCGGGATCCGCGGGGCTGGCTGGCCAGGCAAGACAACCCACGATCGATCCGCGCCAACGCCGCCCAGCTCAACGCATTTGAGGCCTTCCCGCCGTTCGCGATCGCTGTAGTGCTGGCCCAGCTTGCGGCGGTGTCCCACGAACACATCGCATTGCTCACGATCGCTTTCATCATCGCACGCATCCTGCACGGTGTATTTTATATAGCCAACCTGGACAAGCTGCGCAGTCTGGTCTGGGCTGTCGGACTTCTTTGCGTAGTTACCTTGCTGGCACTAGCGGCGTTAGCCGTTAACACCTGAGGTTTTGTGTTTACGGTTCGACGTCCATGGATCCCCGCCTTCGCGGGGATGGTGCAGGAAATCCGTGGGGATGGCGCAGGAATGGATTCTCGCCCAAAGAAGAAGGCCGGCCCCTTGTGGGGACCGGCCTTCGGTGTAAATGCTCAGCAATGACCTACTCTTGCATGGCTTAGGCCACACTACCATCGGCGCGTGTGCGTTTCAC
>NZ_JBSVRK010000004.1:0-273750 GCF_054052125.1 Lysobacter sp. A378 | reverse complement strand
GTGAAACGCACACGCGCCGATGGTAGTGTGGCCTAAGCCATGCAAGAGTAGGTCATTGCTGAGCATTTACACCGAAGGCCGGTCCCCACAAGGGGCCGGCCTTCTTCTTTGGGCGAGAATCCATTTTTCCTGCGTCATCCCCACGGATTTCCTGCACCATCCCCGCGAATTTTCCGCGTCATCCCCGCGAAGGCGGGGATCCATGGACGTCGAACCGTAAAAACAAAACCCCCATGGGTTCTCCGGCGACCGCAGGAAGTGCAACTGGTGCTTACAGGAACCGTGCGGGTTCCCCGCCAATAATCACCACGTCAGCTGCCCGCCGGGCGAACAAGCCGACGCTGACCACGCCGGGGATCTGGTTGATCGCAGACTCCAGCCCAACCGGGTCGGTGATCGCCAGGCCATGGATATCCACGATCGTGTTGCCATTGTCGGTGACCACGCCACGCCCCTCCGCATCCTGCCGCCACACGGGTTGGGCGCGGGTCATGGCGAGTATCTCGCGCGCGACCAGGCTACGGGCCATCGGGATGACCTCGACTGGCAATGGAAACCGACCCAGCACGTCGACGCACTTGGACGGGTCAACCACGCAGACAAATTTGGTGCTGGCCTCGGCGATGATTTTCTCGCGGGTCAGCGCGGCCCCGCCGCCCTTGATCAGGCGTTTGTGCGGATCGCATTCATCTGCGCCGTCGACATACAGCGACAGCTGGCCGGACGCATTCAGGTCCAATATTTCGATGCCGTGGTCACGCAGGCGCCGGGTGCTTTGCTCGGAGCTGGAGACCGCTCCCTTGATGCGATCCTTGATTCGACCGAGGGCGTCGATGAAGTAGGCGACGGTAGAACCCGTGCCGACACCGACAATCATTCCGTCCTCGACGAACTCGATGGCCTTTTCCGCAGCAAGGCGCTTGGCTTCCGACATCCGGGGTTACTCCAGGGAAAGCAGGTAGTTGTACTGGTGAGCAGAGACCGGGAACACCGACAGGCGATTGCCGCGCCGAATCAACGCGAACTCTTCGCCCAGCTCGTCAGCGTGTTGCTTGATCTCGTCCAGGGCTATGGTGCGGGACAGCTTGCGCTCGAATGTCACGTCCACCAACTGCCAACGCGGTTCTTGCCGTGTGGCCTTGGGGTCATAATAATCTGACTCGGAGTCGAATTGGGTCTCGTCGGGATAGGACCCGGTTGCGACGGTGGCAGTACCGACGATACCGGGAACCTTGGTATTGGAATGGTAGAACAGTACCCCGTCGCCAATCGCCATGCCGTCACGCATGAAGTTGCGCGCCTGGTAGTTGCGCACGCCGTTCCATGGTTCGGTTCCAACCCGCTCCAGATCGTCGATCGAAAACGCTTCGGGCTCGGATTTCATCAGCCAGTATCGGCGGCGTTTGCTCATGGATTCTTGGGTCTGTGGAGGCTGAAGTGGGATGGGGTGCACACGGCGTCCATGGGAATGTCCCATTCGGCCGCCTCAAGTGTATCCACGCGCTGGAGGTCGAAGGCAACCCCGACCATCCACGGCGGCGGCGGCCGGCTTGCTTGCCGGAACGCGAAACTACGATCGTACCAGCCGCCTCCCATGCCCAAGCGTTGGCCGGTCGTATCGAACCCCACCATCGGCACCACCACCAGGTCGAGTTGATCGGCTTCGAGCAATTGCCCCGGGCCGACTGTGGGCTCCGGAATCCCGTACCGGTTGTCGATCAACGGGTCGCCAGCACGCCATGGCGCAAAGCACAGCCTGCCCGCGGAAAGCACCGGCAGACAGTAGATACATCCGTTGGGAAGTCCAGCCTGCCACGTGTCCAACGCAATTTCGCCGTCCATGGCCCAGTAGCCGGCCACGTGGCCGCCGGCTGGTGCAAATGGAAGGCTGAGCAGGTTCCCGGCCAGACACTCGGCGGCACGGGTGCGCTCGGATTCCGGGAGGGCACGGCGGCGGGCGCGTAGTTCGGTGCGCAGTTGCCGACGGCCTGCCGTCTGTTCCACCGTCATCGTGCTTGTCCTGTCCGACAGTGGCGGTGCGCCAGCCCGGTGTGGAGGGGGCTGGCGCGATCCTTGATAGCACTGGCCGACAGCAGCAACCGGCTGCCAGCTGGAAAGAAAAATCCTCCGCCGATGGCGATGCGCGCGAAACGACCTTGAACCCGAGGTTCAAGTGGGGACGCCTGGAGGCCGTCGGGCTTTCCGCTACGAGGGCGGACTTGCACGCCGGGCTTCCGTTGCACCCCCGCGGTCGCAATTAAGGGACAAGGTGTATGTTTGCGCACGCGGTCGTCCACAGCAGAGGACGTGACTCGAGTATAGCGCGGTGGCCGCAAACCGGTAGCGATCTGTCGCCAGGTGTTCAGCTCGCCGATGAGTCAAACAGCCCGTCGAGCTTGCGGTTCAAGTCACCCAGGGTGCGCGTCAGCTCCTGCGCACCTTCTGCGTCCTGGTCGCGGATCTGTTGCAGTTCGTGGGCGAAATTGAGTGCAGCCAACACGGCGACGCGGTCCAGGGCAGCCATGCGGTTGCTGCCGCGGATCTCGCGCATCTTGGTGTCGAGCAACTTCGCCGCCGCGATCAGGCTGTGCTGCTCGCCGGGTTCGCAACCGACGGTATATTCGCGGTCCAGCAGGCGAATGCTGACGGGTTGGTTGGTGCTCAAGTGTGTTGCTCCAGCGATTTCAAGCGAGCGATCATGCCCTCGACCCGGGTCCGTGCCTGCTCGTTCTTGGCCAGCAGCGCAGCGCGTTCGCTCGACAGGGTTTCCTGCTGTTGGCGCAGGCTCCGGTTCTCATCCTGGAGTTTGCGCATGCGCTCCGCCAGCTGGTCCACGCGAGCGGCCAACGACTGCATTTGGGAAATCAACGGGGAGCGATCCATCTTGGCACGATAGGCAGCGGCGGGCAGGCGGTCAAGAAGGCCGGTGAGGCAGACCGGCGGATTGGTTCAGTCAGCCGCCGGGCCAGCGTGCTCAACGCGTCCGAATAATCCGGGACCTCACCCTCGATGGCACCTTGGCGACGTTGCTAGACTGGAGGCCCTCCAATGGCGGTGATCGTCCATGACGCAAAGCTCCACCCCAGAACTCCCCACCCACGCTGCCGTGGAAGCTGAAATCAATCAGCTGGCCTTGTCCACCCCCGCTTCCGAGCTTCACGGCGGCCTCTGCGGCTGGCTTTCCGGCGGTGGTGCGAACGTGCGGCAATGGCCCGGCAAGGTGCTGGTCGACGACGCTGTTGCCAGCCCCGAGGAGGGCAGCCCGCTGGATGAGTTGCGCCTGGCCAGTGCAGAACAGCTGGCCGATCGCAGCTTCGATTTCGCGCTGCTGTTACCCGATTCCGGCAGCTCCCTGGCCGCCCGCAGCGGTGCAGTCTTTGATTGGTGCCGAGGCTTCCTGGGCGGCTTTGGCCTGGCGGCAGGGGCGAACCCGCCGTTGTCGGAGGAAAGCACCGAGGCGCTGGGCGACCTGGCCAAGCTTGCGGCCGCACACTCGCAGGATGAGGGTGATGAGGACGACGAAGCGGCGCTGGCCGAGATCGAGGAGTTCGTCCGCGTAGCGGCGTTGTTGGTGCATGGCGACTGCGTGCTGGCCCCCCAACACCGGCAACGACTGAACTGACATGGCCAATCCGTTGGCGATGCCGATCAAGGCCCATGCGCGGCGGCGCAAGCAGTTGATGGAAGTCGCCGGAGACGACAGCATCTTGATCCTGCCGGCAGCGCTGGAGCGGATCCGAAACCGCGACACCCACTATCCCTACCGGCAGGATTCCGACCTTCTGTATCTGACCGGCTTTCCCGAGCCCGAGGCGGTGCTGGTGCTGGTCCCCGGCCGCAAGCATGGCGAGACCCTGTTGTTCTGCCGTGAGCGCGACCGGGACCGGGAGGCTTGGGACGGGCCGCGATTCGGGCCCGAGGGTGCAGTGGAAGCGTTTGGGCTGGACGATGCCTACCCCATCACCGACCTGGACGACATCCTGCCGGGCCTGCTCGAAGGTCGTTCGCGGGTGTACTACCCCTTTGGTCGCGATGCCGAGTTCGACCTCAAGCTGATCGGATGGGTCAACCGGGTGCGCGCAATGATGAAGATGGGCAACCGGGCGCCGCACGAGTTCCTCGAGTTGGGCCATCTGCTCGACGAGTTGAGGTTGTTCAAGGATCGCGACGAGTTGCGACTGATGCAGCGTGCAGTCGACATCACCGTGACGGCGCACCAGACGGCGATGCGCGCGGTTCGGCCCGGAATGCAGGAGTACCAGTTGCAGGCGGAGATTGAACGGGTTTTCCGTGCCAATGATTCGGTGCCTGCCTACAGCAGCATCGTCGGTACCGGGTCCAATGCTTGCGTGTTGCACTACGTCGCCAACAACGGTCCGATTGCCGATGGTGACCTGGTGCTGGTGGATGCGGGCGCGGAGTATCGCGGTTATGCCGCCGATATCACCCGGACCTTTCCGGCCAACGGCCGTTTCAGCACGGAGCAACGGGCGCTGCACGATCTGGTCGGTGACGCCCATGCAGCGGCGCTGGCGCTGGCGCAACCGGGCATCGCGTACGCGGCCGGTCATGACGCGGCGGTCGCGACCCTGACCGAGGGACTGCTCAAGCTGGGCTTGCTGAAAGGCAAGCTGGAGAAAAGTATCAGTGACGGCAGTTACAAGCGTTTTTATCCGCACAAGACCGGACACTGGATCGGCGTCGATGTCCACGACGTCGGCGATTACCGGATCGATGGCGAGTCGCGCCTGCTGGAACCGGGGATGGTGTTCACGATCGAGCCGGGACTGTATGTGCGGCCGGATGACGCCAGCGTTGCCGCCAAATGGCGCGGGATCGGCATCCGTACCGAGGACGACGTGCTGGTGACCAGGGACGGCCACAAGGTGCTGACCGGGAAGCTTGCAAGAAGTGCGGAGGAGATTGAGACGTTCATGGCGCAGGGTTGAGCGAGCGCCGGTAATGAGCAACGTCGATAGTAAAAAAGCCCGGCCGGAGCCGGGCTTGCTGGTAGTCGGCGGCGGCCGTTGCTACCGGCTCACGCGGCGTTCGCGGCAAAATCCTCGCGGGTGAGGTTGATCGGGTCGCCATCGGTGCAGACCACATCGTCCTCGATCCGGATGCCGCCGTATGGACGGAAGGCGGCGACCTTGTCCCAGTTGACCGACTTGGCCTGTGGGCCCTTCTTGACCTCGTCAAGCAGCATGTCGACGAAGTAGATCCCCGGCTCGATGGTCATCACCATGCCCGGTTCCACCACACGGGTGGTGCGCAGGAACGGCTGGCCTTCGGGCTGGGCAATGGTGCCGCCGCGGTCGGATTCGGCGAAGCCGGCGACGTCGTGCACCTGAAGGCCGATGCCATGGCCGATCCCGTGCGGGAAGAAGGCGTTGCTGACGCCGGTTTCCAGCGCGGCCTCGGGCGACAAGTCGATGATGCCGAAGTCCTTGAGTACGGCGGATAACTTCAAGTGCGCGCCAAGGTGGAGCTGTTTGTAGTCGAAGCCGGCGCGTACCTCGTCGCACATCTTCAGCTGGGCGGCATCGACGGCGTCGATCAGTGACTGGAACTCGCTGTCGCGATCAAAGGCATAGGTGCGGGTGATATCGCTGGCGTAGCCGTTGTAGCTGCCGCCGGCATCAATCAGGAAGCTGCGCATCTGCGCCGGCGGCGTGGTTTCCGCATCGGAATAATGCAGCACGGCGCCGTGCTCGTTGAGCGCCACGATATTGTGGTACGGCAGCTCGTTGGGATCCTGGCGCGCCGCGGAGCAGTAGGCCATGTGGATGTCGAACTCGCTCCTGCCTGCGCGGAATGCGGCTTCTGCGGCCAGGTGCGCACGCACGCCAATGCGCGTTGCGCCGCGCATCATCATGATTTCGTACGGCAGTTTGAACGCGCGATGGTAGTCCAGGTAATTCACCACCGCGGCCGGGTTGTTGGGCACGAAGTTGCGCTGGTCGTCGCTGCCAAGAGCGCTTTGCGGCTCCCCCAGGATCGCGCAACGCGCCGGGTCGGCCGGCAGGTGTTGCAGGGCCTCTGCGCTCTTGCGGATGATGATGATCTCGAACTCGTCGACCCAATAGCCCTCGGGCGCACGGGGCACGACGTGCCAATAGTCGAACGGCTGCAGGTAGATGAGCTTGGGCTTCTGGCCAGGAGTGAACACCAGCCAGCTGCCGGGGTTCCGGGTCAGTGGAGCCCAGGCCTTGAACTGGGGGTTGACGGCGTACGGGTAGTCGCGATCATCGAATACCTGGTAGTGAATGGTCCCGCTGGGAATGACCAGGTGATCAAAACCGCCAAGCTCCAGAGCCTGCGTGCTGCGACGCTGCAGTTCCACCACGTAGTGGGAATAGGCGCTCGCCAGATCTTCGGTTGCCATGTCAATCCTCTTTGGGTCAGTGGTGCAATTCTGACCGATTAGTCGCCACGGCGCAGGGGACATTGGGCATGGCTGCGAGGAGTCTGCGGGTCATCTGGGCCGCGCAAGCCAGCCGTGCAGGCGTTGCCGATAGGGCTCCGGCAGGTTGATGAAGCGCAGCCCGACCCAGGTCCGCTCCGGGTTGGAGGTGGGTGCTTGCCACAACACGTGCGCCCCGACTTCGATCAACGATGCCGGGCTGTCGGTGCTGTCCAACTGGAACTGCAACTGATACAACCCGTCGTCGACCAGTGCGACGTTTGAGATCAGCAACATGCCCGTCTCCGACACGTTCCCAAGCAAGCCCAATGTACGGTCGGTCATGCAGTCGACAACCGCGATCACGCCGTCGGCGGGCCGGCGGACACCACGGCGCTGATCGCAGCCGTCCTCGGTGGTGGCGATGGAACTCACGGTGAAGTCTCCTGCGGTGGGTCCTGGCCGACCAGGCTGCGCAGCGCGCCCAGCGTCGCCTGCCAGGCACGGTCGACCACGCTTTCACGCTCGCTGCCGAGCACTGCTGCCTGGCCCACGGCGAGCAGCCGCGCGACCTGGTCCAAACTGTCGTGTTGCCCGGCATCCTCCACCCGTTGGCCACGCCGGTTCACAAACAGCGAACGCCCGGTCACCGGGCTGTACCACGCCAGGCGACGCCGGATCTTGTCACCTTGCTGGTTGGTCGCAAACTCGATCCAGGTACCGAATGGCAAGCTGCGCAGATGGTTGTAGCACGCCTGCTCGCGTGGATTGCGCTCCTTTTGAGGCGCTGTCGGCACCGAGCCGGGTCCTTGTGCGGAGCTTGATCGCCAGTTCGGTACGCGAGGCCGGATCGTGTTCTTCTTCGGCCGCGCCGACCAGGCGACTGGCAATCGCACTGGCTTCCTGGCCCTGATAGCCGACCAGTCCCAAAGCCTCCTCGACCCGGGGCTGGAGCTCGTCCCCGGCGGGCTGGCCGCCGGTGCTGGTGGCGACGATGGCGTCGGTGGCCTCAACCAGTTCCTGCCATTGGCCGGAATCCTGGCCATGGCGCAGCAGCGTCAGGCTCAGCACATCGACCCAGGCCTGGTCGAGCACATTGCGTTGGAACCGGGGTACCGCCGCGTCGCCGATGGCCGCTTTTACGGTGTCGGCGGCGTGTTGTTTTGCCAGATCCAGCTTGTCCCGTCCGCGAGCCGCTTCCACGTGACGGCGCTCGGCACTTTCGGCCTTGCGCGCCAGGGATTGCTGATGCTCGTCCAGGACCTGGTTGGCTGATTCAAATACGGTCTCGTCGCCGCTGTAATGCTCGACGACATGCTCGACCGCCTGGCCCAACTGCTGGTCAAGCTGAGGATCGACTTCATCCTCTGCGATCCAGCCGGCCCCGGCCTGGGCGACCGCGTTGAGCAGCTGGCGTGCAGGATGGTCGCCGCGTATGAAGAAACCACGATCCTGCAGCGCGACCCGCAACAAGGGCACCTGCAAGCGTTCCAGCAGGCCGGCGCTGGGGGTGTCGCGCCGCAGTTCGCGACCGATTTGTGCATACAGCAGGCCAAGCAGTTCGAAGGTCTCGTCGTCCTGCGGCGACAGCGACGTCGCATGGCCGCGCTGCTGTCGACTCTGCACCAGCAGGGCCTGCCGGATCTGGTCGGTACTGCGCCGATTGCCCGCCGTCGCGGGTTGCACCTGGAGCTGATGCAACGCGGCGTCAACCTCGGCGGTGGCCAGCGCGATCCTGGCCGGCGTGGAAGCGTCGGCGCCGGTGCCAGCCGGGGCCTGGCGCATCTCGCGCCGCCTTGCCAGCAGCAGATCCAGCTCCTGCCGCGCGAGAGCTTGAATATCCTCGTCGCTGGCGACACCAAATTCGGCGTGGGCTCGTCTATCGCCCGTTGTGACAGGTGCTGCAGCAATGGGGTCGGCACTGTCGGTGCGCTTGCCGGTGTCGTCGATCTCGACCCGCAGGGCAGGACCTGCTCCGCGACTCTTGCGCAGGGGAACAAAAGCCAATCCTGGCAGGACGTTGCCTTTTTCCAGCAGCGAGTTCATCAACTCCGCCAAGGCCGGGTAGCCGGCCATCAACTGACCGTCGAACCGCTGATAGAGCGACAATCGCGTGTCCAGGTTGAGGGACAGCTCGGCGCAGGTCTCGGCGAATATCCGGCCCAGGCACTGCGGCCCCACCGGGAGTCGCGCCGCCTCGAATGCGGGCATTCCGGCCAACACCCCGAATCGTTGGCCCAACAGCAGCAGCGGCAACCCCGCGCGCGATTCCTGGCGGCGCGCCATGGTGGCCAGCATGGCGTCCTCGGCGATCTCGTCATGCTCGAGCAGGCGTAACTGACCGGATCGCTGAACCGGCTCGTGCGGGTCGAGCGCGGCGATCGCACCGGCGGTTCGCAGGTTCCACAGGGTGGTTTCCAGTCTGGCGAGGAAGCGCGGAACGAAGCTGTCGCGTTGTTCACGCAAACCGCGCAAGTCATCGAAGTGCCCCGATTGCAACGCCGTGTTGCGGGCGCTGTCAGCCAGTCGAAACAGGTCTTGTTCCACCGTCTCCAACACGCGCTCCAACTCGTGGCCGAGCCTGGCCGCCAGCTGCGCCTGCAGTTGCACCAGCAGGCCATTCACACGGGTCGGCAACGGCAAGGTCGCCACGGCAGCGTGTGGTGCTGCTGGCGTGGCAGGCGGATCCTGATGTTGCGGCATGTTGGTCAGGCTCCCCCCGAGCCGCTGGCGCGTCTGGCAGCAAACGGTGCCTGACAGGTCGGATTATGACCGAAACGCACCGGTATCGACGGCGCGGCCAAACCCTCACTGATCGAGGAACAACGACACCACGTCGTTGGTGAAGCGCCGTCCCAATGGGGTGGGCTGCACATGGTCGTTCTCGATCGCCAGCCAGCCGCGATCGACTGCAGTCTGCAGTTGGGACGCGATCGTCGCCCGGGATTGACCCGTACGCGCTTCGAAGCCGGCCATGCTGAACCCGTCCACCAACCGCAGCGCATTGAGCATGAACTCGAATGCGCGGCGGTCTGGTGCCACCAACTCCTGGCCACCAATCGCGGCGGGGGTACCGGCATCGGCCAGGTAGCGGGTGGGGTGTTTGTGCTTCCAGCGCCGCAGGATCGACTGGTCGTGGCCCTGGGTGATCTTGCCATGCGCGCCCGCGCCGATCCCGAGGTAGTCGCCGTATTTCCAGTAATTGAGGTTGTGCGCGCATTCGCGGCCGGCCCGCGCGTAGGCGCTGACTTCGTACTGGCGATAACCGGCGCTGGCCAGCATCGCCTGGCAGTGCTCCTGCATGTCCCAACTGCCATCGTCATCGGGGATGCCCGCCGGCGGACGGGCGGCGAACACGGTGTTCGGCTCCAGGGTCAACTGGTAGTGGCTGACGTGCGCGGGTTGCAATGCGAACGCGCGCGTGAGGTCGTGCTCGGCCATCGCCAGGGTTTGTTGCGGCAGCGCGTACATCAAATCAAGGTTGAGGTTGTCGAACCCCGCATCCTGGGCCAGTTTGACCGCGGCCTCGGCCTCGGCGCTGTCGTGGATCCGTCCCAACCGCTGCAGGCAGCCATCATCGAAGCTCTGGATGCCAAAGCTGAGGCGGTTGACGCCGGCGTCGCGGTAGCCTTCGAAGCGGCCGTGCTCGGCGGTGCCGGGATTGGTCTCCAGCGTGATCTCGCAACCGGGCGCGAACCGCAACCGTGAACTGGCGCCCTGCAGGAAGCGGTCGATGAATTCGGCGGGCATCAGGCTGGGAGTGCCACCACCGAAGAACACCGACTGCACCGTGCGGCCCCAGACCAGCGGCAGGTCGAGATCCAGATCGGCCAGCAGCGCCGCCACGTAGGCGGCAAACGGCAATTTGCCGCGGCCTTCGTGCGAGTTGAAATCGCAGTACGGGCATTTGCGTACACACCAGGGGATGTGGACGTATAGCGACAGTGGCGGCGGGGCGAGGGTCATGCGGTCATTGCAGGCAACAAAGTGAGCTTCTCGCGCAGGATCGCCAGCGCGCGGCCGCGGTGGCTGACGCGGCTCTTCGCTACCGGTTCCAGTTCGGCTGCCGTCTTCCCGGTTTCCGGGTCGAGGAACAGCGGGTCGTAGCCGAAGCCGCCGGCGCCGCGGGTCGCGGTCAGGATCCGGCCGTGCCATTCGCCCTGCGCGATCAGCGGGCGCGGATCATCGGCATGGCGCAGCAGTGCCAGGGTGCAGTGGAAATGGGCACCGCGTTGCAGCTCGGGCACTCCGTCCAGCGCTTGCAGCAGCTTGTCGATGTTGCGTGCCGCATCGCTGGGTTCGCCGGCGTAGCGCGCCGAATACAGGCCGGGCGCGCCATTGAGCGCATCGACGCAGAGTCCGGAGTCATCGGCCAGCGCCGGCAGTCCGGTGGCCCGGGCGGCGTGGCGCGCCTTCAGCAGCGCGTTCTCGACGAACGTCAGCCCGGTTTCCTCGATGTCTCCGACCCCGAGTTCGCCCTGCGCGACGAATTCGATGCCTGCCTCGCCGAGCAGGCGGTTGAATTCGGCCAGCTTGCCGGTGTTGCCGCTGGCGACGACGATGCGGACGCTCACAGGCGCGGGCTCAAAGGCCGAGCGCTTCGCGCTGCTTCGCCACCAACTCGGTAATGCCTGCTTCCGCCAACGCGGTCATTGCCGCCAACTCTTCGCGACGGAATGCGTGGCCCTCGGCGGTGCCCTGCAACTCGATGAAACCGCCGCCGTCGTTCATGACCACGTTCATGTCGGTGTCGCAGTTGCTGTCCTCGGCGTAGTCCAGGTCCAGCACCGGTACGCCGCGGTAGATGCCCACCGATACGGCCGCTACGGCGCCGAAGATCGGTGAACGCCCCGCCTTGGACTTGATGTCGCCGCGCTTGATCATCCAGTTCACAGCATCGGTCAATGCCACATAGGCGCCGGTGATCGCCGCGGTGCGGGTGCCGCCATCGGCCTGGAGGACGTCGCAGTCCAGGGTGATGGTGCGCTCGCCGAGTGCCTTGCGGTCAATGCAGGCGCGCAGCGAGCGGCCGATCAGGCGCTGGATTTCCAGGGTGCGACCGCCCTGCTTGCCGCGCGCGGCCTCGCGGTCGTTGCGGGTGTTGGTGGCGCGCGGCAGCATGCCGTACTCGGCAGTCACCCAGCCCTCACCCTTGCCGCGCAGGAAGCCGGGCACCCGGTTTTCCACGCTGGCGGTACACAACACGCGGGTGTCGCCGAAGCTGATCAACACCGAGCCTTCGGCGTGGCGGGTAAAGGCGCGCTCGATGCGGACCTCACGCAACTGTTCCGGCGTGCGACCGCTGGGTCGTGAAAATTCGTTGCTGCCGGTGGTTGACATGGTGCGGACTGCCGTTGAAGTTAGGGGGTTTTGGGTGGGCGAGTTTACCATTCGCATCAATCGCCCCCATCGGGCACCCCGGCACCCAGCCGTCTCCCCGCCGTTCATCACAGGATATTGCGCATGATTCGCAGCATGACCGCCTTCGCAAGCAGCGAGAGCGTCACCGAATGGGGGACGCTGAGTTGCGAGTTGCGTTCGGTCAATCACCGCTTTCTGGAGATCGGTGTCCGCTTGCACGACGACTTGCGCGCGCTGGAGCCGGTGCTGCGCGAGCGAATCGCCGCGCGCATCGCTCGCGGCAAGGTCGATGTCACCGTGCGGTTGCGCTCGCCTGAAGGTGCCGGCGGGCTGCACGCCGACCCGGTCCGGCTGCGCGAGTTGGGCGATCTGGCGACCGAGCTGTCCAATCGTTTCCCGGGCCTGCATACCGAGTTCACCCAGCTGTTGCAGTTCCCCGGTGTGTTGCAGGCACCGGCCACCGATGCGGCCGCGTTGCAGGCCCGGGCGCTGGGGTTGCTGGACACCGTGCTGGACGAGTTCATCGCCGCCCGTGAGCGCGAAGGCGGCAAACTGGCGGCGGGTATTGCCGAGCGTGTTGACGGCATTGCCGCCATCGCCGCGCAGGTGCGGGAGCTGATGCCGGTCATCCGGGCCGCCCAACGTGCCAAACTGGAAGGGCGGCTGGCGGATCTCGCCCAGCCGGTGGAGCCGGGCCGGATGGAGCAGGAGCTGGTGATGTGGCTGCAGAAGCTCGATGTCGATGAAGAGCTCGACCGGCTCGACTCGCACGTGGTCGAGGCGCGCCGCGTGCTGACCTTGCGCGAGGCGGTGGGGCGCCGGTTGGATTTCCTGCTGCAGGAGTTCAACCGCGAGGCCAATACGCTGGGTTCCAAGTCGGTGGATGGGCGCAGTTCGGCTGCCGCGATCGAGTTGAAGGTATTGATCGACCAGGTCCGCGAACAGATCCAGAATATCGAATGAGCATGCGCGGAACTCTCTACATCGTCGCCGCGCCCTCGGGTGCGGGAAAATCCAGCATCGTCAACGCGGTGCTGGCCCGCGATTCGAACATCCGGCTGTCGATATCGTTCACGTCACGGCCGGCACGCCCCCGCGAGCAAAATGGCGAGCATTACCACTTTGTCGACGAGTCCGAATTCGAACGCATGGTTGCTGCCGGCGACCTGTTCGAGCATGCCCGCGTCCACGGTGACTGGAAGGGCACCGCGCGCCAGTCGGTCGAGCCGCAACTGGCGGCAGGAAAGGACGTACTGCTGGAAATCGACTGGCAGGGTGCACGCCAGGTCCGTCGCAAGTTGCCCGGAGCGGTCAGTGTTTTCATCCTGCCCCCTTCGCGCGCCGCGCTGGAGCTGCGCATGCGTGCGCGAGGCCAGGACAGTGAGGAAGTCATTGCCCGTCGGCTGGCCGCCGCCCGCGAGGAGATGTCGCACTACGGCGAATTCGATTACGTCATCGTCAATGACGATTTCAACGTGGCTGTCGACGAGATGTGTGCGATTTTCACCGCCAGCCGCTTGCGGCGTGACGCCCAGGTGGCGCGCCACGGCAAGCTGATCACCACGTTGCTGGCCGACGACCGGTGATGGCTGCGTAACTGCTTGATTCCAAAAGACGTGACTTGCCCTGCATTGCCCACAGTCGCTATAATCGCATCCCCTTTGCATCTGTATTGACGGCCCCGGCCGTCAGGAGCCCCATGGCCCGCATTACCGTAGAAGATTGCCTGGAAGTGGTCGATAACCGCTTTGAACTCGTCATGATGGCGGCCAAGCGTGCCCGTCAACTCGCCACCGGCGTCGAATCCAAGATCGACAACAGCGAATCCAACGACAAGCCGACGGTGCTTGCCCTGCGCGAGATCGCCGCACGCGAGATCAACCAGGAATACATCGACGCGGTGGACAAGTCCGAGCGTGCCCGCAAGGAGCGCGAAGCGCTGGAGTGGGCCGCTGCCGAAGTGGTCACCGACGACGACCTGGCCAAGGGCGACGACTGACCCCGCATCGGCCGGTCGTCCGGCCTGTGTTGCTTTCGACACGACCCCGCCTTGTGCGGGGTCGTCTGGTTTTGGAAATCGACTTGAGCCCACGCGTTGCATGGCGTGGCGCCGGACGCGTAGATTGCCTCAATGACTTCTTTCGAGCCCGCCTGTAGTCGCCCCGGACCCGCTGTCGACAACGACGATGCGGCACTGCCCGACTACATGCGCGAGCTTGAGCAGGCCGTCCGCTACCTGACCGAGCCGCAACGCAAGTCGCTGCGCCGGGCATGGGCGGTGGGCGCGCAGGCCCACGCCGGCCAGGTGCGGCGGTCCGGCGAGCCCTACATCACCCACCCGGTCGCGGTTGCGCGGGTGCTGGCCGACCAGGGGCTGGATGTCGAGACCCTGCTGGCAGCGATCCTGCATGACACCATCGAAGATACCGCGCTGACCCGCGATTGCATCGCCGCGGAGTTCGGCGACACCGTGGCGGAACTGGTCGACGGCGTCACCAAGCTCGACAGGGTGCAGTTCCGTGACCGTCTGGAAGCGAACGCCGAGAGCTTCCGCAAGATGCTGTTGGCCATGTCGCGCGACCTGCGGGTGATCTTGATCAAGTTGGCGGATCGCCTGCATAACATGCGCACGCTGGGCGCAAAAGATCCCGAGTCGCGCCAGCGGATCGCCCGTGAAACGCTGGAGATCTATGCCCCGATTGCCCAGCGGCTGGGCATGAACCTGATCAAGGCGGAGTTGCAGGACCTGGGCTTCCGCGCGTTGTATCCGTGGCGCCATGCGGTGCTGGAAAAATACCTGCGTGACCAGCCGGTGGTCCGGCGCGAAGCCCTGGTGCAGATCGAGGCCAACCTCGCCCAGCGACTGGCCAAGGAGAAGCTGCCCAACCGACTGATCAGCCGGGTCAAGTCGCCGTGGAGCATCTATACCAAGATGGAAGACGAGGGAAAGAGCTTCGCCCAACTGATGGATGTGTTCGGCTACCGCATCGTGCTGACCTCGGTAGCGGATTGTTACCACGCGCTGGGCGTGGTGCACTCGACCTACAAGCCTTTGGATGCGCGTTTCCGCGACTTCATCGCGATCCCCAAGGCCAACGGTTACCAATCGCTGCATACGGTGCTGTTCGGTCCCTACGGCTCGCCGATCGAGGTGCAATTGCGGACCGAGGAGATGGACCTGATCGCGGAGAAAGGCATCGCCGCACATTGGTCGTACAAGGAAGGAAGCGACGGCCCCAACAGCGCGCAAAGCCGCGCCCAGCACTGGATCAGTGGACTGGTGGAGTCGCAGCGCACGGCCGGCTCGTCGCTGGAATTCCTCGAGAACGTCAAGGTCGACTTGTTCCCTGACGAGGTCTACCTGTTCACGCCGAAGGGTGAAATCCTGTCGTTGCCGCGCAATGCGACCGCACTCGATTTCGCCTACTCGGTGCACACCGACGTCGGCAACCAGGCGGTCGCCGCGCGCGTGGACGGCAAGCTGGTGCCGCTGCGCACCCGGCTGTCGAGCGGCGAGCGGATCGAGATCATTACCGCCAAGTCGTCGATGCCAAAGCCGCAATGGCTGGAGTTCGTGGTCTCGGGCAAGGCCCGCACCTCCATTCGCCAGCAACTCAAGAGCATCGAGCACGAGGATGCCGTGCAGCTCGGGCACCGGATGCTGGACCGTGCGCTGGAGGCGCTGGACAGCTCGCTGGAGCGGATCCCGGCGGCGCAGCTTGACAACTACCTGCAGGAAAGCCGTTACCCGCGCCTGGAAGCCTTGTTGGCCGACATTGCGCTGGGCAACAAGATGCCCAGGCAAGTGGCGTTCATCCTGGCCTACCCACCTGGCAGCGAAGGCCGGGCGGCCCCGAAAACGCCCGGCATCTCGCAGGCCCAGGACAAGATCCTGATCACCGGCGCGGAAGGCGGAATAATCAGCTTCGCCAACTGCTGCCTGCCGATCGCAGGTGACGAGATCATGGGTTACCACACCGCGGGCAAGGGGATCGTGGTGCATCGGCTGGACTGCCCCAATGTCGCCGACTACCGCAAGTCGCCGGACCGTTGGGTGCCGATCGGGTGGGATCGCAAGGTCAGCGGTGATTTCAGCGCTGCGCTGAGGATCGAGGTCGACAATCGGCCCGGCGCGCTGGCCCAGGTTGCCGCGGCGATCGCCGAGGCGAAGTCCAACATCGAGCGGGTCGAGTACCTCGAGCGTGATACCAATGTGGCCGTGTTGCGTTTCTCGATCGAGGTCACCGATCGGCGCCATCTCGCCAACGTGATCCGCAAGGTCCGCAAGTCCGGCGTGGTGATCGCGGTGCAGCGGATCTGAGCCCAGCCTCCTACAATGTGGGTTGACCCCGCCCCCTTTGGAGCCCGCATGTCCCGCACCCCCGTTCACAGCGACCACGCCCCGGCAGCCATCGGCCCGTACTCACAAGCCGTGCGCATGGGCCAGACGGTTTTCCTGTCCGGCCAGATTCCACTGGACCCGGCCACCGGCGAGATCGTTGCCGGCGACGTGACCGCCCAGGCGCGGCGCTCGTTCGACAATCTCAAAGCCGTCTGTGAAGCCGCGGGTGGCTCGCTGGAGCAGGTCGCCCGGCTTGGCTTGTATCTGACCGACCTGGGCGACTTCGCTGCGGTAAACGCGGTGATGGCCGACTATTTCCAGGCGCCGTATCCGGCCCGATCGACGATCGAGGTATCCGGCCTGCCGAAGGGTGCGGCATTCGAGGTCGACGCGATCCTGGTTCTTGGCTAGACGCGCCACTCGTCCCGCACCCGCACTGGCCGCGGTCGGCGAAAACCCGCTGACCGTATTGCCGGGTTGTGGACCGAAAATGGCCGAAAAGTTGGCCGCGCGAGGCTTGTCCTGCCTGCAGGACCTGTGGCTGCAACTGCCTCGCCAGTACGAGGACCGGACCCGGCTGACGGCGATCCGCGCGTTGCAGCCGGGTGTCGCCGTACAGATCGAAGGGCGCGTCGAAGCGGTCGAGCGCAGCTTCCGGTATCGGCCGATGCTGCGGGTGGCTGTGGGTGACGGGTCACGCGCGACGGTGACCTTGCGCTTTTTTCACTTTCGCGCCGCGCAGCTCGCCCAGTTCCAGCCCGGCGCGCGGATCCGCTGTTACGGCACGCCTCGCCCCGGCCAACTGGGGCTGGAAATCGTCCATCCCAGCTATCGGCTGCTGGATGAGGGGGCAGGTGACGAGCTGGGTGACCGGTTGGACCCGGTGTACCCGGCGATCGAGGGCGTCGGTCCGGCCTCGCTGCGGCGACTGATCGGGTTCGCCCTGGATCGCCTGCCCGGTGACGAGGCCATCGAGCTGCTGCCCGGCAATGTGCTGTCCTCGTTGCGGTTGCCGTCTTTGCGCGAGGCATTGTTGACGGTCCATCGACCACCCGGTGACGCGGACGTCACGGCGCTGCTCGCCGGTACCCATCCGGCGCAGCGGCGGCTGGCGCTGGAGGAGTTGCTGGCCCATCACCTCAGCCTGCGGCGCCAACGCATGGCCCACCAGGCGCACGCCGCACCGGTACTGGCCGACCACGCGCTGGCACGACGCCTGCGCGACAGCCTCCCGTTCCGCCTTACCGGCGCCCAGCAACGGGTGCTGGGCGAGGTGTTGGTTGATCTGGCCAGGCCCACGCCGATGCTGCGGCTGGTGCAGGGCGATGTCGGCAGCGGCAAGACCGTGATCGCCGCATTGGCGGCGATGGTCGCCATTGCCGGCGACAGGCAGGCCGCCTTGATGGCACCAACGGAACTGTTGGCCGAGCAGCACCTGGTCAACCTGCGCAGCTGGTTTGATCCGCTGGATGTCAGCGTCGCCTGGTTGGCTGGCAAGGTCACGGGCAAGGCACGGACGAAAGTGCTGGAGCAGGTGGCTTCCGGCGAGGCGCGGATCGTGGTGGGCACCCACGCGCTGATGCAGGAGGGGGTCGCGTTCCACGACCTGGCGCTGGCGATCGTCGACGAGCAGCATCGCTTTGGGGTCCATCAGCGCCTGGCACTGCGCGACAAGGGCGCAGGTGGCGTTGTGGGCGCGCACAGCGTCGTCCCGCACCAGTTGGTGATGACCGCTACCCCGATTCCGCGCACCCTGGCGATGTCGGCCTATGCCGACCTTGATGTGTCATCGATCGACGAGTTGCCGCCCGGACGGACGCCAGTGCAGACCGTCGCGCTCAGTGGCGAGCGCCGCCCCGAGCTGGTTGAGCGGATCCGCCAGGCCTGTGCCCAGGGCAGGCAGGCGTATTGGGTCTGCACGCTGATTGACGAGCCGGAGGAAGGTGGCCGCGCCGGCAGTGCGCTGAAAATCGAGGCACAGGCGGCGCAGACGACTTTCGAGGCCCTGTCGGGACAGCTCCCGCAGTTGCGTGTCGGTCTTGTCCACGGCCGGATGAAGTCGCCGGAAAAGCGCGCGACGATGGCAGCGTTCAAGGCGGGTGACATCGACCTGCTGGTGGCGACCACGGTGATCGAGGTCGGCGTGGACGTGGCCAATGCCTCGCTGATGATCATCGAGAACGCCGAGCGGCTCGGGCTCGCCCAGTTGCATCAGTTGCGTGGACGGGTGGGGCGGGGCAGCACGGCCTCCAGTTGCGTGTTGCTGTATCGCTCGCCGTTGTCGATGTTGGCGCGGCAGCGGCTGGAAACCATGCGCGAGACCAACGATGGCTTCCTGATCGCGGAGAAGGACCTGGCGCTGCGCGGTCCCGGTGAATTGCTGGGCACCCGCCAGACCGGCCTGGCCGAGTTCCGGCTGGCCGATCTGGTTCGTGATGCCGACCTGTTGCCGCAGGTGCAGGCACTGGCCGAGCAACTGCTGGTCGACGCGCCGCAGGTTGCCGACCGCATTGTGGCGCGCTGGATCGGAGCCGCCGTACGCTATGCGGGTGCCTGATCCTGCGACATCCCAATGCCCAAGGACGATAATCACCTGATGACTGATCATTCGACGACTGAACCCCGAATCCCGCTGCTGATCGATACCGACCCCGGTGTCGACGATGCGCTCGCGCTGCTGATGGCCTTCAACGACCCTCGTCACGAGGTGGTCGGGCTGACTATTGCTGCCGGCAATGTCGGCCTGTCCCACACCGTCGCCAATGCACTGAAACTGTGCGAGGTGGTCGGGGCGGATGTACCGGTATTCGCCGGCTGCGCATCGCCGCTGCTGCATCCCGCCGACGATGCCGCGCACGTGCATGGGCAGGATGGCTTTGGAGACGCCGGACTGACTCCACCGGTGCGTCGCATGGAAACCGAACACGCGGCGCTGGCGATCCTGCGGCTTTCACATCAATACGCAGGGCGCCTGCTGCTGGTCGCACTGGGGCCGCTGACCAATCTCGCCCTGGCGCTCAAGCTGGACCCCAGCTTGCCGGCCCGGATTGATCGGCTGGTGGTGATGGGCGGGGCGGTGACCGGGCACGGCAACATGACCGCCGTGGCCGAGTTCAACATCGGGTTTGATCCGGAGGCCGCGCACGTGGTCATGTCGGCTTTCGACCGGTTTGAGCTGGTGGACTGGGAGGCGACCATCGCCCACGGCCTGCACCACGATGACGTGGTGGAATGGCTGGCAGCTGACAGCGACGCGGCACGTTTCTTCGAGGCGATATCGCGCCAGACCCGGGAATGGTCGATCGACCGGCGCGGTGACAAATGGCTGGCGGCCGATGCCCTGGCGATGGCGCATGCCTTGCAGCCGCAGGGCGCCCTGTCGCAGTTGGCACGCCCGGTGGCGGTCGAACTGGATGGCCGCCACACCCGTGGCGCGACGGTGGTGGATTGGCTGCAGATGAGCGGCGCGCCCGACAATGCGTCGATCCTGATGCAGTACGACCAGCGCCGATTCGAGCAACAGGTCCAGTCGGCATTGGCCGCCCGCTAGAAGGTTGTCCGTCGTACTTGCACAGCCTTGGGCAGGGCCGTTATACTTTCCCGCTTCCTTCCGCATAATTGGTGAGTGCCAATGAAAGCCGGCATCCATCCCGAATACCGCCCGGTCGTGTTCCAGGACGTGACCAGCGATTTCCAGTTCCTGACCCGCTCGACCCTTGCCGATTCCAAGATGGGCAGCAAGGAATCGATCAAGTGGGAAGACGGCAACGAGTATCCGTTGATCAAGGTCGACATCTCGTCGGCCTCGCACCCGTTCTATACGGGCAAGCACAAGATCATGGATACCGGTGGTCGCGTGGACAAGTTCCGCAAGCGTTACGCCCAGAAGTAATTTTCGGCGGCGCACGGCGCTGTATCCGGGTTATCAACAACGGCTGCCAAAAGGCGGCCGTTGTCGTGTCTGGGAGCCTGATTGCCACGCCATTGCAACACTGCGTCTCCGTCCGCGGACATCCGCGCGCCGGCCATGCGGTACAGCATTGTGTGATAATTGGACGTTCGCGGCGTGGCCGCGATCCTTTGTCCCCCTTCCCGTTCGCGCATCGCGCGAATGCGTAGACAAGAGGAGTGTTTCGTGTCCGAGTCACCGTCAGGCCTGAGCCAGGCCATCCTGTCCGTCGGCGATAGCCGCGTCGAGCTTCCGGTGCAGCAGCCCACATTGGGCGCACCCTGCATCGACATCGGCAAGTTGCCCAAGGGTACCGGCTGCTACACCTACGACCCCGGCTTTACCGCCACTGCCAGCTGCAAATCCGCCATTACCTACATCGATGGCGAGAACGGAGTACTGCTGTACCGCGGCTACCCGATCGAGCAACTGGCCGAGAACTCCAACTTCCTGGAAGTCGCCTACCTGCTGATCAACGGCGAGCTGCCCAGCAAGCCGGAGTTTGCCGCGTTCGAGAGCGACGTCACCCATCACACGATGATGCACGAGGCGTTCAAGGGCTTCCTGGGCGGGTTCCGCCATGACGCGCACCCGATGGCGATGCTGGTGGGCATGCTCGGCTCCATGGCCAGCTTCTACCACAACGACCTGGACCTGGATGACCCGCAACAGCGCCGTCTGGCTGCGATCCGCCTGATGGCCAAGGTGCCGACGATCGCCGCCGCCTGTTACCGGCATTCCATCGGCTGGCCGCTGCGCTATCCACGCAACAACCTCGATTACACCACCCGCTTTCTGCACATGCTGTACGAGGTGCCCAGCGAGCCGCTGGAGCTCAACCCGATCGCGGCCAAGGCGATGGACCTGTTGTTCATCCTGCATGCCGACCATGAGCAGAACGCCTCGACTTCCACCGTGCGCCTGGTGGGATCGACCGGTGCCAACCCATATGCGTGCCTTGCCGCCGGCGTTGCCGCGTTGTGGGGGCCCGCCCACGGTGGTGCCAACGAGGCCGTGCTCGGCATGCTCAACGAGATCGGCCGTCCGGAGAACGTGCAGTCGGCAATCGACAAAGCGAAGGACAAGGAGTCGGGCTTCCGCCTGATGGGCTTCGGCCACCGCGTCTACAAGAACTACGATCCGCGCGCGGCGCTGGTGCGCAAGATGACCCACGAGGTCCTGGGTCAGCTGGGGGTCAACGACCCGTTGCTTGAGGTTGCCCTGAAGCTGGAAGAGGCGGCGCTGAAGGACGACTACTTCGTGGAGCGCAAGCTCTACCCGAACGTCGACTTCTACTCCGGCATCATCTACAAGGCGCTCGGCATCCCGGTGGAGATGTTCACCGTGATGTTCGCCATCGCGCGCACCGCCGGTTGGGTGGCCCATTGGCTGGAGCAGCAGGACGATCCGGAAAACAAGATCGGCCGTCCGCGCCAGATCTATACCGGGGCGGTCAACCGCGATTACCTCGGCATGGAACAACGCTGAGATCAGGTGCCAGCTCTGCGTTGACGCAACAAGTTGATGCAGCAATTTGATGCAACCAGAAACGCCCCGCATTTGCGGGGCGTTTCTGGTTTTACGACATGAGGCCGCGATCAGGTCGTCGGTGCTGCTCAGAAGATATCGAAGGTTTCTTCGGTCATGTCGGCCTGGTCCGCATTTTCATAGGCGGCGCGGCTCTGCATCCGCTCCAGGTCCTCGGTTTTGATCCACTCGTTGATCCCGCCGCTGCCGGCGGGCAGCAGGTTGCCATTGGCCGCCACCGAGACCTCGACCATGCCGTCGG
Organism: Lysobacter sp. A378; assembly: GCF_054052125.1. NCBI lineage: Bacteria > Pseudomonadati > Pseudomonadota > Gammaproteobacteria > Lysobacterales > Lysobacteraceae > Lysobacter > Lysobacter sp. A378. The sequence goes on along the minus strand of NZ_JBSVRK010000004.1, from coordinate 251,906 downwards.
GCGGCGTGTTGGTGGCCACCGCGCGGTCCTCCAGTGCGACCCGCATGTAGTCGATCCAGATCGGCAGTGCTGCCCGGCCGCCGTACTCGCCGCGACCCAGTGACTGGAAGTTGTCGCGACCCACCCACACCGTTGTGGCCAGCTTGCCGCCGAAACCCGAAAACCAGGCATCGCGGTGGTCATTGGTCGAGCCGGTCTTGCCGCCCACATCCTCGCGCCCAAGCACCTTGGCGCGGACGCCAGTGCCGCGTTGGACCACGTCGCGCATCATGGAAACCATCTGGTAGGCAATACGCTCGTCAATCGCGCGCGGCGCTACCACCAGGTCGGCGGGCGGATCTATCGGGGTCGTGTCGGCGTTGGCCTGGGCATCCGGCTCGGGCGCCGCAGGGGCGGTCGCGAGCGGTGCCGGACCGAAGTTGAAACCTCCCACCGTGGTCCGGTTGCTTGCCGATGCCGCGTTTTCGGATGGCCGGTTGCAGTAGCGGCAGGCCGTGGCCGGATTTTCCTCGAAAATCACGATGCCGTCGCGGTCCTTGACCGTCTGGATGAACCATGGATCGACCCGCGAGCCGCCGTTGGCAAAAACCGCATAACCCCGCGCGATCGACAGTGGCGTCAACGATGCGGTGCCCAGCGACATCGACAGGTTGGGCGGCAGGCTTGATTCCTCGAAGCCGAAATGACTGATGTACTTGCGTGCGTAATCAATGCCGATGGCGTCCAGCAGGCGCACCGATACCAGGTTGCGGGAACGCACCAGAGCCTCGCGCAGGCGCATCGGTCCCAGGAACCTGCCGTCGTCATTCTGTGGCCGCCACACGTGGTCGCGGCGATCCTTGAATACCACCGGTGCGTCGAGCACGATCGAGGCCGGAGTGAAGCCGCGCTCCAAGGCGGCGGAGTACAGGAAGGGCTTGAAGCTCGAACCGGGCTGGCGTCGGGCCTGGGTGGCGCGGTTGAACTTGCTGCCGGCAAAACTGAATCCGCCGGCGAGCGCACGCAGGGCGCCGGTGTCGGCTTCCAGCGACACCAGTGCCGATTGGGCGCGCGGGATCTGGGTCAACCCGTACCGGGGCGCGGCAGGCGCAGCCGGTTGCGCGCCGGTGTCATTGGCATCCTTGTCCGTGTCGGCGACCGGTGTGTCGGTGCGGTGTACCCGTACCAGGTCGCCACGCTTCAGCAGGCTGGCCGGGCTGCGACCACCCCAGCCATCCTTGGCCCCCAGCTCGACCTGCCGGCCGCTGGGCAGCACCACGGTGGCGCTGCTGCCCTGGGTAGCGAGCACGATGGCCGGCAACATGTCCGATTGGGTCGCGATCGGGCGCAGGCGTGCGCGAACGCTGTCTGCGTCCTCATCGGCCGCCAGGTCGAAATGCTGCTCTGCCCCGTGCCAGCCGTGGCGCTGGTCATAGGCGACCAGCCCTTCGCGCACCGCTTGATTGGCCGCGTGTTGCAGTCCCGGATCGATGGTGGTGGTGACGTGGTAACCCTTGGTCAGCGCTTCGGCACCGTAACGGGCGATCATTTCCCGGCGCACCATCTCCGAGACGTACGGCGCATACATCTGGATGGGTGGTTCATGCGCCGTGGCGTGCATGGGAACGGACTGGGACCGGGCCATCTGCGCTTTATCGATGAACCCCAGGTCGGCCATGCGCAGCAGGATGTAATCGCGACGTATGCGCGCACGCTCGGGATTGCCCAGCGGGTTGCCGCTGGACGGGAACTTGGGGGTGCCGGCCAGCGACGCGGTCTCGTCCAGGTCCAGTTCGTCCAGTTTCTTGCCGTAGTAGAACTCCGCAGCCGCAGCGATGCCGTAGGCGCGATTGCCGAAAAAGATCTTGTTGAGATACAGCTCGAAAATCTCGTCCTTGCTGAGCTCGCGTTCCATCCGCCAAGCCAGCATCATCTCGGCAATCTTGCGGGTATAGCTGTACTCGGAACTCAGGAAGAACTGGCGGGCGACCTGCTGGGTGATGGTCGAGCCACCCGGCACGCGGGTGTCGTCCGTGGTGGCCAACAACCAGACCGCGCGCGCGACACCTTTGTAGTCGACGCCGTGGTGCTCGTAGAAGCGGTTGTCCTCGATGGCAATGAAGGCCTGTTTCACGGTTTCGGGCACATCGTCGATGTCGATCGGGTAACGACGGGTCTCGCCGAATACCGACATCAGTTGCCCGTCGCGTGCGTAGATGGACATGGGCTCCTGCAATTCGACGTTGTGCAGGCTCTGCACGTCGGGCAACGTCGGCGCGATCAGGTAGTAAAGCGCGCCCAGGGCGATAACGCCGATCACTGCCAAAGCGGCAACGGTGAGGAGAGCCCAGCGCAGGACACGACGGAAGCGAGGTGACATCAAGGAGTTCCGGAACACAGTCATCAAGGTGGTGAAGTATATGATGGCGTCGGGATCGGCATCCGGCTTACCATTGCGCCGGCGCCGCATAGCGTCAGAAAGGGGCACTGGTGGGCAATTAGCGGGTAAGGTGGTTGCGGCTTTGTGAAAAGTCCGTTATCTAAGACGGGGCACACGGAGCTCGCGCAAGCGGGCCAGTGGTTGCAAGGGGCAAGGGGAGATAACAGTGGGCGTGATCAGCAAGAGCCAGCCGGCGCTCGTCGGTGTGGATATCAGTTCGACCGCAGTCAAGCTCCTGCAGCTTTCGCGGGCGGGTAACCGCTACCGCGTTGAGCACTACGCAGTGGAGCCGCTGCCACCCAATGCGGTGGTGGAAAAAAACATCGTCGAGCCTGAAGCCGTGGGCGAGGCGATCAAGCGTGCCGTCGCTCGCTCGGGAACCCGGGCCAAACACGCGGCTGCAGCAGTCTCCGGTTCCGCCGTTATCACCAAGGTGATTCCGATGGCGGCCGAGCTTGAAGGCGATGACCTGGAGGCGCAGGTAGAACTGGAAGCGGTCAACTACGTGCCGTATCCGATCGAAGAGGTCAACCTCGATTTCGAAGTGCTCGGGCTGGTTCCCGGCAGCACCGAATCGGTGCAGATATTGCTGGCCGCCTCCCGCTCCGAGAACGTCGAGATCCGCGTCTCGGCGCTGGAGATGGGCGGGTTGATCCCGAAAGTGATGGACGTTGAAGCCTTCGCGATCGAGAACGCTTTCGGCCTGCTGGTCGACCAGTTGAACGTGCCGAAGGACGGGTTGGTGGCACTGATCGACTCGGGCGCGACGATGACCACGCTCAATGTGTTGCGCAATGGTCGCAGCCTGTATGGGCGCGAGCAGGTGTTCGGCGGCAAGCAGCTCACCGACGAGATCATGCGCCGCTACAGCCTGAGCTACGAGGAAGCCGGTCTGGCCAAGCGCCAGGGTGGATTACCTGAGACCTACGAAGCCGAAGTGCTGGAGCCGTTCAAGGAAGCCATGGCGCAGCAGGTCAGCCGGTTGCTGCAGTTCTTCTACGCCGGCAGCGAGTTCAACCGGGTCGACCAGATCGTGATCGCCGGCGGTTGCGCCGCGATCCCGGGCATCGCCCAGATGGTCGAAGAGCAGCTTGGCGTGCCAACCATGATCGCCAATCCGCTGGCCCACATGACATTGGGCTCGCGAGTGCAGGCACATGCATTGGCCCAGGACGCGCCGGCACTGATGATTGCCTGCGGACTGGCCTTGAGGAGCTTTGACTGATGGCCCGGATCAACCTTCTTCCGTGGCGCGCCGAGCGCCGCAAGCAGCGCCAGAAAGACGCGATGATGATGCTGGCGCTGTCGGCGCTGGCGGCGGTGGTGCTGTCGTTCCTGATCGTGGGTTACCACAACGCCCAGATCGATGGCCAGACCGAGCGCAACAGCTTCCTGAAAGCGCGCATCGCCGAGGTCGACAAGAAGATCGCCGAGATCGACGAGCTCGACCGACAGAAGTCGAAGCTGCTGGCGCGCAAGGACGTGATCGAGAAGCTGCAGGCCAATCGCTCGCAGATGGTGCATCTGTTCGATTCGCTGGTGCGCACGATCCCCGACGGGGTCATCCTGACGGGGATCAAGCAGGACAACGAGACCTTGAGCCTGGAAGGCCGCTCGCAGTCCAGCGCCCGCGTCAGTACCTACATGCGCAATCTGGAAGGTTCCAGCTGGATGACGCAGCCGGAGTTGTCGATCATCGAGGCGAAGGGCTTCGAGAAAGGCCTGCCGTACGAGTTCAAGTTGCAGGTCAAGATGGCGAACCCGAACGCACCCGTCGATGAGGATGGTGACGGCGTGCCCGACGAGCCGTTACCCGAGGATCCGTTGCCCGAGGATTCTGCCGAGGTCGCCGCGACACCGGAGCTCCCGGCTGCCGAGCCAGGCGCCGAGGCTGCACCGGCAAGCGGGGCCGCAGATGACGCTGTCGGCACCAGCGCCGAATCAGCGGTTGCTGATGATGCCGATACGACGCCCGTCGAGACCGCGCCCGTCGACACCACGCCCGCTGCCGACGCGGCGGCCGATCCGGCTGAAGGCAGCGATGTCGTTGCCCCCGCACCAGGAGCCGCCTCGTGAGCCAGAAGATCAATATCCGGGAACTCGACTTCCAGAACATCGGCGGATGGCCGCAGCGGGCGCGGGTTGGCTTGTGCGTGATCATCGGCCTGCTCATCGTCGGCTTGTCATGGTGGGTATTCGTGCGCGACCAGCGCGAGCAACTCGCGGGCCTGGAACGCACCGAAACCGAACTGCGCGACGAGTTTGCCGAGAAGCAGGGACGCGCCTCCAACCTTGAGCCGCTCAAGCTGCAACTGGCGCAGATGGAGCAGCAACTGCAACAGATGTTGCGCCAGCTGCCAAGCAAGACCGAGATGCCCGACCTGATCGTCGACATCTCGCAGACCGCGCTTGCCACCGGGATCCGCAATGAGTTGTTTCAACCGGGCGCCGAGCAGCTGAAGGAGTTCTACGCCGAAAAGCCCATTGCGCTGCGCATGGTCGGCAGCTACCACCAGTTCGGCGGATTCGTCAGCGGGGTCGCCTCGCTGCCACGGGTGGTCATCATGACCATGCACGACATTTCGCTGAAGCCCCGCGGGGACGACAAGGGCGCCGGGATCACGGCCAACTCGCCACTGGAGCTTGCCGGCACGGTAAAGACCTATCGCTATCTTGACGAGGACGAAGTGGCCGAGCAGGCGCAACAGGATCAAGCGGCAAAGAAGGGAGGGTCCTGACATGCGTAACCTGACCGTTCACCGCGGGGCGCTGGTAACACGGCTGCTGGTGGTAGCGCTGCTGGCAATGGCAATGGCCGCTTGCACGCGCGGGGTGACCAGCAGCTACGACCAGGCACCGAACCTGGAGGAATTTGTGGCCGAGGTACAGGCACGTCCTGCGCCACCCCTGGACCCGTTGCCGGTGATGCAGCAATTCGAAACCTTCGAGTACGCCGCCCACGGCCTGCGTGATCCGTTCAGCAACGCATTCACCGATCGCGACGGCAACAACGGTCCGCGTCCTGATTCCGGCCGGCGCAAGCAGGTACTGGAGCAGTTTCCGCTGGACAGCCTCGACATGGTCGGCACGCTGGGCCAGGGCGGCAACATCGTGGCGTTGGTGATGGCGCCCGACAAAGTCACTTACCGGGTGAATCCGGGCATGTACGTAGGACAGAGCGACGGTCGGGTGACCGGCGTGTTCGAAGACCGCATCGAGTTGGTGGAACTGGTGCCGGACGGTGCGGGGGGTTGGCTGGAACGCGCGGCCTCTGTCGCTTTGGAAGATCAATGAGAATTGGGGATAGCACGATGACCGTATTCAAAGCCACACGATCGCGGCGTACGCAGCGCCCCCTGTTGTTTCGCAGAGCCGGTTTCGGCCTGCTGCTGGGGGGGATTGCGGCCTTCACCGCCGTGCACGCGGGGACGCCGCACGCCGGCATGGCCGCGTCGGCCGTGGTCGCGCCAGCGGCTCCGACAACCAGCCTGGACCCGGCCAAGCAACTGCCAGGTGCGATCGCGGTGTCCAACATCGACTTCAAGCGCGGTGATGGTGGCTCCGGGCAATTGATCCTCAGCTTCACCGGCACCGGTGCGACACCGGACTTGCGCAGCCAGGGGTCCCAGGTCGTCATCAATGTCGCCAACGCGTCGTTGCCGGCATCCCTGCAACGCCCGCTCAACGTATCCGACTTCGCGACCCCGGTGGATCATATCGAGGCGCGTAGCAGCAACAGTGGCACCACCCTGGTGCTGGAGACGTCGGGTGCCTACGAGTCGATGGCCTACCAGACCGGCAACGACTACATCGTCGAGATCGTGCCGCGCGCGGCCGTGGCGAAGTCCGCGTCGAAGGGCGATGACCAATCCAGCGCCGCGATGGGTGCCACCAGCGCGACCACCAGCGACAGCAGGAAGTACGCCGGGCGCCCGGTGACCTTCAACTTCCAGGACGTGCCGGTACGCACCGTGCTGCAGCTGATCGCCGAGGAGTCCAACCTCAACCTGGTGGCCTCCGACACGGTCCAGGGCAACGTGACCCTGCGCTTGATCAACGTGCCATGGGACCAGGCGCTGGACATCGTGCTGCGGGCCAAGGGCCTGGACAAGCGTCGCAGCGGTAGCGTTGTCTGGGTGGCCCCGCAGGCCGAACTGGCCAAGTACGAGCAGGACAAGGCCGACGCCCGCATCGCGATGTCCAACCGGACCGAACTGGTCACCGAGTACATCCAGATCAACTACCACAACGCCGAGCAGATCTTCAAGATGCTGACCGAGGCCAAGGGCATCGGTGGCTCGGGTGCCGGTGGTGGCGGTGGTGGTGGCCAGGGTGGCCAGATCGATACCGGCTTCCTGTCCTCGCGCGGGCGGGTGATTGCTGACTCGCGCACCAACACCTTGATGGTCAGCGATACCCCGGACAAGGTCGAAGCGATGAAGATCCTCATCCGCGAAATCGACCGTCCGGTCGACCAGGTCGTGATTGAGGCGCGGGTGGTTGTCGCTACTGAAAGCTTCATGCGCGAGCTGGGTGCCAAGTTCGGCATTAGCGGCAGCAAGGACAACGCCTACTTCAGTGGCGACATAGAAACAAATGGTAAGAATCGCACCAAGGATGTCGAAACCCAGATCGCCAATCGCAATGCGATTTACCAGAACAACCAGGCCAATGCAAATGCCATCCGCGATTGGCAGATGGAGAACACGGAGCGTGCGCTGGAGGGCCTGGCTGGGCTGCCTGCGCCTGTCCCGACCCTGCCACAACTGATCACCAGCACGATCACCCAGGGCTTGATGAGCAACCTTGGTGTGAATCCGGCCGGAGCGGTGGCGCTGTCGATTCTCAATGCCGGTTACCTGCTGGATATCGAGTTGTCGGCGATGCAGACCCAGGGGCGTGGCGAGGTCATCTCCAACCCCCGCATCGTCACCAGCAACCAGCGCGAAGCGATTATCCGCCAGGGTCAGGAAGTCGGCTACGTGACCATCCAGCCGGCCACCGCCGGCGGCGTCGCCACCCCGAGCGTGCAGTTCAAGGATGTCCTGCTGGAGATGAAGGTCACCCCGACCATCACCAACGACGGCCGCGTGTTCCTGGATCTGAACGTCAAGAAGGACGAGTTGGAGCGCTGGTTGAAGACCGGTATCGGTGAGGTTCCAATGATCAGTACCCGCGAGGTCAATACTGCGGTGCTGGTCGAGGATGGCCAGACCGTGGTGGTAGGCGGCGTGTACGAGTTCCGTGACCGCGAAGATGCCAGCAAGGTGCCGTTCCTGGCCGACATCCCGTTCCTGGGCAATCTGTTCAAGACGAAGGGCCGCAGCAAGGAGAAGGCCGAGCTGCTGATCTTCGTGACCCCCAAGGTGCTCGAGGTTTCCCAGCGCAACCATCGCGACTGAAGCGGGTTGCCAGCACCATGAAAACGGGGCCTTCGGGCCCTGTTTTCGTTGGGCAGGGCGGAGTCGAAAAGCTGAATGCGAGTCTCCCGGGACGGAACCTCGACAGCTGACATCGGTCAAACTCGAGCTGATGCCCCGACCCGAGACCCCCGATGGACGAATTTTCGATGGACGATAGCGTGATAGCTGAACAACCGGATCGCGCGTCCGGAACCGACCCGATCGAGCTGGCCCGGCTACGACGGACGTTTGACCAGCTGCGCACGGACTTGTCGGTTGAGATCATCGGCCAGGCGGCCCTGATCGACCGGTTGCTGATTGCGCTGCTGGCGGACGGACACTTGCTGGTCGAGGGCGCGCCCGGGCTGGCGAAGACCAGCGCGATCCGGGCACTGGCGGCGCGGCTGGATGCCGAGTTCGCCCGGGTCCAGTTCACCCCCGACTTGTTGCCCGCAGACCTGACCGGGACCGAGATCTGGCGTCCGCAGGATGGCCGTTTCGAATTCCTGCCAGGGCCGATTTTCCACCCGATCCTGCTGGCCGACGAGATCAACCGCGCGCCGGCCAAGGTGCAGTCCGCATTGCTGGAGGCGATGGGCGAGCGCCAGGTGACCGTCGGCCGGGCGACCTATCCGTTGCCGCCGCTGTTCCTGGTGATGGCGACCCAGAACCCGATCGAACAGGAGGGCACCTTCCCGCTGCCGGAGGCGCAGCTGGACCGGTTCCTGATGCACGTGAGGATCGGCTACCCCGAAGCCGAGGCCGAGGCCGGGATCCTCAAGCTGGCCCGTGATCGCGCGCGTGATGCGCTCAAGCCAGTGACCGCGCCCGCGACGCGGCTGTCGCAGCAGGATGTATTTGCCGCCCGCGATGCGGTGCTCGACGTCCATCTGGCACCGGCAGTGGAGCGTTACCTGATCGAACTGGTGCTGGCCTCGCGCAATGCCGCCGCCTACGACGCCGCGCTCACCCGGCGGATTGCCTGGGGGGCGAGCCCGCGTGGATCGATCGCATTGGAGCGCTGTGCACGGGCGCACGCCTGGCTGGTGGGACGCGACTATGTCACTCCGGATGATGTCCGCGCCGTCGCACCCGACGTGCTGCGCCATCGCATCCTGCCCAGCTACGAGGCGACGGCGGAAGGCTGGGATGGCGACCGGCTGGTGGCCGAGCTGCTGGCCAAAGTCCCGCTGCCGTGAGCGACGGCATTTCCCCGACGTTGGCCGAACTGGTGGCACTGCGTGCCGCGGCGAGTGGCCGGCGCGGTGCCAGGCGAGGTCGCCACGGGGTCAGCGGTCAAGCGCTGTCGCCGGTGCGTGGGCGCGGGATGGAGTACGCCGAGTCACGCGAATACATCGCCGGCGACGACGCCCGTCATATCGACTGGCGACTGACCGCGCGCACCGGACGCGCCCACACCAAGCTCTACCAGGCCGAACGCGAACGACTGACCCTGATCGTCGCCGACACCGCGCCTTCGTTGTATTTCGGGACCCGGACCCGGTTCAAGTCGGTCCAGGCCGCGCGGGCCGGGGCGGTCGCCGCCTGGGCTGCGGTCCGCGACGGCGACCGCATCGCGGCGTTGCGTGGCAGCCAGGCCGAGCCGCCGGTGACGCCGGCCGGTGGTCCTCGCGGCGCCCTGCGGGTATTGGATGCACTGATGCGGTGGTACGCACGGCCGCCCGACGAGGATGCCGGCCTTGGTGTCGCCCTCGACCATGCCCAACGCTTGCTGCGCCCCGGCTCAAGGCTGCTGGTGCTGGCCGATCCGCACAGCCTGGCCGACATTGCGGAGCGGCGCTGGTCGGTGTTGTCCCAACATCATGAAGTCGTGGTGCTGCTGTTGACCGATCCGCTGGAGTTGTCGCCACCGACGGCGACGTTGCCGTTTCGCAGCGGTGATCAACGCATCGAGCTGGACCTGGGCAGCCCCGCCCGGCGGAAGCAATGGCGTGCGGAGTTTGCCGTCCCATTGGAGGCGGCGCTGGCGTCATTGCCGGCGCGCGGGGTCCGTGTGCAGGCCTTGTCCTGTGATGCACCCAGTGAATCGTGGTTGCCGTTGCTGGGCCAGCCACGGCCGATGGTGGCGTGATGCAGGACGCGGCGCTGGTATTGCGCGACATCCACCAGCCGCCGGCGCCGCCGTGGTGGCCACCCGCACCGGGCTGGTGGTTGCTTGCTGCGCTGGTGGTTGTGGCGGTGGGCGGTTGGGCCTGGTGGGCCCGGCGGCGACGCAGGCGGCTCGCGGCCATTGCCGCGGTGTTCGACCAGACCGTGGCGGCCGCAGCAACGCCAGCCGCGGAAGTGGCAGCGATATCGGAACTGCTGCGCCGCGCGGCACGACGGGTGAGCCCCGAGGCGGATCGACTGCAAGGCGACGCGTGGCTGGAGCTGCTCGACCGTGATGCCGGAACCAAGGGCAAACGCGGAAAACGGGCGGCTGGTAACCACGGCTTTCGCCAAGGCCCGGGTCGCCTGTTGCTGGACGGGGGCTATCGCAAGCAGGTCGACCCGCAGCAGGTCGCCGCGCTGCGCCCACTCGCGCGTGCACGCTTCCTGCGATGGATGGCGAAATCGTGATCGCGGCGTGGGAAGCGTGGCTGGCGCAGGCATTCGCGGGGTTTGCCTGGCCGTGGTTGCTGCTCGCCGCGCCTCTGCCGCTGCTCGCACGTTGGCTGCTGCCGGCAAGGCCCAGTCCTTCACCGGCGCTGAAGGTGCCATTCGGTGACCGGCTTGGCGGTCTGGCCGGTGTCGGCGGCGTGCGGGGCAGTGGCGTGCCGTGGTTGTTGTGGCTTGCGTGGCTGCTGTTGTGCGTGGCGGCCGCGCGGCCGCAGCAGTTGGGCGAGGCAATCCTGCCACCGGAGCAGGGCCGGGAGCTGATGTTGGCGCTGGACCTGTCGGGAAGCATGAGTGAGCCGGACATGCAGTTGGGCGGTCGCCAGGTGGATCGGTTGACCGCGGCCAAGGCGGTGCTGTCGGACTTCCTGGACCGTCGCCAGGGTGACCGGGTCGGCCTGGTGGTGTTCGGGCGTCGTGCCTACGCATTGACCCCGTTGACGGGGGACCTGGCCAGCGTGCGTCTGCAACTGGCCGACAGCGTGGTCGGCCTGGCGGGCCAGGAAACCGCGATTGGCGATGCGATCGGGTTGGCGGTGAAGCGCTTGCAGGGCCGGTCCACGGCCCCCGCCGCCACCGCTGATGGCGATGCCGATACGGTGCTGATTGTGTTGACCGATGGCGTCAACACCGCCGGCTTGCTGAAGCCGTTGAAGGCGGCCGAGCTGGCCCGTGACGCCGGCGTGCGGGTACACACCGTTGCGTTTGGCGGTGGCGGCGCGATGTCGCTGTTCGGCTTCCAGTTGCCGATGGCCGGGACCGTCGACGATATTGACGAGGTGACCTTGAAGAAGGTCGCGGAGATTACCGGTGGCCGCTTCTTCCGTGCCGGCGACACCGCTGCGCTGGCCGGCATCTACGCCGAGATTGACCGGCTCGAGCCGGTGGAGCGTCCAGGCCAGGCGGTACGACCGAAGCTGGAGCGCTACCCATGGCCGCTGGGCGCGGCGTTCGCGCTGGGCTTGCTGGCTTTGCTCTGGCCCGGCAGGAGGCGCGCGTGAATATCGACCTCGATGCGCTGCATTTCCTTCGGCCTGACTGGTTATGGCTGCTGTTGGGCCTGCCGCTGCTGGGCTGGTGGTGGCAACGTCGCCGGCAGCGCGCGAGTGTCTGGCGTGACGCGGTTGACCCGCATCTGCTCGCGCATCTGCTCGCAGGCCGAGGCGGTTCGCGCAAGCCGCGGGTGCTGCTTGCCGCGGCCGGATACTCGCTGGCCTACCTGCTGGCCGTCCTGGCACTGGCAGGGCCGAGTTGGCAGCAGACCGCGCAGCCACTGTGGCAACCGCAGACACCGCTGGTCATCGCGCTGGACCTGTCCAGCACCAGCCTGGCCGGCGACCTGCAGCCGTCGCGGCTTGCCCAGGCACGCGCCAAGCTGGCGGTATTGCTGGACCAGCGCGAAGGCGGACAGGTCGGGCTGGTCGTCTACGCCGGCGATGCTTTCACGGTGGCCCCGCCGACCCGCGATGCAGCCAACGTCGCGCTGTTCCTGGGTGCGCTTCAGCCCGAAGTGATGCCGGTGGACGGCCAACGGGGCGACCGCGCGATCGCCTGGTCGGCCCGGCTGCTGGAGCAGGCCGGTTTCCGCAGTGGCCGGATCCTGTTGTTGACCAACCACGCCGATGCCGATGCGTTGGCCGCGGCGCGCGCCGTCAGTGCCCAGGGCTATTCGGTATCGGCCATCGGTTTGGGCACGGCCCAGGGAGCCCCCTACAAGACCGCGACAGGCGCCATAGCCAGCACCCGTCTGGAGGTCGACTCGCTACGCCAGCTCGCGGCGGCGGGCGGGGGACGCTACGTCACCCTCACGCCGGACAACTCCGACCTGGAGAGGCTTGGAGTACTGGATCCGACGGATACGGGCATGGATGGCGCTGGCGGCCAGTCCGCTGCTGCCGAGCACGGTTTGAGTTGGCAGGATGGGGGCTTCTGGTTGCTGCCGCCGCTGATGCTGCTGGCATTGTTCGCGTTTCGACGTGGCGCCCCGGTTGCCGTGATCGTGCTGTGTTTGTGGCTTCCCGGTCGCACCGCGCAGGCTGCGGAGCTGTGGCAACGCCCCGACCAGGTGTCCCATCAGAAGATGGAACAGGCAGCGCAGGCGTATCGCCAGGGTGACTTTGATCGCGCCGCGGAACTCTACGCAACCATCGACGGCGCGCAGGCCGATTACAACCGTGGCAACGCGTTGGCCAAGGCCGGCCAATATCCCCAGGCGCTGGAAGCCTACGATAAGGCGATTGCCCGCCAGGCTGCCATGCCCGACGCGGTCGCCAACCGGCAAGCCGTCGAGGCGGCGATGAAACGCCAGCCGCCAAAGGGCCCGGGCAAAGGCAAGCAACCTGAGGATCAGGATCAAAAAGATTCAGGACAGGGTGACTCGGGGCAGGGCGATTCGGGCCAGGAGCCTAAAAATGGATCCCCATCAGGCTCGCCAGCCGACAGTGGCAAGAAGTCCAAGCCGCCCAGACAAGCCGAGGATGGAGAACCGCAAGATCCCTCCAACGATCCCGGTAGCCCGCCACCGTCGCCCTCCGCACCGCCCGAGGCCGCCGATGCTAAAGCCCAGCAGGCGGCAGACGAGGCCCAGCGCGAGCGCATGGAACAGGCGCTTGGTCAGGCCAGCCAGAAACCCGGCAAGCCTGAGGAATCGGAAGCGTCGACGGCTCCTGCGTCGGAGACGCCGGACCAGCGCGAACGCAGGATCGCCAACGAGGCCTGGCTGGGCCGGGTCCCTGACGACCCGGGTGGCTTGCTGCGGGAGAAGTTCCGGATCGAGTACCAGCGTCGCCAACTACAAGGGGGCAGTGAACAATGAAACCGATGTCGCGAATAATCCTGCAAGCCTTGTTGTTGCTGCTTTCGATGGCCAGCCTGGCGGCCAACGCACAAACCCGGACCTGGCTCGACCGCGACCGGATCGAGTTTGGCGAGACGGTCACCCTCAACATCGAGACGGACACTGGCGCCAGCCCCGACTACGCGCCGTTGCAGGCCGACTTCCAGATCAGCGGCCGCAGCAGCAGCCGGCAGATGACCCTGACCAATGGCCGCGCCGTGTCACGGACCTTGTATGCGGTCGCCCTGAAGCCCCAACGTGAGGGGGTGCTGACCGTACCGGCGCTGGATATCGGTGGCCAGCGCACCGACCCGTTGTCATTGGTGGTGGCCCCGGCCAGCGCCGTCAGTCCGGCGCGCGCCGGCGATGATGTGTTCCTGGAAAGCGAGCCCGACGACACGACGCCCTACGTGCAGCAAACGGTCGGCTGGGTGGTGCGCTTGTACGCGGCGGTGCCGTTGGTCTCGGGCCAACTGGACCAAGCGGCGCCGGAGGGCGCGACGCTGCAGCAAGTGGGTGATGATGCGCAATACAGCCGCCAGATCGACGGTCGGCGCTACAACGTGATCGAGCGTCGCTACCTGCTGATCCCCGAGCGCAGCGGCAGCCTGAGCGTGCCCGGTGCCAGTTTCGAGGGCCGGGGTGCGGCCGGGTTCTTCGAGGACTTCCTGGGTCGCGGCGGTGGCGCGTTGCACGCACAGGCGCGACCGCGGGTGCTTGAGGTCCAGCCGATTCCCAAGGCCGCGCCACAGCCGTGGTTGCCATTGCACGACATGAAGTTGCGCTACTTGTCGACGCCCCAGCAACTCCATGCCGGCGTGGCGGCGACCGTGACCGTGGAAGCCGTGGTCGACGGTGCCACCACGGCCCAGGTGCCTGAGTTGCAACTGCCCCCGGTAGAGGGTGTGCAGGTATTCGCCGAGCCGGCCCAGACCGACGAACGCTTCGTCGATGGACGGCCACAGGTGACCGTGACACGCCAGTTTTCGCTGGTGCCGTCGAGGGCGGGCGTGGTGACGCTGCCGGGTTTGCCTTTGCAGTGGTGGGACGTGGACGAAGGCGCGACCCGCACCGCCAAGTTGCCGCCGCTGGAGTGGACGGTGGCTCCAGCCGCGGGTGGCTTGCCGGTGCCGCCGATGGATGCGTCGCTGCCATCGGCGGTGAGCGAGCCCGCACCAGCCAACGTGATTGCCGGGGCGGATCGTGGCTGGGTGCTGGCGACCGCGCTGTTCGCGCTGCTGTGGCTGGTGACCCTGGTGTGGGGCCTGCACCGGTTGCCCGCGGGCACGTCGCCATCGGCGGCGTCGACGCCTGCCCGGACCGATGATTCAAAGCAGGATGGGGCAAAGCAGGATGGCGCAAAGTCGGACGTCGCCGGTTTCAAGCGCGCATTGGCCAGCAGTGATTTTGAAGACATTGCCGACCGCTTGTGTCGCCTGGCCCGGTTGCCGGCGGGGAGCATTGATGAGGTGTGCGTACGGCTTGACGATCCGGCCCAGGTGGATGCACTGGACGCGATGCAGCGCGCGCGCTGGGGCGGCGGCGACGGCGTTGTCGCACGGCAGATGATGCGTGCGGCATTTGCCCGCGGCCCACGTTGGCGCCCGTCATCGCCGGAGCCCGTCTCGCCATTGCCGCCGTTGTATCCGAAACCATGAGGAAAGTCCCGTCGGAGCCAGACGTGGAATAGAGGTTCAGGTTTGCTAAGCTCGGTCGCTGTCCAGCAGGAAAACACCCGATGACCGAAGCAAAAAGCGGCGCGGACGCCAAGGGCAAGAGCAAGATGCCCTTGCATTGGAAGATGGCAATCGGTTTCGTCGCCGGCCTGTTGTTGGGGATGATCGCGCACTACGTGTCCGGAGCCGACGCCGCCTGGGTGCAGTGGCTTACCAATTACGTGACCCAGCCGGCTGGCCAGTTGTTCCTGCGGCTGATCTTCATGCTGATCATCCCGCTGCTGTTCTCGGCGCTGGTGGTTGGCATTGCCGAAATGGGGGACGTGCGTTCGCTGGGCCGGGTCGGCTGGAAGACGCTGGCTTATACGGTCATCGTGTCCAGCATCGCGGTGGTGATCGGGCTGGTGCTGGTCAACTGGCTGCAGCCGGGCGTCGGCGTCGACCGCGCCGCCGCCGAGCAGATGCTCGCCGAAGGTGCCGACCGTGCGCAGGCGATCGTCGCCAGCAGTGCGGGCCAGGCGCAGGGCATGGACATGCTGTTGTCGATCGTGCCCAGCAACGTGATTACCGCGGCGGCTGAAAACTCGATCCTCTCGGTCATGTTCTTCGCGCTGATGGTCGGCATCGGCCTGGTGATGACCAACAGCAAGGCGGCCGATACCCTGCAACGCGGTATCGAGGGGCTGTTCGAGGTGTCGATGACCTTGATCGGGCTGGTCATCAAGCTGGCGCCGTATGCGGTGTTCTGCTTCATGTTCAACCTGGCCGCATTGTTTGGCTGGGACTTGCTGGTGCGGCTGGGCGCGTATGTCGGCGTGGTGGTGCTGGCGCTGTCGATCCACATGTTCGTGGTCTACTCGATCGCGCTGAAGTTCGTCGGCGGCTATTCCCCGGTGAAGTTCTTCAAGAACTCGCAGGAAGCGATCCTGATGGCGTTCTCGACGTCCTCGTCGAACGCCACTTTGCCGACCGCGCTCAAGGTTGCCGAAGTGGATCTGGGACTGCCGCGCAAGATCTCGCGTTTCGTGCTGACCGTCGGCGCTACCGCCAACCAGAACGGAACCGCGTTGTTCGAAGGTGTGACGGTGCTGTTCCTGGCGCAGTTCTTCGGGGTCGAATTGTCGCTGGCGTCGCAGGTCACGGTGATGTTCGTGTGCATCCTGGGCGGCATCGGGACCGCGGGCGTGCCGGCCGGCTCGTTGCCGGTGATCGCGCTGATCTGCACCATGGTCGGGGTGCCTCCGGAGGGCATCGGCATCATCCTGGGTGTCGACCGCTTCCTCGACATGTGCCGGACCACGCTCAACGTCACCGGCGACCTGGCGGCGGCCGTGGTGGTGTCCCGTGGTGAGAGCGACCCGGCAGTGCTGACAATGGCGGATTGAGCGGCAGGCCGGAGGCGATCATTGGAAGGGGGGTGCCGGCTTTATGTAACGCGCCGGTAGCGTCGTAGATTGAGCGTCGTGGGGGGGGCGGGCAACCGACGGTAACTGGGGAGAGGCAGGGTGACTTTTCTGGATTTGGCCAACGCCACCGGCGCCGGCCAGCAGTTGAATGCACGTGCATTGTTCAATGCGATTGCGGACTTGCCGCAGGTGAAGCAACACGAGCGCCTGCGCGAGCTGACTTGCGACGCACAGACGATCGCGATGGTCGAGGAATTGCTCCACGCGCGGACTCGAAGTCTGGAACGTCGGGATGCCGCCGGGCTGCTCTCCGGATCAGTATCGACTGACACCGAGCTGAACGTTGGCGACACCCTGGGCTCATGGCGGCTGGTGGAGTGTCTGGCCAGCGGCGGGATGGGTACCGTGTTCATCGCCGAGCGTGCCGATCGACTGTATACACAGCAGGTCGCGATCAAGCTGATGCATGGCCAGCCCGACGCCGCGACCATCGAGCGTATGGCGGCGGAGCGGCAACTGCTGGCGCAACTCCAGCATCCCGGTATTGCGCGCCTGTATGACGGTGGCACCACGCCGGCCGGACAGCCCTACCTGGTGATGGAATACATCGACGGCCTGCCGTTGCACCACTATTGCCGCGAGCGCCAGCCGAACCTGCGACGACGGATCGAGTTGTTCCAGAACGTCTGTCACGCCGTCGAGTGCGCGCATCGCCACATGATCGTGCATTGCGACCTGAAGCCGGGCAACGTCCTGGTACGCGCCGATGGCGAGCCGGTGCTGCTTGATTTCGGCATCGCTCGCGGACTGGTCGGAGGCGATGAACATGGCGGGTTCTGCACGCCGGCCTATGCCAGTCCGGAACTGTTGGCGGGCCATCCTGTAAGCGCCGCCAGTGACGTGTTCAGTCTCGGCGTGATGCTGATCGAGTTGCTGGCACAACAAGCGGTATCGCGCGATGCCGATAGTCGTGATCGCTTGCTGCCTGCGCCAAGCCGATTGGCAGGCGTAACGGTCGATTGGCGTGCGGAACTGCGCGGTGACCTTGATGCGATTGCGGCCAGGGCTTGTGCGCCAGATCCGAAGCTCCGCTATCAAACGGTGGTGGAGCTGCACGATGAACTGCAGCGCTATCTTGAGCGCCAGCCGGTGCTTGCGCGTGGGGCGCCGCCGGGCTATCGATTGCTCCGGCTGATGCGGAGGCGTTGGCGCGAGACAGCAGCGCTGGCGCTGTTCAGTGTGCTCGCTGCCGGCTTTGTCTGGCGGTTGGATGGCGAGCGCGAGCGAGCGCAACGCGCCGCCGAGACCGCCGAGCAGGTGAGCAAGCTGCTGGCGTCCTCGTTCACCGCCGTCGATCCCAAGCAAGGTGGCGGCAGTACCGAACTCAGTGCGCGCGACATCCTTGATGCCGGTGCGGCCAAGCTCAAGACAGAGCGCATCGACAACCCCGAGGTACTGGCGCGGCTGCAGGATGCGCTGGGCAACGCTTACCTCAATCTCGGTCACCCGCAGGTTGCCGAGCCATTGATGATCGCCGCCGCGAATGGCTATCTCGACCCGTCCGTGAGCCAGCCGGGCAAAGCCGCACAGGTGCTCAGCGAGCTGGCCGTGCTGCGTGGCAACAGTGGCCACGACAAGTCTGCCATTGCCGCGGCCCGTCGCTCACTGGCCCTGCGTGAGAAAATTGGCGCGACGCCAGCCGAGGTCGCCGACTCGCTCAACTCGCTTGGCATTGCGCTGGTCCACGTCGATGGCGACGAAGCGGAAGCCGTGCTGATGCGCGCGCTGGCGATGCGCCGCGAACATGTCGGCGAGCCATCCACGGATGTCGCCTCGACCCTGCACAACCTTGGCATGTTGCAAAAGCAGCGCGAGGACTTCGTCAGCGCCGAGCGCTATTACCGCCAGTCGATGGTGATGAAGGAGGCGCTCGAGCGGGGACGCGATGCGAGCTACGAGCGCAGCTTGGGTGGGTTGGCGCAATCGGTGCGGGGACAGGGCCGGCTGGCGGAAGCGGCGGCAATGCAACGCGAAGTGCTCGATCTTGCGAAGATACTTTATGGGGATGGCGTCAACGTCGGCTGGGCCCACAACGAACTTGCCTCCACCTTGCACGACATGGGCGAATGGCCGCAAGCAGATTCGCATTACGAGGCGGCGGAGCAGTGGACAGCAGCGTCCGCTGGTACTGACAGCATCGATTACGCGATCAAGCTCAACAACCACGCCACACTCGATGAAGATCGCGGCGCGATCGATGCGGCCGAGCGCGGCTTCCGTCGCTCGCTCGCGATCCGCAGCGCACAGCTCGATGCCGACAATCCCAGTGTGTTGCGAGCCCGCTTCAACCTTGGTCGTCTGCTGTTGCGCGCGGGTAGGGTCGACGAGGCAGGCGAGTTGATCGATGGTGCCTGGGCGCAATGGCAGCAGCGGTACAAGCCGCAACATCCGTCAAGCCGGGGTCACCGGCTGCTGGTCGCCGAGTGGTTGCTCGCCAGTGGCCGTGCCGCCGATGCGGCCCGTGAATTGCGCGCGATCACCGCACTTGGCCTGGACAGTCCGCGCCGCATGGCCTGGCTGGAATCACTGCTGGCCGATCTGAGCGTGGCCGAAGGAGATCTTGATAGAGCGCGGGACCATCGTGGCGAAGCCCTGCGGGTAATGGTCGAGGAACTAGGTGGGGATCACGTGGAAGCCGCCCGGCGACGGTTGGCTTTCGCTGCCAGCCTGGAGGGGGTCGGCGATGCCGTGCGCGCGCGGCATGAGCTGCAACAGGCGGCCGCGGTGCTGGGACCACGCCTGGCGCCCGACGCACCTTTGCGCGCGGACATCAGCGCGCTGCAGGCAATACTCGGTCACCCGCGGTATGCCAGTGCCGAGTGAGGTGCCGATGTTGCATGTGCAACTGCTTGGCGAGCGCGGTCTGTGGTCGGGCAGGCGCGACGTCAGTAGCGCAATCCACTATCGAAAGGGTTGGGCGCTGCTGGGTTATCTGGCCGTGGAGCGGGGTCGTCGGCATGCCCGGGCCGATCTGGCGCAACTGTTGTGGCCGACGTTGGCAGATGGCTCGGCGCGGACCAACCTGCGCCAGGTACTGGCCGACCTCAACCAGGCGCTTGTTGGCCATGGCGGCGTCGCCATGATCGAGAGCGACCGCGACAACATTGGCCTGTTTCCGCAGCCAGGCACGACAATTGACCTGGTGGCGCTGGATCAGATCGAAGTCGTGGTCAGTGGCACCGCAGGCATGGATATCGAAGCCGTCGAACGTGATGCCGCCCGTTTTGGCGGCGAGTTCCTGCATGGGTTGGCATTGCGCGACTGCGGGGATTTTGAAAGCTGGCTGCTGCGTACTCGCACCACGCTGGCAAAACGTACAGACGCGGTGTTGACCCGGCTGTGCGAGGTGCAGCGCGCGGACAACCGGTTGCCGCAGGCCATCGTCATCGCGCGCGGACTGGTGTCGGCGAACGAATGGAATGAGCGCCATCTGCGACTACTGATGGAGCTGCTTGCTGCAGCCGGTCTGCATGCGCAGGCGTTGGATGCCTACGAAACGCTGCGTGTCAGTCTGGCGGCTGACCTGGACAGCGAGCCCGAAGCGCAGACGCAGGCGTTGCGAGTTCGCATCGAAGCCGATCGCCGGCGGGGACTGATGGTGCCGGGTCCGGCGATACCGGCGGCCGTGGCGGAGGTACTGCAGCCCCGGTTCGGCGATGTGGATGACTCCGGCGCCGATGCCGATGCTGACCGCAGGCTTGCCAGCAAGTTCAACACCGGGCCAGTGACCCGGCGCACGTTACCTGTCACCGCTGCGCTGGCGATTCCGGGGGTCAGCTGGATTGAAGTCGTCCAGGGGGCTGATCAGGGCGTGCGGCTGATGGTCACCGAGAAGCCGCTGGTGATCGGCCGTTCAAGCGACGCTGACCTGCGCGTGGTTCACCAGACCGTGTCGCGTCATCACTGTGCGATCTGGCGTGAAGGTTCCCGTGTCCGTATCCGGGACCTGGGTTCCACCAACCGCACCCGGGTCAACGATGCGCGAGTGGAGGAGGCTGAACTGAGCGACGGCGACAATGTCATGCTGGGTGAGACCGTGTTGCGTTTCGTCTGCGACCCGGGCTGACCTGCCACCGGGTAGCGCTCGCGTCAGCGGTTCATCCGCAGGTAGCCCACCAGTTCTGCAACCTGCCCGTCCGGGTTGGTCGATCCGCTCATCGTGTCAGTAGATTCCAGGCTCCATGGCGCGCCAACGGCATTGGTGATGTTTTGCTGGTCGATCTCACGGAAGCGGCCATGGCGAGCGTCGACGCGGCCGTCAATCTTGCCATCCAGCAATGTCGCCAGCTCGGGCGTCAGCCCTTGCAGCCGCATCACGTTGCGGGACCGGTTGGCGTAGACGCCGACCGCGGTGGACGGCTCCGACCACTGCACTGCGGCGAAGCACACCTGGACGTCGTGCGGCACGCCCCGGCTGTCCTGGTAGACGTAACGATCATTCATGCCTTCCCCGCGCCCGGCGGGAAGCGTGATGCCCCGCGCCAGCATCGTGTTGAGCAGATTGTCCTGGCACAAGAAGTTATTGAGGCCGTTGTTGACCAGGCCGCCAGGATTGTCGAAATTGTCGCCCGGCACCGTCCCGACTCCGGCCACGTACTGGTCGTATGCCAACAGCCAGCCCTGCACGAAGTCGGTACTGAGTCTCTCGGCGGCGGCGCTGCGGTAGACGTCGCGGCCGACAGTCACGGCACCGACCAGCAGGGCGATGATCACCAGCACCACCGACATCTCGATCATGGTGAAGCCAGCGGTGCGGTTGAAGGACGATGAAGAACGGTTGCGCTGCATTGCGGTTTCCCTGGTGGGGCATCGGTGACGTGGAAGGTCATGCGGGTCGGCGCCGGACACGGGTCAGTACATGCCGGCCTTATCCGCCGCCTTGGCATGTTCAAGGACCTCATTGTTGAGTACTGCCGCCCGTGAGATCAGCGGATCGACATCGTCATGCGCGTCCTTGGCGGATTCGTGCGCGGCGATGGCGAAGCCCTCCATCGTCGCCGCAGTGATGGTGACCGCGACGGCGGCGGCAACGGCGGCGGCGGCGAGGCCCACCTTGTAGGCGACTATGCCGGTACTGGCCAGACCTTCGGAGATCGAGTCCGCCATGCCGGCGCCGGCGCCCATCACCCCGGAGATGCCGCCCGCGATCGCGGCGCCGCCGCTGAGCGTGTTGGCCAGGGCCATTTTCTCGGCCACCGCCAGTTGGCTCTTGTAGTCGATCAAGGCCGTGTGCATTACGGCGATCGAAGCGGCTGCATTGAAATGGGCGTGACCGACAGCAGCGAGGTTGTCGCCGCAGCGCATGCGCGAGAACAACTGGTCCATTCCGACGGCGAGTACCCGGTCGTCGTACTCGGGACTGCTAGGTCGACGTGGCGAATCGAAGGCGGCAGTGCTGCCGGCCTGATGCCCACTGAACCCGTCGCCGCCGCGCGGCAGCGCCAGCGCGTAGGCTATGTTGCCGGCGATATCTGCCGGTGCGCCGGGTTGGGTGACATGCAGGAAAGCTGCATCGGCCGGGGCGTTCTGGGCGCTGCGCAAGGCCCAGCACATGTCGAGGCCGTTGATGGTGGGATTCGGTAGAGCCTTGCCCACCATCGCGGACTTTCCGCCGAAGACCTGCAGCGGAAAGTATCGATCCGAACGCTTCGACAGGTCAGCATCGTGCTCGGCCAGCGCCGCCGATCGGCGCAGCACCCCGTAGCGAATCCTGCGAGCGTTTGCATCGGGCAGGCCCAATGTCTGGTACGGCAGTTGTCCGACCTGGCCGCTGCCGCAGTTCTCCTCGCCGGAGCCGTCGCTGGCGGGGCAGGGCAGGCGGCTGTTGACCATCGCGAACGCCAGCAGCGCGTCGTCGGCGCGGCCCAGCAGGTCGGCGCTGGCCACCTCGTGGCGCTCCCGCGAGGCGGTGCCGAGGAACTGCACCAGCAGCACCGTCACCAGGCCGAGTACCACCAACACCATGGCCAGTTCCAGAAGCGAGAATCCAGCGTGCCGGGAACGCCGTTGGGGCGCGCGTCCGTATCGAGTATGGATCGGCATCATGGTTGCAGCCCCTGCTCGTCGAGATGCTGTGCGCGGAGCAAGGACTGGTTGGCCAGCGTGGTCATCCGATCGAGGTTGGCGGTGGCGGCTGTTTCCTGATCTTTGGCGGTCTCGACATCTTCGATCGCGCTGTCGAGGTCAATCGCCGCCGTGGCCACGGCAGCGATCGCCAGCCCCAGTTGAACCGTCGCCGCCACATGCGAGACGATGCCGGTGGCAATGCCGAAGGGGTCTGGTGGCCAGCCTGCGGCCTCCTGCAGGATCGCGATCATCTCGGTGAACACGCCGTAGACAACGTCGAAAGCTGCGAATGCGACCCCGGTGTCCGCGTTGGCCTTGTTCATCTTCGCCACCTGGATGGCGAACGTCCGAAAGTCCTTGTATTCCCTGGCGATCTGGGCGAGGTCGTAGGCGGTGTAGGCGGCGTGGGCCGCACCGCGCGCCCGGGCGACGCGGTCCGGACAGGCCAGGCGGCTGGCGAACTCGCCGGGCCCGATCGCGAGCACGCGGCGCCCAGCGGCGCCCGGGCTTCCGGGCAACACGAATTCGGCGGTCGCGGACAACTGGTCATGGCCGGCCTGTCCGGGATGCATCAGCGCGAACGCGGTCGGGACGCCATTCATGCCGTCCAACGTGGCCAAGTGGGCGCTCTTCAGGCGCATGCAAAAATCCAGCCCGTTGACCTGTTGAGGTGCCGGCGGCGGCCCCCCCAGGCCGAACGCAAGCGGCAACGACAGCTTGAAGTCGCTGCCGGGCGCGGTCAGGGACGATTGCACCTGGTAACGCAGCTTCAGTTGTGATGGCAGCCCGAGCATTTCCGTCGGCAGGACGCCCAGGCCGTCCTCGTTCACCGGCGCGGGGAGCTGCGAGTGCGCCAGCGCGTACCCCAACAGCGCCTGCTCGGCCCGCGCAAGGTCGCGCCCGGCGCTGTCCCCTGCCGCGACCTTCGGCGCCAGCGGCAGCGTCTGCCACAACGCGAGGCCCAGCACGCCCATCACCATCAGCACCACGGCCAGTTCGACCAGCGACCAGCCGCCTGTCTTTCGATTCATGGGCCGGTTCATGGGTTGCAGACCTCCGGTTGGACCGCGCCGGTGGCGCCCCTGCAGTTGGCCGTGCGCAGGATTTCGGTGACGCCCTCGACGATCTTGATCCCGCTGCTGCTTCCGCCCTCCGAATCCATGTTTTTCAGTGCCTCGCACTGTGCCTTGGCGGTCGCGTAAGCGCCCTGCTTGTCGGTCAGTTCCACCTCCTTCAGGCGCAGTGATTCGACCAGGTGCTTGCGCTGGTAGTAGGTCCTTGCATAGGTCTCGCGCTCATCGTCATCGTCCTGGAACGGGATGATCAGGATCTGACAACTGCTGGTGATCGCGCACCACCACGAATGGTTGTTGAGCGGCGGTTGCGTTCTTGCGCCGGCCTCGTGCGTAAGCTGGACATAAGTCGCGCGTACGACCTCGCTTTCCTCGGCAAGCTGGTCGTAGCGCTTCTGGTTCTCGCCGAGACATTGCATCTCGCCCTGTGCGTTCACGCCTGCATAGGCGGGGTCGCACTGTTGCAGTCCCTTCAGCGAGTTGCGATTGTTTTCGCAGCTCACCTTGAGCTGGAGTTCCGTTGGTGGGTAGTTGTCGCACTGAACCACCTTGACGGTGATCTCGACGATGGCCTGGTGCATGTAATCCAGTTCCGTCTTCGCGTCCTCGGCGGCTTGCGCCGCGATTTCCCAGGTGTAATGCGCGTCCTCGGCCTTGCGGATCGCCTCAAGCTTGGCGGCGAGCTCCCGTTTCCATCGTTTGATGATCCCGGGCTGGCTGTCCTCCCACGTCTTCAGAGCCGCGTTGTACGCGGTGTCGCCGTCCTCACCCTCCTCATAGCTGCCGCGACCGGGCTTGCCGTAGTTGTAGTCGAACAATTTCGCCCTGAAGTCGGCGTTCTCGAAGGACGTCAGGCTCTGGTCGGTGTCGTCGATTTCGGTCTGGATCTCGACCAGTTGCTCCTCGATCTCCTCGACCTGCTGCAACAGGCCTTCCTGGTAGATGCCGGGCGGGTCGATCGTGAAGCGCTTCTTCGTATCCGGATCGACATCCCACAACCGCCAACCGCCGTCCGCCGACAGGCAGGTCTGCTCGGTTACCTCGGCGATGCTGTTGGCGGGACTGCTGAGCGGTACGTCCGCCATCTGCTGCGCTTCGATCGTGACCCCGAGAGCGGCGCTGCTGAGCCCCAGTGCGATTGCCGCCAGCGCGGTGGCGCCGGCAGCCAGGCCGACGGCGATGCCGCCGGAGATCACCGCGCCGGTGTAAGGCGGGATCAGCGCGCAGCCGACCAGCACCACGCAGGTTCCGATCGCGGTCGCCAGCTGGGCAGACGCGGTGGCCAGGGTCGAGGCCGAATTGGAAACGCCGGCCGCGGCTAGCGCCACGTTGATGATCGCGAAGGCTTCCGAGACGCCGGCCATGATGACCGCCAGTTCGGTGTCCTCCTGGTTGCCCTCGTGCTGCTCGTCGACCTCGTCGCTGACGTCCACCGCCAGCGCCAGCATGTCCAGCGACGCCAGCACCAGCCCGTCCGGGGCGGTCGCGTTGGCGTAACCGCAGCCCAGCGTCTGCGCGAGCGCGTTGAAGTCGCGGACACGGACGCGGTCGTCGTAATCGCTGTCGGCGCCGCGTGCGGGCGACTCCATCGCGGCGGTGGACTGCTGGTTGCGACCGTCGAAACGTCCGCTGCTACCTGGTGTGCTGCCGGCGGCGCTGAGGCCGTAGGCGACATTGATGGCGGTGCCGTCGATATCGGTGGTTCGCGCGCGGTCGCCCTTGGTGGCGGTTGCCGTCTCGCGGGCCGCTTTGGCCAGCGCGGCGCACAGGTCGAGGCCGTTCACGGCGTCGAATTCGTGCTCGGATCCGTCCCATTTGTGCGGGTTGAACTGGTTGCTGGCGGTGGCCAGGTCGCTGCCGGGATCGCTGCCCCGGTAGACCATGTAGCGCAATGGCTGGCCGGGGCCAGCGCCGGTGGGATGCACGGCCTCCAGCGCCCGCACCGGCAGCCAGCCTTTCTGGTTGGGCCCCACGCAATCGGTGGCGTCGCTGGTGGGACTCGACACCGCACATGGCAACCGGGCATGTGTGGCGGCATAGGCAACCAGCGCCTGGTCGGCCCATTGCAGAGCCTGCTCCTGCGCCGCCACCTGTTGCGCCGGCTTGCGCGACTGCATTACCAGGAATCCGGCTGCCATGACGCTGCCGATCAGCAGCACCACCAGGGCGACTTCAAGAAGGCCGACGCCTCGCTGCCGGTAACGTGCGGCCGTGTGACCGTGTCGGCGCGAAGCGCTTGGGCCAGGGGGCTGGCGTGGACTGGGGAGCGATTGCATTGGGACCTCCGCGTTCAGAACTGGGGAGCGGACATGGCTTGCCGGACCAGGTCATAGACCGGCAGCAGCAGGGCGACGATCAACAGCACGAACATGCCGCCAGCAAGCAGCACGACCACCGGCTTGATGATCTCCGACAGGTTGGCGATCAGCCGTTGCAGTCGCAGGCTGTATTCGCCCGATAGCCGTGCGAGTTGTTTGTCGACGGTGCCGGTGTCTTCGCCGACCGAGATCATCCGTACCATCATCGGCGGGAAGCCGCCCACCTGGCGCATTGCCGAGGACACGCGGTCGCCGCGTTCCAGTACCTGGCGGATGGCGATCACGCGGTCGCGGTAGTACTCGTCGCGGATCGCGCGCTCCATGATCTGCAGGCTGCTGACCATGTCCACGCCGGCCTTGATCAGCAGCGAGAGGTATTCGGTCAGGAACGCCAGGCCGGCCGAGTTCATGATGGTCTTGGCGATCGGCAGCCGGTGCAGGGTGTAGTGCGTGCCGCGGCGGAATGCGCGACTGTAGCGCCAGCTCACCCACAACACGAAAGCGGTGACCACCAGGCCGATCAATATGCTGATGACGTTGGCGGTGAACCACTCGGAGAACGCGATCACGGCCACGGTAAGCGGCGGCAGCTTGGCGTTCATCTGCTTGAACAGGCCGGTGAGGTTGGGGATCACGTAGTAGATCCAGAATCCGCCGGCGGCGAAGATCGCCAGGAATACGAACGCGGGGTAGATCAGCGCCTGGGTGGTGTCGGCGGTCATCCGCGACACGCGCTCGACATGGTCCGCCGCCTCGCTGAGCATGTGGTCCATGCTGCCGGTCTCGTCACCGATCATGACCAGGTTGCGCACGGTCTCGGGAAAGGTGTCGGGGTAGCGTGCGAAGGCATCGCTCATCGATGCGCCGGCATCAAGCTCATCAAGCAGGTTGCGCGCCACCCGCGCGGCATTGGACGCGCGCCCGGTACCGGCTTCCTGCGAGACTGCGCGCAGCGCCTCCAACACCGGGATGCCGCTGCTGGTCATCACCGCCATGTCGCGCAACATGCCGGCCAGTTCCGGTGCGCGGATGCTGGGCCGAAACAGCTGCGACAGGCTGCGCTGGGTCTCGGCCAGCCATCCGGGCAGGCGATGCAGCAGGATTACGGTGGCATCGAAGTTCTTCTCCAGCCACATCCGCGCCGAGCTGTCCTGCTCCACGGCAAGCTGGGCGATCCCGGCCTTCACCCGGCCGTTGGACAGCAGCAGGCGGTAGTAATAGACATTCACGGCGCCGGTCCGTCGCCGACCACGCGCAGCACTTCGGCCGGGCTGGTCTGGCCAAGCATCACCCGCCGCTTGGCGATCTCGACCATGTCCTTGAAGCCGTTGGCGTGGGCCAGGGTGCGTACCGCCTCGCGGCCGGCGTCGTCGGCGATGGCGTTGGCGACCGCTTCGTCCAGATGCAGGATCTCGTAGACAGGCAGGCGACCGTAGTAGCCGGTGTTGCGGCAGCGGTCGCAACCCATGCCGCGTCGCCCGCAGGCGTCGGTCTGGTCGTCGTCGATACCGAGCCAGCGTCGCTCGGCCGCGTCGAATTCCACCGGCTCACTGCAGAACGGGCAGTTCTGCCGCACCAGTCGCTGGTTGACCACCGCCAGCAGGTTGTCGGCGATGACCTGCGCTTCCAGGCCGAGCGGGCGCAGGCGCGGGACCACGCCGAACACGCCGGAAACGTGCAAGGTGGACAGCACCAGATGGCCGGTTGCCGCGGCCTCGATCGCTGCCTGGGCGGTTTCGCCATCGCGCATCTCGCCCAGCAGAATGACGTCGGGATCGTGACGCAGGAAGTGACGCAGCGCCGAGCTGAATTCGTAACCGGCACGCCGGTTGACCTCGGTCTGGCAGGCGCCGGGTACGCGATACTCGATCGGGTCCTCCACCGTCAATACGTTGCGCTCGATCAGCGACTGCATCCGCAGCGCGGCGTGCAACGAGCTGCTTTTGCCGGAGCCGGTCGGGCCGGTGATCAGCAGCAGGCCGGCCGGCTTGGCGAACATCCGCTCCAGTGCCGCCACATCTTCGGGGAAAAATCCAAGCTCGGTCAGCCCTGACAGGTCGCTGTTTTCCGGCAACAACCGCATCACCATGCGCTCGCCCATCTCGCTGATCAGGGTCGACACGCGCACCGTCACGGGGGAATCAAGCACGTTGGCACGGAAGCTGCCGTCCTGGGGTCGACGTTGCTCGGAGATGTCCATCTCGGCGGCAAGCTTGATGAAGCCCAGCAGCCGGTGCAGCGACGATTGCATCGCCAGCATCGGCCTCAACACGCCGTCCACGCGAAACAGCACGTGGATGCTGCCCTCGGCCGGGGCGATGTGGATGTCGGTAGTGCGCTCGCGAATAGCCAAATGCAAGAGGTAATCGAGCAGTTTATCCGGGCTGTAGGCGTGATCGGCATCGGCGGTGATGCGCTTGATCTCGCGGTCCAGCAGGGATTCGATGGGGTTCTGGGCGAAGTAGTAGGTGTGCCGGATCAGCTGGCTGACCTTGGTGAACTCGCCTTGCATGAAGCGGCAGCGCAGGCCGCAACGCTGCAGCACCAGTTGTGCAACCGCATCGCTGTCGGCGTCGCCCAGAAGCACTTCCAGCGTGTTGTCGACCCGGCGCAGCGGCAGGAACGCACGCAGCAGGCACAGCTCGCGGTTGAACAGCGCCAGCACCTGGGGATCGGGCTCGGGCAGGGTCTCGACCTGGGCGAAGGTGATGCCCTGCAGCTCGGCCATCACGCGCACGATATCGCTCTCGTTGGCGAGGCCGTGCTTGATCAGAAGGCGCCCGAAGCGCTGTTGCTCGACTGCATGTTTCTGCAAGGCGTACTGCAGTTGCGCGGCGTTGAGCATGCCCCGCTCGAGCAGGATGGCACCGAGTCGGCTGACTTCGTCGGTCTTGGGCGCGCCGTTGGCAGCGGTTCGCGCAGGTAGTTCAACCGTTGCCATGCAGGCTCTCCGGGGATTCAACCGACAGCGTCGGCGGGGTGGGATTGGTGGTTGCCAGCTGCGGCAAGGCGGCCGCTGCTGGCGCGCCCTTGAGCAGCAGCAGGGTCAGTGGGTCGGGGCGGCCGGTCGCGACAAGACCATGGCGATGCTGGAAGCGGGCCAGGGCGTCGCGGGTGTGGGGGCCGAACAGTCCGTCGGCAAGCACGTCGTCTACCGGTGCGCCGTCGGCGGGCGCGCCATTGCCGCCGTCAGGCCTGGCTTCGTCGGCAAGCAAGGCGGCCTGCAACTTGCGCACGGACGGGCTGCGCTGGCCGGGCAGCAGTTCCTCGGCCGCCAGCCAGGGTTGCCAGGCCGCGACCCAGTGCCGCCCGCGTCGTTGCACGCAGACGTCATCGCGTGATTGCAATGCACCCAGATGGGTGTCCGGCACGGGTATCAGTTGCATCAGCGCGCCGTCCCCGGTGGTCGTCACTGACAAGCGGGCCATGCAGGCGGACAGGGTCTGCCCGGAAGACACGTACTCCGCGTCGGCGATGACAGCGGTCGCTGCTGTCGTGTTTTCGGCGTTGGTCGTGGTGCTGGCGACCGCCGGCGCCGTATCGCGGTGATAGACGAAGCCGGCCGCGGTGGCCAGTCCCGTCGCCGCCACCAGTGCGGCGGCGACGATCGGCCCGCGCAGGTGGCGACGCCGAACCGGCACGAAGCCGGCCTCGGCGCTGGCCAGGCGAATCAGGTCGGCATCAATCACCGGATTGCCGGTGGCGACAATGCCGTACAGGCAGCGGTCCATGATCAGGTGGATCCGGCGCGGGTTGCCGGCGCTGCTGCGATACAGCGCGGCGTGGGCGGCGGCCGTCACGCGGATGCGGCCGGCCGCACCGGCCAGTGACAGGCGGAACTCGACGTAGCGCGCGGTCTCGGTGACGTCGAGCGCGCTCATGCGGATGTGCTTGACGATGCGGCTGGTCAGCTGGCGGATCTCGTGGCGGCCGAGATGCTCGTCCAGCTCCGGTTGACCCGCCAGCACGATCTGCAGCAACTTCTCCTGCCCGCTTTCGAGATTGCTCAGCAGCCGCAGCAGTTCGAGGCTTTCGAGACTGAGGTTCTGGGCATCGTCGATGACCAGCACGCAGGTGGTGTCGGCCTGCCAGCGGCGCACCAGGAAGCTGTTGACCCGGTTGATATTGTCGGCAGCGTCACTGCCAGGTTCGATGCCGAAGTCGCGCAGGATCGCGGCCAGCAGGTCCGGCCCCTGCAGGAAGGTATTGAACACCAGCGAAGCCAGTGCCCCCTCGCGCACGACGGCATCCAGCAGGCGGCGCACGAAGGTGCTCTTGCCCATGCCGACTTCACCGGTCATCAACACGAAGCCCTTGCGCGCGAGCAGGCAGTGGGTTGCCTCGGCCAGCTCGCGCTCCAGTGCGACGGTGTGGAAGTAGCCGTCCGCGTCCGGCGTCGGTGGGAACGGTGAACGCGTCAGCCCGAGCTCGGACAGATACGTGATCTTGGAGGTGGCGATGGCCGCGTTCACCGCAACTGCGCCTCCACCAGGCCGATGGCTTGGTCGATCTCGCGCGAGTCGGTGCTGTTCGACCGTAGCCGTTGCAGGCGCTGGCGTGCACTGGCGGGCTCGCCCGTGCGCGCCTCCAGAATCGCCAAGTTGATGACCGCGGTCTGGTCGCCGGGCATGCGCGCCACGATACGGCGATACAGCGCCAAGGCGCCTGCAGTATCGCCGCTCTCATGCGCCAGCCACGCCTGCATGCGCAACAAGGTGAGGCTTTGCGGTGGCAACAGTCGGCTCAGCAAGGCGAGTTGCTCGGCACCGGCGACGAAGTCCTCGCTTTTGATTGAAGTGCCGAGCGCGGCAACTGCGCGCGCGACGGACTGTCCGTCCTCGGGCACCGTCGCCTCCGACGCATCGCGGATGCTGATGGCATCGACCAGCGGTCGCGGTTGTGGCTGTTTTTGTGGCGCAACCTGGTCCGCTGGTTGCGGTGTGAGTGTGGGTGCGGGTGCGGGTGTGGCCTGGGCGATGGGTGCTGCTGCGGGCGGCTGTGAATTCGCAGTGGTCCGGATGTCCGGGGCTGTGGCAGCGACGGGACTGACAACGGCCGGCTTGGCAACGACAGGAACAAGTGCTGTTTCGTTGGCTGCGACCGGTGTCAACGCAAAGGTGGTTGCGCGCGAATCATCCGCGTCGTTGGTGGGCGGTGGGACCGTCGGGATCGGGACCGTCGCCGTGGCCATTGCAGCGCCGGAATCGGCGGGCTGCGTCACTGCCGGGGGAAACCACCACCAGCCGCCCAACAGCACCATCACGGCGACCAGTGGCGGCGACCAGCGTTGGAGCAGGCGCCAGTTGTGACGTGGCGTTCCGTCGCGCACCGCCGTCCCGGCCGGGCTCGCGCCCGGGGTTTCCAACCGCTTCAGGGCGGCAAACATCAAACTCATATCACCGTGACCCGCAATACCATCACCAGTTCGCGGCTGTCGTGCGAGCGAGACTGGGCACCAAACAGGTTGCCCAGGCCAGGCACGTCGGACAGGCCCGGCACACCGTTATCGGTGTTCTGCGATTGCTGGTCGATCAGGCCGCCAAGCAACACGGTGTCGCCGTCGCTCAGACTCAAGGTGGTGGTCATGCCCTTGAAACTGATCACCGGCAATGTCACCGAGTTGCCGTTGCCGACATCGATCAGGTCCAGGCTGCCGGGCGCGACGTCGGTCTGCATCGGGTGAACCAGCAGCTCGACCGTGCCGTCTTTGTGGATCAGCGGCGCGACGCCAATCACCACGCCGGCGAACAAGGATTCGGTCTGGATGTCGGACGAGGTGTTGGTCGCACCGCCACCGGGGTTGCTGAAGCTGGTGGTCGACTTGCTGACGTAGCGGATGTTGCGGCCGACGCTGAGGTAGGCCGGCGTTCCGTTGCGCACGCGCACGCTTGGGTTGGACAACACCTTGACGTTGCCGAACTCGCGAAGCACGTTGACCGAAGCCGAGAATGTATCGCCGAGATAGCCGATCCCGGTGCCACGACCCAGGGCCGATCCGATGACCTGACGTGGGATGGTCAGGATCTTGTCGAGGGTGTTGTGCTTGCCGGCGGGGAAGTTCGGGTTGGTGATCGGGTCGCCATCCGCGTTCAACCCGTAGAACGGATCGGCCTGCAACGGCGAGTCGCCGTAGACACCGGCCACTCGGCCGCGCAGTTTGGTCCAGTCGACACCAAAGCGGAACTGGTCGTTGAGCTGCACGTCGATCAGCTGCGCCTCGATCAGCACCTGGCGGCCGAGCATGGCCTGGTTGCGCTCGATCAGCTCGGCCACTGCGCGCAGCTGCGAAGGCCGCGCGCGCACGAACAGCGAGCCGGTCAGCGGGTCCAGACTGTAGCGTGAGACCTCGCGCGGAGGCGCATCACCGGTGGTCTTGGCCGCAGTGTCTTCCTTGATGATCGCCTCGACCGACGCGGCGAGTTGCGTGTACGGGTCGTTCTGTTTGCCGACGGTGCCGTCCAGGATGAGCTTGCCGCGCAATGAGTTGCCACCGCCGGCGCCGCTGCTGCCGGCGCCGAACACGTCGCCGCCGGTGCTCATGTCCAGCGAGGTGGTGCTGTTGAGCATCTCTACGCTGAAGATCCGCTCGGCCATCGCACTGACCACCAGCGCGCCGCCGCGGGTCTCGCCGTGCAGGTCGAACGCGGTGAGAATGTGGTTGTAGACCTCGCGCGCGGTGACGTTCTTCAGGTACAGGCTGGCGCGCTGGTCACGTGCCAGCACGTCCGGATCGACGATCAGGTTCATGCCCAGCTGCTCGGCCAGTGCCCACAGCAGGCCGCCGACATTGGCCTCGCTCATGTTGATGGTGACGATGCGGTTCTCGAGCGGGTCGTAGTGCGGTGCCACCGGCGCCACGACGGGCGCCGGTTCACGCACGCGCTCGATATGGCGGCGCAGGCGGTCGTGTTCCGCCGACAGCTTGTGCGATTCCTCGCCAACTTTCGTACCCAGTTGTTCCAGGGCGACGTACTCGGTCGCCGGCAGGTCCTTGACGCTGCGTGGAACGGTGCTGCAGCCAACCAGCAGGGTGAATGCCAGTACCGTCGCCGGCGCCGCGAGGACGCGCAGGGCAGGACGTTTCGGCTGAAGCTTGAATGTGCGGTTCATGGAGTCGATTGCCTGTGGTCATCTAGCGGGTGTGGGTGGCCAGCCAGCCGAGCAGCGTGCTGGCGCTCTCGGCGACTACCACGTCGTCGTAGGTCGCATCCATCGCCCGGCCCGGGGCGGCGATGCAGGTGGCGTTGGCGGTGGCCATTGCGTGGTTGATGCCATCGAAGCCGGCGTCGGCACCGCCGCTGGCGTCGCGGTCGCTGACCGGTGCGATCAGGACAAACGCGGGGTTGGCGGCGATGTCGGTGCAGTTCTCCGGATCGCCGGGCGTGCCGGTCCCGGTCAGAAACGGGCGGGCAGTGGATGGCGCGAGCCGCGCGGTCGCGGCAAGCGTGTTGCGCAGGCGGCCGTTACCGTCCAGGTCGAGGCCGTCGCTGGCGCCGCCGACGGGTGCCACCAGATCCACTGCGGTTGTGCGGCTGACGGCATAGCGCATGCGTTCGGACGGGGCAGGCCGGGTAAGTCCAACGCTTTCATACGGCAGCCAGCCAACCTGGGCGCCCGGTGGACAGGTGCCGGCAAACCCTTCACGGCCGCCGTTGCCCGCGGCACTGAGATCGGGGCACGGCAGGCGCTTGTTCTTCAGCATGAACACGCGCACCGCCTGGCGGGCGACCTCGGCCTGGCCTTGGGCGAGTGCGCGGGCGCGGACCTCGGCGATGCTGAAGTAGGCCGTCGAGACCACCAGGCTGAGCGCACCGATGACGCTCACGGTGATGGCCAGCTCGACCAGGGTGAAGCCGCCCACGCGGTGTTCGCCGCTGCGACGGATGACTCGGCGATGGTGGTCACGGCGTGGCATTTCACGGCGTACTGGCAGGCTTGGCGGCGGGCGCGAGGGTGGGGAATGCGGGAATCACCTCGGTCGCACCGGGCGCACTCACGTCCTGACGCAACTGCGACTGCAGTTGACGAAACTGCGTCAACGTCGCCTCCAGCCGCTGCTGGCGCGCGGGGCCGCCCGGTTCGGCCATCACCTGTTGCAGCTCCTGCGCCAGCGCCTGCATCTTGATGCTGATCTCGAGGTTCTGGCGCACCGCGTCCAGGTTGATCTGCGAAGTGACCGCCGGGTCGTTCATTTTCTGCAGCGTGTCGAGCGCGTTGCGCAGGTGATCATTGGTCGCCTGCGAGCGCCGGCTGGTCTCGGTCATGATGCCGCGCATCGATTGTTGCAACTGGCGCATCTGCTCGGCGCGCTCCGGATCTTCCGCGGAGCGGGTGTCGGCCGGAGCACCGGTATCGCTGTCGGTGGACTGCGTCCGGGCCCAGGGCGGCGGCGCCTCGGCAGTGGTTGGCGTATCCACAGTCACAGCTGCGGCGGTGGTCGGGGTGGCCACCGGCATCACTGCGGCATCAGCGGGGGTGCGTGCCGCAAAGCCGCGCAAGGTCATCACCACGATCAAGCCGGCGACGATCACCACTACGGCGGTCAACGCAATGGCGCGTCGGTTGTTCATGGTTGTACCTGCGAGGATGCGGCGGCGAAGGGCCGGGGAAGCTGCAGCGTCTCGATGTCTCCGGCGGCGTTCTCGATACGCAACCAGTCAGCTCCGATGCTGCGCACGTGAGAGCCGTCATCGAGCTTCGTGCCGTCCCGCACCACGCGACCGTCGAGGATGGCGCGGCGCGAGCGCTCGGTGGAGATGATCAGCGATAGCCGGTTGCCGATCGGCACGGCCGTGCCGGCAGCGATCTCGCCATTGCTTCCCGCCACCGGCTCGGGGTCCGGGGCGACCAGTGGCCCCGCGACCGCGTGATCGGGCGCACTGTCCAGCAAGTCCAGGGCGGTCAGCATTGCGGTGTTGTGGTTGATGCTGCGCTGCAGTTGGACGATCTCGCCTGATTCGTTCCCGTCAGCAAAGTTGTTGGCGACGCTGGGCTTGGCGACGATCATCGCGCTGACCCAGGCCACCACGCACAGCCACAACGCCAGCGCCAGGCTCGCCGAGTATTTGAGCTTCACGATGGATCGCCTGCGGTTGCGCCGGTGGCGGACGCTTGTGGGTACTGGAGCTGATATGAAAACGAGCCGCCCGGTGATTGCGCGCGTCCACCGCTGACCTGCGGGTCTACCGCAGTCGCGGCGAATCCGGCGGCACGCAGCCGCTCGACGAAGCGCGCGACCTGCATGCCCTGCGGGTCGCTGTCGTGTTGCTTGACCATGCCGTCCACGCGCAGGCTGTCACTGCCGTCGGCCATGGTCGCCTTGTCCAGGCGCAACCGCAGGATACGCACGTCGTCGCCGGCCGCTTCGCGCACCGTCGCCAGACTGGCGTGGGGGTCCAGGGCTTGTTGCAACGCATCCGCACGTTCGAGAAACCTGAGCATCTGCGGGTAGGTGTCCGGTAGCGCCTGCTGCTGTCCCAGGGCCTTGATCTGGTTGTCGATTTCGGTGATCTGATCGTCCAGGCCGTGGGCGCGGGTGTTCGCGTCGTGTGCGGCCAGTGTCCAGCGTCCACCCAGGCCGCCGAGCGCGATGGCCAGCAGCAAGGAGGCGGCACTTGCCCATGGCAACAAGCGTTCGGCCAGGTACATCACCCGGCTGGCGGCTGGATTGACGGCGATCAACGTACTGGCACTGGCCGTCAGGCGAGCGACACCGCTGCGGTACATCACGCCGTCGGCATTGGTGACCAGTGCATGCGCGCCGAGGCGGACGGTGGTGCCACTGTTGGCGGAGAAGATCTCCAGCAACGCCTCGTCCGTCCAGCGGCCGCTGGCGATGCTGCCGCTCGCGCTCGCAGGCGCGGCGATGCGTGCGGCATCTCTCAGCTGCTCGGCCGAGGGAGCGACGTCGTCATCGCCAGCCTTGTTGTCGGTATCGGCATGGCCGTATTCGGGGTCGAGTTGGCCATCGAACGTCAGCGGTTGTTCGTGTTCGACATCCCCGTTGGCCTGGTCAGCCGCGCGCAGGGTCGGGTGATCGTCGTCGCCCGCGGTCGCCGCAGACCCGGGCAGGTGGTCGGCACGCGGCATGGATGCGGCAAACACGCCCGGCACGTTGTCGCTTTGCAGAGTGGCGGGGGTGGTGCCGGCATCGGGCGCGCGGGTCAGTACGCCAACCCATTCAACCGTCAAGGTCTCCAGTGCTTCGTCGTCGCCCGCCAGATCCCTGCCGGCGCGCTCTCCCAACGCTGCCACGGTCATCGCCAGATCGTCCTGCGAATCACTGAACGCGAGCGCCGAGGCATGCACGATACGGTTGCGTAGCGAAGCCAGGAACACGAACTGGCGGCCACTGTGCAGCACGATACCGCGGCCAGGCTTGAGTGAATGCCAGAGCAAGGCCACCGACGGCAGCAGCAGGCAGTGGTCGAGCTGTCCTTCAGCCCAGGCAAACAGTTGCTGCCAGCGGTCCAGCGGCACCGCGGTGAATAGTGCCTGGTAGCCGTTGCCGACGGTCTTGGTCTGGTGGATCAGGATCTTGCTTTCGTTGTCGATCAGGCCATCGGCGCGCAGCCGCTTCTCGATCAGTGCGGTCGCGTGCGAGGTGCTGCCCTCCAGGGCGGTGACCTGGCTGATCGCGCCATCGAAATCGGTGATCACGACGGTGGCGCGGTCGACCTTCGGGCGCGCGTCCAGGTGCGTGACCTGGTCGCCGTCGAATGACAGCCAGCGGCCGTCCTGGTGCAACAGGGTCAAGGCGCTCACGGCAGCTCCACGGCGGGCTCAAACATCTGGGTGCGGAACAGCAAGGTCCCGCGCAAGGTCATCAGCAGCGGTGGGCTGCGCTGTCCGGGCTCGTCAAACAGCCCTTCGTCGGCGTGGGTCACGGACAACTCGAATGCTTCCGCCCCGAACATCCGCGCATCGGTGCGGATCACGCCAGACAGCAGGCCGTTGACCTGTTCACGCGTCAACGGCGCCTGGCTGACGTTGATCAGTCGCTCGCCCCAGCCCTGGTCGACGAAACCATTGGCGGCGGCGCGGTCGACCAGTTGCCGGGCGCCGGTGGCGAGCTTCACTTGCAGCCGCGCCTGCTGCATGCGGTGATCGGCCGATGCCAGCGCCTGCTGGCGACTGCCGACCAGACTGTAGGCCTCGGCCAGGTTGCCGCGGGCACTTGTGAACCAGGCCGCGGCGATCACCAGCGCCCCCAGCGTCGCGGCAAACAGCAGCAATGATGCTTGCCGGGATTGACGCAGCCGGACGAGCAGGGCGGCAGGAGACGCTTTCATCGTGTGGCGCCTTACTGATTCATTTTGTAGTGGGCGACCAGGGTCAGCACCTGGTCTGCGTCGGTCGCGGTGTCAACGACTTCGTTGGTGCCGGTACCGTCGGTGATGCTGTTGGTGTTGTTGCCAAGCCAGATAACGCCTTCGTTGCCGTTGGTGGCCACGACGCCCTGCTGGCGGAATGCGCCGTTACGCGCATCGGGTGCACCGTCGATCGCCTGGTCCAGCGCGCGCGCCAGATCCGGCGTCAGGCCAGTGAGGACCATGATGTTGCCGGAGCCGGACGCGGTCGCGGGTGGGTTCCACTGGAAGCAGACCTGGATTTCCTGAGGGTTGCCGTTGGTGTCCAGGTAGACATAGCGATCCTCCATGCCTTCGCCGCGACCGGGTGGCAGCGTGATGCCGGCCTTCAGCATCAGGTCGCGCAGGATGAACTGCTGGCCGGTTTGCGTACCATTCGGAAGGGCGGGCACGGGAGCCGTTTCCCCGCAGATGGCGGCGGGCGGCGTGGCAGTGGACATGTTGCCGCCGGATATTCCGGAAAAGTTGGCGCCGTTGACCATCAACTGCGGTGCGGTCTGGCTGTCGCCGACCGGTGCGCCCAGCCGCTGCGAATAGGTGTTGTAGGAAACCACCCACTGGTCGACGAATTTCTGCTTGATGCGCGTGTATTCGGCATTGCGCTGGACGTCGCGGCCGATCATCACCGCGCCCAGGATCACGCCGATGATGACCAGCACGACCGCCATTTCCACCAAGGTAAAGCCGCCCTGGCCTGCCTTGCGGCCGCCGGCTGTGTGTCGTACTTGCATGAGTTTTCCCCTGGAGCTTGATGAGGCTGGCTCGCAACAACGGCAAATCCGTGTTCAGCGGCGCAGCGCGGCGAACCTTAAGGCGGGGGTGTAAGAGCTGCGTAAGAGAGACGTGCGACACGCTCTGGAAGAGCGAGAAGTCCGATTTCCCCGCCGCTGCTGATGGCCCCGGTTTGGCCGCACGCGCGGACTCGGCGACAATTGGCGCCCGCCGCCCGGGGTTGTCCGGTCGAGCCGAGCCTTTCCCTTCTTGGATCCGCCATGCCCACGCCCAGCCGCCGCGACCTCGCCAATGCCATCCGCTTCCTCGCCATCGACGCCGTGCAGGCGGCCAACTCCGGCCACCCCGGCATGCCGATGGGCATGGCCGACATCGCCGAGGTGCTGTGGAACGACTACCTGAGCCACAACCCGGCCAACCCTGGCTGGTTCAATCGCGACCGCTTCATCCTGTCCAATGGCCACGGCTCGATGCTGCAGTACGCGCTGCTGCATCTGTCCGGCTATGACCTGTCGATCGAGGACCTGAAGAACTTCCGCCAGTTGGACTCGAAGACCCCCGGCCACCCGGAGAACTTCATGACCCCGGGCGTAGAGACCACCACCGGTCCGCTCGGCCAGGGTCTCGCCAACGCGGTTGGCATGGCGCTGGCGGAGAAACTGCTGGCGCAGCGCTTCAACCGTCCCGAGCAGGCGATCGTCGACCACCGCACCTGGGTGTTCATGGGCGATGGCTGTCTGATGGAAGGCATCTCGCACGAGGCGGCGTCGTTGGCCGGCACCTGGGGCTTGAACAAGCTGGTCGCGTTCTGGGACGACAACCACATCAGCATCGACGGCGACACTGCCGGCTGGTTCACCGACGACACCCCGGCACGGTTCGAGGCCTATGGCTGGAACGTGGTCCGTGATATCGACGGTCACGACGCGGACGCGATCAAGCGCGGCATCGATACGGCGCTGTTGAGCAGCGACAAGCCAACCTTGATTTGCTGCCGGACCACGATCGGCCATGGCTCACCGGCCAAGGCCGGCAAGGCCTCCAGCCACGGCGCGCCACTGGGCACCGATGAAATCGCCGCCACCCGCGCGGCGCTGGACTGGGAGCACGAGGCGTTCCATATCGCGCCGGAGATCTACGACGGCTGGCGCGTGGGTCAGGTCGGCACGTTTCGCGAGGATCAGTGGAACGAGGCCTTCGACAAATACGCGGCGCGTTTCCCGGCCGAGGCCGACGAGTTGATCCGTCGCTCGCACGCCGAGTTGCCGGCCGACTTTGCCGCCGCTGCCGACGCCTATATCGCCAAGCTGCAGGCCGACGGCCCGGTGATCGCCTCGCGCAAGGCCTCGCAGAACGCGATCGAAGCGTTTGCGCCGCACCTGCCGGAGCTGGTTGGCGGTTCGGCCGACCTGGCCGGATCCAACCTGACCCTGTGGAGCGGCAGCAAGTCGGTCACCACCGACGCGCGCGACGCCAACTACATCTATTACGGCGTGCGCGAGTTCGCGATGACCGCGATCAGCAACGGCCTGACCCTGCACGGTGGCTTCATTCCGTATGACGCGACCTTCCTGGTGTTCAGCGACTACGCCCGCAACGCGGTGCGAATGAGCGCACTGATGGGCGCACGCGCGATCCACGTCTACACCCACGACTCGATCGGCCTGGGCGAGGACGGCCCGACCCACCAGCCGATCGAGCACGTCGCCAGCCTGCGCTATATCCCGAACAACGATGTCTGGCGCCCTTGCGACGCGGTCGAGTCGGCGGTGTCGTGGAAGGCCGCGATCGAGCGTGCGGATGGCCCGAGCTGCCTGGTGTTCTCGCGCCAGAACCTCGACCACCAGCCGCGCGACGCCGCCCAGGTCGCCGATATCGCCCGCGGCGGTTACGTGCTCAAGGACGGTGGTCCGAACCCGGACGTGATCCTGATCGCGACCGGCTCGGAAGTCGGCCTGGCGATGCAGGCCGCCGCGCAGCTGGGCGACAAGGTGCGCGTGGTGTCGATGCCCTCGACCGACGTGTTCGACCGCCAGGACGCGGCGTATCGCGAATCGGTGCTGCCCAGGGCCTGCCGCAAGCGGGTGGCGATCGAGGCCGGTGTCAGCGACTTCTGGGGCAAGTACGTCGGCCTGGACGGCGCGGTGATCGGCATCGACACCTTCGGCGCCAGTGCGCCGGCGGAAAAGCTGTTTCCGCACTTTGGCTTCACCGTCGAGCATGTGGTCAAGGCGGCGCGCTCGCTGTAAGGCACATCCCACGGAGCCGCCAGGGCAATTGCACGCGGCCTGCTCGGCAGCGGCGTACGCGGTCGCCGTCGCGATGTTCGCGGATGGGCAGGTCCGTGCACGGCCTCAAGGTGGGGGCATGGTCATCGGTTGCGAGGCCTGGGCGAGAGGGTGGATCGGTAGCTTGACATTCGCGTTTACATACGTAATCTGTCAATAAGATTACAGGCGTAAACAATGCAGATCAGCGAAGCCGAATCGGTCGTGATGGACGTGCTCTGGCGGCAGCAGCCGCTGGCGGCCGAGGACGTGGTTGTCGCCTTGGCCGACGCGCAGGAATGGCAGGAAGCGACCATCAAGACCCTGCTCAACCGCCTGCTCAACAAGGGTGCGATCGCCGCCGAGAAGGACGGACGTCGCTATCTGTACACGCCGGTGCTCAAGCGCGAGGACTGGCTGATCGACGAAAGCGAGAGCCTGCTTGACCGGTTGTTTGGTGGCCGGGTCGCGCCGCTGGTGGCGCACTTCAGTGAGCACCGCAAGCTCAGTCCCAAGGACGTCGCCGAGCTGCGCAAACTGCTCGAGGAGATCGACGATGGAAGCCCCTGAGATGTTCCGCGCGCTGGTCGAGACCACGGTCGCGTCGAGCGCGGCGATCGTGCTGGTGATGCTGCTGCGTCACGGGTTACGGGGCCGGTTCGGTACGGCGACCGCCTATGCGGCCTGGTCGCTGGTTCCGGTCGCCGTGCTGGCGGTGTTGTTGCCATCAGCGGCGGTGGCTCCGGCAGCTGGCGCGATGGGACTGGCCTTGGGTGACACGGTGCCGCAGGCGGTTGTCATTGGAATTCTGGCGACGGTCGACACCGCAGCCGTACTGGTGCCGGTCTGGTGGCTGGGCGTGCTGGCGATGGCGCTGCGTTTTTTCCTCCAGCAACGCCGGTTCCGGCGCGCGCTGGGTCCGTTGCGCCAGCGCACCGATGGCCTGCATCAGGCCGGTACCAGCGTTGGCCTGCCTGCCGTGCTGGGTGCGTGGCGACCGCAGATCGTGGTGCCGGCCGATTTCGATCAACGCTACAGCCCCGAGCAGCGCGTGCTGATGCAGGCGCATGAAGCCAGCCATATCCGTCGCGGCGACCTGTACCTGAATACTGTCGTTGCCGCGCTGCGCTGCGTGTACTGGTTCAACCCGTTGGTGCACATCGCGGCCCGGCATTTCCGTCATGACCAGGAGCTGGCTTGCGACCAGCGCGTGATCGCTCGCCATCCGAAGTCGCGTCGCGCGTACGGCGAGGCAATGCTCAAGACCCAGCTGGCTTCACAGCCCCTGCCGCTGGGATGCCACTGGGGCTACAGCCATCCACTCACGGAGAGAATCGCCATGCTCAAGCAACCCACCCCCACGGTTTCGCGCTGGTTGGCCGGCAGCACCGTCGTCGCCGCCTTGAGTTTGCTGGTCGGCTACAGCGCATGGGCGGCACAGCCGCCAAAGGTCGAGTCAAATCAGGGAGTCGTCAGCATTGGAGAGATGGCGCGGCCGTCTTATCCGGCCGAAGCGGCCACTCAAGGCATCGGCGGCAAAGTGAATCTGGTGATCAACGTGGACGCGCAGGGGCTTCCGGCAGATATCCAGGTTGAGTCGGCCGAGCCGGCCGGTGTGTTCGATCAGGCCGCGGTGGACGCAGCGCGCAACTGGCGGTTCGAGCCAAAGATCGAAAACGGCAAGCCGGTTGCGAGCCGCATCCGGGTACCGGTGGAGTTTGATCCTGACCGGCCTGCGCCGCCCGCGGCGGCGGCACCTCCAGCGCGTCCCGTGCCACCTACCGCACCGCCCGCACCGCCGATGCCTCCCGTCGCAGGCGAAGGCTCATAACCCTTCCGCTGGCGGCTCCACCTGCAGCGGTATGCACAGGTAACGGTGACCGTCGGCTCCGGCCGGCGGCAGCCGGCCACCGCGGAGGTTCACCTGCAGCGAGGGGTACAGCAGGTTGGGCGCGGGCAGGCCGGCATCGCGCGTGCTGCGCGCGGCGCGGAAGACTTTCAGCGTTGTGTCGCCGGCAAGCATCCGGTTGTCGCGGCGGGACTCGCCGACACTGACGCTGGCGCGGCGCTCGCGCCCGGTCGGTGGGTAGTCGTGGCACAGCCACAACGTGGTCTCATCGGGCAGTGCATAGAGGCGCTGTATGGAGGCATACAACTGCTCGACGCCGCCGCCGGGGAAGTCGCAGCGGGCGGTGCCAAGGTCAGGGGCAAACAGCGTGTCGCCGATGAACACGTTGTCGCCGATCCGGTAGCTCAACCCATCGGCCGTGTGCCCGGGCGTCGCCAACACCTCGATGCGCAACTGGCCCGCATGGATGACATCGCCATCGGCCAGCAGTTGATCGAACGCGTGGACG
This sequence comes from Lysobacter sp. A378, assembly GCF_054052125.1. NCBI lineage: Bacteria > Pseudomonadati > Pseudomonadota > Gammaproteobacteria > Lysobacterales > Lysobacteraceae > Lysobacter > Lysobacter sp. A378. The sequence continues at coordinate 209,309 of NZ_JBSVRK010000004.1, read as the reverse complement.
ACGGCGTCGTCGTCGGTGGCGAGTCGGAAGATGGCGGCGAAATACGCCTGCACCGAGCGGATCCCGGCGCCGATCGCCACTGTCGCCGAAGTTCGCGCCCGCAGGAAGGCGGCCGCACTCAGGTGGTCGGCGTGGGCGTGGGTTTCCAGGATCCGATGCACCTGCAGGCCGTGCGCCGCGATGTGCTCGAGCAAGGCGCTGGCGCTGCCGGTAGCCACCCGGCCGGAGCGGTGGTCGTAGTCGAGCACCGGGTCGATCACCACCGCATCGACGCCCTGGCTGACGACGTAGCTCCAGGTGCCGGTTGGCTCATGGAAGAAGGGCTGGATGAGCAGGTCGGTGGTCATCAGATTGCTCCCGACTGCGGAGGGTTCGCGGCACGATGAGGCCGTGCAGGGTGTTGATGATGCGTCCGGTGGCGCTATCGGCAAGTGAATACTGGATGTCCTGCATCCCGGTTGCCAATATGGTGCTGGTCTTGCTTTCGAGATGCGGCCACGTTCGGACGTCACGAGTTGCGCATGCCCGCAGCCGGATCCGTTTTCCCGTTGCGGCGCGCGGTGATTACGGCTCGCCGAGCGCCTGATTCAACAGCGCCGCAAGGTTGGCGCCGCCCAGGCGCAATTGCGCTTCCGCCACCGGCCGCCACGCCTGCACGTAGATGAGGCCGTGCAGGGTGTTGATGATGCGTCCGGTGGCGCTATCGGCAAGTGAATACTGGATGTCCTGCATCCCGGTTGCCAATATGGTGCTGGTCTTGCTTTCGAGATGCGGCCACGTTCGGACGTCACGAGTTGCGCATGCCCGCAGCCGGATCCGTTTTCCCGTTGCGGCGCGCGGTGATTACGGCTCGCCGAGCGCCTGATTCAACAGCGCCGCAAGGTTGGCGCCGCCCAGGCGCAATTGCGCTTCCGCCACCGGCCGCCACGCCTGCACGTAGTCGCCGTTGATCTTGGCGCGCGGCGGATAGAAGTCTGGCTGGCGCACGATCGCGCAGGAGTTCTCCGCCCATGCGCCGGCGCCATCGGCGATCGACATGGAGTGTCCCGGGGACCCGTGTCGCGGCTCCGCCGCCGGTGCCGGCAACTCCCGCAGACGTTCCAGATACCGCGCGGTGTTAAGCCCCCGCGTATTGAGCAGCCCGCTGTCCCAGAGCCGATGCAGATTGCTGCCCTTGCCGTACAGATTGACCTGGAATTTGTTGCCGCCCAGGTCGTGGGCGTAGCCGGCATGGGCGGGCTGATGGATGTCGCCGACAAAATGGACGACGAACTTCAGTGCCTGCCGTCGGGCGTCCATCGGCTGGTCACGATCGGCCAGGATCGCGGTCTGGGCGCGGATGGCCTCGACCACGCAGTCGCCGCCGGGGCAATCACGCGCGGCATCGTAATGGCAGTCGTTCTCGGCGAGGTTGACGTAGTGCCAACGCGCGCTGCGCTTGCCCAGGTCGGGGTCGCGCTCGCGCAACTCGTCGGCCCAACTGGCGATACCGGCCAGGTCCTGGCCCGGGTCGTCGGCCAGCAGTCGCTCGACCTCATTGCGCGCCTGCGGTGTCAGTGCATCGTTGGCCAGTGACGCGACCAGTTGATGGCCGCGCGGGCCCCAGGCCGAAGCGTCGAAGGAGGCGAGCAGGCCGCAGGTGGCCAACGCCAAAGTCAGGGAAATACCGCATACGGATCGATTCATGCCGACAAGGGTAGCGGAGCAGGATCGCTGCCGTCTTGCGCGACATGAGGTGATGCGTCCCGGCGCGTCGTTCACGTCAAGGGGTCGGTTGGCAGGGCGGATGGCGCGATGGCTCAAGCCTGTCGTGGCCGGGAATAGGCTAAAATGAGGGGCTTTTCCCTTACACATGCCCGTCAGGAGCCCTGCAATGGCGATCAAGGTTGGTATCAACGGTTTTGGCCGCATCGGACGCAATGTCTTTCGTTCGGCCGTACAGAATTTCGGCAATGACATCGAAGTGGTTGCCATCAACGATCTGCTGGAGCCGGACTACCTGGCCTACATGCTGCAATACGACTCCGTCCACGGCCGCTTTGACGGTGACGTCAAAGTCGAGGGCGAGCATATCGTCGTCAACGGCAAGAAGATCCGCCTGACCCAGGAGCGCGACCCGGCCAACCTGAAGTGGGGCGAGGTCGATGTCGATGTGGTGATCGAATCCACCGGCCTGTTCCTGACCAAGGAAGCCGCGCAGAAGCACCTCGATGCCGGCGCCAAGAAGGTGATCCTGTCGGCGCCGTCCAAGGACGACACGCCGATGTTCGTCTTTGGCGTCAACGACAAGAAATACGCCGGCGAGGCGATCATCTCGAACGCCAGCTGCACCACCAACTGCCTGGCTCCGGTGGCCAAGGTGCTCAACGACAAGTGGGGCATCAAGCGCGGCCTGATGACCACCGTGCACGCCGCCACCGCGAGCCAGAAGGTCGTCGACGGTCCGTCCAACAAGGACTGGCGCGGCGGTCGTGGCATTCTGGAGAACATCATCCCGTCCTCCACCGGCGCGGCCAAGGCCGTCGGCGTGGTGATCCCGGAGCTCAACAAGAAGCTCACCGGCATGAGCTTCCGCGTGCCGACTTCGGACGTGTCGGTGGTCGACCTGACCGTCGAGCTGGAGAAGCCGGCGACCTACGCGGAGATCTGCGCGGAGATGAAGGCGCAGTCCGAAGGCCCGCTGAAGGGCATCCTGGGCTACACCACCGACAAGGTCGTGGCGACCGACTTCCGTGGCGACACCCGCACCTCGATCTTCGACGCCGATGCCGGCATTGCGATGGACGATACCTTCGTCAAGCTGGTCGCCTGGTACGACAACGAGTGGGGCTACTCCAACAAGTGCCTGGAGATGGTCAAGGTCGTGGCGAAATAATCGCCATTGTCGCACACAAAAAACCGGGCCTGATCGCCCGGTTTTTTTTTGCTCAGCGCTTCAACAACGGCAACTTGTCCGGCACACCGTCCCATTTTTCCGCGTCTTCCAGCGCCGGGATCTTGCGGTCGATCACCGGCCACAGCGGAGTCAGCTCGGCGTTGATCGCCAGGAACTTCTCCTGCCCGGCGGGGACATCGTCTTCCGGGTAGATCGCGCCGACCGGGCATTCGTCCACGCACAAGGTGCAGTCGATGCACTCGTCGGGATCGATGACCAGGAAGTTGGGGCCTTCGTGGAAACAGTCGACCGGACACACCTCGACGCAATCGGTGTGTTTGCAGTTGATGCAGTTTTCGGTAACGACGTGGGTCATGGAGGGTCCACCTTGACGGTTTCCGGCATTGCCATTGTCTCGCGGTTTGATTCATCGTGGCCCTGACATGGATCAAGGCGGGCTTGCCCAGGCGCCGGGACAATAGCGCCAACACCCCACTACATGGAGTCAGAAAAATGATCCGCAAGTTGACAGCCGTCGCCGTACTCGGTCTTGCCGGCACCTTTGCCCTGCCCGCGATGGCAGCCGATTGCGCGGCTACGGTCGAAAGCACCGACGCGATGCAGTTCACCACCAAGAGCCTGCAGGTGCCGGCAACCTGCAAGGAGTTCAAGGTTACCCTGAAGCACACCGGGCAGCTGCCCAAGATGGTGATGGGGCACAACTTCGTGCTCGGCAAGACCGCTGACGTCAATGGCATCAATGCCGACGGCATGAAGGCCGGAGCGGACGCCAACTATGTCAAGGCCGGCGATACCCGCGTGATTGCGGCCAGCAAACTGATTGGCGGTGGCGAATCGACCACGGTCACCATCCCGGTGGCGAAACTGAAGGCGGGCGAGGACTACACCTACTTCTGCTCGTTCCCCGGCCACGTCGCGATGATGAAGGGCAGCTTGACTCTGGCCAAGTAAGCCTCCATCTGGAGAAGGGTGGCCATCGTGGTCGCCCTTCTTTCGTTTTCGCGGCCCGTCGTCGCGAGCTCCTGCCGGTATCCCATGACACGCAATTCCACCGAACTCACCGAACAGCAACTGGCGGCCCTGGTCGACCGGTTTTACGACAAGATCCAGGTCCATCCCACTCTGGGCCCGGTATTCAACGCCGCCGTGGACGACTGGCCGGAGCACAAGCGCCTGCTGACCTCGTTCTGGTCGTCGGTCGCGCTGGGCGCGGGAACCTATCGCGGCAACCCGATGGCCAAGCACCGCGGCCACTCGATCCATGCCGAGCACTTCGAGGACTGGCTCGCACTGTGGCGCGAGACCGCCGACGAAGTGCTGGACGCCGAGCACGCGGAGAAAGTGCACGACTACGCCCAGCGCATCGGCCGTAGCCTGCGTTACGGTCTGGGCCTGAACGACGGCGGCCGCTCCCTCGGCCTGCCCATCGTAGGCGGCTGATCCCGCGTAGGGCGCATTAACAATGCGCCGAAGCCAACGCGTCGAACGGAACTCAATAAAACATCAACTTCGCAAGCGCCACGATCCCCACCATCAATACCAGAATGGCGCGGTGTGTATGGCGAAACCTGCACGGGTTCATGCCGCCGTGCATCCCGGCGCGAATGGCACCGATGAACACCGCCAGCACCAGGAAGGCCAGCGTCACCTTGGCCAGCAGCAGCCAGCCAAAACGCGAGCCCACACAGGTGAATCCGTCACAGCGGATGTCAAACAGGGCAAACCCACTCAGAAACAGCGCGCCGACCACCCACGGCATGAACCGCCGCGCCCGCGCCATCACCGCCTGCTCGATGCGACGCATCAGCGCCGGCTCAAACTGGCCGTGCAGCGACTCCAATACCAGCACTTCGAACGCAACCGCACCAATGAAGATGATCGCGCATGACAGGTGCAGCAGCAGGATCAAGGGGTACCAGCTGGCCACGCGCGCTCCTGGATGCCGGACAAGACATCAGCATGCGCTTGCCGATGACCGCGATGCGTTGATCTGGATCAACCCGAAGGCCGTCGATGAGGTGCAGGACACAACTGGCCAATGATTCAGCTGGCGCCGGTGTCGCGAGGCCCCTTGGCCATCGCCGGGAATACGCCGTCGCGGTACACCCAGGCGTGCATCAGGGCGGCCGAGACATGCAGCAGTATCGTGGCGAACAGCAGGTAGCCGAGCCAGCTGTGCGCGAAGCGCAGGGCCGCGTAGAGCGCCGTATTTTGCGGTGCGATGGGCGGTAGTACGAACGATTCCGATAGCTGGACCGGAAACCCGCCTGCCGACAACATGGCCCAGCCGATCAGCGGCATGGCCAGCATCATTCCGTAGAGCAGCCAGTGGGACGCGCGCGCAGCGGCTTTCTGCCAGCGTGGAAGCGTCGATGGCAAGGCGACCGCGGGGCTCCGCAGGCGGTTGCGCAGCCGGAGTATGGCCAACATCAGGATGGCGATGCCCAAGGGGCGGTGCAGGTCGATCAACCACGGCCGGGCCGATACCGAAGTCACCATGCCCACGCCGATGAACAGCATCGACAGGATCATCGCGGCCATCAGCCAGTGCAGCCAGCGCGCGGTAGCGTTGAAATGCAGGGGTGCGCTCATGGTGTACGTTCCTGTCCGGTGGCGGCGGTGTCGCCCAGCGCGATCTCGCGTTGGCGGCGGTTGAAGGATTGCGAGTAGGCCGCCGAGCGCGCGGCGAGGATCGGGTCGTCCGATGCGGCGACGCCCGGCGGCAGGATCAATGGATCGAAGTTGACGTCGCGGCATTCGCCGCTGGCCTGCGGCTCGGCATGCACCAGGCTCAGCGTGCCCGCCACCACCTGCGTACGCGTATTGGGCCAGGGGCGGGTGGGGTCATTGACCGGGTCGTCGGCGTTCGCGATGGTCACCACCATGTCCCAGTACAACGGGGCCCGGACCAACCGTGCCTGCAGGTCGCGGGCAAGGAAGTCGACGTCGGCCTGTTGGCGCTCGGCCGTTGCCAGCGCGCGAAACGGCGCGCGCGGCCGCATCGACCACCGCACGAACCGGACAGCGCCGCCGGCGTCAATGAAGCGGAATGCGTTGACGCTGTTGTATTGCGTGTTCGCCCAGCTATCGGACCACGGCGCGTGTTTCGCCCATTGCTGGAACTTCCTGGCTTGTGGGTGGCCGGCGAGGAACGCTTCCATTGCTGCGGGATCCGGCTTGCCGGTTGCAGGATCGGGGCGTTTGGCCAGGACCTGCTGCTGGAACTGCTCCGGGGTGGATACGGCGAAGAAGGGGAAGCTGTTCATGGCCATGCGCCATTGCGCTTCATCGGGGCCGCCAAACTGGAGCGCCATGCTGCGTACGCGCGCGGTGTTGTCGGCGCCATGCGGATTGCCCCCGCCGATCGAGAATCGCCCGATGAAATGAATCGGCGCGCCCGAGAACACTGGTGTAGTGGACAGTGTGCGTGCCTGCTCAGTGGCCTGGAACGTGCCACTGATACAGACGCCCTTGGCGTGATTTCGCCGAAAGCCTGGATGCCTCGGGCCGTTGGCTTCCATGGCACCGACGATGCGCTGCGCGGTGAGTCGATCGCCGCCCAGCCATCCGGCCGTCCATGCGAAGGCGCCTGCGGCACCGAAGGCAATGGCACCGATGCCAGCCAGGGCCAGCAGCCGCCGCCGGCCGGTTCGCGCCGGAGGTTCGAAAGGGGGCCGCGGGTCGTTGGAAGGCTCGGGTAGCGTCATGGGATGCTCGAATGGAGGGGGCAACCCGTAAGACGCACCCGACCAGGCTTTATTCCCGATCTTCTCGAATCTTCGATGAACGAGTGCGGAGCCACGTTGTCGTCAACTAGGCAAAGTTTGCCCAGCATCTCCCGAACGGGACAATGGCGGGACCGCGGTTGGTCGACCTTCGGAGTCCAGTGCGACCATGGTGAAGCGACCGCGTGTGGCCAGCAGCGACGCGCCCGAATGCAGGTCCTCGCTGTGCATCTCCACTTCTACCTGCAAGGAGGTGCGACCGGTGGCGATCACCCGTGCGACCAATTGCACCAGCGCGCCCTGGTTGACCGCGGTGTGAAAGTCGACTTGCTCCGAGCGCGCGGTGACCACCGTGCCGCGCGCGTAGCGTGAGGCAGCAATGAATGCAGCCTTGTCCATCCACGCCAGCGCCTGGCCGCCAAACAGCGTGCCCAGGTGGTTGGTGTGGTCGGGGAACACAATCTCGGTCATGCGCGCCTCGGTGACGGGCTCAGAACGCGGCATCGAAGGCGACCTCGCCCTGCACGCCGACCTGATAGGCGGAGACCCGGCGTTCGAAGAAGTTGGTCACTTCCTGCACGTCCTGCAGGTCCATGAAGCCGAACGGATTGCCTGCGCCGAAATGCTTTGGCATGCCGAGCTGGCCGAGCCGCTGGTCGGCGCAATATTCCAGGTACTGGCGCATGTCCTTCAGCGACAGGCCGACCACGCCACCAGAAAGCGTGTCGGCGGCGAACAGCATTTCGCATTCCACGGCCTCGGTCAGCATCTGGATGACATCGCGCTGCATCGACTCGTCAAACAGCTCCGGCTCCTCCTCGCGCGCGGTGCGGATCACCTCGAAGGCGAACGCCATGTGGCAGCTTTCGTCGCGGAACACCCAGTTGGTGCCCGAGGCCAATCCATGCAGCAGACCGCGCGAGCGCAGGTAATACACGTAGGCAAAGGCGCCGAAGAAGAACAGGCCTTCGATGCAGGCGGCGAAGCAGATCAGGTTGAGCAGGAACTGGCGACGCTGCTCGCGCGTCTCGATGCGTTTCAGGTCCTGGATCGAGTCGATCCACTTGAAGCAGAAGTCGGCCTTGGCGCGGATCGACGGGATGTTCTCGACTGCCGCAAACGCTTCGGTACGCGCTTTGTCGTCGGGCAGGTAGGTGTCCAGCAGGGTCAGGTAGAACTGCACATGCAGCGCCTCCTCGTACAGTTGCCGCGACAGGTACATGCGGGCTTCGGGCGCGTTGATGTGCTGGTAAAGGTTCAGCACCAGGTTGTTGGCGACGATCGAGTCGCCAGTGGCGAAAAATGCGACCAGTCGTTCGACCAGGTGGCGCTCGGCCGGGCCGAGCTTGCCGCGCAGGTCGTTGACGTCGAGCGAGAAATCGACCTCCTCGACCGTCCAGGTGTTGCGGATCGCATCGCGGTACATCTCGTAGAAACGCGGGTAGCGCATCGGGCGCAGGGTGAGGTCGAAGCCGGGATCAAGCAGCCGTGGGGTGGTCATGGGGATTCCTGGGGAGAGTGCGTGAAATGCGTGGCGCGTCATTGGCAGGCTTCGCAGCTTTCCGGATTTTCCAGCGAGCAGGCGATCGCCTCGCTGCTGGGCACCGGCGCGCTGACGGTCGATTTGGCGATCCGCGTCGCCGGGCGCGAGCGCAGGTAGTAGGTGGTCTTCAGTCCCTGCTTCCACGCGTACATGTACATCGACGACAACGCGCCGATGTTCGGGTTTTCCATGAACAGGTTCAGCGACTGGCTCTGGTCGATGAAGGCGCCGCGGTCGGCGGCCATGTCGATGAGCGAGCGCATCGGCAGTTCCCAGACGGTGCGGTAGATATCGCGCAGGGATTCGGGAATCGCGGTGATGCCCTGGATCGAACCGTCGGCCATCTTCACCGCGTCACGCAGCTCCGGCGTCCACAGCCCGAGCGTCTTGAGCTCCTCGACCAGGTACTTGTTGACCACGAGGAAGTCGCCCGACAGGGTCTCGCGCTTGAACAGGTTGGACACTTGCGGCTCGATGCATTCGTAGCAGCCCGCGATCGAGGCGATGGTGGCGGTCGGGGCAATCGCGATCAGCAGCGAGTTGCGCAAACCGTGCGCGCGGATACGCTCGCGCAGTGGGTCCCAGCGGGCAGGGTCAGCCGGTGCCACTCCCCACGCTTCGAACTGCAATTCGCCCTGCGAGGCGCGGGTGTCGCCGAACGCCGGATGCTTGCCTTGCTCGACGGCGAGCTCGCAGGAGGCCGCCAGCGCATGGAAGTAGATTTCCTCGGCAATCCGCTTGGACAGCTCGCGCGCCGGCTCGGAATCGAACGGCAGGCGCAGCTGGAAAAACACATCCTGCAGGCCCATCGCCCCCAGCCCGACCGGCCGCCATTTCAGGTTCGCCCGGCGTGCGGTGTCGATCGGGTAGAAGTTCAGGTCGATCACGCGGTCCAGCTGGCGTACCGCCAGGCGCACGGTCTCGGCGAGCTTGCCGAAATCGAAGCGCGCCGCACCGCTGCCGGGTTGCCCGCCCTCGACGTGGTGGGCGAGGTTGATCGAACCCAGGTTGCAGACCGCCGTCTCATCCTGCGAAGTGACCTCCAGGATCTCCGTGCACAGGTTCGACAGATGCACCACGTTGCCCTTGCGCAGGGTCTGGTTGCAGGCGCGGTTGGACTTGTCCTTGAAGTTCATCCAGCCGTTGCCGGTCTGGGCGAGGGTGCGGATCATCCGTCCGTACAGCTCGCGCGCCTTGACCTGACGGGTCGCCAGACCGGCGGCTTCGGCCGCGTGATACGCGCGGTCGAACGCCTCGCCGAACAGGTCGGTCAATGACGGCGCACCGTTCTTTGCCAGCGCCGCCGGATCGAACAGCGACCACATCGCATCGGCTTCCACCCGGCGCATGAACTCGTCGGGGATCCAGTTGGCGAGGTTGAGGTTGTGGGTGCGGCGGGCGTCCTCACCGGTGTTGTCGCGCAGTTCCAGGAACTCCTCCACGTCGGCATGCCACGGCTCCAGGTATACGCAGGCCGCGCCCTTGCGCTTGCCTCCCTGGTTGACCGCCGCGACCGAGGCGTCCAGCGTTTTCAGCCACGGCACGATGCCGTTGCTCATCCCGTTGGTGGACCGGATCAGCGAGCCGCGCGAGCGCACGCGGCTGTAGGACAGGCCGATGCCGCCGCTGAACTTGCTCAGCTTGGCGACGTCCATGTAGCGCTGGTAGATCGCTTCCAACGAGTCTTCGGGCGAGTCGAGCAGGAAGCAGCTCGACAACTGCTCGTGGGTGGTGCCGGCGTTGAACAGCGTCGGCGAGCTGGGCAGGTAGTCCAGCTGGGCCATGCGCCGGTAAAGCGCGAGCGCGTCGGCCACGTCCTCCGACAAGGCGCAGGCGATGCGCAGGAAGAACTGCTGCGGCGTCTCGATCACCGTGCGCGCGGTCGGGTGGCGCAACAGGTAGCGGTCGTACACCGTGCGCAGGCCGAAATAGTCGAAGCGGGTGTTGAGCGTGTTGTCGATCGCGTCGTTGAGCTTGCGCGCGTTGGCCTGCACGAAGCCCAGCAGGCGGTCGTTGATCAGGCCCAGGTCGTAGCCGCGCTGTACCGATTGCGAGAACGCATTGATGTCGATGGACGCGACTTCCTTCTCGATCACCCCGGCCAGCAGGCGTGCCGCGAGGCGGCCGTATTCGGGTTCCTCGGCGGTCAGCAGGGCGGCGGTGCGGATCGACAGCTCGTCCAGCTCGGACGTGGTCGCGCCGTCGTACAGGCCGGAGATCGTGCGGGTGGCGACGCGCATCGGGTCGATCGCGTACAGATCGTCGCTGCAGCGGGTGATCGCACGCACGATCTTGTTGAGGTCGACCGGTTCGTGGCTGCCGTTGCGCTTGGTCACGCGCATGCTCAGTGCGGTGGCCGGCGGGGTCAGGGTGAAGCCGGGTTCGGCGGCTTCTTTCGGGGGTATAGCCGTGTGGGCTGCGGCAATCGGGTCGAGGTCGGCCGTGGCTGGTTCGAGGGTGGTCATGTGGATGGGCTCCGGTGCAGGGCGCACGGGTCGACGGCCTTCCCTCGAAGGTCGACGCACGGAGGCATGGGCGTACCGCCGGCACGCACAAAGCGCGCTGTCGACGGCACGGCCACGCCCCCGCGGGCGGTGGAATTCTCGGGTCTGAAACGGAAGGTGTCGCCGGGCATCGGAGGACGCCCTGCCACCCTGCCCGAGGCAGGGTGCTGCGACACCGACCGTCTTCCCCCGAAGACTCCCTGGCCGGTCACCGCGCGGTGTGCATCACGCGGTTGTCGGCAGGTCTTCGGGCTCTGGACGTGGGCAGGCAATGCCTGTCTTTCCTACTGGCCGTCGCTTCCCAGGGCGTGTTGCCCCCAGTGCCAAGACGGCGTTCGTTTCCATTTACCGCTGCGGGGCAGCGCCGGATTCACACCGGCTTCCCTTTTCAGCCGACCGCGAGGATCGGCACCGACAGACACAACATATCGTGTTTGTATTTTTAGTCAACACAATATGTAGGATAAGTGATGCTGGGAAGGATCAAGTTCGCTTGGAGCGCCGTTGTGCCCGCGCTACCTGCGGAACCGGCTTTCTGCAGGGCTACAGGATTTGCCCGGCATCTCCCCGAACGGGACAATGGCCGGTCCCGCCTGGTGAATGTCCAGGCTCACCCGCATGACCACGGAAGCGCCCATGACCATTCTCCGCATGACCGACCTCGACCTTTCCGGCAAACGCGTACTGATCCGCGAAGACCTGAACGTGCCGATCGAGCATGTCGCCGGCCAGCCGGCCCGCATCACTTCCGAGCAGCGAATCGCGGCGGCGCTGCCGACGCTGCGACTGGCATTGGAAAAGGGCGCGGCGGTGATGGTGATGTCGCACCTCGGGCGGCCGAGCGAAGGCGCGTGGAGCGAAGCCGATTCGCTGGCGCCGGTCGCCAATCGGCTGTCCGAGCTGCTCGGCATCGAGGTGCCGCTGGTCAAGGACTGGGTCGACGGTGTCGATGTCGCGCCCGGCCAGTTGGTGTTGCTGGAAAACTGCCGCATGAACGTCGGCGAGAAGGCCGATGACGAGGCCTTGTCGAAGCGGTATGCCGCGCTGTGCGATGTGTTCGTGATGGACGCGTTCGGTACCTCGCACCGCGCGCAGGCGTCCACCCACGGCGTCATCCGGCACGCGCCGGTCGCCGCCGGCGGCCCGCTGCTGATGGCCGAGCTGGACGCGCTGGGCAAGGCGCTCGACCAGCCCGCGCGGCCGTTGCTGGCGATCGTTGCCGGCTCCAAGGTCAGCACCAAACTTGAATTGCTGTCCTCGCTGGTCGGCAAGGTCGACCAGCTGATCGTCGGTGGCGGCATCGCCAACACCTTCATCGCCGCGATGGGCCATGGCGTGGGCAAGTCGCTGGTGGAGATGGACCTGATCGACACCGCGAAGCAGATCATGAGCGATGCGAAAGCGCGCGGCGCCGACATTCCGGTGCCGACCGACGTGGTCGTCGCGCCGGCATTCGCGGCCGATGCACTGGCGACGGTGAAGGCGGTCGATGCGGTCGACGCCGACGACATGATCCTCGACATCGGCCCGGACACGGCGGCGCGCTACGCGGCAATGATCAACAGTGCCGGCACCGTGGTCTGGAACGGCCCGGTCGGTGTGTTCGAGTTCGATGCGTTCGGCAAGGGCACCGAAGCGTTGGCCCACGCGATTGCCGACAGCAACGCGTTCTCGATCGCCGGCGGCGGCGACACCCTCGCGGCGGTCGACAAGTACGGCATCGCCGACCAGGTCAGCTACATTTCCACCGGCGGCGGCGCGTTTCTGGAGTTCCTGGAAGGCAAGGAACTGCCGGCGGTCACGGCACTCAAGGCGCGCGGCTGAGCGCCGATGAAACCCACCCTGTTCTTCGACATGGACGGCACGCTGATCGACTCGGCGGTCGGCATCACCCGCTGCGTGGCGCACGCGTTGACGCAGATGAACGTGGCGGTGCCGCCGCAGTCGCAGCTGCGACGCTGGATCGGACCGTCGCTACGTACCAGCTTCGGCCCGCTGTTCGATGACCCCGCCGATGTCGAGCGTGCCGTGGAGCATTACCGCGAGCGTTTCGAGACCCACGGCTGGGCCGAGCACGACCTCTATGACGGGATTGGCGAGGTCATCGAGTCGCTGCATGCCGACGGCCACCGGCTCGCGGTAGTGACCGCGAAGAACGAGCCGCATGCGCGCAAGATCGTCGACCACCTGTCGTTCGGCCATCGTTTCGACGATGTGATCGGCGCCACCATCGACGGCAGCCGCAGCGACAAGCCCGAGCTGATCGCCGAGGCATTGCAGCGGCTGCAGCTGATTCCGTCACAGTGCTGGATGATCGGCGACCGCCACATGGATATCGACGGTGCGCGCCATCACGGCATGCGCAACATCGGCGTGTTGTGGGGGTTTGGCGGGGAGGCGGAGTTGCGCGCCGCCGGTGCCCAGGTACTGGCCGCCGCACCGGCGCAACTGCCCGACCTGCTGGCGGGTTGATCCACCCGCGAATCGCGGGTTCTCGGGTTGCCTGCCGGCCCATCCGGCGGGCGGGCCGGCAGTAGTTTGTATCGGGCAGGACGGACGTGAAGACGTGCTAGCGTGATCTGATCGATCCCTTGCATGGAAGTCTGCCGATGGCCGCGCTGCTGCGACGTACCAAGATCCTTGCCACCCTTGGCCCGGCGACCGACGCGCCCGGCGTGCTGGAGGCGATCATCGCCGCCGGTGTCGATGTGGTGCGGTTGAACTTTTCCCACGGCGACCCGGCATCGCATGTTGCAAGGGCCGAGGCGGTGCGTGCGGCCGGGCAAAAGGTCGGGCGCGAGATTGGCATCCTGGCCGACCTGCCGGGACCGAAGATCCGCATCGACCGCTTCGCCGAGGGCAAGGTGCGCCTTAACGCCGGTGACCGCTTCGATCTGCTGGCCAGCGCCGATGCCGCGCCGGGCACGCAGTCCGGGGTCGGCGTCAGTTATCTCGGGCTGCCCGGTGATGTCGCCGCGGGCGACGTGCTGCTGCTCGACGACGGCATGATGCAGTTACGGGTGGAGGCGGTGAACGGCCAGCGCATCATCACCCGCGTGCTCAACGACGGCGATTTGTCGGACCGCAAGGGGCTGAACAAGCAGGGCGGCGGGCTGTCGCTGGGCGCGTTGACCGAGCACGACGAAGAATTGATCAAGGTCGCCGCGCAGCTGGGCGCCGACTTCATCGCGGTGTCGTTCTGCCGCACCGCCGCCGACATGCACGACGCCCGCCGGATCGCGCGCGCAGCGGGCAGCGACGCGGCGCTGGTATCGAAGATCGAGCGTGCCGAGGCGATCGAGAACCTGGGCGAGATCATCGACGCCAGCGACGTGGTGATGGTGGCCCGCGGCGACCTCGGGGTGGAGATTGGCGATGCCGAGCTGCCCGGCCTGCAGAAAAAGATCATCCGCGAATCACTGGCCCGCAACCGGGTGGTCATCACCGCCACCCAGATGCTGCAGTCGATGGTCGAAAGCCCGATCCCGACCCGGGCCGAGGTGCTCGATGTCGCCAACGCGGTGATCGACGGCACCGACGCGGTGATGCTGTCGGCCGAGTCTGCCGCCGGCCGCTACCCGGTCAAGTCGGTCGAGGCGCTGGTGCGGATCTGCCTGGGCGCGGAACGCCAGTTCGACCACGACACCGATTTCGAGGCCGCCCCGCGCAACCTGCAACGCGCCGACCAGGCGATAGCGATGGCAGCGATGTTCGTGTCCGAGCACATCGGCGTGCGTGCCATCGTGGCGATGACCGAGTCGGGTGGCACCGCGCGCTTCCTGTCCCGGTTTCGTGCGCCGGTGCCGATCTTCGGCCTGTCCCGCCATCCCGGTACACGTCGAAAGATGGCGCTGATGCGCAGTGTCATCCCGCTCAGCTTCGACAGCCGAGGCTTGGACACCCAGGACGCCGTTCGCAGCGCCATCAGCCAACTGTTCGCCGCCGACCAACTGGCCATGGGCGAACGGGTGATCTTCACCAGCGGCGACCACATGGAGCACCGTGGCGCGACCAACACCCTGCGTCTGTTGCAGGTTGGAGAAGGTGGCAGGGCGGAAGGTCCGGACGAGCTTTGACGGCGCGGTTGGACCAGGCTAGATTGCCGGAGCAGTAAACCGCTTTGACTCAAGGAAGATTGAGATGACAGGGAACTGGATAGTCCTGGGCGACGCCACCAGCAGTGGCGGTCGCATGATTACCTGCTCGCCGTTCACCGACTTGGACGGCAAAGGCGTATGCCGCAAAGGCGACAAAGCCACGTGCCCGCAACACAAGGGCGTGTTTCCGATTACGGGTGGATGCGACCCGACCACCATCATCGACGATGAGGAAGTGGCCCTGCATGGCGCCACGGTCGCCTGCGGCTGCAAGGTGTTGTCGACCCAGCAGATGCGTGTGTTCCTGGAGGCGGGTGGAGGTGTGAGCGCGGTGAAGTCCTCAGCAGCCGCCCAAGTGGCAACTGCGCTGACGCAAGCTGCCGCCGGGGGGTTGCTGCCCCACGACGAGGCTTTCGTCCTGATATCGGAGTTGACCGGTAAGCCGCTGGCAAATCGGCAATACAAACTGATCCGTATGGACGGCGCAACCGAAGAAGGTACGACCGATGACGAAGGGAAGACTCACGTAGCGACCTCGGATATGCCCGAAGGCCTGCATGTCGAGATAGGTGAGGAGAAGGTCGATGCCTAATTTCAAACGCGTTGGTCAATCCACGACTTCCCCCGCCTCGAACTCGCAGCGGATGGTGGTTCGAGTGCCCGCCTACGTAGATGACAAGGGCTATGTGCAAAATGCCGGGTTCACATTCAAGCCGATTCCCGCCCTCGAGAATGGGGCGATCGATGGGCCGAAAGCCATCGTGTTGCATCGCACTGATTCATACACTGTCGATAGTGCCCTGCGGTCATTTCAAAGCGGCATAGGCACCCATTTCATCGTTGCCAAGGATGGAGCTGTCACTCAAACAGCGAGCCTGCTCAAGAGGACTGCCCATGTGGGAAAAATAAAGTCTCGGGCAGCGGAAAGTGGCAGCCCTGCCGGTGAAGCCGCCTTGATCAAGGGTTGGGGGTGGGCGCCGACCAGGATCTACAACTATGAGAAGTCCAAGAGCTATCCGGATCGTTATCCGATGAACCAAGACAGCGTGGGGATCGAAACGGTCGCCAAACATCGTGGTGAATCGGGATGGGAGGCACCAACTGCGGAGCAGTCGGCATCCATCGCTACGATCATTCGCGTTTTGAAGGATACATATGGCCTCGGAGAGAATGACGTTTATGAGCACGACAACATTTCGTACAAAACCGATGGCGAAGGCGCGGGCCTTTACTCCGGCGACCCGATTGCATCACCCGGGATGCCTCTCGCCATCGACTCATCCTTGCCCGGACTGGAGGGCGCTGCGAACGGCTACCCTGGTCGCCGCGACTAGCTTATCGATGCTGTCGTGCGGTTCCGCGCCTCCGCCTGGATTGGCCATTCTCGACGCGGGAATCCAAGTCATCAGTGCTGCACCGCCCCGTTACGATGGCGCCCCCGGCGATGCCCTGCAGGACGCCTGTCAGGCTTGGGAGCTGTCGGCGCAACAGGTTGAGCGCTTCTTTCAGCTCAGCGAGCCATACCCGTCGAATCCCTACAGCGGGTTCTACCAACTGCCATGCTCTGTTTCGGGAGAACTGCAGGCCGAAGGCAAGATTTGGACATTCGAGATCAACGGCGGCGCCACCGCAATATGGCGCGCGGAGGACGAGGCTCGCTATTGGGGGTGCAGTGTCGAGGAATGCGAGCCACTCGTCTTGATGCCAACCGATTCCATGAATCCCAATGGCATGGCTCCGCAGCGATGAACGGTAAGCCACTGTTTCGCAATGGTCTTTGACTGGGGCGCCGGCTATACTGGGAGGCTACCCAGTCACTTTTTTCAGGATACCCATGAGCATCGAACAGCTTGCCGAAACCGCCAAGGCGATGGTTGCCCCGGGCAAGGGCATCATCGCGATCGACGAGTCCACCGGCACCATCAAGAAGCGTTTCGATGGTGTGGGCATCGAGTGCACCGAGGAAAACCGACGTGCCTACCGCGAGATGCTGCTGAGCACGCCGAACCTCGGCGAGCACATCTCCGGCGCAATCCTGTTTGATGAGACCATCCGCCAATCGACCAAGGGCGGCGTGCCGTTCACCAAGCTGATGGCCAACAACGGCATCATCCCCGGCATCAAGGTCGACAAGGGCACCCACGCACTGGCCGGTTTCCCGGGCGACGTGGTGACCGAAGGGCTGGACGGCCTGCGCGCGCGCCTTGAGGAGTATTACAAGCTGGGCGCGCGTTTCGCGAAGTGGCGCGCGGTGATCAACATCAGCGAAGACGGCCCGTCGGGTACCTGCATCGAGGCCAACTCGCATGCCTTGGCGCGTTACGCCGCGCTGTGCCAGGAGCAGGGCCTGGTGCCGATGGTCGAGCCGGAAGTGATCATGGACGGCAACCACGACATCGATGCCTGCTTCGAGGTATCCGAGATCACCCTGCGTTCGCTGTTCGGCTCGCTGTACGAGCACAACGTGATGTTGGAAGGCACCATCCTGAAGGCTTCCATGGTGCTGCCGGGTACGCGCAGCGGCGAGAAGGCATCGGTGGAGGAAGTCGCTGCGGCAACCCTGCAGTGCCTGAAATCAACCGTGCCGGCGATCCTGCCGGGCATCGTGTTCCTGTCCGGCGGACAGTCCGACGAGGACGCCACCGCGCACTTGAACGCCATGAACCTGGCCGGCCCGAACCCGTGGCCGCTGTCGTTCTCCTACGGCCGCGCGATGCAGGCCGCGGCGCTGGAGATCTGGTCCAAGGATCTGGTTGGCAACATCGGCAAGGCGCAGGAAATGGTGTTCGCCCGCGCCCGCGACAACGGCCTGGCAGCGCGAGGCGAGTGGAAGCTGGCTTGACCGGATCCATCTTCGCCCGACCGATATCGGGTTAACGCAAAACGCCGGCTCCATGCCGGCGTTTTGCGTTGTGGTGCGTTGATTGTGTCGCGATTGGGCATTCGGCGTACTACGACCTTCGGCCCAATGCCGGAATCCAAAGGCGGATGCACCGCACCGGCGCCCTCAAGGCAATCCGGCCAGCCAGTCGTCGTCGGAGCCTTCGTTGACGTCTTCCAGCAGGAAGGTGCTGAGGTAGCGCTCGCCGGTATCGGGCAGCATCGCCAGGATGACCGCGCCTTCGTCGGCGGATTTCGCCACTTCCAGCGCTGCAGCGACGGTGGCGCCGGCGGAGAGCCCGACGAAGATGCCTTCCTCGTGCGCCAGCCGGCGAGCCAGGTCGCGTGCCACTACGTCATCCACCGGGACCAGCTTGTCCACCACGTCGGCGTTCAGTACCTCGGGTACGAAGTCGGGTGTCCAGCCTTGGATCTTGTGCGGCTGCCAGGGTTGGCCGGCAAGCATCGAGGCGACGGCGGGTTCCGCCCCGACGATACGGACGTCGGGGCGGGCGACCTTGAGCACCTCGCCAACGCCGGTCAAGGTGCCACCGGTGCCCCATCCGGAGACGAAGCAGTCGAGTCGACGGCCGGCGAAATCCTGCAGGATCTCCGCTGCGGTGGTTTGACGGTGGTAGGCCGGATTGGCCGGATTGGCGAACTGGTCGGCGAGGAACCAGCCGTGTTTGGTCGCCAGTTCCTGCGCTTTGCGGACCATGCCGGTGCCGCGCTCGGCGGCGGTGGTCAGGATCACCTTGGCGCCGTAGGCGCGCATCAACTTTCGGCGCTCGATCGAGAAGGTCTCGGTCATCACTGCGACAAATTTGTACCCGCGCGCCGCGCAGACCATCGCCAGCGCGACCCCGGTGTTGCCCGAAGTCGCCTCCACCACGGTATCGCCGGGCTTGAGCAGTCCGCGCGATTCGGCATCCAGGATGATCCCCAGCGCCAACCGGTCCTTGACTGAACCGCCGGGATTGAAGGACTCCACCTTGGCGTACAGCGTGACGCCGGCAGGGGCGATGCGGTGCAGCCGCACCACCGGGGTGCGGCCGATAGTGTCGAGAATGCTGTCGTAGATCATGGGCTGGGCTCGTTTCCGGGGGCGAGGACAAGAATGTCACGCCCGGACGGTAGTGTCGGTTGCTCCAGCAAAACACAGGGTTCCACAGCATGCCGTGACGGCCCGGTGGTCAGCTGGCCAACCTATGGCCCACGCGGACGCCACATGGCTCCAGATAGACTCACCGGAGTTGCGCTTGCAACCCCCCATCCGTTTTACCGAGCGACCCGGACACAGCATGCGAATCCCCACCCGACCAGGCGCAGTTTGCGCGATTTTGATTGCCTTGGCGTTGTCCGCCTGTAGCCAGGAGGCCGTCCAGGCGACCGCAGCCAGCGGCACCCCTGTGACGACGCAAACGCTCCAGCTGCAGCCCTGGAACGACACCCTGCGTGCGCTGGGGACGGTCAAGGCGCGCGAGTCGGTGATCATTACCGCGAAGGTCAGCGAGACGGTGGAGAAAGTTCACTTTGACAGCGGCGACCAGATCAAGGCCGGCATGCCCCTGGTGACCCTGAGCGGGCGTCAGCAACAGGCGGCGCTTGTGCAGGCCCAAGCCACTGCCCACGAGGCCGATAGCCTGTACCAGCGGATGGTCGGGTTGGACAAGCAACAGCTGATCGCGCGTTCATCGCTGGACAGTCAGCGTGCAACCCGCGATGCCGCCAATGGGCAGGTGGCTCAGATCCGGGCACAACTGTCGGACCGGGTGATCCGGGCGCCATTCGCAGGCACCCTGGGCTTGCGCCAGGTCAGTCCGGGCGCGCTGGTTACTCCCGGCACGCCGATCGCGACCCTGGACGATACCCGGCAGGTCTATGTCGACTTCCCGGTGCCGGAGACCGCATTGGGTCACCTGGCGACAGGCCAGGCGCTGACGGCCGACAGCGCGTCCTGGCCTGGGCAGGCGTTTACCGGCGTCGTCGGCACGATTGATTCGCGGATCGACCCGGTGACCCGGTCGGTGGTGGTTCGCGGCGAGTTTGCCAATGACGAGCGCAAGTTGATTCCCGGCATGTTGATGCAGGTCATCTTGATCCGGCCCGAGCGCGAGGCGCTGCTGGTGCCGGAGATTTCGATCGTCCAGGTGGGCAGTAGCTCGTTTGTCTACCGGGTCCGGGCGGACAACACGGTGGAACGGGCCGACGTGATGATCGGCAGCCGGGGCAAGGGCGTGGCCGAGGTCGTCAGCGGCCTGCAACCCGGTGACACGGTGGTGGTCGATGGCACCGGCAAACTGCGCGATGGCTCGACGATCACGACCGAGCCAGCCGCAGACAAGGTGGCACCGGACGCATGAACCTCTCCGAGCTGTGCATCCGCCGTCCGGTGTTTGCCACCGTGATGAGCCTGTTGTTGATGGTGCTGGGAATCATGGCGTTCTCGCGCCTGACCCTGCGTGAGTTGCCCGCCATCGATCCGCCGGTGGTGTCGGTGGATGTCAATTACCCGGGCGCTTCCGCGGCCGTTGTCGAGACCCGGGTCACCCAGGTGCTCGAGGACGCGTTGTCGGGCATCGAGGGCGTGGAGATGATCCAGTCACGCAGCGTCAACGGACGCTCGGCGGTGACCCTGGAGTTCACCCTGGAACGCGATATCGAGGCGGCAGCGAATGACGTGCGCGACGCCATCAGTGGTGTCGCGGACCGGCTGCCCGACGAAGCCGATGCACCCGAGGTGGAGAAGGCCGATAGCGATTCAGACACGGTCATCTGGCTGAACATGAGCGCGACCGGCATGGACACGCTACAGCTGTCGGATTACGCCGACCGCTACATCGCCGACCGCCTGTCCAGCCTTGATGGCGTCGCCCAGGTCCGGATCGGCGGGCGTCAGCGTTATGCGATGCGGATCTGGGTGGACAGTGCCGCAATGGCCGCGCGCGGGGTTACCGCGCGCGACGTTGAAACGGCGCTGCGGGCCGAAAACGTGGAGCTGCCGGCCGGCCGGATCGAGTCCGAGAATCGGGACTTCACCCTGCGTGTGGCCCGCCAGTACGAGAACCCTGCCGACTTCGCCCAGATCCCGATCAAGCAAGGTGAGGGTGGCTACGTGGTGCGCATTGGTGATGTCGCCAAGGTCGAGCTCGCCTCGGCCGAGCGTCGCGCCTATTACAAGAGCAACGGACAGCCGAACATCGGCCTGGGCATCGTCAAGACTTCCACGGCCAACGCGCTGGACGTCGCCCGCGCCGCCAAGGCGGCAGCCGTGGAGATCCAGACGACCCTGCCCGAAGGCATGCATATCTTCGTCGCCTATGACGACACCGTGTTCATCGACGAGTCGATCAAGCGGGTCTACTGGACGCTGATCGAGGCCATGGCACTGGTGCTGCTGGTGATCTGGTTGTTCCTGGGCAGTTTCCGGGCGGCGCTGATCCCGGCAGTGACCGTGCCGGTGTGTCTGGTCGCCGCCTTCATTCCGTTGTACCTGTTCGGCTACTCGATCAACTTATTGACCCTGCTCGCGCTGGTGCTGTCGATTGGATTGGTGGTGGACGATGCGATCGTGGTGCTGGAAAACATCCAGCGCCGCGCCGACCTTGGTGAGCCAAAGCTCGTCGCCGCGGTCCGTGGCACCCAACAGGTCCGGTTTGCGGTGATCGCCACCACCACGGTGCTGGTGGCCGTATTCCTGCCGGTCGGTTTCATGGAAGGCAATATCGGGCGCCTGTTTCGCGAACTGTCGGTCGCCTTGGCCGGTGCGGTTGCACTATCCGCCTTTGTCGCGTTGACCCTGACGCCGATGATGTCGTCGCGACTGGTACGCCCCCACAATCAGGAAAAATCCAACCGCCTGCACCGCTGGACCAACCGCAAGCTGGTCCAGGTGAGCAGTGGCTACCAGGGTTGGCTGGGGCGCCATCTTGGCAAGCCCTGGCTGGTGATGGCGCTGATGGCCGGCGCGCTGGTGCTGAGCTACGGCTTGATCCGCATCGTGCCATCGGAGCTGGCACCGGCAGAGGATCGCGGATCCTTCTTCGTCTCCATCACCGGCCCGGAAGGGGCAGGTTTTGACTACACGGTCAAGCAGGTCCAGCAGGTCGAGGAGATCATGGCGGCCCATTCCGGTGAAGACAACGCGATCCGCCGCTACAACACCCGTGCGCCGGGTGGTTGGGGTGCCACCGAGGAAATGCACACCGGCAACGTAATCGTGTTCCTGCAGGATTGGAACCAGCGCGAGCTCAGCACGGCTGAAGTCGCCGAATCGTTGCGGGCCGACCTGGACCAGCTGACTGGCGTGCGCGCGCAACCACGTGTAGGTGGCGGCCTGGTGGGCAGCCGCGGGCAACCGATCCAGATCGTGCTGGGTGGCCCGGAGTATGTCGAGATCGCCAAATGGCGCGACACCATGATGGAGCGCATGGAAGCCAACCCGGGACTGTTCTCGGTGGACTCGGACTACAAGGAAACCCGGCCCCAGATGCGGGTGCAGATCGACCGCCAGCGCGCGGCCGACCTGGGCGTGAGCGTGACCGACATCGGCCACGCGCTGGAGACCATGATGGGCAGCCGCCGGGTCACCACCTTCGTCCAGGACGGCGAGGAGTACGACGTCATCGTGCAGGCCGGTCGCGAAGGTCGCGCCTCGCCAGCGGACCTGTCTGCGATCCAGGTGCGCGGGACCAGTGGCGAGCTGGTGCCGTTGTCCAACCTGGTCACGCTGAGCGAGCTGGCCGAGGCGGGCAGCCTCAACCGCTTCAACCGCATGCGCGCGATCACCATCACCGCTGGCCTGGCGCCGGGGTACACGATGGGCGAGGCGCTGGAGTTCTTGCAAGGCGTGGTCAGCACCGAGCTGCCCGAGTACGCGCAGGTCGACTGGAAGGGTGAGTCCCGCGAGTACCAGAAGGCGGGCAGTGCGGTGGTGCTGACTTTCGCGCTGGCGCTGCTGGTGGTCTACCTGGTGTTGGCGGCGCAGTTCGAGAGTTTCATCCATCCGTTCGTGATCATGCTGACGGTCCCGCTGGCGGTGCTCGGGGCGCTGGTTGGCCTGGCCGCGACCGGGGGCACGCTCAACCTGTTCAGCCAGATCGGCATCGTGATGCTGATCGGGCTGGCGGCGAAGAACG
Organism: Lysobacter sp. A378; assembly: GCF_054052125.1. NCBI lineage: Bacteria > Pseudomonadati > Pseudomonadota > Gammaproteobacteria > Lysobacterales > Lysobacteraceae > Lysobacter > Lysobacter sp. A378. The sequence continues at coordinate 186,526 of NZ_JBSVRK010000004.1, read as the reverse complement.
GCATCCTGATCGTGGAGTTCGCCAACCAGTTGCGCGACGAGGGACGCAGCATCCAGCAGGCGATCATCGAGTCGGCCGGGGTACGGCTGCGGCCGATCCTGATGACCTCGATTGCGACCGCGGTGGGCGCGCTGCCATTGGTGATGGCCGGTGGGCCCGGCTCTGCCAGCCGCGCCACCATCGGGGTGGTGATCATTTTCGGCGTATCGCTGTCCACGTTGTTATCGCTGTTCGTGGTGCCGGCGTTCTATGTGTTGCTGGCGAAGTACACCCGCTCCCCGCACGCAGTATCGCGCGAGCTGGAACGGCTGGAAGCGGAGACGCCGGAGGTTGGCGGTCACGCTTGAGTTGCACGAGTGGTGATTGACCCGCCGGTTCGTGGCTGCGTTCGCGCAGCCCGGGCCGTCGCGGCAAGCCTGCGCGATGCCCATGCAGGACTTCCGGGGTGTTTCGCGAGAGTGAAATCCGGTTAAGGTGCGAGTCTTGTCGCCGGTTGGTCCCGGCGCACTCACGGCCAAGGGATACCGATACGTGGAAGCTCTGATCACCTCGCTCAACGACATCATCTGGAGCACGGCGCTGATCGCGCTGTGTCTTGGCCTGGGGCTGTATTTCTCGTTCCGCACCCGCTTCATGCAGGTGCGCGGTGTGCCGGAAATGATCCGGCTGATGCTTGACAACAAATCCTCGAATGCCGGCGTGTCCTCGTTCCAGGCACTGACAATGTCACTGGCCGGGCGCGTGGGCACCGGCAACATCGCCGGCGTCGCCACCGCGATCGCGTTTGGCGGGCCCGGCGCGGTGTTCTGGATGTGGGTGATGGCGTTCCTCGGCGCCTCGACCTCGTACATCGAGAGCACCCTGGCGCAGATCTACAAAGAGAAGGACCCGCAGGGGCGCTATCGCGGTGGACCGGCCTACTACATCGAAAAGGCGATGGGACAGAAGTGGTACGCGTGGCTGTTCGCCATGGTCACCATCATCGCCTGCGGCTTCCTGCTGCCGGTGGTGCAGGTCAATACCCTGGCCACTGGCATGGCGAACGCCTTCGGCGTGCCACCGCTGCTGATCGCCGGAGGTATCGCGGTGGCGCTGGCGTTGATCATCTTCGGCGGGGTCAAGCGCATCGCCACCTTCGCCGAGGTCGTGGTGCCGTTCATGGCGGTGGCCTACATCCTGGTCGCGGTCGTGATCATGGTGCTGAACCCAGAGAACGTGGTCGACATGTTCGCGCTGATCTTCGAGAGCGCATTCGGTATGCACGCCGGTTTCGGCGCGATGCTCGGTCTGGCGATCGAGTGGGGCGTCAAGCGCGGCATCTACTCCAACGAGGCCGGGCAGGGCACCGGCCCCCACGCCGCGGCGGCGGCCGAGGTCCAGCACCCGGCGCAGCAGGGCTACGTGCAGGCGTTCTCGGTCTACGTCGATACGCTGCTGGTGTGCAGCGCGACCGCGTTCATGATCCTCGGTACCGGTATGTACAACGTGGTTGATCCCAACGGTGGATTCCTGTTTCAGGGGCTGCAGGGCGCGGTTGCCGGGCCGGACTTCCCGCAGGCGGCGGTCGACAGCGTGTTCCCCGGTTGGGGCGCGGGCTTCGTGGCGGTGGCACTGCTGTTCTTCGTTTTCACCACGGTGGTGGCCTACTACTACATGGCCGAGACCAACGTCGCCTATATCAATCGCAAGGTGCACCGGCCGTGGCTGATCCTGCTGCTGAGGCTGACCATCCTGGGTGCGGTGTTCGTGGGTGTACTGCGCACCACCGGCGGCGCCTGGGCGCTGGGCGACATCGGCGTCGGCCTGATGGCGTGGCTCAACCTGATAGCGATCGTGATCCTGCAGAAACCGGCGTTGCTGGCGCTGCGCGATTACGAGCGGCAGAAGAAGGCCAAGGTGGTGAATTACGAGTTTGACCCAAGGGCGCTGGGAATCCGCAACGCCGTATTCTGGGAGCGTCGCGTCGATGGCCTGGAGGTCGTCGAGGCCGGGATGGACAACCGTGATGGCGAAGCAGACAGTGCACGGGAGCGGCCCGATGAGCGTTGATCCTTGGGCGCGCGGCGCGGCGCGTAGTGGCCGACGTGGTGCGCCATCAGGTGGCCAGCCGTCCGGATCGCCGCAGCAAGCCGACGCGCCGGCTTTTGACAAGCACGCGTCCGACAAGCAAGGCCGCGAGTTGCGCCTGTATGGACTGAACGCGGTACGCGCCGCCTTCGAGCGGCGTCCCGAAGCGATCCGCAAGGTGTACCTGGCCCAGTCGCGTATCCCGGTGCTGCAGCCGTTGCTGAAGTGGTGTTCCGCCAACCGCATCGGCTATCGGGTGGTGGAAGAGGACGACCTGCGCAAGCTGGCTGCCAGTTCCCACCACGAAGGGGTGATCGCTGACGTCCTGCGTGCCGAGCCGGAGCCATTGCCTGACTGGCTGGCCAGGTTGGCCGCCGGTCCGCAATGCGCGATCTGGCTCGATGGTGTCGGCAATCCGCACAACCTCGGCGCGATCCTGCGCTCGTGCGCGCACTTCGGCGCCGCAGCGGTGCTGTTTCCCCAGGAGTCGCCATTGGCATTGTCGGGCGCGGCCGCCCGGGTCGCCGAAGGCGGCGCCGAATCGGTATCGATGGTGCGTTTGCCGGGCAACACCGATGCGCTCACCCAACTGCGCGAGGCAGGCTTTACCGTTGCCGCGACCGTCGTCGACGGCGGTGACGACCTGTTTGCCACCGCGCTGCCGCAGCGCCTGGTGTATGTCCTCGGCGCGGAGAGCGCCGGGATGGATCGCCCGTTCGCCAGCACCTGTGACCAGCGCCTGTCGATTCCCGGCAGCGGCGCGGTGGAAAGCCTCAACGTCGCGGCCGCCACTGCCGTGTTGCTGGCGGCGTGGCGGCGCGCGCAAGGCAGTTAAATCGCGGTCGACCGGTGCATGGGAAAGCGTGCGGATAGACGGGTGCCGCGTCCGGACTGGCTGTTGATCTCCAGCGTGCCATCCAGTTGTTGCGCCCGCTCGCGCATCGTGATCATTCCCAGTCCGCGAGTTCTCGCGCGATCGAAGCCGCAGCCGTTGTCATGGATGGTGAGCAACAGCGAATGACCGTCGCATACCAGCGTCAGGCTTACCGCACTGGCGCCTGAGTGTCGCAAGGCATTGGTCAGCGCTTCCTGTGCGATCCGGAAGCAGGCGACCTCCACCGCCGGATCCGGGCGCCGAGGCAATGGCTCCAGCGCCAGCTCCAGTCGTGGACCCCCAGGACGAATCAACGCGCTGGCCTGCCAGCGCAAGGCCGACTCCAGCCCCAGCGCGTCCAGTTGTGGGGGGCGCAACAGCAACGAGATGTTCCGCAACTTGATCACGGTTGAATCGGCGATGTTGCCGATTTCGGCAATGGTCGCAGCGCGCTGCGACTTGTCCTCACCTTCCAGCGCCATCACGCTCAGCTTGATGGCGGTGATGTCCTGGCCGATATCATCGTGCAGCTCGCGCGACAACGTGCTGCGCTCGTCTTCTTGCAAGGTGATGATGCGTCGGGCCAGCGCCCGCAGTTCCTCGCGCTGCTGCCTCAGGCGACCTTCGATCGAGTGACGCCCGCCCGAGATCGGAAGCCAACCGCGATGGATGGCCAAGAGGGCCAGGCTGGCGCCGAACAACGCACTGGCGAAACCCAGTAGCAATTCCTGGATGAGACCGGTCATGCAGCCCAGTGTGTCACCTAGAACAATTCCACGCTGCCGGCATCCATGGTTTGCTGCATCACCGGCTTGTGCGGCGGCCGTTCCCACTCGCCGCGCATCTGTCCGACGCGGTGCATGAGCTGTTTGAGTGCGAGTTGGACATCGTTGTCGTTATGACTGCGATGCAACAGTCCTTGCAGATTGGCAGCCTCGCCATTGATTTGGTTCAATCGTTCCAGATGGGCCGTAGCCGCCGTCAAGGCCTGGGTGGCGATGTCCTCGAACTGCAAGGACCGCACCGCCTCGGCAACCGAGCTGTCGATGGCCTGGCCGCATTCGGCGATCTCGCGCATGCCATTGCCCAATCCGCGGTTCATGCCGTCCACGCGCTCCAGCATGCCGGCGGCCTCGGCGCGCGCGCCGCGTGAGCGATCCAGATCCCGGGAGGCCATCTGGCTGACGGTGTCACGGACCTTGGCGATGGCATCCTTGGAGCTGTGGGCCAGCTTGCGGATCTGCTCGTTGAACGTCGTGGAGCGCTCGGACAGATTGCGTACCTCGTCGGCGACCACGGCAAAGCCGCGTCCGGCCTCGCCTGCGCGAGCGGCTTCGATGGCCGCATTGAGCGCGAGCAAATTGGTCTGGTCAGCGATCGATTTGACGTCTTCAAGCAACGCGAAGATGCCGTCCAGGTGCTCGGCCATGGCGTCAATATGGGTCACGGTGTTGCCGCTCTGGCCGCTGACTTCTTCCAATGCCTCGACCAGCTGCTCCATCTTCTGGCTGGCCTGCAGGGCGAACTGGTGCACGTCCATGCCGCCCTCATCGCCGGTGCGGTCGATGATGCGGGTGACGATCTCACTTTGCTGGCGGGATTTCCGGTTGACGGCCTCGAAGCTGCCGCCCAGCTTGCCGACCGACTCGCGGATCAGCTCGCGGGTGCGTTCGATCTCCGTGTGTGAGCCACTCACCTCGGCACTGATGAATTTTCGCAGGTCCTCCAACAGGCGGGTCTGTTCGCGGACCAATGCTGGCGGGGTGCGCTCGCGCCGGGACCAGGCAAACACCAGCCAAGCGGCCGCAACGGCCACGGTGGCGCCCAGGCGTGCCGCGCTTGGCCAGTCAAGCAGTTGTGCGCACAACAGAAGAATTGTGAGTGCCAGCGGTGCGGCCAGACGGATAACTACACGGGAGTCCATTGCTGCTCTCTTTGCGGGGGGCGGTCACTACGGATAACGGCGGGAACGCGACAAGCTTTAACGGGCAGTGAGCGCATTCCCGCATCGTGCGGGGGATCTCATCAGGCCGGTAAATCGCGGTCAGCGTGCTTCGCCCCGGGCCAGCAGGCGGATCGCGACTTCGTTCAGCGGGGCGACCTGCTTTGCCGCGCCCAGGGCGACGGCAGCGCCCGGCATGCCCCACACGACGCTACTGGGCTGGTCCTGGGCAAGCGTATAGGCGCCGGCATCGCGCAAAGCCAGCAATCCGCGTGCGCCATCGCTGCCCATGCCGGTCAGCAAGGCGGCGCCAGCACCGGAGCCGACATGCCGCGCAACCGATTCAAACAGCACATCGACGCTGGGGCGATGCCCGTTCACCTGTTCGTCGTCGCTGGTGCCGCAGTGCCAGGTGGTGCCGCGTCGGTAGACACGCAGGTGGAGCCCGCCCGGGGCGATATAGGCATGGCCGCGCAGCAGCGGCTGGCTCGGCCCTGCATGCAGCACGGTCATCGCGCTGTGCTGGTTGAGGCGCTCGGCAAACGCCGCGCTGAAGGCCGCCGGGATGTGCTGCGCGATCACGACCGGCGGCGTGTCCGCCGGCAAGGCGGACAGCACGTCGAGAATCGCGTTGGTGCCGCCGGTGGATGCACCGATGGCGATCACGTGCAGGTTCGGATGTCGGTAGGCGGCGGCCGGCACGGCTTGGGCGGGCACGCTCACACGATGGCCGATGCGCGTCTTTGCCGCTTGGCGGACCTTCGCTCGCAGCTCCTCGCCGTAAGCCGACAGACCACCCACGACATCGGCCTGCGGCTTGGCGATGCAGTCCACCGCGCCGGCGGCAAGCGCGTCCAGGGTCACCGCCGCGCCTTTCGCGGTCAGCGTGGACACCATCACCACCGGCATCGGCCGCAGCCGCATCAGGTTGCCCAGGAAGGCCAGCCCGTCCATGCGCGGCATCTCGACGTCCAGGGTGAGCACATCGGGAGACAGGCGCTTGATCTTGGTGCGGGCGATGAACGGGTCGGCCGCTGTGCCGACCACCTCGATGAGGGGGTCGACCGACAGCAGGTCGCTCATCAGCCGGCGCATCAATGCGGAGTCGTCGATTACCAGCACCCGGACACGTTGCCCATCCATCAGAACAACTCGACGCTGCCGGCGACCGGCGCGCGGTTGAGGTCGCCGTAGTAGGCGCGCTCGGCGCGGACGATGTCGTCTTCGCGTGTCGACGGCAGGCGACGCACCAGGGTGCGGCCGGTCTGCACGAAGAAACACACCTTGCGCGGCTGGGTATCGCCCAGATCCTGCGCGACCACCGGGATGCGTTCGGCCACCAGGTACTGCAGCACGAAGCGTGCGTTGCGGGTGCCGATGGGGTCGTTCTGGAAGCCGCTGAGCACGTTGCCGCCGCCAAACACCTTGGCCAGCAGCCGCGACCGGCTGGCGCCGCGTTTGAGCAGGTCGTTGATCACCAGTTCCATTGCATGGGCGCCATAGCGGGCGCTCATGTCGCCGTCGGCAAGGTCGTTGCGGGTGTTGCCCGCCGCGCCGGGCAGCATGAAGTGGTTCATGCCGCCCACGCCGATCACCGGGTCATACAGGCAGGCCGCCACGCAGGATCCCAGCAGCGTGACCAGTGCCAATGGCTCGCTGCTGACCCGGTACTCGGCCGGCATCAATCGCACCGCGTGGGTCTGCAGGGCCTTGTCGTAATAGTGGCCCGGCTCGGTGACGGTGGCATTGCCGGGGTGGCGGCTGCTCATGGCGAGGGGGCCGTTCCGGTGGCCCTGTAGGTGGTGCGTCCGCACGGGGTGACTACGTCCAGTGCGTGGGTGAAGCTCTCGGAGTGGCCCGCGAACAGCACTCCGCCGGGAGCCAGCAACGGCGCGATGCGCGCCAGCACCTGGTACTGGGTGGGCTTGTCGAAATAGATCATCACGTTGCGGCAGAACACCGCCGACAACCCGCCGCGCAGCCGGTAGCTTTCATCCAGCAGATTGAGCGGACGGAAGCTCACCAGCGACTGCAGCTCCGGGCGTACCCGACACAGGCCCGCGTTGGGCCCGCTGCCGGCCTGGAAATAGGCTTGCCGCCGCTGCGATGACAATGCGTCGATGCGGTCGATCGAGTACCGCCCCAGTGCGGCGGTCTCCAGCACGCTGGTATCGATGTCGGTGGCCAAAATGCGCACTGGCGGGGCGAGGGTGGCGAACGCCTCGCAGGCGGCGATGGCGATGGAGTAGGGTTCCTCGCCGGTGGATGCGGCGCAGCACCAGATCGTCAGCGGCGCACGGCGGTCGGTGCGCATAGCGTGGGCGGCGAGCAGGTGCTCCGACAGCATGTCGAAATGGTGGGACTCGCGAAAGAACGACGTCAGGTTGGTCGTCAGCGCGTTGGTGAAGTGCTCCCACTCCTCGCTGCCGTCGCGCTCCAGTGCGTCCAGGTATTCGTCGAAGCGTTGCATGCCGCATGCGCGCACGCGCCGGGCCAGGCGGCTGTACACCATGTCGCGCTTGTGCGGACTGAGGTTGATGCCCGCGCGGACGTGGATCAACCGGGCGACGCGGCGGAAGTCGCGCTCGTCAAAGACGAACTCCCGCGTCGTCGCCGGGTCACGGGGTGCGGCCGCAACAGCCTCATGCATGTCGGGGTATCCGTCTGGTGGTTGGACCCGCCACAGCTGGCAGGGCGCCCAATGGGCGCTGCGTCCCGGCCTTCGGGTAGTCGGGACGCGGGGTGGTGGCCGTTGCGCCAGTGCTTTCACTGCCAAGACGGAATGCCGCCGCGGTCTGCACCAGATGACTGGATTGCTGTTCCAGGCTGCGCGCCGAGGCGGCGGCTTCCTCGACCAGCGCGGCATTCTGCTGGGTGCCCTCGTCGACCTGCATGATCATCTGGTTGATCAGGTCGATCCCGGTGGACTGTTCCTGCGATGCCAGGCTGATGTCGGCCACCAGTCCGGCCACCTGTTTCACGCTGCTGACGATGTCCTGCATGGTGCGACCGGCCTGCTCGACCAGTTGACTGCCGATGCCGACCTGCTCCACCGAATCGTCGATCAGGGTCCTGATCTCGCTGGCGGCCGTGGCGGAGCGCTGCGCGAGCGAGCGCACCTCGGAGGCGACCACAGCATAACCGCGACCCTGCTCGCCGGCTCGCGCGGCTTCCACCGCAGCATTGAGCGCCAGGATATTGGTCTGGAACGCAATGCCATCGATCACGCCGATGATGTCGACGATCCTGCGCGAGGACTCGCTGATCCCGCTCATGGTATGGACCACGCGGCCGACGACTTCGCCGCCCTGGCTGGCCACTTCCGCCGCGCTGATGGTCAACTGATTGGCCTGGCGGGCGTTGTCGGCGTTCTGGTGGACGGTGGACGTCAGCTCCTCCATCGAAGAGGTGGTCTCCTCCAGCGAGGCGGCCTGTTGTTCGGTGCGTTGGGACAGCTCCCGGTTGCCGACGGCGATCTGCGACGCGGCGGCATCGATGGCCTGGGCACCGGACTGGATCGCACCGACGGTCGCGGCGATCTGCTCGACGGTGCGGTTGGTGCTGGTCTTCATGTCACCGAACACGCCACGCAGGTCGGCATCGATACGCTGGCTCAGGTCGCCCTGCGCCAGCGCATGCAGCACCGATTGCATCGCATCCAGGCTGGTGCTGGTCGAAGCCAGCAGCCGGCCGATGCTTTCGGCCAGCAGAAGCAGGAAGTCCTGCTTGTTATCGGTGCGGATACGGCGGCTGAAGTCGCCGTCGGCAGCGGCCTGCAGCACCTCGGTGACTTCCGCCTGCATGGCCAGTTCGACGGTGCGGTCGCGCCATTCACTGACCACGCCGATCTGGGTGCCGGCGGCATCGCGTACCGGTGTGACGATGACATCCATCGTGTAGTCGCCAAGCTGGAGTCGGCGGGTCGACGCCTGCTGAAGCTGCAACAGTTGCGTGTGCGACTGGCCGGGATCCTGCAGCAGTGGCGTGATGTCGCTGCCGATCAGGCGTTGCGCATCGAAATCGGGCAGGGTGCGGCGGATTCCATCGGCAGCATTGCTCATCAATGTCTGGATGGCGCTGTTGGCATACACGATCACCAGTTCCCGGTTGGCAACCAGGATGTTGGTGTTGGCATAATCCAGCGCATTGCGGATACGGGTGTTGGCTTCGTTGCCGCGTTGCTGCTCCTGGACCTCGAAGCCGAGCCGGATCTGCATGGACTTGACGGCCTGCATCACCCGGCCGATCTCGTCATTGCGCGCGATCGGGATGACATCGGTGTAGTCGCCCGAACTGATATGGCGAAAATGCTCGATGGTCTGGTCCAGCCGGTCGACGACGTCGCGTGACAGCCACCAGGCGCTGTATATCCCGAACAGGCCGGCCAGCGAAGAGACGGCGTACAGAAGCCGGGCATCGGTGCCTGCGGTTGCCAGCCAGACCAGTGCCACGGCGAAGGCACTGATGCTGACGGCGGCCAACATCAGTCGCTGGCGCAGGGACAGCCGCCAAAGTGGATTGAAATCGCGCAGCCAATTGCGTGTCTCGATCGCGCCGACGTGGATCCGCAGTCCGTGCGCACGGCCGTGGCGGAATGCCGCGTAGTCACGCCCGGCGGAGGCGATGGCGGCACGGCTGGCCTTGCGTCGAACCGACATGTAGCCGGTGAGCTGCCCACGTTCGTATACCTGGGTGACATGCGCCTGCACCCAGTAGAAGTCGCCGTTCTTGCAGCGGTTCTTGATCACGCCGACCCAGGGGCGACCAGCCTTCAGCGTCTGCCAGAAGTTGGCGAACACCAGCGGGGGTGTCTCCGGGTGGCGCACGATGTTGTGCGCCTGACCGATCAACTCGGCCTCGCTGAAACCGCTGACCTGGATGAAGTCCTGGTTGACCGACAGCATCCGGCCCTTGGTGTCCGTGTAGGAAACCAGCGTGGCGTCGTTGTCGAGTTCGATTTCGACATCGGTAACAGGAAGGTTGTTGCGCATGGAGCTCCGGGCGATGCAGGCGTCGCGTTCACCGACTGGCTGGTGTGTGATGGGTGAAGGACGAGGGCGGGTCCCATGCTCCGGATAACGGCCGGTGCGGGCGTATCTTGAGTATCCGGGCGCGCGTCGACAGCCCCGGTCGCATCTGGATTGCATTGCCCATAGGAAAAAACAGCCGTGACCCAGGAGCCGACGGCTGTCTTTCGTGTGCGAATTCTGGCGCGCCTGTGGTTTCCGGCGCGATCAGAACTCCTGCCAGTGTTGGTCGTTCACCGCCGTTGCCGATGCGGTGCGCTGGCTCTGGCGGCGGGTGCCGGTGGTGGGCTTGCTGGTGGCCTTCCCGGTTGCCGCGTTGGCCGCCTTGACGCTGAAATCCGCCACCGGAAGGCTCGCCTTGGCGGTGTTTGCCGGTGCAGCGGACGCGACGCCGGTGCTGGCGGTGGTTGTGCCTGCCTCCAGCCGGAACGCGGCGACGGTCTGCACCAGTTGCTCGGATTGCTGCTCCAGCGACCGCGCGGCGGCGGTGGCTTCCTCGACCAGCGCGGCGTTCTGCTGGGTGCCTTCATCCATGTGGGTGATGACCTGGTTGACCTGTTCGATGCCGGTCGACTGTTCCTGCGAGGCGGCCGAGATATCGGCAATGATGTCGGTGACCCGCTTCACGCTGGTCACGATCTCCCCCATGGTCTTGCCGGCTTGGCCGACCAGGGCGCTGCCGTTCTCGACCTGCTCCACCGAGTCGTCGATCAAGGTCTTGATCTCCTTGGCCGCGGCCGCGGAGCGCTGGGCCAGCGAGCGGACTTCGGAGGCGACCACGGCAAAGCCTCGGCCCTGCTCGCCCGCGCGCGCGGCTTCCACCGCGGCGTTGAGCGCGAGGATGTTGGTCTGGAACGCGATGCCGTCGATGACGCTGATGATCTCGACGATCTTGCGCGAGGACTCGTTGATGCCGGTCATTGTCTCGACCACCCGGCCGACAACTTCGCCACCGACCTCGGCGACTTCGGCCGCGCCGATCGCCAGTTGGTTGGCCTGGCGGGCGTTGTCGGCGTTCTGGCGCACGGTGGAGGTGAGCTCTTCCATCGAGGAGGCGGTTTCCTCCAGCGACGCGGCCTGCTGCTCGGTACGGCGCGACAGGTCATCGTTGCCGGCGGCGATCTGGCTGGCGGCGGAGCTGATCGCGTCGCTGCCCTGACGGATCTGGCCGACGATTTCCGACAACTTCTCGACGGTGAGGTTGGCATCGGCGGCGAGGCGGCCGAAGTGTCCTGGCAGGGACTCGTCGGCGCGCTGGTTAAGCTCGCCCTCGGCGACGGCGAGCAGCAAGTTGCCGATCTCATTGAGGCCGCTATCGGCGCTGGCCATCAGCTCGTTGAGGCTCAGGATCATGTCGCGGTAGACGAACTCGAACCGGTCGGCATCGCCGCGTTGGCTGAAGTCGCCGGCGACGGCCGCGTCCACCAGCGTCTTGATCTCGGCGGTGACCGATTGCGTGCTGGCCTTGACCGCGGCCAGCGCGCGGGTCGTCTCGGCCTTCTGTCCAGGCAGTTCGGGAAAATCACGCGACAGGTCGCCCCGGGCGTACTCCGCAGCGAACCCGGATACCTCGTGGACCATGTCGATATGCGAGGCGACCAGGTCGTTGATCTGCGCAGCCATGTGCCCATAGGCACCGGGGAAGCTGTCCGCCGGGATCCGGTGGGCGATCTCACCGGCATCGTGCCGGCGGGCGATCTCGCCCTGGGCCTCGGCGAAGCTCTGCAGCTCGGCCTGCATGTCCTTCATGGATTTGCTCAGTTCGGTCAGCTCATCGTCGCCGGCCCCGTCGACCTGGTTGTCCAATCGGCCTTGGGCAATGCTCCGCGCGATCTGGGTGGCGCGGGTGATCGGCCGGATCAGGCTGAGGGTGACCTGCCAGGCGAGCAGCACACAGATCAACAGCACGATGGCGCCGATCACGCCCAGTTGCACCAGCGCGCTCTCGTAGGCCTGCGTGGCCTGGGCATGGGCAGACCGGGCTTGCTCGATCTGGCGTTCACCCGACTCGTTCAGCTTCGTACGCCATGCCCGCATCCCGCTGATGCCGGAGTTGAGCAGGGCGACTGCCTCGTCGTTGTGGCCCTCAACGGTCAGCCGTACGACTTCGTTGTTGACCGGGGCGATGGAGGCTCGCAGTTGCTGGATGTCAGCAAGGACCGCGAGCCCCTCCTGGGAGTTGGGCATGCCCTCGATGGTCGCGCGGTGCTCGTCATAGGTGGCACGCAGCTCCTGGAGTTCCCGGATGAGCGCCTGCTTTTGTGCGTCGTCCCGTTCGAAGACGATATCCCGCACCTGGATCGCCGTCCGGCTGGACAGCTCGATCATCCGGTTGATGTGCATGGTCTTGACGTAGCGGTCCAGCACGATGTTGTCGAGCTGATCCTTCATCGTTGCCATCTTCGATAACGAGAGCGCGCCAAAGCCGATGAAGAACAGCAGCAGCAGGGTGAAGGCGAACGTGAGACGGGTACCAATGCGGTAGCGCCTGAGCAAGTTGGTCATTGTGTGTCCTGTGGGGGGCAGGGGTGGATACGGAGTCTGGGAGGGCGACACGGGTGGAGCTGGTCGATCGTGGTCGTACTTCAAGGGTGCGACTGCCACATGCCGATAACGGCCGGGGATTCGGGAACATTTGCCTGCAGACGCGATTGCCGGGCGCTGCGATCTGCTTGGTTCAGGTTGAAAAAGCAAGAAGGCGCGCCGTCTCCGGCGCGCCTCTGGTTCTCCATGAGATCGAGAGCCTAGAATTCCTGCCAGTGCTGGTCGTTGCCGGCGGCGGCCTTCGGGTTGCTCCGCACCGGGCGGGGGTGTCCGGATGCGGCGGGCTGTTTGATGGGGGTGTTGACCGGAGTATTGGCGGCGGTGCCGGTCAGACCACTGACGCGGTCGATGGCCGCTACGTGTGTGCGGGTCTGCGCCTGGCCGGAATCGGCGTCCAGCCGGAATGCGGCGACGGTCTGCACCAACTGCTCGGACTGCTGCTCCAACGAGCGCGCGGCGGCAGTGGCTTCCTCGACCAACGCGGCGTTCTGCTGGGTGCCTTCGTCCATGTGGGTGATGACGTGGCTGACCTGCTCGATTCCGCTGCTCTGCTCCTGCGAGGCGGCGGAGATATCGGCAATGATGTCGGTGACCCGCTTCACGCTGGTCACGATCTCGCCCATGGTCTTGCCGGCCTGGCCGACCAGGGCGCTGCCGTTCTCGACTTTGCTGACGGAGTCGTCGATCAGGGTCTTGATCTCCTTGGCGGCGGCGGCGGAGCGCTGGGCCAGCGAGCGGACTTCGGAGGCGACCACGGCAAAGCCTCGGCCTTGCTCGCCAGCGCGCGCGGCTTCCACCGCGGCGTTGAGCGCGAGGATGTTGGTCTGGAACGCGATGCCGTCGATGACGCTGATGATCTCGACGATCTTGCGCGAGGACTCGTTGATGCCGGTCATGGTCTCGACCACCCGGCCGACAACTTCGCCACCGACCTCGGCGACTTCGGCCGCGCCGATCGCCAGCTGATTGGCTTGGCGGGCGTTGTCGGCGTTCTGGCGCACGGTGGAGGTGAGCTCCTCCATCGAGGAGGCGGTTTCCTCCAGGGAGGCGGCCTGCTGCTCGGTACGGCGCGACAGGTCATCGTTGCCGGCGGCGATTTCGCTGGCGGCGGAACTGATCGCGTCGCTGCCCTGGCGGATCTGGCCGACGATTTCAGACAGATGTCGCACGGTGTCGTTGGCGTCACTCGCCAAGCGACCAAACTGGCCCGGCATGTTGGTGTCCGCAAGTTGGGTAAGGTCGCCTTGGGCCATCTCGGCCAGCAGGGTACCGACTTCGCTGAGGCCACGATCGGAGCTGGCCATCAGCTCGTTGAGGCCCAGGATCATGTCGCGGTAAACGAACTCGAACTGCTCGGCGTTGCCACGCTGGCTGAAGTCGCCGGCCACTGCCGCGTCCACCAGCATCTTGATCTCGGCGGTGACCGCTTGCGTATTGACCTTGACCGCATCCACCGCGGCGGTGACTTCCGCCTTGGTGCCGGGGTAGCGCTCAATGTCGCCCGACAGGTCGCCGTGTGCATACGCGCCGACCATCTCGATGGTCTTGCGGGTCAGGTCGATGTGCGAGGCGACCAGTGTATTGATCTCTTCGGCCATCTCGCCGAATGCGCCCGGGAACGCCGCCGCGTCCAGGCGCTCGTCGATGTTGCCGGCCTGGTGGGCCTCATAGACGTCGCGCTGCGCGCCGGCGAACGTGCGCAGGCTGGTGACCGCGCGCTCCAGACTGCGGGCGATGTCGCGCAGCTCGTCCTGGCTGTCGACGCGGACACTCTGCGGGAATTCGCCGGCGGCGATGGATTCGGTGGCCTGCTGGATCTTGAACAATGAGTCACGCGTGCTGCGGCTGAACCCCAGGAACAGGTAGCCCGCGATCAGCAGCATCAGTGCCACCACCATCCAGGTGAGGTTGGCCGAGGTCGTCATGCGGGAGATCTGGGCGGCCGCGGCGGCGTCCAGCGAGTTGATCGATCCGACCATCGCGGCGGCCATCGCCAACTGGGTGGCATGCTCGCGTGCGGCCATGGTTTCCACTGGCAGCACGGGGGTGTCGGCATCCAGGATGTGGGTGGCGATGGCGTCGTTCTGCTTGCCCATCGCCTCCAGCGCGGCCTGGATGGGTTTGCCGGCGGTGGCGACCAGCGACGGCATGCGCTGCTCGGCATTTGCCAGCTCCAGTTCGATCCGGCTGCGCAGGAAGTCCTGCATGGTGCGCGACACGGCCAGGCCGGTGCGGTCGTCGACCCAGATCGCCCCTTCGCCCAGTACCCGCAATCCGACCACGCCCTGTTGCGAGGTGTATTCGGCCAGCGTCGGCAGCCACTCGCTGGCGGCACGGCCCATGTACAGCACGGTTGGCTCCTGGGAATGCGACAAGCCGGTGCGTTCCGCCACCAGTCCCATCAATAAACGCACCTGCTGGATCGTGGATTCGGTCACGTCGGCGCCGGCGTCACCGCTGTTGACGCTCGCCCATCCGTCCTGCGCCTGCTTGAAGGCGGTACGGACGTCGGCATCCTTCAGGGTCTGGCCGGCCCAGCGTGCGGCGGCATCCAGTTGGGTAGTCGCGGTGGCAGCGGTGCCGGCGATCTCCTGCGCGGGCACGTCCTGTTTGGCCGAGACCCGGGTGCTCATCTGGCGATGGGATTGCATGGCCAGCATCGAGCGCTGCAGGTGCGACAAGCCCTCCACGGCCGTGCGCTGCTGCTTCACTGCCTTGATGTCGATGTTGGTGCGCACGACCAGGATGCCGGCCAGCAGGCCGCAGGTCAGCATGAACGCAGCACCGATGACCAATGCCTTGTGGCCGAAGCGCAAGCGCGCCATGAGCTGCATGGCTGGGGCCAGGGCGCGGTCCAGCAAGGAGGGAGTGGGGCGAGTGGACATCGGAGACCTCGGGTAGTGAATCGTTTGATCGACCCCCGGGACAACGGCTGGCTGAACGAGAACTTTAGCGATCACTGGCAAATCCGCGTGGAGCTAAAGAAACCTCCGTGCTGGCCGATGTGTGGAAGTACAGCGGGAGCATGTGTTCCCGTCCCCACCCGATCCAATACGTCCCCACACTCAGGAGTCCTCCCATGCCCCGTTACCAGGTCCTTGTCATTGCCGCGCTGGCACTCGCGTTCGCCCTCCCGGCCCAAGCCTCTCTCAGCCCGATCAAGCGTGTGGAGCCGACCTATCCCGCCGAGGCGGCTCGCAACCGTACTGAAGGGTTTGTCGAAGTGGAGTTCACCGTGGGTGCCGACGGCAGCGTGGAGAGCGTCTCGGTCGTCAACGCGCGTCCGTCGCGCACGTTCGAGTCGGCCGCGGTGAGCGCGGTGAAGCAGTGGACGTTCGAGCCGGGTGGTGGTCGTGGCAAGGTGCGCCTGGACTTCACCCTCTGAAGGCCATCGCCTTATGCCCGCGCGCTTCGGCGCCGCACAAAAAACGCGCCGAATCCGGCGCGTTTTTTGTGCAATCCTGCAGTGAAACTTGCAGCTGACCGAAGATTGGCTACTGCAGTGCTGCAGCCTCTGCCACCAGGCCCATCTCGGTGCTGGTCATCAGGCGCTCGATATCCAGCAGGATCAACATGCGCTCGTCGAGCGTGCCGATGCCGGTCAGGAACTGGCGATCGATGGTCGCGCCCAGTTCGGGCACCGGGCGGATCTGGTCGCTGCCCAGGCGGATGACGTCCGAGACGCTGTCCACCACGATGCCGACGATGCGATCGGAGACATTGAGCACGATCATCACCGTCACCGCGGTGTAGTCGGCGTTGGCGAGGCGAAACTTCAGGCGCATGTCGATCACCGGCACGATCGTGCCGCGCAGGTTGACCACGCCCTTGATGTAGTCGGGCGCGTCGGGCAGACGGGTCACGGCGTCGTAGCCGCGGATCTCCTGCACCTTGAGGATGTCCACCCCGTACTCTTCCTCGCCCAGGGCGAAGGTGAGGAACTCGCTGTTGTCGGTGTCGGCATCCAGCCCCGGTTGGGTGTACGTGGCGCGCGGGGCAAGCAGGGTGCGGTTGGGCGTGGAGTCGGTCATGGGATGTGTCCTTGGTGCAATCCGCGGCGGCGGCAATGAATGGGGCGGGCAGGGTCAGGCGGCGACGGGCAACGGAGTGCCGGTCGCGATGCCGGCGGCGTCGATGATCAGCGCGACGCGGCCGTCGCCCAGGATGGTCGCGCCGGAGATGCCCGGGATCCGGCGGTAATTGGCTTCCAGGTTCTTCACCACCACCTGCTGCTGGCCGAGCAGTTCGTCCACTTCCAGTGCCAGGCGGCGGCCCCCGCTCTCCACGACCACCGCGATCGGTGCGGCGGTCGCATCGGCCGGTGGCAGCCGGTATTGCTGGCGCAGGTTGACCAGCGGCAGGTAATCGTCGCGCACATGCAGCACACGGGTGTCGCCGGCGATCGTGCGCACCTCGTGCGGCTGGGGCTGCAACGACTCGACCACCATGTTGAGCGGCAGGATGAACACCTCGTCACCGACCGCGACCGACATGCCGTCCAGGATCGCGAGGGTCAGTGGCAGCCGGATCGACACGGTGGTGCCGACGTGCTTTTCGCTGCGGATCTCAACCTGGCCACCCAGTGCCAGGATGTTGCTCTTGACCACGTCCATGCCGACGCCGCGCCCGGACAGGTCCGACAACGCATCGGCGGTGGAGAATCCGGGGTGGAAGACCAGGTCCCAGACCTGCGCATCGGTCGGATTTTCCGGCAGCGGCAGGTTGCGTTCGGCCGCCTTGCGCACAATGCGGTCGCGGTCCATGCCGCGGCCGTCGTCGCTGACCTCGATCAGGATGTGGCCACCCTGGTGGGCAGCGTTCATGGTGATGGTGCCGGTCTCGTCCTTGTTCGCGGCGCGGCGCTCGTCGGCGGACTCCAGGCCGTGATCGATCGCGTTGCGCATCAGGTGCACCAGCGGGTCGACGATCTTCTCGATCATGCCCTTGTCCAGCTCGGTGGCCTCGCCGAAGGTGCGCAGGCGGACCTTCTTGTCGAGCCGCGAGGCCAGGTCGCGGACCATGCGCGGGAAGCGGCTGAAGGCGAACTCCACCGGCAGCATGCGCACGCTCATCACTGCTTCCTGCAGGTCGCGGGTGTTGCGGTCTAGCTGGCCGAGCCCGGTCAGCAGGGTTTCGTTGGCCACCGGGTCCAGGTTTTCGGAGCGCTGGCGCAGCATCGCCTGGGTGATGACCAGTTCGCCGACCAGGTTGATCAGCGCATCGACCTTGGCCACGGCGACGCGGATGGAGGTGTCGGCGTCCGCATTGGCGGCGCGGGCGGCGCCCGGCGCGCTGGCGTTGGCAGGGGATTCGCCGTCGGACGACGCGGCGGCAATGCCGGGTGACGCCGTCTGCACCGACGTGCTGGCGGCGACGGCCTCGATCGACAGCGCGCATTGGTCGTCGACCCACGCAAACGCGTCGTCGATGGCGGCACGCGGCACGCTGCCCGGTAGCATCAAGTCCCAGGCCAGGTGCGCCTGGAACGGGTCGAGCAGATCGAACGCCGGCAACTGATCGTCCAGGCAGGTGGCGGTCAACTCGCCGTGGCTGCCCAGCTCACGCAGGATCCGCAGCGGGTCGTTGCCGGTCATGAACAACGAGGTTTCCGGGCGGAACCCGATGCGCCAGTGTTCGGGGTCGCCCATGTCGCCGGTCTTTCCCGCCGCGGCAATGGCCGGCGCAGCGCCCGCCTCGCTTGCCAGCAGTCGGTCCAGTCCGGAGCGCGCGCGACTCATGGCCTGCTGGTCGAGCTGTCCGCCGTGTTCGGCCACCGCGAGCAATCCCCGCAGTACATCCACCGCGTCCAGCAACGCATCGATGGCGACGTGGTCGAGATAGCGATGGCCAGAGCGGGTCTCATCCAGCAATGTTTCCAACAGGTGGGTCAGGTCGGTGACGTCACCGAAGCCGAACGTGGCCGCCCCCCCTTTGATCGAGTGCGCGGCGCGGAAGATGACGTTGATGGTGTCACCGTCGGCGAGGCCGGGCTCCAGATCCGGTTCCATCTGGGCTTCCAGGCGCAACAAACCCGCTTCCATGGCTTGCAGCCCTTCACGGCTTTCCTCAAAGAACGCGGCGTGGAATTGGGTGATGTCCATGGTGTCAGGCGAGAACCTTGCGAACCGTGGCGAGCAACTGCTCGGGATCGAACGGTTTGACCAGCCAGCCGGTGGCGCCGGCGGCGCGGCCTTCCTGCTTCTTGTCGCCACCCGACTCGGTGGTCAGCATCAACAGCGGGGTGAACTTGTAGCCGGGCAGCTGGCGCAGCTGGCGGATCAATTCGATCCCGTCCATGCGCGGCATGTTGACGTCGGTCACCACGGCGTCGAAGTGGGTGGTCCTGGCGATATCCAGTGCAGCCTGTCCGTCTTCCGCCTCGTGCACGGTGTAGCCGCCCGACGACAGGGCAAAGGCGACCATCTGCCGCATGGAAGTGGAATCATCGACGATCAGCAGCTTGGCGCTCATGCGGGATCTCCAGTGTTTTCAAGGTCGCCAGCCGTTCCAACCGGTGCACCGAGCCCCAGCATGTCGGTCAGCGCGAGCACGCGTGCCGCGTCCATCAGGGCAGGCGAGGCCAGGGTGATGGTGGTGCCGTGGCCGGCGTTCGCGCGGTCGCGGATGAAGGCATGCAACAACTGCAGGCCGGCGGTATGCACCCGCTCTACCCGGTCGCCAGTCAATGCCAGCATGCCGGCACGGTTGAGGAGCGGCGCGAGCGTCGCCCGCAACGCTTCGACGTGCTCGATACCCAGGTCGGGTTGTAACGATATTTCATTCATGGAATGGGCGGCCGTTGCAGTCAATGGCTGCAGTCAATGGCGTTAACGGCGCAGTGCGCGGGAACTTGAAGATTCATTCAAACAACGCGTTGGCATCCAGCAGAACCGTTGGGGCGCGGCCGACCCGGGCGACACCGAGTACCCCGCCAGGGTCGTTGCCCGGTAGCGGCGGCTCGATATGCTCGCGCGCCAGCGTCACCACGTCCTCCACCGCCGAGACCAGCACGCCGATCAGCTCGTCGTCGCGCTCGACCACGATGATGCGGACGTTCTCGTCGGTGGTGACTTCACCGGTACCCAGCCAGCGGGCTAGATCGAATACCGGCACGATGCGTCCACGCAGGTTCATGACGCCCAACATCGCGCGGGAGGTGCCGCGCATGGCAGTGATGGTGGCCATGCGTACCACTTCCTGCACCCGCAGCAGTTCAAACGCGTAGTGGTCGCTGCCCAGGGAGGCGCGCAGCCAGCGATGCCCGGCCTTGGTCGCCCGCAATGGCGGCGCTACCGTGTCCGATTGATGAGCCGGTGCTGGCGCCGGGCGGGCCGGAAGTCGTGCCGACTCCACCTCTGGCGCGGGCGCAAGTTGGAGGACGGGCACTGGTGCAGGCACGAGCCTGGTGGCCGCCTGGAGCGGTGCCAACAGCTCGTCCAGGTAACTGTCCACCATCTGTGAGCTCATGCGGCCTCCTGTTGCTGCGGTATTGCATCCAGCAACCAGTTCAGTGCCGAGCGGTACGCTTGCGCACCGCGGCCGCTGGGTGGCGTGGCCGCCGTCAGCCCCATGGCATCGCGCAGACGGGTATCCATTGGCACCGCCTTGGGCCAGACCAGCGCCTCGTAGCTGTCATGCAGTTGTTCCAGGATGCGTACCCCGGCGCGGGTACGCCGGTCATACAAGGTGGGCAGGATGTGCCGTGGCAACGGGCGTCGACGCGACCGCTCGACCATGTCCGCGGTGCGCAGCATGTCGGTCAGTCCGTGAAGCGCCAGCGGGTCGGTCTGCGTGGGCACCACCAACCGGTCGGCGGCGGCCAGTGCGTTGACCATCAGCAGCCCAAGCGTCGGTGGGCAGTCGAGCAGGACATGGTCATAGCCACCACGCGTGGCATGCAGCGCGCGCGCCAACGACAGGCCCAGGCCGGGCTGGGTGGCTCCACGGCGCTCCAAGGTCGCCAGTGCAGGCTGTGCCGCCACCAGCTGCAAGCCGTCGATCGGGGTACTACGGGCAAGGGTGGACAGCTCCACGCTCCGGCTGGAGAAAATGTCGTGGGTGCCCGGCGGCGTCGGGTCCGATGGCACCCCGAAAGCACGTGTCAGTGACGCATGCGGGTCCAGGTCGATCAGCAGTACCCGGTTGCCCTTCTCGGCCAGTCCACGTGCCAGGCACAGCGACGTGGTGGTCTTGCCCACCCCGCCTTTTTGATTGGCAATGGCCCAGATCTGCATGTCAGCCGGCTCCGGAGTTCGGGTTGGGGCGCGCGACCGTCGCCATCGTGGAATCAGGTGTTGCGCCGGCGGCTACTGCCGGCGCCAAGGGGGCTGTGATGGCATCCGGCCCCTGCGGCGAGGCCAGGATGACCAGCAGCACGCGGCGGTTGGCGTTACGGCCCTCACCCGTGGTGTTGTCGGCTACTGGCTGGTATTGACCGTAGCCGACCATGGCCAGTCGTGTCGCCTCCACGCCGGCATCGATCATCTCGTGCACCACACTACCGGCGCGCGCGGCCGACAATTCCCAGTTGGAAGGGAAGCGCGCGGTGGCGATCGGCACGTCGTCGGTGTATCCCTCCACCCGCACCGCGTTGGGTTCATCGCGCAGGACGTGGGCCAGCTTGCGGATGGTTTCCACCGCCAGCGGACTGGGTGTGGCGATGCCGCTGGCGAACAGGATGTCACTCTGGATCTCCACCTCCAGGAACATCGGCCCGCGACGCACGGTGACCAACTTCTCGCGCACCAGTTCCGACAGCGCGTCCTGGATACGCTGGCCGAGCAAGTGCAGGTCAGCCTGACGCCGGTTTTCGACCTCGGTCGTCGCCGCTGCGGCAGCCGCGGCCTGCCTGCTGCGCGCCTGCTGGCCGAAGTTTGGCATGTCCAGCACTTGCAACATCCGCGGTGAGTTGATCGGGGTGGCGGCGGCCGGACCGGCCTTGGAGGCAGCGGTCTGGATCGACGGACGGTCAAAAGAGGAGCCGCGCAACTGGGTCTCGCCAAGCTGGATCGGGCTGATGGTTCGCGGCGCGCCGCCGAAGGCGGAGGACAAGGAGTCCGCCAGGACCCGGTACTTGCCTTCATTAAGCGAGGAGATCGCGTACATCACCACGAAAAATGCCAACAGCAGCGTCAGCAAGTCGGCGTACGGGATTGCCCACGCCTCGTGGTTCTGATGTTCCTCATGCTGGTGTCGGCGTGCCATCTCAGTGTACGAAGCCGTTCAGCCGGATCTCGATGTTGCGCGGATTCTCGCCCTGGGCAATGGCGATCAGGCCTTCGATGATCATCTCGCGTTCTTCGGTCTGCTGGTTGATCAGGCCCTTGAGCTTGCTGGCGGCCGGCAGCAATGCCAGGTTGGCGGTGCCGATGCCATAGATGGTGGCAGTGAACGCGGCCGCGATGCCGGCCCCCAGCTTGCTGGGATCGGCCAGGTTCTTCATCACCGCGATCAGGCCCATTACCGCACCGATGATTCCCAGGGTGGGTGCGTAGACGCCCATGCCCTCGAACACCTTTGCCGCCGCCAGGTCGCGGCTGGATTGTCCGTACAGCTCGATCTCCAGCATCTGCCGAATCGTCTCGGGCTCCAGTCCGTCAACGACCATTTGCAGGCCCTTGCGGACGAACAGGTCCTCTTGCGCTGCGATCTCGGGTTCAAGCCCGAGCAGCCCCTGGCGGCGCGCGACCGTGCTCCATTCGACGATCCGGATGATCATGGCGCGGCGGTCATGCGCGGGTGGCAGGAACACCCAGCGCACGATCTTCATCGCGCGCATGAAGGTGTCCATCGGTGTCTGCACCAGGATAGCGGCCAGGGTGCCGATGATTACCACCACGAATGCTGCCGGCGACCACAGTCCCGACAGGCCCGCGCCCTTGAGCAGGCTGCCGCCGACGAGGGCGAACAACGCAAGTACGGTGCCGATGACGCTGAGTCTGTCCATACTGTCCGTTAACGGTGCTGGTGGGGATTACTTGAGTCGCGACGTGCCACGCACGCCGGTTCGATACAGCGCGTCCACGTCCAGGATCAATGCCATCCGGCCGTCGCCAATCAGACTGGCGCCGGCATAGCCCGATAACCCGCGCAAGGTGCGTGGCAAGGCCTTGATCACCACTTCCTCGCGACCGCGCACGCGGTCTACCGACAGGCAGAATCGCTGCTCGCCGGCTTGCAACACGACCACGGTGCTGCCCGCAGTCGCCTCGGGTTCGACACCCAGCCAGCCGCGCAGGCTCAACAGCGGCACCGGTTGTTCGCGCAGGTCGAGTACCTCCTGGCCATCGATCGACATGGGCGCTCCGGGCAGTTGCGCAAGCACCTCCATTACCCGGACCAGGGGCAAGGCATAGACGTCGTTGTCGACCTCCACCAGCAAGGTCGGAAGAATCGCCAGGGTCAGCGGTACCTGGATTACGAAGCGCGAGCCGTGCCCAGGTTCCGACTGGATCTGGACCCGGCCGGACAACTCGTGGATGCGTGATTGCACCACGTCCATGCCTACCCCGCGCCCGGACAGGTCACTGACCTCGGCGCGGGTGGAGAAGCCCGGCAGGAAAAGCAGTTGCAGGCACTCGTCCGGCGACAGTCTGGTTGCGGCGTCGGCATCGACCAGGCTTTTGCGCACGGCAATGTCGCGGATCCGGTCCGGGTCGATTCCGGCGCCGTCATCGCGGACCTCGATGACCACGTGGTCGCCTTCCTGCTGTGCGGACAAGCGCACGTGGCCTTGCTCGGGCTTGCCTGAGTTGCGCCGCGCCTCGGGTGACTCGATGCCATGGTCGATCGCATTGCGCACCAGGTGCACCAGCGGGTCGGCCAGCGCCTCGACCAGATTGCGGTCCAGCTCGGTCTCCGCGCCAACGACTTCCAACTCGACATTCTTCTGCAGTTGCCGCGCGACATCGCGGGCGAGCTTGGGAAAGCGGGCGAACACGCGGCCGACCGGCTGCATTCGCGCCATCATCACCGCTGACTGCAGGCGCGAGGTCGCGCCGTCCAGCGCGCCGACCGCGCGATCGAGTTCCTCGTCATGCAGTCGCGGACGCAAGGTCTTCAGGCGGTTGCGCGCCAGTACCAGCTCCCCGACCAGGTTGACCATGGTGTCGAGGCGGCGCACGTCGACACGCACCGTCGGCTCGTCCTGGTGCGCCGGGGCGGCAGGCTTGCGCGGCTTTGGTGGGCTGGGCGCCGCCGGTTGAGCCGGTGGTGGCGCGGGCACGGCTGCAGGGATGGCCGCAGGCGGCTCCGGCGTCGCTGCAGGCGACACCACGCCGGGTGTGCCGCCGCTGCCGTGCAGGCTGTCGAGCAATGCCTCGAAGTCGAGCTCATCCAGGTCGTCGCCGCCGGGGGCGGCTGGCGATTTGATGTCGTGGTTTGCCGGAATTCCGGTTATGGCCGCATCGACCCGCAGGCTGTCGATCAATGCTTGGGGTGCGGGCGTCATCGGCTCGCCGGCGGAGACGCAATCGAGCATGTCGACCAGCAGGTCCAGGGCCTGCTGGGAGCCGTCGAAGGCAGCGGCATCCAGCACCGCATCGCCGGTACGTGCCAGGTTCAGTCGATCCTCCACCGCGTGGCAGATCGTCACCATGGCCGGGAAATCCAGGAACCCGGCGCCACCCTTGATGGTGTGGAAACCGCGGAACACCGAGTTCAGGCATTCACGATCGGCGGGCGCGTGCTCCAGTGCGACCATCTGCTCGCCAAGTTGATCGAGGATCTCGCGCGCCTCGACCAGAAAGTCGGCGCAGATGTCGGACGCGGTGTCCATGCCGCTATAGCCCCAGCGACGACAGCAGTGTGTTGGCGTCGTCCTGGCTGACAGGCTCCGGATCCAGGCCGGCGATCGCGGGGCCGTGGCCACGGTTGGAAGCTTGCGGCGCAATGCCGGACTCCTCCTGGCCGACCACCTCACCCAGCCCGACGTGCACGGCGCGTACCAGCGAGACCACGCGCAGGATGATCTGCCCGGTAAGGTCCTGGTAGCCCTGGGCGGCGGTCAGCTCCGACAGTCGCGAGCGGATGCCGAGCATGGCATCGCGTTGCGTATCGTCCAGCGGCGTGGGCAGCTGGCGCAGCAGCGCGCTGCATTCATCGACCAGGTCCAGCGAGCGCATGCTGGCGCGTTCGGTGAGGGTGACCACGTGCTCCAGCCGCGCGCAGGCGTCGGGCAGCGAGGTTGCATTGGGTTGCGCGTTGCCATCCTCGCCGAACGCCTGCTCCAGTTCGCGTGCGAGTCGGGACAGCCCCTGCACGAATGGTTGGGTACGCCATTGGATCAACGCATCGACGTTCTCTCGCCAGCCGTCATGGTCGTCGTTTTCCAATGCCCACAGCGCGGCGTGCAGGCGTTGGGTGATGACCTGTCGGTCGTCGCTGTTCACGCGCCCGCCCCGAGGCGCTCGAATACCTTGCCCAGCTTGTCGCCCAACGTCGCGGCGGTAAACGGCTTGATGACGTAGCCGTTCACGCCGGCTTGCGCGGCTTCGATGATCTGCTCGCGCTTGGCCTCGGCGGTGACCATCAGCACCGGCACCTTGGCCAATGCGGGATCCTTGCGGATCGCCTTCAGCAGGTCGATGCCGGGCATGCCGGGCATGTTCCAGTCGGTGATCACCAGGTCGAAGCTCGCCTTGTTCAGCTCTACCAGGGCGGTGGTGCCGTCGTCGGCTTCGGCCGTGTTGGTGAAGCCAAGGTCGTTGAGCAGGTTCTTGACGATGCGGCGCATCGTGGAGAAGTCGTCGACGATGAGGATGCGGATATTCTTGTCCATGGGTCTGGAGGCACTCGGGAAGCGGTTGAAAATGATGATTCGATTGCGGCGATGGTTCAGTCACTCGGGTCCATGGCGGTGTCGCGCCACTCGCCCAGTCGCGCGCGCAGCCGCAGCATCGACTGGCCGTGGATCTGGCACACGCGTGACTCGCTGATCGACAGCACGCCGCCGATCTCGCGCATGTTCAGCTCTTGCTCGTAGTACAACGACAGCACCAGCTGTTCGCGCTCGGGCAGCTCGCCGATGGCTTCGCCGAGTGAGTCCCGGAACTCGCCATAATCGAACGCGCGTGCGGGGTTGGCATCGCCAGCGGCGGCCACGCGCGGTTCGCCGTCGTGCTCGTCGGTGTGCGCATCAAGACTGATCAACTGGCCGCGCGAGGATTCCTCCAGCATGCGGTAGTACTCATCCAGGCCGATCTCCAACTCACCAGCAACCTCCTGCGCGGTGGCGGCGCGGCCGGTGGCCTGCTCAATCCGGCGGGTCGCGGCGATCACGTCGCGATAGCGGCGATGTACCGAGCGCGGCACCCAGTCGCCACGCCGGATCTCGTCGATCATCGAGCCGCGGATGCGGATCGACGCATAGGTCTCGAATGCCGCGCCCTGGTCGTCCTGGAAGTTTCGTGCAGCGTCCAGCAAGCCGAGCATCCCGGCCTGGATCAGGTCATCGACCTCGACGCTCGATGGCAATCGTGCCGCGAGGTGGTGGGCAATGCGACGGACCAGCTCGCCGTGGCGCTCGACCACTTCGGATGCATCCTGGCGCGGCAAGCTGGCGCGATAGGCAGCGGCGGCATGACTCATGCGATGGCTCCCCGGGCGGGCGTGATCAACCGTTCCATGTAGAACTCGACATGCCCGCGGGGGCCTGGCGGGGACTGCCATTGGCCGGCGCGGCGGGTGATGTCACGGAACGCCATCGCCGAGGGACTGGACGGGAACGCCTGGGTTACCGCCTCCTGGCGCTGAATGGCGCGGCGCAACCATTCGTCGCGGGGAATCGCGCCCAGGTAGTTCAGGGTCACGTCGAGAAATTTCGATGCGACCCGCTCCAGCTTGCCAAACAGCTGGCGGCCCTCGCCGGGGTTGTTGACCTGGTTGGCTAGCACCTGGATGCGACTGACCCCGCGGTCGCGATTGAGCACCTTGATAAGCGCATAGGCATCGGTGACCGAAGCCGGCTCGTCGCACACCACGACGATCACGTCCTGCGCGGCCTGGCAGAAGGTCAGCACGCTGTCGGCAATGCCGGCGGCGTTGTCGATCACCATGGCGTCGATTGGCAGGTCCAGCTGGCTGAAGGCATGCACCAGGCCAACATGCTGTTGTGGCAGCAGCTCAACCATGTGGCGCTTGCCCGAGGCAGCGGGCACGACCCAAAGTCCACCCGGGCCTTCCAGCAGGGTGTCGCGCAGTTCGCAGCGCTCGGCGAATACATCGGCCAGGGTGAACCGCGGTGACAAGCCGAGCATGACGTCGACATTGGCCAGGCCCAGGTCGGTATCCAGCAACAAGGTGCGCTGGCCGGAGTTCTGCAGCGACATTGCCAGGTTGACCGATACGCTGGTCTTGCCCACGCCGCCCTTGCCGCTGGCCACGGCAATGACCCGGACCGGGGCCGCGCGCGCAGACGTTGTCGGCGTGGCGCCAGCAGGCTGCGCCATCATCGCGGGAACGGGTTGGAGG
Source organism: Lysobacter sp. A378 (assembly GCF_054052125.1). NCBI lineage: Bacteria > Pseudomonadati > Pseudomonadota > Gammaproteobacteria > Lysobacterales > Lysobacteraceae > Lysobacter > Lysobacter sp. A378. Next base: position 159,603 of record NZ_JBSVRK010000004.1, on the reverse strand, counting down.
TCAGGCGATGGCATGGTGATCCTCGGTGACAAAGGGGTTATCGGCCGCACGGCGCAGTTTCTCCAGTTGCAGGACCAGGTTGGACGCATCGGCGGCCTCCAGATCCTCTGGAACGCTTTGGCCATGGGCGGTGTAGGTCAGGCTCAGGCCGTTGCGGATGGCGACCGACAAGGCCGCGCCAAGGCGTCCGGTCTCATCGGTCTTGGTCAGCACCACGCCTTCGGGACTGGCCATCCGGTAGCGGCGGACCAGCTCACTCATGTCATGGGGGTGTGCGCTGGCGGGCAGTACCAGCAAGCTGCGCAACTGGCGGGTGGCACGCAGCCAGGTGATCTGGCTGAGCAGCGCGCGGTCACGGGCCCCATAACCGGCGGTATCGACCAGCACCAATGGATAGTCCTGCAGCTGGGCCAGCGTCTGGGCCAGGGATTCCGGCCCGTTCGACTCGCATACGGTGATGCCGAGGCGGCGTCCATGTGCATGCAGTTGTTCGATTGCGCCCACGCGCTCGCTGTCAGTGGTCACCATGGCGACATCGCGGGCACGGTGGCGGGCGGCAAAGCGGGCCGCCAGCTTTGCCACGGTCGTGGTCTTGCCGGCGCCGGTCGGTCCGATCAGTGCGATCACGCCGCCGTCGTCGATGGGCTCGCTGCGGCTGATGGTCAGCATCCGTGCCAGCTCGGCGAGCATCGGTGCGCGCACCTTGTCCGGGTCCAGCGCCGGGTTGATCTTGGCGGCAATGGTCTGTGCCAGGGACTCGTCGCAGCCATACCCCAGCAGCATGTCGTAGGCGGCGGCACGCGCCGGGGAGCCGCGCAGGCGTTCGCTGGTGAACTGGCCCATCTCGCGCTCGATCATCCGTCGCATCGAACCCAGTTCCTCGCGCATGGCGATGATGCCGGGGTCCGGCTCGGCAACCACGTGTACCGCCGGTGGCGCGACCTTGATGCTGGCCTCGGCCGCAGCGGCCGGTGCCGGCAGGAGCGACGATATCGTCGTGGCCGGTGAGGTGGGTTCCTGGACTGGGGCCGGGTCTGGAAGATCGGCTGGCAGCAGGTCCCGGTCGGCGAGTGCATTCATCATCGCCTCGAAGTGGGTCGGTGATCCGGTTGCTGCGTTCAAGGCTGCAGCGGTCGGGGCAGCGTTGGCCTGTGGCCGCGCACCGGCAGGGCGTGACGCATTCGGGTGGAGGGCGGCCGCTGGCGGTGTGTAGCCGGTGAGCTCGGCCAGGGTCGCTTCGGCGTGTTCCTTGTCATGGCTTTCCGGGGAACCACCAATGCGGAACACGGCGCGTGCGCGGCTGGCGAAACTGTCGCGCGGTGGCGACGTCTTCGAGTCGGGGCCCGATGCCGGCGTCACGGCTGCCTTGTCGCTCGCGTCGTCGTGGTTCCGGCCCGCGTGTCCGGGGGTTGCCGGCGGCAGCTCGTCGGGCCTGGTGGCAGCCGGCGTCGGCGACAGTGCCGGCGTCGCGGCACGCAGCGCCTGATGCACCAGTGCCTCGTCGTAATCGGTCGCCGCAACGACCTCGATCCCGTCGGCGGTCGGACGCGTCGACAGGATGACCGACTCCGCCCCCTGTTCCTCGCGCACCATGCGCAATGCGCTGCGCATGTCGGTGGCAATGAAGCGCTTGATTCTCATGACGTTGTTCCCTTGTTCCCGTTATTCCAGGCCCTGGTTTGTCAACCAATCGAGCCGACCAACCGCAAACGCTTCTCTTCCGGTACTTCGGTGTAAGCCAGTACCGACAGGGCCGGTACGCTGTGCCGCACCAGCCGCGCGATGGTTGCGCGGATCCCGCCGGGCACCAGCAGGACGGCCGGTTCGCCGCGTCCCTCCTGCTGCGTCACCAGATCGTTGAGGTTCTGGTGCAGCCGCTCGGCAAGTCCTGGTTCCAACGCGGCGCCGGTGCCGTTGACCGACTCTTGCAATACCTGTTCCAGAGCCGGCGCCAAGGTATAGACGGGCAGTTCGGTCTTGAGCCCATTAAGCTCCTGGACGATGAAGCGCCCCAGTGCGTTGCGGACCGCAGCGGTCAAAGCGGCCGGGTCCTGGGTGTGCGCGCCGTGCTCCAGCAGTGCCTCCACGATCTGGCGCATCTGCCGCAGCGGCACCTTCTCCAGCAACAGCGATTGCAGTACCCGTACCACGACCGACAGCGGCAGCAACTTGGGCGTCAAGTCCTCGACGAGTTTGGGGGTCGCCTTGCCCACGCTGGCCAGCAGCTGCTGTACTTCGTCGTGACCCAGCAGCTCGGAGGCGCGTTCGCGCACCACGTGCGACAGGTGGGTGGCGACCACGGTGGCGGCGTCCACCACCGTGTAGCCCAGCGATTCGGCATGGGCGCGCTGGTCCGGCGGGATCCATACCGCATCCAGCCCGAATGCCGGGTCCTTGCCGGGGATGCCTTCCAACGGGCCAAATACCTGGCCCGGGTCGAGTGCCAGGTTGCGGTCCGGGTACAACTCGCCGGTCGCCATTGGCACTCCATGCACCAGGATCCGGTACTGGCCGGGCGACAGCTCCAGGTTGTCGCGCACGTGCACCGCCGGGATCAGGAAGCCCAGATCCTGGGTCAGCTTGCGCCGGATGCCTTTCAGCCTCGCCAGCAATTCACCGCCACGGGTCTTGTCGACCAGCGCGATCAGCTTGTATCCCACCTCCAGCCCCAGCGGCTCCACCGGGCGCACTTCGTCCCAGCTCAGCTCGGCCATGGCCTGGTTCTGGCTGCTGCCGGTGGCCGCCTCATCGGTATCCGCGGTCGCGGCGGCGGCCGTCTCGCGCCTGTGCAGTTTCCAGGCCGCATAGCCGACGATGGCCGACAGGGTCAGAAACGGCAGGTTGGGCATTCCCGGGACCACGCCGATCAGGCCCAGCAGCAAGGCGGCGACGAACAGTGCGCGCTTGTGCCCGAATACCTGCGCCGATACCGCCGGTCCCATGTCCTGCTCGCGGGTTGCCCGGGTGACCAGCATCGCGACCGCCGTGGACACCAGCAGCGCCGGCAACTGGGCGACCAAACCGTCACCGATGGTCAGCAGTGCGTACACCTGGGCCGCGCTGGAGAATGCCATGTCATGCTGGATCACGCCGATCAGGATGCCGCCGACCAGGTTGATCACCAGGATCAGAAGGCCGGCGATCGCATCACCGCGGACGAACTTGCTGGCGCCGTCCATCGAGCCGTAGAAGTCGGCTTCCTCCGAGACTTCCTGGCGCCGTGCCTTGGCATCTTCGCGCGTCAACAAACCGGCGTTGAGATCGGCATCGATCGCCATCTGCTTGCCGGGCATCGCGTCCAGGATAAAGCGTGCCGACACTTCGGCGATGCGCCCGGAGCCTTTGGTTACCACGATGAAGTTGACGATGGTCAGGATCGAAAAAACGATCAGGCCGACGGCGTAGCTGCCACCAATGACGAAATTGCCGAACGACTCGATCACGTGCCCGGCCGCGCCGGGACCTTCGTGACCATGCAGCAGCACCACCCGGGTGGAGGCGACGTTCAGTGCCAGCCGCAGCAGGGTGACCATCAACAACACCGACGGGAACACCGAGAATTCCAGCGGCCGCTTGACGTAAACCACCGCCAACAACACCACCAGGGACAGCGCGATGTTGATGGTGAACAACGCATCCAGCACCAACGGTGCCAGCGGTACCACCACCATCGCCAACATCGCCAACACCACCACCGGGGCGGCGGCTCCGTCGCGCACCGAACGGGCGAGGTCGGCTATGGAAAACCGGCTCATGGTTGCACTCACGCTGCCGGCCCCCCGTCAGCCGGGTCGACGGCGCCGTCCGCGCCTACGTCCAACGGCTGCAACGACGGAGCCGGACCGTGCGCCGGCTGCCAGCGCTTGAGCTGGTACACGTAGGACAGTATCTGTGCGACTGCAGCGTAGAGTTTCACGGGGATTTCCTGGTCGACCTTGGCCTGCCTATACAAGGCGCGTGCCAGCGGCGGTGCCTCGACCACGGTGATGCGGTGCTTCCCGGCCACGTCGCGGATCATCAATGCGGTCTCGTCCACACCCTTGGCGACCACCCGGGGCGCACGCATGTTGTCGGGGTCGTACTTCAGCGCGACTGCGTAGTGGGTCGGATTCATCACCACCACGTCGGCGCTGGGCACCGCCTCCATCGTCTGGCGTTGCGACAGTTGGCGTGCGACCTGGCGCACCCGGGCCTTGATCTCAGGGTTGCCCTCGGTCTGCTTCATCTCGTCGCGGACTTCCTGCTTGGTCATCTTCAGCTTGCTGCGGTGCTGGTAGCGTTGCCACGGCACATCGATGGCGGCAATCAACGCCAGCGAACCCGACATCGCCAGCAGCGCGGTCATCGCGGTGTGCAGGCCGGTGTCGATGGCGACATGCAGTCCCATCCGGGGCATCAGCAACAGGTTGTCGACCGCGCCGATGATGACCAGGGCGCCGGTGCCAACCACCAGCAGCACCCGCAGCATCGAACGCAGCAGCTCGGCGAAGCCGTCCTTGCCATAGATGCGCTTGAGGCCCGAGGCCGGGTTGAGACGCTTGAAATCCGGTTGCAATGCCTTGTTGGAGAAGCGGATGCCGCTCATCAGGGCCGGCGCGATCAGGCAGGCCACCAATGCGGCGGCCAGCACCGGCAACACCGGCAGCATCAGTGAAATGGCCAGGGTCACCGCGTGTGTGATCAAGCGGTCGGGGTGGCCGAGGATGGCCGGATTGAAGGCCAGCGCGCCGCCCAGCCAGCTCTGCGCCGCGGTGCCGATTCCCGGCGCCAGCAACATCAATGCCGTCGCGGTGATCCCCAGCACGGCCACGTTGGCGAGTTCCCGGGAGCGCGGGACATCGCCTTTTTCACGAGACTCGCGCAGGCGCTTCTCGGTCGGTTGCTCGGTGCGGTCCTCTTGATCGCCGGACATGACAGGGTTCCTGCTGTGGCCACTGAGTGGCCAGTCGGGTACAGCGCGACCGGCAGGCTGAGAGCGGTCAGCCGGTCAATGCGCGCGCCGCCAGGAAGGCTTCCCCGAACAGTCGCTGTATCGGCTCCTGCAGTTCCCGTGCCAGCAACCCCAGCAAGACCAGTCCAACGACCAGGGCCACCGGCAGGCCGATCGCGATCGGGTTGAACGCCGCGGCGGCGCGCGAGAGCACGCCGAAGGCCAGGTTGGAGGTCAACAGCGCCATCATTACCGGCAGCGCCAGCAACAATCCCGCCCGCAGGCAGGTGGCGAAGAATGCGGGCAATGCCGCCAGGAAACCGTGCAGGTCAACCAGCGGCGCGCCGATTGGCAGCGTCCGGTAACTGTCGGCCAGCAGCTCGACCAGCGCGAGGTGGGCATCGAGGGCGAAGAACAGCAACCCGAAGGTCAGGTAGAACCACTGCGATAGCACCGTCGACGATGCGCCGCTCAACGGATCCGCCAGGGTCGCGAACGACAGCCCCATGCCCTGGCTGACCAGCTCGCCGGCCAGTTGCCCGGCCTCGAAGGCGAGCCGCAGCATCAGTCCAATGGCGATGCCGACTGCCAGTTCCCGCACAACGGTAAGGACCGTTGTCGCGTCGATCGCGGCGATGGGCGGGACGGGCAGCACGGTGGACATCGTCGCCGACAGCGCCAGGGCGACGATCAACCGCGCCTGCACCGGCATTCCGCGGCCGCCGATCATCGGCAATGCCAGCAACGTCCCGCCTATGCGCAGCAGGTACCACAGCACCTGGCCAAGCATGCCGAACAGGTTCAGTCCATCGATGGCGGTGGCGGTCGCCGGGTCCATCGCGCGGGTTCCCGGTCAGCCAATCAAGTGCGGGATGCGCTGGTACAGGCCGATGGTGAACGCCACCATCTTGCCGAGCAGGAAGTGCCCGGTCAGTGCCAGTATCGTCGCCAATGCAATCGCCTTCATCACGAACGCGATGGTCTGCTCGTTCACCTGGGTGGCGGCCTGGATGATGCCGACCACCACGCCCACGACCAATACCGCCAGCAGGGGAGGGGCGCCCATCAACAGCGCCATTTGCAGGCCGCGGCCAATCTCCGTGATGGCGGTTTCCGGTGTCATCGTCCTACACCGCGTTGAAGCTGGCAGCGAGTGAACCGACCACCAGGATCCAACCATCCACCAGCACGAACAGCAGGATCTTGAACGGGGCGGAGATCAGCATTGGCGAGAGCATCATCATGCCCATCGACATCAGCACGCTGGCGACCACCAGATCGATGATCACGAACGGGATGTAGACCAGGAACGCGATCTCGAACGCGGTTTTCAGCTCACTGGTCAGGAACGACGCCGCCAGCACCCCGAACGGCACGTCCGACGGTCCTGCGTACGGGCCGCTGCCGGACAGCCCGGCAAAGGTCATCAAGTCGTTCTCGCGGACCTGGGCCAACATGAAACCGCGAAACGGTTCGATCGAGGCGGTCCAGGCGCTGCGGAAATCCATCTGGTCATTGAGGTAGGGGGATATGCCTGCGGCCCAGGACTGGTCGAACACCGGCATCATGATCATGGTGGTCAAAAACAGCGCCAACGCCAGCAGCACCTGGTTGCTGGGGGTCTGCCCGGTGCCGAGCGCCTGCCGCAACAGGCCCAGCACGATGATGATGCGGGTGAAGGCCGTCAGCCCGAGCAATGCCGCCGGCAGCAGGGTGATGCCGGTCATCAGCAACAACACCTGCAGCGGCAGGCTGACCGGTTCGCCGCCGATATTGCCCACTGTCACGTTTGGCAACGTGGGGGTGGTCGTCGCGGCAGGCGATGGCGCCGTTGCCGGTGCGGCCATGGGCGTGGTTGACGCGGGCGCCGTCTGCGCCGCGACGGTCGGGGCCAGTAACAGCGCGGCGACAAACAGCACTACGCCGAGCAGTCGCGACATCCGGGCAGTGACCCGGCTCACGGCTTTTTGCCGAAGTGTTGTGAAAGCAACTGGGCGAACGGTGAGGGACCGCTGTTGGGGGATAACGGTAGCGGCGCGTCGAGGGTATGCAGGGTGCGGGTGCCACCGGGGCCGACCCCGAGCAGGAGCTGGGTCTGGCCGATCTCGACCACCACCACCCGGTCACGCGGGCCCAGTGCCAGCGACCCGACCACGCGCAGTGCCGGGTTGCCGGCCCCCGCGACACCAACGCCTGGCATCCGCCGGGCCAGCCACGCCAATCCGAGGATCAGCGCGACCACCAGCAGCAGCGCGAGCACGCCGCCACCCACCGCGCCGGCGCCGCCGGAACCACTGGTTTGCGGCGGCGCGAACACCGGCGTCGGCGCTACCGACGCGGTGCTCGTGCGTGCCACTGGCAGGGGCAGCGGCACGAGGTTGGCGGTGGTATCAACGGAAGCGGTGACCCGCGCGAAAGCGCCGGTGGAATCCACCGCTGCAGCCGCCACAGCCCCGTCATTCACCACAGCCCCGTCATTCCCGCGCAGGCGGGAAGCGCTCCACAACAGCCCAAAGGGCTGGTCATCCATGGACGTGGCTGTAGACGTGGCCGCCGCAACCGCCGCCGCCGCAGTGTCGGCCGCGGGGCTCATCGCAGTCGCTTGATGCGCTCGGCGGGGCTGACCACATCGGTCAGTCGCACGCCGAAGCGGTCGTTGACGACCACGACCTCGCCCTGGGCAATCAGGGTGCCGTTGACGAACACATCCAGCGGCTCGCCCGCGCCACGCTCCAGCTCAACCACCGAGCCCTGGTTGAGCTGCAGCAGGTTGCGGATCGGGATGCGGGTGCGCCCGACCTCCAGCGACAGCGATACCGATACATCCAGGATCACGTCCAGGTTCAGGTCGGTGGCCCGGCCGTCGCCGTCGGCGGTCAGGGTGTCGAACGCGGCGCGCGAGGTTTGGCCGTCGTCGGTCTGTGGGGTGTCTGTCGGGTTCATGGCGTTGTCAGGCTTTCGAAAGTGGGGAGGGCGCGGGCGGGGTGGACGGTGCCGATCTTGATGGCGTTATGGCCGTTGTGACTGCCGAACTGGCCGGTGAACAGCGCGGTCTGTTCAACGTTCAAGGTCACCGTGTCGGGCAGATGGATCGGAATCACGTCACCGATCTTGAGTTGGCACAACTGGCGCAGGCTGATCTGGCATTGGGTCAACGAGCTGCTGAGCTCGACCTGCGCGTCCTGCAACTGCGCGCGCATGGCCCGGGTCCAGCTTTCATCGCGCTCCACCCGGTCGCTTTGCACGCCGGCGTCCAGCTGTTCGCGGATCGGTTCGAGCATCGAGTAGGGGATGGACACGTGGAACTCGCCGCCGCCGCCTTCCAGTTCGACATGGAAGCGGCTGACCACGATGTACTCGCGCGGGCTGATGATGTTGGCGAAGTGCGGGTTGACCTCCGAGTTGAGGTATTCGAATTCGACCGGCAGCACCGGTGCCCAGGCGTCCGTCAGGTCGGCGAAGGTCTGCTTCAACAACAGCTGGATGACCCGCATCTCGGTGGGGGTAAACTCGCGGCCTTCGATCTTGGCCGGGTACTTGCCGGCGCCGCCAAAGAAGTTGTCGACCACGGTGAATACCAGCCGCGGCTCGAACATCACGATGGCGGTGCCACGCAGTGGCTTCATCTTCACCAGGTTCAGGTTGGTCGGCACCTGCAACGAGTGCATGTACTCGCCAAAGCGCATCAGGTCGACCCCGCGTACCGACAGATCGGCCGAGCGTCGCAGCAGGTTGAAAAGGCCGACCCGCCAGGTGCGGGCGAAGCGCTCGTTGATCATCTCCAGGGTGGGCAAGCGACCACGGACGATGCGGTCCTGACTGGCGAAATCGTAGTTGCGCGCCTCGTTGGGAGCTGCGGGCGCGTCCTCATCGACATCAACTGCACCGCTGTCGACGCCGTGCAGCAGGGCGTCGATTTCGTCTTGGGAGAGCAGGTCGGAGCTCATCGCAGGTGTCCTACTGGGTCACGAAGCTGGTGAAATAAACCGCTTCGAGCTTGCTGGCGGTGGTCTCGGTCTTCAGTAGCGTGCGCACTTCGTCGGCGGCGGTCTTCTGCAACCGTTCCTTGGCGCTGCGCTGGGCCAGCTGGTCGGCGGAGTACTGCCCAAACAGCAGCAGCAGGCGGTTGCGGATGGCCGGTGCATGCAACTCCATCGCCTTGGCGGTGGCGTCGTCGCGGGTCATCAGCTGCACATCGGCCTGCAGGTAGCGCACCGCGTTGGTGTCAGCCAGGTTGACCACGAAGGCCGGCTCCAGCGCGAAGTAGATCGCCGGCTTGCGTGGCGAAGGTTGATCGGCCGCTGCTGCGGCTGCAGCGGCGGCAACCGGTGCTGCCACGGCACTGGAGTACCAGAACCATCCGCCGCCGGTGGCCAGTATCAGCACCAGGGTAGCGACAAGGATCCACGGCAGCTTGCTGGAGGACGATGGTTTCTTGGATGGCACGCGACAACTCCGGGATGCGGGGGTTGCCAAGGCAATGCAAGGGGTGTGCCGCAACTCCGGCGACGGGCAGTGACGGGGATTTGACGCGTGCAGGAGTTGTCGCTGGTGGCGGCGGTTTTGCCGCCCCGTCAGGTGGAGGCGGTTTGACCGCCCCGTCATTCCCGCGAAAGCGGGAAGTGCTCCACAACAGCCCAAAGGGCTGGTCATCCATGGACTTTGGGCGGTTGAGTAGCAACGTCCTTGGATCCCCGCCTTCGCGGGGATGACGGGATGACGGAGATGACGGAGATGACGGAGATGACGGGGGAAGTGGCGTTGTCCGGACCTTAGCTAGGCGTACTCGTCCAGTAACCCGCGACGCAGGATGGTTGGAATCGGGGTGTCCATGATGTCGGCGTCGCGTCGGTCGGAGCCGGCATCGGTCACGTAACCGGCGCTGCTGTTCGATTGCCCACTGCCAACGTCGGACTGGGCCAGTTGCAAACCCTGTTGCCCGAGCATGTCGCGCAGGCGGCCGACGCTGGCTTCCAGTGCCTGCCGCACGTCGGCATTGGCGGAGTTGAATTCGGCACTGACCCGGTTGCCGTCGATATGCAGCCGCACATCGATCGGGCCGAGGTGGTCCGGGCTGACCCGGATCTCGGCGCGGCCGATGCGCTGATCGGCCAGCCAGCCGATGCGTGCGCCGAGTGCGTCATCAAAGCCCGAATCCGGATCGGCCGGCATCGGGATGGGTGTCGCCGCCGTCGCCGCCGCTGCACGGACCGGACTGTTGCCGGTGAGCGGTTGGGGGGGGAGGGAAAACTCGATGGCATCCGCATCGGCCCCCACCGTTGGCGCCGCCGGGAGTGATTTGCCGGCGTCATCGGCGGCTGCCAGGCCCATCGCGCGGGCGAAATCGGCTACCGGAAACGCACCGTCGGCGGAGGCGGCATTGGCGTTGGCGGCCAACGTTGCATTGGTGGCTAGTGTCGTTGGTCCAAGCGCGAAGGCCGGCAGCTTGAGGTCGGAATCGGTGGCCGCCAGCTGGCCCAGCGCTTTCCCTGCCGAGGCCACCGATGCGGTCAATGTTGTCGAGTCTGCCGCCAGCGCCAGGCTGGCATCCGCGCCGGTTGCGAGTGCGGTCGGGGTAAGTGGTGCCGGGGCGGGCCAGTGGCCTCCCAGCATGGCCAGGATCCGGTCGGGGGATTGGTCTTCGTCCGTGGTTTTGTCCGCATCCGCCGGCTGTCGGTCGTGTGTATCGTTGGCGACGGTGGGGGTCTTTGCTTCCTTCGTCGCCGCGTCGCTGGCCGCACCGTTGCCGGCCGAAGACTTGGCCAATACACCGGCGAAGCCACCGCTATCGCTGTCGCGCGCTGAGTCTTTGGTGGAGCTTCGGGAAGCGCCCGCTGTCGGCGCGCTGCCGGCGGACGTGCTGGCAGCACCTGCGCCAACTCCGCCGGCGGCCATCATGCAGCCGGCTCCGGCTCCGGCTCGCCGCGGCGGCTGCTGGATACCCGTCGTGCGCCCAGATCATCCATCTCGCGCTGGCTGCGCTGCTCGACCGTGCGGGATTCTTCGGCACGGTAGCTGGCCGACAACTTCTCCAGCACGTGGGTCTCGCGACTGGCCAGTAGCAGACGCGTGCGTTCCACGTCGCTTTGTTGACGGGTGTCGCTGACCACGCGGCTTTGCTGGGCAATGGCGGTATCCAGGCGCTCGCGGAATGCCAGTCGGTTGGCCAGCAATGCCGGGCTGGTGAGGCTGGAGCCGCCGGGCACTGCGTACTCCAGTGCGTAGCGGCGCAGCGCGTCCAGGCGTGCCTGCTGCTCAACCACCGCGCGGTCGCGTTCGGCGACCTCGCGGGCGACGTCGTCCTGGCGTCGCTGCTTCACTTTCAACAGTGGATCCAGTCGTTGCGATCGCATGTCGGTCAGGTCTCCTGCGGGTTGGGGGTCGGGGATTGCGGAATGTCGGGCGCATCGTCAAGCAGGCGGGCGAGTGCGGCGCGGCTGGCGTCGACATCGGACGCCTCGCTGACGTCCTGTCCCAGGAATGCCTGGATTGCGGGCCAGCGGGCGACAGCCTCGTCGACCGCCGGATCGCTGCCGCGCTGGTAGGCACCGATGGCGATCAGGTCGCGCTGGGCCGAGTAGGCCGCCAGCAGCCGGCGCAGCTTGCGGATACGTTCGCGCCACGGCGCGTCGGTGATGTCCTGCATGACCCGGCTGACCGAAACCTCCACGTCGATGGCCGGGTATTGGCCGGCGTCCGCGATGCGGCGGGTCAGCACGATGTGGCCGTCGAGGATTGCGCGGGCGGCGTCGGCGATCGGCTCCTGTTGGTCGTCGCCCTCGGTCAACACGGTGTAGAAGGCGGTGATCGAGCCGCGGCCGTCGGCGCCATTACCGGCCCGCTCCACCAGTTGCGGCAGCTTGGCGAAAACCGATGGCGGATAGCCGCGGGTGGTCGGCGGCTCGCCTACCGACAGCCCGATCTCGCGCTGTGCCTGGGCAAAGCGGGTCAGCGAATCCATCAGCAGCAGCACATGCAGCCCCTGGTCGCGGTACCACTCGGCGATGGCCGTCGCCCGTAACGCGCCGTGCAGCCGGGCCAGTGGTGGCCGGTCGGCCGGGGCGGCGACGACCACCGCGCGGCGCATGCCCTCCTCACCGAGAGTGGCCTCGACGAAGTCGCGTACCTCGCGGCCGCGCTCGCCGACCAGGCCGACCACGATCACGTCGGCGGCGGTGTAACGGGTCATCATGCCCAGCAGCGTCGACTTACCGACACCGGAGCCGGCGAACAGGCCGATGCGCTGGCCGCGGCCAATCGGCAGCAGCGCATTGATTGCGCGCACGCCGACGTCCAGCGAGCGGGTGATCGGCTCGCGCGTCAGCGGGTTGATGATCTGTCCGCCCAGCCCGACCCAGTTCTCCGGGCGCAGCGGGCCGCGACCGTCCAGCGGTACGCCGTCGCTGTCGATCACGCGCCCCAGCAGCCCTTCGCCCACGGCCACCTCGCCGCGCTGGCGGGTGGTCACCACCCGCGCGTTGGGCAACAGACCGGCCAGGTCGGCGGTGGGCATCAGGAAGGTGCGGTCGCCGGAAAAACCAACCACTTCGGCGTCGACCCAGCGACCGCCGGAGGTCTCCACCCGGCAACGCGAACCCAGCGGCGCGCTGCAACCGGAGGCTTCCAGGGTCAGTCCGACCGCACGCCGCAACACGCCTTCGCGGGCGAGACCCAGCGAGGGGGGGTGCGGGTTGATGGTGCCCAGCCGCGCTGAAAGGCGCAGGTTGCGCATTTCTTCCCACTGGTCGGCGGCGATGCGGCTCATGGGGTGTCCTCGGCGTTCGTGTTGGCGTCGGTCTCCATGGCCGCGTCGAGGCAGGCCTGCAGGCGCGCGGCGAGGGTGCCGTCGATGCGGACGCTCTCGCTGTGCAACCGCAGTTCGCCGCGGGACAGGGTGCTGTCCTCGCTCAGGCGCACGCCGCTGAGCCCCATCAGGTGCGGCGCCAGCACGCCCAGGTCATCGGGGTGCAGGCGCAGTTCGATCTCGCGCGAGCTGGTGCCGACCGCATCCAGCGCCTCACGCACCAGGTCGGCCAGCAGGGTCGGGTCGGCGCGGTAGGTACGGCCGAGCAGGTTGCCGGCGATGCGCACGGCCAGCTCGCCCAGCGCGTCGGCCACCTCATCGTCCAGGCGTGCCAAGGGGCGGGTAAAGCCGTCCAGGATGCCTTCCATCTGGGCGGCCATCTTGCGTACTTCGCACTGGCCGCTGGCCAATCCTTCAGCATGGCCGGCGGCGTAGCCTTCGTCTCGCGCCGCCTGCTCCAGTGCCTGCAGCTCTTCCACGCTCGGTCGGACCGGTGCCGCTTCGGCTGCCGCCTCAGGTACGGCCGGACTTGCGCCGCACGTGGCCATCGATTCCAGGTCCGGTGCGGTCCAGCGCACCAACTGCGCGGGATTGGCCATGACCGTCATACGAAGGCCTCCGTCTTGGCGGCCAGCTGGATCGCGCCGCTATCGGCCAGTCGCCGGACTTCGGCCAGGATCTCCTTCTGCGCAGCCTCCACCTCGGCCAGGCGCACCGGTCCGCGCGCCTCCATGTCCTCGATCAGGATATCGGCCGCGCGCTGGGACATGTTCTCGGTGATCTTGGTACGCACCTTCTGGTCGGCACCGCGCAATGCCAGCCCGAGTTTCTCGCTGGGGATCTCGCGCAATACGGTCTGTATGGCGCGGTCATCGAGTTCGACCAGATTCTCGAACACGAACATCAAGTCGCGGATCTGGGCGCTCAGTGGCTCGTCGATCTGGCTGATATTGCCCAGGATGGTCTCGTCCTGGCCGGAGTCCATGAAGTTGAGGATGTTGGCCGCAACCCGCACGCCGCCGATGTTGGAGGACTTGATGTTCTGGTTGCCGGCAAACTGGCGCGCCATGACCTCGTTGAGTTCGTTGAGCGCATTGGGCGGTATGCCGTCAAGGGTGGCAATGCGCAGCAGCACGTCGGCGCGCACGCGTTCGGCCAGGCACTTGAGCACCTCGGCGGCCTGGTCCTCGTCCAGGTGGGACATCACGATGGCGATGATCTGCGGGTGCTCGTTGCGCACCAGCTCGGAGATCGCGCGCGGCTCCATCCACTTCAGCGTGTCCAGCCCGGTGGTGTTGCGCCCGGCCAGGATACGGTCGATCAGGCTGCCGGCGCGCTCCTCACCCAAGGCCTGGTTGAGCACGGCGCGGATGTAATCGTCGGCGCCCGAGCCCAGGGCGCTGGGCTGGGCAAGGGTCTCCACGAAGTCGTCAAACACCGTGCCGACGGTCTCCCGCGACACGCCGCCCACCGACGTCATCGCCATGCCGAGCTTTTGCACTTCCCGCGCGCCCATGTGTTTGAGCACCTCGGCGGCCTGCGCCTCGCCCAGTGACAGCAAGACCACGGCGGCACGCTGCACGCCGGTCAGCGGTTCTTGTTTCATCGTCCTGGGCTCAGCCATCGGTTTCCACCCAGTTGCGAATCACGTTGGCGACACGCTTGGGGTCGTTGCTGACTGCCGTGCGCGCCACCTGCAGTTTTTCGTCGAAGTTCATGGAGACCTCCTGCGCGTCCCCGTCCAGGCGGGGGGCGGACGGCGCAGACAACGTGACCGGTACGTCCTCGTCATCCTCGATCAATGTGGCGATCGCGGTGCGTGGCTTGACCGGACCCATCAGCTGGCGCATGGCGGGGCGCAACACGGTGAAGATCAGCATCAACACCGCCAGTCCGCCCAGGGCGATACGAAGCAGCTCCTTGAGCCGGGGGTTCTGCCAGAACGGCGACTCCATCGGCTCGTCCAGGTGGCCCTGGTTGAACGGCGCGTTGACCACGGTGACCATGTCATCGCGTTGGGTATCGAAGCCGATGGCTTGTTGTACCAGCGACTTGATGCGCTCCAACTCGGCATCGGTGAGGGGGCGCGAAGTCTGCTTGCCGTCCTTGTCGACAGCGGTGGGGAGGTTGTCTACCAATACCGCGGCGGTTACCCGTGTGATCCGGCCGGGCGCCTGCCGGGTGTGGGTCAGGGTGCGGTCGATCTCGTAGTTACGTACCGCGGTACGGCTGCCGGTGAGCGTGTCGTCGGCGGCTTGGGCAGTGGCTGGTGCCGCGGCCGCTTGCGCGGCATCAGGGGTGTTGCTGGCGCTGCCCGGCACGCCGCCCGGTGGCGTCTTTGCGCTGAGGTCGCCGGATTCGGAGACCTGCTCGCTGCGTACGATTGCCGCCTCGGGGCCATAGATCTCGCGCGCCTGCTCGCTCTGGGAGAAGTCCATTGCCACGCTTACCTGGGCGCTGACCCGCCCCGGGCCGGTCATCGGCGCCAGCAACTCCTGGATGCGCTGCACGTAAACCGCTTCCTGGCGGTGTTGCTGCTCGAAACGCTTGGCGCCGATGGCCGAGCCGCTGTCGGGATCCGGGTTGGACAACATGCGGCCAAACTGGTCGACCACGGTCACGCTCTCCGGTGGCAGGGTCGGGATGCTGCCCGATACCAGGTGCACGATCGCGTTGACCTGACCGGCCTCAAGCACGCTGCCGCTGCGCAACTGCAGCACCACCGATGCGCTGGCCGCCTCCTTCTGGCGGGTAAACGCGCTGGGTTTGGGTATTGCCAGGTGGACGCGCGCCTCGAGCACCGGACGCAGGTTGCCGATGGTGCGTGCCAGTTCGGTTTCCAGCGCATGCTGGTAGCGCGCGTTCTCCACGAACTGGCTGGTGCCAAAGCCCTGGTCGCCCTGCAATGACTCGAAGCCACCGCCGGTCTTGGCCGGCAATCCCGCCGAGGCCAACGCCAGCTTGGCCTGGCCACTCTGGTCGGTGGGCACCGCCAGCGAGCCGCTGGAAGCGTCGACCCGGAACGGAATGTTCGCGCTGCGTAACAAGTCGGACGCTTCGCTGGTGGACTTCGCGTCCAGCCCGGCGAATACCGGCACGTAGTCCGGGCGCTGGGTCCAGAAGAACAACCACAGGCCGATCGCGATGGCGGCGGCCACCAGCGCAAACGTGCCCATCTGGCGGACCACCGGGATGTCCTGCAGCGGGCCGAGCTCGCGCAGGTTGGTGATCGCAGTCTTGGGAAGGGAAGTGGCGCTCATTGTTGCGGTCTCGAATGTGCGGTACTACGTCGGCAATCGGGTTGGCATCACACAGGCATGTATCAAACAGGCATGCATTACACCGGCACGCATTACACCGGCATGTTCATGACGTCCTGGTAGGCCTGGACCAGGCGGTTGCGCACTTCGGCGGTGGCCTTGAAGGCGACCGATGATTGCTGCATGGCGACCATCACCCGCGCCAGGTCCGCGCGCGGGTCACCCATCTCGAACGCCTGTTGCAATTGCGCGGAATTGTTCTGCGCGTGGCTGACGCTATCCAGCGCGTGGTTGAGGGTTTCCGAGAACCCCGGAGCTTTCGTTTCACCGACCCGGCCGGGCCCGTCGGCATGGAATCCGCCGGGCTGGATCGCGTTGCTGGCCGGCGCATCGCCCAAACGGCCGCTTGCCTGCGCCTGATGGGCACGGATCTGGGAAAGAATCGAGGAAATCGCATCGCTCATGGCCGGGCTTCAAGCGTCTTGGGTAGCTGCCCATGACGATGCAAGCCGTGTGCCAGAGCCGTGCCGGGATCCCGTCGCCGGATTACTGTCTTTGCCGACCCTTGCTTTTGATCGTCACTTCCGCGAAAGCGGGAGCCCATGGACGTTGTTGATCAGCGGGCTGAAGTCCATGGATTCCCGCTTTCGCGGGAATGACGGTGGGTTGATCGGGGACGACGGTGGATGTCGGGAATGAGGGTGGATGGTCGGGGACGACGGTGGATGGCCGGGAATGAGGGTGGATGGCCGGGAATGAGGGTGGATGGTCGGGGACGACGGTGGATGGTCGGGATGACGAGCAGAAGCCGAGGTGTTCAGGCTTTCCTTAAGGCTCAGCGCTCGATGCCGTACTTGCGCAGCTTTTCCACCAGGGTGGTCCGGCGCAGGCCCAGCAGGGGGGCGGCGTGGGCTACCACGCCGTCGGCCTGGTCCAGTGCGGCGCGGATCAGTTCCAGTTCGACGTCGGCGATGTGTGAGCGCAGGTCCATGCCTTCCGGCGGCAGGGTGGCGCGTGGCGACAGGGTGGCGGCAGGGTGGGGGTCGAGCACCGACTCGCGCACGGGCTCTTCGTCCGGCAGCTCCGGCATTGCCGCGCGGTAGCGTGCGGGCAGGTCGGTCGCGCGGACAGTCTCTGCAGGGTGCAGCACCGCCAGTCGTTCCAGCAGGTTGCTCAACTCGCGCACGTTGCCCGGCCAGGCATAGTGACGCAGGGCATCCACGGCACCGTCACTCAGGGCGACCTGGCCACGGCCGGCCTCGCTCAGCTGGCGGGTAATCGCCGCGATCAGCTCGGGCAGGTCGTCGCTGCGCTCACGCAGCGGCGGCATCTCAATGGGGAATACATTGAGCCGGTAGAACAGGTCCTCGCGGAACTTGCCATCGGCGATGTGCGACTCCAGGTTGCGGTGCGTGGCGGCGATGACGCGCACGTCGCACTTGATGGTCTGGTTGCCGCCGACGCGCTCGAAGGTGCGCTCTTGCAGCACCCGCAGCAGCTTGACCTGCATCGGCATGCTCATGTCGCCGATTTCATCCAGCAGCAAGGTGCCGCCGTCGGCCATTTCAAAGCGGCCCTTGCGCTGGGTCAGGGCACCGGTGAAGGCACCTTTCTCATGGCCGAACAACTCACTTTCCAGCAAGTCGGCGGGGATGGCGCCGCAGTTGATCGCCACGAAAGGCCGGTCATGGCGCCGCGAGCGCGCGTGCACGGCGCGTGCGGCGACTTCCTTGCCGGTGCCCGACTCACCCAGGATCAGCACGGTGGTATCAAACGGGGCCACCTGGTCGATCATCCGCGACAGTCGCAATGCCGCGGCGCTTTTCCCGGTGGGGCCGCCGGTAGTGGATCTGGGTTGCTCGTCCTCGTTGATGCGCTTCAGGCTGGCGCGGCGGAGCGCTTCCTGCAGTTCGGTCCGGCGGATCGGGTAATGCAGCGGCCACACCGCCTCCGGATGCACGGCAGTGCGCCAACCGGCGTCGTCGGCATTGCCGGGCAGCACCATCAGCGGCGGATGCAAGGGCTGGCGGGCCAGCCAGTCCACCAGGCCCGGCCACGCCGGATCGCCCTCCACGTCGCCCACGACCACCGCGACCCAATCACTGGGTCGGGCCTTCTTGAGGTCGATGTCGCCGGGCTCGGCCAGCCTTGGGGTGAAGTCCATGAACTCCAACAACGTCGCGACCCGCTCGGCGCGCTCCATGTCGTTGTCCAGCACCAGGATGCGGGATTCACTCACGGTGCTACCTCAGTGGTGCCGGCGTCCGCGCCGCCCACCACCGCCTCCAGCAATGGCATGACGTCATGCAGGTAGGAAAGCTTGCTGACGAATGCATCCGCGCCGGCCCGCAGCGCGTGCTCGCGGTGCTCGGCATCGTCGAAATGGCTGGCGATCACCACGTAGGGTGGCTTGTCCTGGGCCTTGATCAGGCGGGTTGCCTGCAGCCCGCCCATCTCCGGCATCGCCAGGTCCATCAACACCACGTCCGGCAGCAGTGCCTCGCATTGGGCAATGGCTTCGATGCCATTGGCCGCCGAGCCGACCACGTTGACCCAGTCGACCCGGCGCAGGTGGCGGATGGCGGCGTTGATGAAACCTTCGTGGTCGTCGACCAGCAACACGGTGAGGGTGCGCATGAGGGGTTACTCCAGTTCAGCTGGCGGTGGTGGTAGGCGCCGGGCGTTGACGCGAGCGTGCGGGGCCGATGCAAAGTTGGCCGCGGTACTTCGCCACGGTGCGGCGCGCAATGCAAACCCCCTGGCGTTCCAGCAGGCCGGCAATGGTGTCATCGGCCAGCGGTGCGTGTGGGGGCTCGGCATCAATCAGGCGCCGGACCATCGCCTTGACCGCGGTTCCCGATACGCTCGCGCCTTCCAGCCGGACGGCGAACAGGCGCTTGAGCTCCAGGGTGCCGCGCGGGGTCTGGATGTACTTGCCGGTGGTGATGCGCGAGACGGTGGACTCGTGCATCCCGATTTCGTCGGCAACCTCGCGCAGGGTCAGCGGCACGATTGCCTCCTCGCCGCGTTCCAGGAAACCACGTTGGCGCTCGATCAGCACCTGTGTGGTGCGCAGTAGGGTGTCGTTGCGCATCGCCACGCCGCGCACCAGCCAACGCGCCTCGTCGAGCAGGCCACGCAGCACGCTCTGGTCACCCGGTGCGCCGTCCAGGGCGCGCGCGCAATGGGCGGCAACGCGGATGCGCGGGGTGGCTCGGCCGTTCAGGGCGACCCGCCACCGTCCGCCCAGAAAACGCGCCACCACGTCGGGCGTGATGTAGGGCGTTGCGGCGTCGGTGGGTTCCTCGACCGGGCAGGGACTCAGGCTGAGGATCAATCCGGTGGCGCGCTTGATAGCGTCCGGGGTGGCATCCAATGCGGCGGCCAGCGCGGGCTGATCGTGCGCGGCCAGCAGGTCGATGTGGTGGGCAAGGATGCGGTCGGCCAGGGCGTAAGTGGCCAGCTCGCGCGCGACGGGATCGCCCGGATGTGTCCCAGTTCGTTCGGCCTGTTGGCGTTGCCGGGCCAGCTGCGCACGCAGGCACTCGGCTGCATCGACCGCCGCCATCCCTGGCCACGGGCCGTTGAGCAGCCGCAAACGCAGGGTTTTCATTGCCGGCCGGGTAATCGACAGCTCACGGGCCCCGGCGGCTACCAGCCCGGCCAGCGGGTGTTCCAGGTAACCGCGGTCATCGCACTGGTCCAGCCACCACTGGGCACCACGCAGGTCGTCGATATCCCAATCCAGGGCCAGCTCCTGCAGCAGGCGGACCCGTGGGTCGGTGGAGCTGCCGGCCGCGATCCGCGCGGTGGCGTCGTCGTCGCCCGACGCACTGCCAGACGCTGCCGAGGTGTAGATCGGCTCGGGCAGCTCGTCCCAGGCACCGGCGTCCAGCGTCGCATCGTCGCCGTCAGCCTCCTGGACGCTGGCGTCGGTTTCCCCGATCTCGTCGGCGTCATCGTGCTCCAGCATTGGATTGAGCTCCAAGGCCTGCAGCAGCTCCATTTCCAACTGTGGGGCAGATAGTTGCAGCAGCCGGATCGACTGCAACAGTTGCGGCGTGAGGTTGACGGTTTGCGTCAACTGCCCGTGGACGGTTTGTTTCACAGATCCCCCTGTGGTGATGCCGTACGCGCGGTACGGATCCTGCAGGGCTGATCTTGCCTCGTCGGTGACAGATAACGAATCGGGGCAAACCCGAGTCAGGTAGGGGTTATCCCGAATGCATGTAGGGGTTTTCCGGACCTGGTGCCGGTTTTGCGGCTACAAACCGCCCGCGTGCAATCCCAGGGCGATGCGCAGCAACTCGGTGGCGTTGGGACAGCCCAGGGTTTCCATCATCCGCGCACGGTGGGTTTCAACGGTCTTGACGCTGATGTTCAGGTCGCCGGCGATCTGCTTGCTGCTGCGGCCGGCACCCAGCGCGGCCAGGATCTCGCGCTGGCGCGGGGGCAACGCATCCACCCCCGTCACCGCTCTGGAGCGCCCGCCGCGCAGCTGGGGCGCAGAGACCTGCGGGCTCAGGTAAGTGCGCCCGGCGGCCGCGGCGCGCAGGGCGATGTCCAGCTCGGCGGGTGCGGCCTCCTTGACCACGAAGCCGGACGCCCCTCGCGCCAGCGCCTCGCGGACATGGGAGGCATCGTCGTGCATCGACATGATGACCACCGCGGTGTCGGGACAGACCTGGCGCAGCTCATCCAGGGCCTGGAACCCATTGCGGCCGGGCATTGACAGGTCAAGCAGGACCACGTCGGGGAGGGTTCTGCGTGCTTGTATCACCGCCTCGTCAGCGCTGGCGGCTTCGGCGACCACCTCCATCGCATCGAAGGATTCCAGCAACCGGCGCAAGCCGGCCCGGACCAGGGTGTGGTCATCGCAAATCAGTACGCGCAGCAAGTGAACCTCTCGCGGGACGCGCTCCAACGGGACGTGGAGACGAGTTCACTTTAGCCCAACCGTCCCGTTCCCATTGCCGCTTGCGGGGAAGGTCCGTGCGGCAAGGGGTTCAGCGCGGCCGGCGCGATTCGGCGATCGCTCGACGGTGGACCCGGAACAAGTGCCGTTCCAGGGCCGAGGCGAGCGTTGCCGGCAATGCCTGGAAGCGCAGCCATAGCTGACGGCCCGTGCCATCAGCGACGCTGGCCAATACGGTCGCGGGCAACTCCAGGGCCTGTGGCAGCCAGTCGCAGGGCAGCACCCGGAATACGCCCACGGTACCGGGCGCAACGTCGGAGGCGGAGTTCCCCACGGCCAGGCACACACCCAGTGCCGACCAGCGGACAGACTGCGGGTGGTCCTGGGTATCGCGATTGCCCACCAATGTGGCAACCAGCGCCGTCAGCAGGTCGAGCTTGGCTTCAATGCGCTGCATCCCCAGTTCCTGGGCGCCGCGCTCGTCCGGGTCGTCGGTGCGACTGTCCTCCACCAAGGCGATCGCGCGTAGCAGCGCCTCGGCGCGGGCGCATGCGACGCGCTGGGCGCTCTCGTCCAGCGCCCCGGGCACAAACGCGACCGGACGAACCTCCTGGCAGGTAAGCGAGTCACCGAAAACCGCGGCGCGGGCCTCGTCGGCATTCATGGCAGGCGCTGGGCCCGGTAGGCCTGTGCGCTGCGACGGTTGCCTTGCAGACGCTGCAACGCCTCCATCGTGTCGCTGCGTGCGCCTTGCAGCTGTTCCAGCAACGAGCGCTGTGTCGATAGCAGTGCCTGCCATCCGTCCTGGTCGTCTGCGCTGGCCGGGGATCTGCCCAATGCAGTGCGCACGTCCAGCTCGTGTTGGGCGATCATGGCGATTGCGTCGTCGAGCCGTCCGCTGTCCAGCGCGAGACGGATGGCGTCACTGGGCAGCACCGGCGTCATGGCCCCAGCCTTGCTTGATCAGGCGACGGGCCCGCGGCGCCCGGTTGCCCCGGTGCGATGGCCGACCACGCGGTCTCGATCTCGCCCAGCAGGTCTTCAATCTCGATCAGCGGCGCGCTGTCGTTGCCGACGTTCGCATCCAGCAGCCGGCGTTGGGCGTAGTCATACAGTTGTTGCAGGCCGTCGGCGATCTCGCCGCCGGCTTTCATGTCCAGTGCACCATTCAGCCCGCCGATGATCGCGCTTGCATCGCTGATTGCCTTGGCCTTGCGCGGCAGGTCGCCGCGCTCCAGGCAGGCAATGGCGAGGCGGGCGCGGGCGCGGGCGCCGGCCAGCATCAACGCGACCAACTGGTGCGGACTGGCCTCCAGCACGGCGCTGTTGACGTTGGTCTGACGGTACTGGTTGGCGTAACTGCGGGCGCTATGCATGGCGGGCTCGGGGTCCAGGAAAGTTAGTTGCCGGCAGGGCTTGGCAGGTTCTGCAGCTGCTGGGTGAGGAAGGAGCTGGTGCTTTGCAACTTCGAGATCATCACGTCCAGCGCGGTGAACTGGCGCAGGTACCGGGCTTCCACGCCTTCGATCCGGCGGTCGAAGTTTTCCCGGTCGGTCGCCAGCGATTCCAGGCGTGAGTTGAGGGCATCGGTGCGGCCCTGGATCAAGCCCTCGTCGCCGACCCAGGACTTCAACGAACCGGCCATGGTTTTCTGCAACCCGCCGTCGCCACCAAACAGGCGTGACACCGCTTCGGGGTCGGCGGCCATGGCGGCGTCGAACTTGGCGCCGTCCATGCTCAACGAGCCGTCCACTTCGGTCTTGAAGCCGAGCGCGGCCAACTGGGAGTAGTTTGCGCTGATGGTATTGCGCAGGCTGGAGGTGATGGAACGCGGCGCGGAATCTCCGCTTAGCGGTGCGCCGCTGCTGGCTTCCCCGCCGGCCGCGCTTTGTGTGCCCAATGCGGACAGGGCCGTGTTGTAGGCACTGATAAAGCCCAGCAACTTGGCTTTCAACAGGCTGGCATCGGCGCTCAGGTCCAGCGAGAACGTCTCCCCCGGCTGGGCTTTGGTCAGATCCAGGGTGATGCCGTCGATCGCGCCGTCGAGGCGGTTGCTGCTGCTGGTGTGGGTGAGCCCATCGATGACCACGCGTGCATCGTTGCCCGGGTCGGTGACCGTCATGCTGCCACTGGTGGTGTCCAGCGCCGCCAGACCGCCGTCACCACCGGTGGCAGTGACCTGCAACCGGCCTTCGCTGCCGGTCTCGGTGGAGGCCAGCACCAACACGTCGCCGGCATCGCTGTGAACCAGCGTTGCGGTGACACCCTTGCCGCCCGCCTGGGCGTTGATGGCGTCGCGGATATCGGCCAGCGAGCCCTTGCCCTCCTCGATGGTGACCTCGATGGGTTCACCGTCGCCCATGGTGATCGACAGGTTGCCGTGGCCCAGCTGGGTGTCCTTGGCCAGGGCGGCGGACTGCAATTTATGGGTGGTGGCCAGGCTTTCTACGGCGATCTGGTAACTGCCAAGGGCGGCCTTTTCGGTGGCGGTCGCGGTAAAGCCGGCGTCGCTGCCAACGGTGACCTTGCGGCCCAGTGAGGCGCCAATGCCGTCCAGTTTCGCCAGCGTGTCCTGGAGCCCGGACAAGCCGCTGCTGACCTTGCCGAAGGCGGAGATCTGCGCCTTGGTGGTGCTCTCGATCCGGTCGAAGCGGCGGTCGCCCGGCGCGCGCTCGGCCGCTACCAGCTGGGGTACCAGATCGGTGAGGCCGGATGCAAACCCTGGGCTGGAAATGGAAGCCACGCGTGTCTCCTTTGAGTGATGGCTGATGGGCCCGGGTAACCGACCCCGACAACAGACCCGACAGCAGACCCGTCAACCAAGCAAGAACCGTTCCGATGGATTGGCGGCGGCTTAGGCCCGCCGGTCCTGCTCTCAAGGTATCGGCCAGCGCTGGCAAACCTTTAGCCATACCTTGAACCGCATCACTTTCCCCGTCCCGAAAACCAGCGCACAAAAAAACCGGTCAGGGCAAAAAGCCACTGACCGGTCGGGGTTCCCAGGGGAGGGAGATTAACGCAGCAGGCTGAGCACGTTCTGCGGCACCTGGTTGGCCTGGGCCAGCATCGCGGTACCGGCCTGGGCCAGGATCTGGGTGCGGCTCAGGTTGGCGGTTTCCTTGGCGTAGTCGGCGTCCACGATCCGGCTGCGGGCCGCGGACAGGTTCTCCGAGCTGGTCTGCAGGTTGGTCACCACCGAGGTGAAGCGGTTCTGGATCGCACCCAGGTCGGCGCGTGAGGAGTTGACGTCATTCAACGCCGCGTCCATGGCCAGGATCATGTTGTCAGCTGCGTCGGCGCTCAGGACGTTCTGTGCCTGGAAGCCGTCGGTGGTGGCGCCGACTGTCTCGGTGGCGGCAGTGTCGGCGACGGTCAAGCCGGTTGCGGCGGCTGTTGCCGTTGCATTGGCGGTGTTGCCGGCGATCTTGATGCCATCCTCGCTGGTGGAGGTAAGCGTCAACACGCCGGCGGCATTGGTGGCCGACACGCCAGTCTCGGCAGTCTTGGCATTGATGGCTGCTATCAGGTTGTCACCCTGGGTGGTCGCATCCGTACCGGCATTGACCGCACCGATGTCCACGCCATTGATGGTCAGGTCGCCAGCCGCCAAAGCGGTCTGTGCGGTGTTGGCAGTACTGGCGACGGTTGAGGCGTAGGTGCTGGGGGCCGTCCAGGTACCGAGTGAGTCGATGTTGGCATTGGCCATGCCGCTGACGGTAATGGTCTGGCCCTGGTTGGCGCCGATCTGGAATACAGCATCGCCAAAGCTGCCATCGAGCAACTTCTTGCCGTTGAAGTCGGTATGTTCGGCGACGCGCTGGATCTCGGACTTCAGCTGGCTGACTTCGGCGTTCAGTGCAGCGCGATCGGAGTCGGAGTTGGTGGCGTTACGCGACTGCACCGCCAGTTCACGGATGCGCTGCAGGTTGTTGCCGATCTCGCCCAGCGCGCCTTCGGCGGTCTGCGCCAGGGAGATGCCGTCGTTGGCGTTGCGGGCGGCCTGGTCCATGCCGCGGATCTGGGTGGTGAAGCGCTCGGAGATCGCCAGGCCGGCGGCGTCGTCCTTGGCGCTGTTGATGCGCAGGCCCGAGGACAGGCGCTGGATGGTGGTGCCCAGGTCGGCGCTGTTGCTGGCCAGATTGCGCTGGGCATTGAGCGACATTACGTTGGTGTTGATGACAGACATGGTGTGGTTCTCCTGGAAGGGATGCCGGTGTGGGACCGGTAGCTCGCAGGGGCGTCGCTGTAATCAGGACTTGTCCGCTGCTGAGAAAGGTAACGGCATCAGCCTTGGAAGCTTTAGCGAAAACTTGCCAATCAACCCAGTTTGTTGAACAGCGACAGGCCCTGGATCCGCAGGGTCACCGTCTGGGCGGCCTCCAGGGCGGTGAGTTGCATTGCGAACTCGGTTGCGGCCTCGGCGTAGTTGACATCGCGCAAGCCAGACAGGGTGGCCTCCAGCGACAGCTTGGTGGCACTGCGGCTTTCTTCGGCCGCGTCCAGTGCCGACAAGCGGTTGCCGGTACTGGCGCGCGCGGCAATCATGTGCTCCTGGGCGCGGCTCAGGTCGCCCAGCCCGGCAGTGAGTGCGTTGGTCAGGCGGGCGGTGTCGGCGGCGGAGTCGCCCGGCGCGTCGAGTGCATCGGCCAGCGACTGCAACGTACCGAAAATGTCGTTCTGCGGCGCGCGCCCGACACCGAAGCTGTCGCCGGCGGCAGGTGCACCATTGATCTTCAACTGCACGCCACCGGCATTGATGGTCTCGCCTTTCTCCCACGTGCCAGTGGCAATCTCGGCGCCGCCAGCATCGAGCACCCGATACTGATCGGCGGCAGTGAACTCCACGGTGATGGCGCCGCCGCTCCAGGCACCGTGGTCGGTGACACTGGCCGATTGCAGCACGCCGCTACCGGTGTTGGCCGCGTCCGCACGGCCACGCACGATGCCGTCGCCGGTCGGCACCCGCATGAACAGCTCGCTGCCGGGGTCGGCATCGCGCAAGCCAAGGCCGGGGGCAACGTCAAGGTCGTTCTGGCCGTCGTTGCCGGTATAGGTGACGGTGCCGCCGTTGTCGGTAAACGGCACCACGCCGTCGCGGGTGCCGGCAAACAGGGCGCGGCCGGAGCCGTCGGTGGTGTTGCCGATGGAGATCATCTCCGCGCGAAGGTGGCGCAGCTCGATGGCAATGGTCTTGCGGTCGTCGGCCGACAGCGTCGGGGTGTTGGCCTGTATGACCAGGTCGCGGGCGCGGGTCAGGCGGTCGTTGGCGCTGGTGAGTGCGTGCTCTTGCAGGTTCAGGCGGCGGTCGAGGTGGCCGGCGCTGGTTTTGTAGCTGTCCAGCGCGGCCAGCGCGTGGTCCAGGCCTTGCGAGGTGGCGGCCGCGGCGGGCGCCTCGCCGGCACGGGAATAAAGCACTCCGGTGGTCATCTGCTCGTGGGTGCGAACCATTTCGGACTGGCGCTGCAGCATGCTCTGCAGCCCCTGTGCGTACATCCCGGCGGTGGAAATTCTCATGGGAGCGGTCTCATCGGTGCGGTTCGGTCAACGCGGCGGCGATCAGCGGCGGACGGCGCTGAGCAGGGACTGGAACAGGGTGTCGGCGGTGGCGATGATCTGCGCGGCGGCCTGGTAGGCCTGCTGGTAGCGCAGCAGGTTGGTGGCCTCCTCGTCCAGGTTGACGCCCGAAAGCGATTCGCGCTCGGCCGTGACCTGGCCGTGGATCGCCGTTTGCGCCTCCAGGTTGAGCTCGGCGTGGCGCGCATCGCCGCCGACCTTGCCGGTCAACTGCGCCAGCCCGGCGGTCAGGTCCAGGGTTCCGCCATTGAGGATGTCCTGCTCATCCATCCCGGCCAGTTGGCGTGCGTTGCTGTTGTCGGACGAACGTGGCGGGGTGGGCGACAGGCTGAACTGGTCGCCCGCGGCGGGCGTGCCATCCAGCTCCAGCGACCAGCCGTCGCCGCTGATCGGAGTGCCGGGGCTGTACGGGAACGGACCCGCGCCATCGATGGTGTACTGGCCGGCATCGATGAATTCGATGCTGGCACCGGCAAAGCCCGCGAAGGCGGCGGCATCGGTGATCTTGCTGGAACCGGCCTTGGAGGTTCCCAGGTTGCCGCTGTCGGCGCTGACTTCCAGTGGTGCAGCGGCGGCGATGGAATTGGGGTCGGTCAGCGCCATTTTCAGCCCGCCGGCAACCCCTGCGGTCGGGCGCAGGGAGAACCGGTCGCCATTGGCCGGGGTGCCGGCGAGGACCAGCTCGACGCCGTCAACCCGCAACGGGTCGGCGGCGGTGCCGGTGCCGGTGATGGCGACCGGCTCGCCGGTATCGCTGCGGGTCGCGGCCCAGCTGCCGGCATCGAAACGCAGCACCAGGTCGTTGCCCTTCAGCGTGCCCAGGTCGCCAATGCTGGCGCTGAGCACGGCATCGCCGGCATTGCCGGCATGGCGGTCGATGCGCGGTGCCGGCAGGGTAAAAAAGTCGCTGCCCGGTTTGCCGTGGTAGTCCACGCCGGCGCGTTGGGTGGCGTTGAAACTTTCGGCGAACGCGGTCGCCAGCCGGCCCAGTTCGGCGCGCGCGGGGTCGAGCACGCGACTGCGGAACTCCAGCAGGCCGCCGACTTCACCCGACACGGTGGTCGCCGAGAGCGGGATCGAGCCGCCGCCGGCGGTTTCCAGTGACAGTTGCACCCGGTCGGCGCGGTAAGGGTCGGCAACGGTTCCCAAGCTCATGGCGCGGCTGCCCAGCACCATTGGCTGGCCGCCGGTGGTGAACACGTTGATCGAGCCGTCGTCCTGGGCGACGGTCTCCGCGCCCACCAGGTTGGCCAGTTGGTCGATCCGGACCGCGCGCTGGTCGAGCATGTCGGGCGCGGCATTGCTGCCGGCGGCGGCAATGTCGCGATTGAGGATCGCGATTTCGCCGGCCAGCTGGTTGGCGGTGGCGACCTGGGCCTTGATGCGCTGGTCAACCTGGTCTTCCTGCGTCGCCATCTGCGCGTCCAGGTTGCCCCAGCGCGTAGCGAGCTGGTTGCCTGCGGCAATCAGTGCGTTGCGCGCCGTCCCCGAGGTGGGCTCGGCCGTGACCCCTTCGGCGGCGGCAAAGAAGGCCGACCAGGGGGCTGCCAGACTGCTGGCCGAGTCCGAGACCAACTTGTCCAGCCGGATCGACATCGACGACAGTTGGCCGAGTCGGCCAATCTCGGCGCTGCTGTCGATCTGGCGGCCAAATACCAGCCCATCGGCCAGTCGCTGCAGCCCGGCGACGTCCACCCCGGCGCCGATGTAGCCGGCCGTGGTGCTTTGCCCGAAGCGCGCTTCCAGATCTACACGCTGGCGGCTATAGCCCGGCGTGGACGCGTTGGCGACGTTGTGGCCAACGGTGTTGAGTGCGCGCTGGAACGCGAGCAGGGCCGAACTTCCGGTGGATAGCAGTCCGCTCATGGTCAGCCTCGGGTGGTGGTGTCGGGTAGCGCGGCGAAGGTGCGGCCGTGGGCGTCATCAAGGGTTTCCAGCGCGCGGCGGAGGGTCGGTCCGTTGGCAATCGCGGAGATCTTGGCGGCGTAAGCCGGATCGGTGGCGTAGCCAGCCTTTTGCAATGCGTTGGCAAAGCGGGAGGTGTCTTCGCCGGAGGCAAGTGCGCCGGCATAGCGGTCGTTATGCATCAGCCGTCGGTAATCGGCGAAGCTTTCGTGCACCGAGCCATAGGCGCGGAACTGGGCGCGGGTCTCGACGCGGCGGCCATTGACGAACTCATGGGTGCCTGAGTCGACGCGCTTGCCGTCCCAGTGGCCGCTGGCCTTGATGCCAAACAGATTGTGCGAGCCATCGCCGCCAACCAGGCGCCGGCCCCAGCCGGTCTCCAGCGCGGCCTGGGCGACCAGTGCCTTTGGCGATACCCCCAGCTCGCGCGCGGTTTCCACCGCGTGTGGCCAGATCGACTGTACGAAGGCTTCCGGGCTGCTGCAGTCAAGTTGGGCGTTGGGGTCGCAAGGGCCGTCGACATGACCGGCGCCGCCGATCCCGTTCGATATGGCCGCTGGCTCCGGCGCAGGCGGCAACGGCGCCAGCGCCGGCAACGAAACGCCGCCATGGCTGGGCGCCAGCGACAAGCCGGTCATTATCGTTGCTCCCGGCAGTGGCATTGGCAGCGGCAGGTTCTTCATCAACGCCATCGGCATCGCCTCGCTCGCGGTCGGGCTCATGGGCAGGCTGCGCGACAGTTGGCGCTCGATCATTGGTGCCAGGCCCAGGCCGCGGCCCTTGCTCATTTCCTTGGCCAGTTGCTGGTCGTACATGTCGCGGTACATGGTGTTGTCGCCCAGCATCGAGTCACCAAAACTGGTGCTGCGCATCGACTTGAGCATCATCTGGGCAAACTGCGACTCCAGCTCGCGTGCAGCGGTTTGCAACCGTTCGCGCGAGGCGTCGGCAGGTTGCAGTGGCAGGGCGGTGGCGGAAGGCAGGCGCATGGCGTGGTCGCTAGATCACCTCGAGCTCGGCGCGCAATGCACCCACCCGCTTGAGGGCTTCCAGGATGGCGACGATGTCACCGGGGGCGGCGCCTACCGCGTTCACTGCACGCACGATGGCCTGCAGTGAGCTGCCACCTTCAAACAGGAACATGCGGTTACCGCTCTCGCTGATCTCGATCGAGGATTCGGGCATCACGGCGGTGACGCCATCGCTGAACGGGCCAGGTTGGCTGATCTGCGCGCTTTCCACGATCGACACCGTCAGCGAGCCGTGCGAGACCGCTGCCGGCAGCACGGTGACATGGCCACCCATGACCACGGTGCCGGTGCGGGCATTGACGATCACCTTGGCCGCCGCCGCGCCGGGGCTGACGTCCAGTGCTTCGAGCTGGGCCAGGAAGCCGATGCGGTTGTCGGACGGCGGCGTGATCTCGATGGTGACGCCGTCCACCGCGTGGGCGCGGCCGGGACCGAATGCCTGGTTGATCGCAGCGACCAGGCGCGAGGCGGTGGTGAAGTCGAATTCGTGCAGATTGAGGGTGATGTTGCCAGTGGGCGCCGCACCGCCGGGGACGGCACGCTCGACAATGGCCCCGTTGGGAATGCTTCCGCCATTGGGTGCGTTGACCGAAATCCGCGACCCGTCACGGCCGGAGGCGCCAAAGCCGCTGACCACCACGTTGCCCTGGGCAATCGCATAGACCTGCCCGTCGGCGCCCTTCAGTGGCGCCATCAGCAGGCTGCCGCCGCGCAGTGAACCCGCGTTGCCGATCGAGGACACGCTGACGTCGATCGATTGGCCGGGCTTGGCATAGGGCGGCAGCTCGGCATGGATCGCGACAGCCGCGACGTTTTTCAGCTGCGGGTTGACGCCATCGGGCAGGGTGACGCCCAGCTGCTCCAGCATCGTCTTCAGGCTTTGCACGGTGAACTGGGTCTGGCTGGTGCGGTCACCGCTGCCATCCAGGCCCACGACCAGCCCGTAGCCGATCAGCGCGTTGCCGCGTACGCCGGCCACCTGGGCGAGATCCTTGACCCGCTCGGCGCAGGCCGGGCCGGCGGCAAACAAGGCCAGCAGGACAAAGGTGGCGATGGACTTGATGGTTGGACGCATGCTGGTGGTCCTCAATACGGGAAGGCGGCGGAGTTGAAGAACCGGCCAAGCCAGCCCATCGCATTGGAACGCGCCAGCGTGCCGCGACCGCCATAGACGATCTGGGCATTGCCGACGCGGTCGGAAGTGATGCGGTTGTCAGGCCCGATATCGGCCGTGCGTACGATTCCTTGAACCTGGACCAGTTCATCACCCTGGTTCAGGCGCATCTGCTTCTGGCCACTGACCAGCAGGTTGCCGTTACCCAGTTCGCGGACCACAGTCACGGTGACTTCACCGTCCAGGCGGTTGCTCTGGGTGGAGTCACCGGCGCCATTGAAGTCACGCCCGGCCTCGACTTCGGCCTGCAGGATCGACTGCCCGTTGTAGGTCACCGGCACCCCGGCAAGCACCGGTGCGCCCAGGCTGAAGCCCGAGTCCTTGGTCACGGCAGTCTTCGCGCGCGAGGTGGACGAGGTGCGTTCGATCAGCACGATGGTCAACAAGTCGCCCACGTTGCGGGCCTTGTTGTCCTGGAACAGTTGCAAGCCGTTGTTACTGTTGCTGGCATAGATGGAGCCGACGCTGGCCTGGCCCGACCGGACTGGCGGTGCCACCGCGGGCATCGCATGGCCCGGCATGGCCGCGATGTCGGGGTCGGCGAGCGGGACCATTGGCGCGAACGGACGCACATCGCCCACCAGGCTGGCACAGCCGGATAACGCGAGCATCGCGGTGCACGCCAGTGCCCAGCCGCGAACGCGAACGCCGGATGCCGGAGCGAAGTCGGTCATGGCAGTCACAGGTTCTGGTTGAGGAAGCCGAGCATCTGGTCGACGGTCGAGATGGCCTTGGCGTTGGTCTCGTACGCGCGCTGGGTCTCGATCATCGACACCAGCTCCTCGACCGTGTTGACGTTGCTGCCTTCCAGCGCCCCCTGCTGCAGCAAGCCCGCGCCGTTCTCGCCCGGGGCGCCGACCTGGGCCGGGCCGCTGGCACCGGTCTCCACGTACAGGTTGCCGCCCTTGGCCTGCAGCCCGGCGGGGTTGATGAAGTCGGCGACCGACAACGCGCCGATCTGGACCCCTTCGGCCTGGCCGGCGAGCTGGACCGTGACCGTGCCATCGCCGGCAATGGTCACGGCCTGCGCGCCTTCGGGGAGCTGCAAGCCGGGCTGCACCGGGTAGCCGGCGTTGGTCACCAGCTCGCCTTGCGAGTTGATCTGGAAGCTGCCGTCGCGGGTGTAGGCCGGGTTGCCATCGGGCATCAGCACCTCGAAGAATCCGCGACCGTTGATGGCCACGTCCAGGGCATTGCCAGTCTGGGCCAGGTTGCCCTGGGTGAACTGCTTGGCGGTGGCGGCAACCCGCACGCCGGTGCCGGTGGACAGGCCACTGGGCAGCTGGGTCTGCTCGGACGATGCACCGCCGGGCTGACGCACGGTCTGGTAAAGCAGGTCCTCGAAGCTGGCGCGGTCGCGCTTGAAGCCGGTGGTATTGGTATTGGCGAGGTTGTTGGAGATCACCGCCATGCGCGTCTGCTGCGCGTCGAGGCCGGTCTTGGCGATCCAAAGTGCCTGGGTCATGGGGAATACTCCGAAGAATTCTGGTGGGTCGGTGGATCAGCGCGAGGACAACAACGAGTTGCTCGCCTGTGCGTTCTCGTCAACGCTCTGCAAGACCCGTACCTGCATCTCGAACTGGCGTGACAGCTGGATCATCGAGACCAGCATCGCGGTGGGGTCGACGTTGCTCTGCTCCAGCGCACCGGCGGTCAGTACCTCACCGGCGGCCGGAGCCAGCGGCGCGGCGCCGGCGGGCAAGCGCATGAGCCCATCCTCACCACGCTCCAGCTGATCGGTACGTGCGGCGGCCACTTGCAACCGGCCGGCTTCGGCGACGGTGTTCGCTGGCTGGCCGAGCGGGACGATCGAGATGGTGCCGTCACTGCCGATGTGCAGCGACTCGTGGGGCGGAATCGCCACCGGCGCGCCCCGCTGGTCAAGCACCGTCAACCCGGTCGCGGTGGTGAGCAGCCCGTTGCGGCTCAGCTTGAGGTCGCCGGCACGGGTATAGGCGACATCGCCATTGGGTGCCTGCACGGCCAGCCAACGGTCCTGGTCCAGCGCGACATCCAGCACGTTGCCGGTGATGTTGATCGCCCCCGGTGAGGCGCTGACACCCAGGGTGCGGAATGCCGCCGCGACACGCGAGCCATGGCCGTCGCCACCCACCGGGCTGGCCACGGTGCCAGCCAGGGTGGCCTGGAAACCGATGGTGTCGGTGTTGGCGAGGTTGTGCGAGACCGACGCCTGTGCCCGCAAGGTGGCGCTTGCGCCGGTCATCGCCACATAGGCGGCCTTGTCGATCATCGGGTTTGCCTCGTTGGTGGCAGACGGCCGCGCATCAGCGGATGTTGATCACGGTCTGGGTGATCTGGTCCTGGGTGGAAATCATCTGCGCGTTGGCCTGGAAGTTGCGCTGGGCCGTGATCATGTTGACCAGCTGCGCGGTCAGGTCGACGTTGGAGGCCTCCAGTGCGCCGCCCTGGACCAGACCGAGCTCGGAGGAACCGGCGCTGCCAAGACGTGCGTCGCCGGACTCGGCGGTCTCGGCCCATCCGTTGTTGCCCAGCGATTGCAGGCCCTGTGGGTTGGCGAAGTTGGTCAGGGCGACCTGGCCCAGGGGGGTGGACACGCCATTGGTGTAACGGGCGTTGACCACGCCTTCGGCGGAGACCTCGATGCCGGTCAGGCGGCCGGTGGCGTACCCGTCCTGGGCCAGCGAAGAGACGCCAAACTTGTTGCCGTACTGCGTGGAGCCGCCCAGGTCCAGGGTGAGCGCCATCGGCGCGGCGCCATTACCGGGGTCGAAAGCGGGCATCGGGAAGGTGCCGGGGTTGGGCGTTTGCAATACGCCGGTGTCGGAGTATTGCAAGGTGGTCGGCGCGCCGGTGGTGGTGCCATCGATCGAGGTATGGACCTGCCACTGGTTGGCGTTGGCGGTTTTTACGAAGTGCAACGACTGGGTGTGGGCCGCGCCCAGCGAGTCGTAGACCGTCAGCGAGGTGGTGTGGTTGTAGGTGGTCGGGTCGTTGGCATCAAAGGGGTTGATCGCGGGCACTTTGGCGTCGGCCGGCAGGTTGGTGCCGATATCGACCTTGCCGGTGGCCTGGGGCGGTGCGTCGCCCACGGCCAGCTGCAGATCGCCCATGCGGCCGGTATCAAAGCCGGTGCCGCTGGCATTGGGCAGGAATACCTGCAGGCGGTTGCCACTGGGATTGACCACGTAGCCTTCACTGTCGGCTCCGAAGTTGCCGGCACGCGAATAGACGTTCGCGCCGTTGTCGGACAGGGTGAAGAAGCCTTCGCCGCTGATCGCCAGGTCCAGCGCCTTGCCGCTGAACTCGATATTGCCCTGGTCGAACTGTTGCGCGACCTGGGCCAGCTTCACCCCGGAGCCAATCGCATTGCGCGACAAGCCGTAGCCCGAGACCGGGAATACGTCGGCAAACTCGGCGCGCGATTGCTTGAAGCCGCTGGTGTTGGCGTTGGCGATGTTGTTGGAGGTGACGTTGAGGTCGGACGTGGCCGCGTTCATGCCACTGAGCGAGATGCGAAAACTCATGCTGTGTGCTCCTGGAAAATCGGGGTTGGGCGGCGGTCAGCCGATGCGACGGATCGACGACAGTGGGTGACTGCCGAGGCCGGAAAGATTGAGCACGAGCCCGGTCGGCTCGATGGATACGCTGTCCACGTGCGCGGCCAGGCGCAGGTCCAGGGCCTCCGCTTCCTTGCCCACGCCACTGCTGGCGCGGATGGAGTAGGTGCCGGCGGCAATCGGGTCGCCGCTGTCATTGCGGCCGTCCCATTCCCACGCCACGTTGCCGGCCGCGCCGGCCTCGACGGTGGTCTTGCGCACGATCGCGCCGGCGCTGTCGACGATCTCGATCTGGACCGTGCCGGGAGCCATGGCAACCACCTCGCCACGTGCGCCAGCGCCTGCAGCAAGCTCGACGGTGTCGGCTTCCACCAGCGCTTCGCGTCCGACCAGACTGGCTGCGCGCAGCGTCTGGTCGGACTCCATCACGCTGGCCATCGAGCCCATGGCGCTTTGCATGTCCTCGATGCCCTGCACGGTGGAAAACTGCGCCAGCTGGCCGAGGAACTGGTTGTTGTCCAGCGGTTTGAGCGGGTCCTGGTTCTTCAGTTGCTCGGTCATCAGGCGCAGGAAATCGGCCTGTCCCAATGTCGTGTCGCGGGCGGTCTGCTGGTTGCCCAGCCCGAGGGCGCCGTAGGGATTGTCGTTGTTGGTCGCGGGGATGCTGGTCATGGGGTCATCTCGTCGGTCGGGTGGGCTACTTGCCCATGTTCAAGGTCGCCATGGCCAGTTCCTTGGCGGTATTGAAAACCTCCACGTTGGCCTGGTAGCTGCGCGAGGCGGAAATCATGTCGACCATCTGTGCGACCGGGTCGATATCGGGTGCATAGACATAGCCGTCCGCGTCGGCCAGCGGATGGCCGGGTTCGTAGCGACGCAACGGGGCGGCGTCGGACTGGGTCACGTCGTCGACCTGCACCCCGGCAAGCCCCGGTTGTCCGGTCACCGGGGTGGCGGAGAACACCGGGTGCAAGGAGCGATAGACCGCATCCGGGTTGCCGGCTACCGAGTCCGCATTGGCCAGGTTGCTGGCCACGGTGCTCAGCCGCACCGATTGGGCGTTCATCGCCGAGCCGGCGACGTCGAAGATCGGAAGGTTGCTCATCCTGGTTCCCCTTACTGCCCGGTGATCGCGGTCAACATCCCGCGTACCTTCGACTCCACGAACGACATCGAGGCCCGGTACTCCAGCGAGGCCTGGGCGAAGCTCGCCTTGGCGCGCTCGGCGTCCACGGTGTTGCCGTCCATGCTGGGCTGGGAGGAGGTCGGGGCGTAACGCGCGGCCTGGGCGGCGTTGCCAATCGCGTCGCCAAGGCCGGCGCTCGGTTGCAGCGCGGCGCGCAAGGCGCTGCCGAAGTCCATGTCCTGGGCCTGGAAGCCCGGGGTGTCGGCGTTGGCGATGTTGGATGCGAGCAGTTGCAGGCGTTGCTCGCGCAAGGCCAGTGCGGTGCCATGGATACCAAGGAAATCGGACATTGCGCCCTCCGGGGTGCGGATTCCCCCTGGATCAAGCAAGCGGCGTGCCACAGCCGCTGCAGTTGGGCGTCAGCAGGCCTTCTGGAGTGCGTTCATCCGGGCGGCAATGCGTTGCGCCAGCTCATGCTCGGAGTACTTGGGGACGAAGTCGTCCGCCCCCACGCGCTCCACCATGGCGTGGTTGAACACGCCCGACAGTGAGGTGTGCAGCAGTACATACAGCCCCCGCAGCATCGGGTCGCGTCGGATTTCCGTCGTCAGCGTGTAACCGTCCATTGCCGGCATCTCTATATCGGAGATCACCATGGCGTAGCGCTGCTGGGGCGGCAGGCCGCTTTCTGCCAGTTGCTGCAGGTGTTCCAGGGCCTGGCGACCATCCGAAAGCAGGGTCGAAGGCAGCCCAAGCTGATCCAGCACCGCACGGATCTGGTTGCGGGCCACGCGCGAGTCATCCACAACCAGCACTTCCTGCGGTGACCCAGCAGTGGGCTGCAATGCGACGATGCCGCTGGCGTCGCTGGCCCTGGGCGACGACTCGGCCAACACGCTCTCCACGTCGATCAGCTGGATCAGCTCGCCATGATGGCGGGTTACGCCGGTCAGGTAATTGCCTTCTCCGCCCAGGTCGGGTGGCGGCTGGATATCCTCGACGGCGACGTTGACGATCCGGTCCACGCCGGCCACCAGGAAGCCCTGCACGCTTCGGTTGAACTCGGTGACCACCAGGTAGGCCGGCGGCGGCGCGCCGCCGGTGTCATAGCCGATCGCCCGTGCCAGATCGAGCACCGGAACGGTGCGGCCGCGGATATCGGCCGCGCCGTTGAACGCTGCCGGCAGTTGCGGCAGGGTGAACAACGGCGGACGGGGGATGACCTCCTGGACCTTGAATACGTTGACGCCAAAAAGCTGACGTTGGCCCAGCCGGAACAACAGCAATGCCAGTCGGTTGTGACCGGCCAGGCGGGTACGTTGGTCGATTCGGTCCAGCAGTTGGTGGCTCATGGGTAGGTTGTCGGCCTTGCCCGGCAGTTCTTGAGTCATCGCCCGCCACCCCGCGAGATCGCCCGCGGCATGCAAATTGCCTGTGCAATGGCTGACCTCCTGCGTGAGATGCATTTTGCTTCCGTCCCGTTCTCGACCCTGGTGTCGTTGCCTGTCGCTATCAACACTGCTGGTTGCTGCGTTTGCGCTGCCGTCCGGTGCCCAGGCAACCCGACCGGCCGACATCCGCGAGGCCGCGTTGGCGGCCCTGGGCGTTGCCGGGACCGGCTCGGAAGCCATGGTCGATCCGGCATTACAACTGGCAACTTGTACTACGCCACTGAAGGCCGTGCCAACCGGGCCGCATACGGTCCAGGTCCGCTGCGACGATGCGCCCGGCTGGCGCCTTTACGTGCCGGTGCGGGTTCGCCGGGAGGCCGATGTCGTGGTGCTGACCAAGGCCGTCCCTGCTGGGCAGCTGATTACCGCCGCCGACGTGGTGGTGCGTCGGCGGGACATGGCCGGCGCTGGCGGCAAGGGCTTTCGTGAACCCGGGGCGGTCATCGGCCTGACCGCGGTCCAGGGGCTGGTGCCGGGTGCGGCATTGACCGATGCCGACCTGGCCGATGGCCCGCTACTCAAGCGTGGTGATCCGGTCATGCTGGTCTCGCGCATCGGCGGGGTGGAAGTGCGGATGGCCGGTCGTGCGCTGGGCCGCGCAGAGCCGGGGGCCACGGTCGCGGTTGAGAACCTGGCGTCGCGGCGCATCATCCGTGGCCGCCTGGTCGGCGATGGCGTGGTTGAAGTGACGCGCTGAAATTGTTGGCGCCATTGGCTAAAGTTCCTTCCGGGCCGGTCGTTACCGGGGTCGACGAGCAATCAGGAGTTAAGTGATGTCCAACCAGATCAATGGCGCCCCGCCGCCCGCCGCCCGCGCTGCCGAGTTGGCAGCCCCCAGCCAGGCCCGCGTCCGTGCCGGTGGAGACCGTTCCGAACCAGTGGCGGCGACACCGGCGACGGACCGCATGCTTTTAACCGGTGAGGCGGCGGGCCTGCAGGTCCTGGAGCGCTCCCTGGCCGCGCCGGCAGGCATCGACGTGGCCCGTGTGAACGAGGTTCGCGCGGCGCTGGCGGATGGCAGCTATCAGGTCGACCCGCAACAGGTCGCGTCGCGCATGCTGGCGTTCGAGGACGCATTGCTGAAATGACCATCACGGCGATGCAGCCATCGGTAACGGCGTCGCTGGACGCGTTGGAGCAGGCGCTGCAAGCCGAGCGTCAGGCATTGTTGACCCATGACGTCGATGCGTTGCTCGGATCGACCCAGGCCAAGCTGGTTGCGTTGAGGGAAGTGGAGAAGCGTCCATTGAGTGACGACTTCTCCGGGCGCGTGATTGCGCTCAGTGAACTGAATCGGGCCAACAACGTGTTGCTAACGCGTCGTCGTCGCGAAGTGACCTGGGCGCTACGGCACCTTGGCCGCATGGAATCGGCGGGCGTGTACGATACCGATGGACAAGCCAGCGCACGTCCACAGGTGCGCGCTCTCGGAGTGGGATGAACGACGCGACCAGCCCAGACCAACGTCCCCCATGGAGTGAGGACCTGTTGACGCTGGTCTCGTTGACGGACACCGCGATCATCCTGTTCAACCCGGCTGGTCAAGCGGAGCGGTCCAATGCCGCCGCCGACGTGTTGGGGCAGCGATTGCTGGCCAGCACGACAAACGCCGGGAGCAATGCGTTGTCGGTCCTGCCCGGGCACATTCCCGAGGACGCCTGGGACATCGCCTGTCGCGACGGCCGGTGGAGTGGTGAGGTGGTGATCGAGGCGCCAGCGATGGTGCTGGAGATCCGGCTGTTCGCCGAACCCGGCGGTCGGGGCCAGCGGTTTGCGACCTTCTGGGACGTCACCGCCCGCTCGGCACGCGAAGCAGAGTTGCAACAACGCCACGATGAGCTGGAACGCACCTATCGACGGCTGGCCGGGACCCAGGAACAGCTGCTGCAGTCCGAGAAGATGGCCTCGATCGGCCAGCTCGCCGCAGGCGTCGCCCACGAGATCAACAATCCGGTGGGCTACATCCACTCCAACCTGGGCACCTTGCAAGAGTATGTAGGCGCGTTGCTCGCGTTGCTGGAGGCTTACGACACGGCGTTGGATGACAGCGCCCCCGGCACCAGTCGGGAGCAGTTGCAGGCGATGCGAGAGCGGCTGGATATCGACTTCATCACCGGTGATGTCCCGAAACTGCTGGAGGAGTCCCGCGAAGGGATCGAGCGGGTCACCAAGATCGTCCAGGACCTGAAGGATTTCTCCCGGATTGGCCCCGATGAACCGATGCAGGCCGCCAACATCGAGAAGGGCCTGGAATCCACCCTCAACATCGTCTGGAACGACCTCAAGTACAAGGTGCGGATCGAGAAGTACTACAGTCCGCTGCCACCGGTGGAGTGCCATGTCTCGGAGATCAATCAGGTATTGATGAACCTGCTGATCAATGCCGGCCAGGCCATCCATGAGCGGGGCGTCATCGTGATGGCGACCGGCGCGGACGATGGCGAGGTATGGGTCAGCATCAGCGATAGTGGCTGTGGCATACCCGATGAAGTACTGCAGCGGGTCTTTGACCCGTTCTACACCACCAAGCCGATTGGGCGCGGTACCGGCCTGGGCCTGGCGGTCTGCTACTCCATCGTGGCCAAGCACCACGGCCGCATCGAGGTATCCAGCCGGCTGGGTGTGGGCAGCACGTTCCGGGTGGTGTTGCCGATCACGCAGCCCACCGGGTCGGCGGCACTGCCGGGGGCTGCGACTTCCACGCCACAGTAATTGCGTCAGTCATGGCCGGTCGCATGCTGTTCGTAGGCGCGAAACGCGGCCTGGATGTGCTCGCGCAGTTCATCGTCGTTCCAGGGCTTGGTGAGATAGCGGTAAATCGATCCGTGGTTGATCGCCTCGGTGATGGTGGTCAGGTCGGTGTAGCCCGATAACACCATGCGTACCGTATCGGGGTACATG
Organism: Lysobacter sp. A378; assembly: GCF_054052125.1. Lineage (NCBI taxonomy): Bacteria > Pseudomonadati > Pseudomonadota > Gammaproteobacteria > Lysobacterales > Lysobacteraceae > Lysobacter > Lysobacter sp. A378. The sequence continues at coordinate 119,993 of NZ_JBSVRK010000004.1, read as the reverse complement.
TCGCGCACGCGGGTCAGGAACTCGGTGCCGCTCATGTCAGGCATGCGTTGATCGGACAGGATCACCTGGACCGGGTTGCTGGCCAGCAGGTCGAATGCCTCGCGTACCCCGTTGGCGGTCAGGATCTGGTAGCCGTCGCGGCGGAACAGCCGCACCAACGATCGCAACACGTTCTCCTCATCGTCAAGAAGCAGCAAGGTGCGTGCGGGACGGTTGGCGGTGAATGCCTCCGGCAGCAGGAAGCGGCGCCGGATGAGGTCGTCCAGTTCGTCGGCCGGCAGCGGTGCGCTGAACAGGTAACCCTGGAGGAAATTGCAATGGTTGCGACGCAGGAAGCCAAGCTCGGCCTCGCTTTCGACACCCTTCGCGGTGACCTTCATGCCCAGACTGTGGCCCATGGCGATGATGCCGCGAACGATGGCGGCGCTGCGGGTGTTGCTGGCGACGTTGAGGATGAAGCTGCGGTCGATCTTCAACCGGTCCAGCGGGTATTGGGCCAGCGCGGACATGCTCAGGCCACCCAAGCCGAAGTCGTGCACGGTCAGGGTGGCCCCCAAAGCGCGCAAGCCGGCAAGATTGTCCAGGACCTGGCGGGTGTCGAGCGCGAGTACGGTTTCGGCGACCTCGAACTCCAATGCCTTCGCAGGCAAACCGTACTTGTGCAACAGCGCGCCGATCCGATCCACGCAATCGCGATGAGTGAGCAGCGGCTCGTCAAGGTGGACCGATATGCCGAGGTAATCCAGGCCTTGGTTTTGCCATTGCGCCAGCTGGCGCAGTGCCGATTCGACGACCCACCAGCCCAGCGGCTCTGACAACCCGACGCGATCAACGATCTCGATGAAGCGGTTCGGCAGCATCAGGCCCTGGTCCTCGGTCTGCCAGCGCAGCAAGGCACTGAAACCCGACAACCCGCCATCATCGGCATTGACCAGGGGTTGGTAGAACAGACGGAACTCGTCGTTGTCCAGCGCCTTGGCGAAGCGTTCGGCAAAGCCGTCGTTGGATGCGGTGTGTCCCGGCTTGGCGACATACAGGCCGACGGCATCCAGGCCTTCCTTCTTGACCCGGAGAAGGGCTTGCTCGGCCTTGGCCAGTAACGTGGCGGCGTTGCTGGCATGGTCGGGAAATATCGCCACCCCGATCGAAAACGTGATCGGCACCGTATAGGGCGGGATGGACAGCGGCGTCTCGAAGGCATCGCGCAACAGGTTGGCCAGGTTGCTGCCGTCGGACTCCCCGTCCCGGTAACCGATGGCGGCGATGAACTGGTCGCCCGCAAGTCGCCATAACCAGCCGTCCTGGGGGATTGTCTTGCGCAGCCGCTGAGCCGTGGCGGCCAGGACCTTGTCGCCGACCTCCTCGCCCATGTTCGCGTTGATCGAACGGAACATGTCGATGTTGATGTGCAGCAATGCGACCCGTCGCTTGGTAGCGCTGGCGGCGGCCAGCGCTGTGGTCAAGCTGGGCCCGTTGGCGCCAAGACGATAGATACCCGCAACCGGGTCCAGGGAGATGTAACCGAAATCGTCATAGCGCTGGGGCATGGGATGGAGCTAGTCCTGCGCGGGTGTCTCGCCGCCGCCGAAATCCCCTTCGGCCGATGCGGCCAGGTAGGCAAACACCGCATACGCCGCGACATTCTGCGCCAGGGCTTCGGGGTCGATCTTGTCGAAGGTGTCGTCCGGAGTGTGGTGCAGGTCGAAATAGTCGGTGCCGTCCTGGCTCAGGCTGGCCCAGGCCAGGCCGTTGCGTGCGAACGGGCCGAGGTCGGGGCCGGGGCCACCTTCACCGGCCGCGTGCTCGATTCCCAGCGGTGCGAGCGCCTTCAGGATCTGCGCTTCGGCGGCCTTGGCATAGTCCGGTGCTGAGGTCTCGAACGCATAAATACGGCCGGCGCCGAAATCGCTTTCCGCAGCAATCTGGTGCTGTTTGACCTCGCCGGCATGGGCTTCGGCATACGCTTTGCCACCCCACAGGCCTTGCTCCTCATTGGCGAACGCGATCACCCGGATGGTGCGCGCCGGAGCGGTCGGCAGGTCACCGATCAGCTTTCCGGCCGCCATGGTCAGGCCAACGCCCGAGGCGTCGTCGATCGCGCCGGTGCCGGCATCCCAGGAGTCCAGGTGCCCGCCGATCAACACGACTTCGTCGGGCTTGCTGCTGCCGGTGATCTCGCCAATCACGTTGTAGGAGGTGGCCTCGCCGTTCCAGCCGGTGTCCAGCGCCATCTTCACTTGTACCGGCTTGCCCAGGGCGAGCAGGCGGGTCAGCTGGTCGGCATCCGGCGCGGCCAGTGCGGCGGACGGGATCGGGGTCAGGCCGTCGTCGAAGCGGGTAATGCCGGTGTGCGGGTTGCGGTGCGAGTCGGTGCCGGCCGAGCGCATCAGGTAGGCGCTGGCGCCAGCCCGGATCGCGGCCGAGGGGCCGCCCGAACGGGTACGTGAGCCCAGACCATAGCCGCTGCCATCGCGGGCACGTTCCATCCTGTAATCGATGAACGCGATTTTACCGTCCAGTGAGTCGGCCGGTGCGGCTTCCAGTGCCGCCAGATCCGCAAAGCGCACCACCTCACCGGTGACCGTGCCACCCGGGCTGCCGCCCAATGCCGTCAGCACCAGGTTCTGTGAATGGGCGCCCAGTACCTGCGCGCTCTCGCTGCGACGCTCCCACTTCGGGAAGGTGACCGGCTCGGTCCAGACCTTGTCGTAGCCGAGCTCTTCGAACTTGGCCTTGGCCCAGGCGACCGCACGGGCATCGGCTGGACTGCCGGCCAGCCGCGGGCCGACTTCAGTGGTCAGCGATTCGGTGATCCTGTAGCCCAGGTCGCTGGCCAGCGCAGTGGCGCGCAATTGCGCAGCGGTGTCCATCGCGGCCTCGGGGATATGGGTATCCGCCGGCGCGGCGTGGACAGTGCCGGCGAACAACAGAGAGGTGGCCAGGGTGGTGCCCAGCAGCAATGGAATGCGCATCGGATCTCCTGCCGGGCCATGGCCCGAAAAACAATGAAGCCGCGAGCGTAACAACTCGCGGCTTCATAATGGCGTGCCTCAAGTCACATGGCGGCGTGCCACGCTTGAGATTGCCCCGGTGTGGTTGCTCAGAGGCCCGGTTGCTTCAGCGAATCGCGGATCTCACGCAGCAACAGCACTTCTTCCGCCGGTGCAGCCGGGGCGGCGGCTTCCTTGGTAATCATCCTGTTGTAGGCCTTGATGATCATGAAGATCACGAACGCGATTAGCAGGAAGTCGATGATGGTCTGGATGAATGCGCCGTAGGTAATGACCGGTGCCGCAGCCTCCTGCGCGGCCGCGAGGTTGGCGTAGTCGCCACCGTCGAGGGCGAAGAACAACTGCGAGAAATCGACCCCGCCCATCGCCATGCCGACGATCGGCATGATGATTCCGTCGACCAGCGCGGTGACGATCTTGCCGAACGCGGCGGCGATGATCACCGCGACCGCCAGGTCGAGGACGTTACCGCGCGCGATGAATGCCTTGAACTCGCTGACCATGCTCATCAGGTGATCTCCTTGGGGTATTGGGGAATGCCGTGGAAACTATAGCCTCATGTTGATGGTGTGACGTGACCGCGCAATTGGACGACGTCATCGAGGCAAGCAAGGAAGGTATCGCCGGGCAGCAACGGCCCGACACCTGCCGGTGTGCCCATGAACACCAGGTCGCCGGCGCGCAGCGCATACAACTTCGACAGCTCATGCAGGATGTCCGGCACGTCCCAGACCAGGTCGGCGAACGCGCCCTGCTGGCGGAGCTGGCCATTGACCTTCAGGGTCAGCGTGCGGGTTGCCAGATCGCCGACCTCGGCGGCCGGCACCAGCGCGCTGACCGGGGCGGAATGATCGAATGCCTTGCCGGTGTCCCAGGGCAATCCCTTGGCTTTGGCGGCCGCCTGCAGGTCGCGGCGGGTCAGGTCCAGGCCGATCCCGTAGCCGAACACCAGTGCGTCGGCGGCACCCGGGTCGAGCACGCCGGCCGGAGCGTCGGCGCCGAGCGCGACCACCAGCTCGACCTCGTGGTGCAGCTCGGTGGTGCCACGCGGGTAGGGGACGACGCCATCGAGCACCAGCGCGTCGGCCGGCTTGCAGAAGAACACCGGGCTGCCGCGCTCGGCTTTCGACGCGGGGGCGACGGCGCCCATCTCACGGGCATGGTCGGCGAAGTTGCGCCCCACGCAATAAATCCGGCGAACCGGGAAAAAACCTGCGTCGCCGGTGCCGCGGACGGGGATGCGGGCCTGCTGGGGCGCAGGGATTACATCGTTGCCGGGCATCGCGGGTACGTCAGCGCGGCTGGGTCGACTTGTCGACGACGCGGTACTCGCCCTCGACCACCCGGGGGTCATGCTGACTGGCGGCGCGACGGTGCGGCAACGGCTGGCTGCGGCCGCGGAACAGCCGGTAAACCAGGCCCGCGGCCAGCATTGCCGACCCGATGACGGCGCCCACAAGCACCAACAGGGCCAGCAACCCGAGGCCGAGGGCACCCATCAGGAAGCGCAGCAACGGGTTGCGCGGCTTGCGCGGCTCAAAGGCGGCGCGGACGCGCGACTGGAGGAAATCGTTGTTGAAACGGAAAGTCTGGCTGCTCATTGAATGCATCATGGCACAATGCGGCGGAAGGCCGGAGCCGGCAGTATCCGCCGGTACGAGGAGAAATTCGTGATAAATCCGTTAATAAAACCGCGAGTGGACCCGACAGCGCTTATCGCGATGGATCGTCTTGCCGATGGCGGGTTTGCCGCGGTGGGTGCGGACCTGGATGACGACATGGAGCCGCTGGTTCTGTATCGCGATGGCGAGCAGGTGCGCGCCTGGCTCAATGTCTGTCCGCATGCCGGTCGTCAGCTGGACTGGGCGCCGGGCCAGTTCCTGAAGAGCAAGGACGGGTTGCTGGTCTGCGCCGCGCATGGCGCCAGTTTCGAGTTGCAGCACGGCGAGTGCGTTGCCGGCCCCTGCCGGGGGGATTCGCTGCGCGCGGTGGCGGTGGAAGTGCGTGACGGTGCGGTGTGGCTGAAAAGTGGCGCTGCCGGGCACTCAGAACAGTAGGTTCACCATCAACACCGCGATCGCGGTGTAGGCCAGCGACAACGGCCCGCCGACCTTCCAAAGCTCCTTGCCGGTATACCCCGCCGGTCCGGTGATCATCGAGATCACCGGATTGGATGCGGTCATGAAGTTGTTCGACGCCGACAACGCGACGATCAACGCGAACGCGGTCGGGTCACCGCCCGCCGCGAGCGCCAGGTTGATTGCCAACGGCACCATCACGATGGCCGCGCCGACATGGCTGATCACCAGTGAAAACGCGGTGGTCAGCAAGCCCAGCAGCAATTGCAGCAACCAGGTCGGGGTGCCGTCCGGCAATCGCTCGATACTGTGCCCGGCGACCCAGGCCGCCGCGCCGCTGGAATCCATCGCCCAGCCCAGCGGGATCAGGCAGGCCATCAGGAACACCGTCTTCCAGCTGATGGCCGAGTACGCCTCGTCGATGTGGATCACCCCGGTCAGCAACATCCCGGCAACGCCGGCCATCAGTGCGATCGATACCGGCAGCCGCGACGACAAGGCAACCAACATGGCCAAGGCGAAAATCCCCAGTGCGATCTTCAGCTTGTGCGGGCGTTGCTCGCCCTTGGGGTAATCGGTCACCACCACCAGGTCCTTGCCCTTGGCAGCGTCGGCGAGGTTGGCCCAGATGCTGTGCAGCACCAGCATGTCGCCGGCGCGCAACGCCAGGTTGCGCACATCCTCGCGCATCACCTTCTTGTCGCGATTGACGGCGAGCAGGCTCAGGCTGTGGGTCTTGCGCAAGTGCAGGTCGCGCGCGGTCTTGCCGATGAACTTGGAGTTCGCCGGGATCACCGCTTCGGAAATGCCCGCACGGCTCGGGTTGAACAAGTCGGCGAACACGCGCAACCGGGAACTCATCCGCAGCATCTGGTTCTGGGCGAAATCCGCGACCTGCTGCCTGGGGCCCATCGCGCCCAGCACGCTGCCGACCCAGATCCGCGCATCGGCAGACGGTGACAGCCGTGCATCGTCCTTGGTCTTGATGGCCAGGATCAGCGGTGCATCGTGCAAGGTTTCCGCCTCACCCAGGGACATGCCCACCAGTGGGCTGTCGGCGGTGACGGTCAACTCGTAGACATCGCCCTCGATGCCGTAGGCGTCCTCAAAATAGCTTTGGGTGCGCGCCGGGGTGGCGCCCTTGCCGACGCCCTCGTGCAGACGCTTGCTGCCGAAGAACCTGAAATACAGCAACGAGGTGGCCAGCAACGCCAAGCCGATCGGCAGGGTCGCGAACATCTGCAACGGCTCCAGCGTCGCCGCACCCGATGGCAGGTTGCTGTTGGCCGCCAGCAGCAGGTCATTGAGCAGGATCAGCGGTGAGTTGCCGACCATCGTCAACGAGCTGCCCATCACGATCGCGGTGGCCAGCGGCAATAACAGCCGCGGCAGGGTCAGCCCGGTTCGCGATGACAGGCGCGATGCCACCGGCAGGTACAACGCCATGACCGACGGGTTCTGCATCACCGAGGAGTTCAGGCCGGCCACTGCGCCGGTCAGCAGCAGCAGGCGTTCCTCGATTCCGTGCGAGCGCCTCAACAACCACGCCGCCAGCCGGTTGAGCGCGCCGGTGCGGTCCAGGCCGGCGCCCAGGATCATGGTGGCGATGATGCTCATCACCGCGTTGGACGAGAAGCCGTTGAAGATGATGTCCGGTGAGACCAGTCCCGACAAACCCAGCAGCACCAGCACGACCAGTGCGACCACGTCGGCGCGGACGCGCTCGAACAGGAACATCACCATCGTGAACACCACCAGCCCCAGTACCAGCTTCATGTCGGTGGTAAGCGTCAGTGCGGTGTCCATGCCCGGGTTGAACACTTTGGTGGTCGGCCTGTCTTGTGGTCAGCAACCGTCAGCAGCGGTCGTAAAGAAGATCCCAGACGCCATGGCCGAGTTTCTGGCCGCGGGTCTCGAAATGCGTCTGCGGGCGCCAGTCCGGCCGCGGTACCGAGCCGCGCTGTCCGGCGCGGTTGACGATGCCATCGGTCGCATCCAGCACGTCCCACATCTGCTCAGCATAGTCGTGCCAATCGGTGGCGAGGTGCAAGCGACCGCCCGGGGCGAGTTTGCGAACCAGCAGGGCGGCGAACCCGGGTTGCAGCAGCCGCCGCTTGTTGTGGCGCTTCTTGTGCCATGGATCCGGGAAGTAGATCCGGACCTCGTCAAGGCTGGCGTCGGCCACCTCGTGGGTCAGCACCTCGACCGCATCGTGGTGGTAGACACGCACGTTGGTGGCATCGTCCAGTGCCACCGCGTTGAGCAGGCGGCCGACGCCGGGCGCATGGACCTCGATACCGATCAGGTCGCGTGCCGGGTCGTGCCGGGAGGCGAACAGCAACGCCTCGCCATTGCCGAACCCGATCTCCACCACCCGCGGTGCGACGCGCCCGAACACGGTGTCGAAGTCACGGGGTTGGTCCCGGCTTTCGGCCGGCCTGAAGTCGATCCCGAAGCGCTCCCACTGCTGGTCGAACGCGCGCTGCTGGGCCGGGGTGAACCGGCCCTGGCGCAACACGAAGCTGCGGATCTGGCGATGGCCTTCGGTGACGATGAACGGTTTGCCGGAAACGGGTTTCGGCGTTTTGGGAACGGTCGGCTGCGGCGGGTCGCTGTCGGGCATCAGTCGATGATGCCTTCCACCGGGCTGGAGGCACTGGCATAACGCTTGCGCGCCACCCGGCCGGCCTTGAACGCGGCGCGCCCCGCCTGGATGGCCAACTGCATCGCGTGGGCCATCAGCACGGGGTCCCTGGCACCGGCGATCGCGGTGTTCATCAACACGCCATCGCAGCCAAGTTCCATCGCGATGGCAGCATCGGAGGCGGTGCCCACGCCCGCGTCGACGATGATCGGCACCTTCGCGTTCTCCACGATTTCCACCAGGTTCCACTTGTTCTGGATACCGAGCCCGGAACCGATCGGTGCTGCCAGCGGCATCACCGCCACGCAACCAATTTCTTCCAGTCGCTTGGCCAGCAGCGGGTCGTCGGAGGTGTAGACCATCACGTCGAAGCCATCCTTGACCAGCGTCTCGGCGGCGGCCAGGGTCTGCACCACGTCGGGGTACAACGTCTTGTGGTCGCCCAGCACTTCCAGCTTGACCAGGTTGCGCCCGTCGAGCAGTTCGCGCGCCAGCCGGCAGGTGCGCACTGCCTCGTCGGCGGTGTAGCAGCCGGCGGTATTGGGCAGGATCGTGAAACGATCCAGTGGCAGCACGTCCAGCAGGTTGGGCTCGCCCGGGTTCTGGCCGATGTTGGTGCGGCGGATCGCGACGGTGACGATCTGTGCCCCGGCGGCCTCGGTCGCGCGCCGGGTCTGGTCCAGGTCGACGAACTTGCCGGTGCCGGTAAGCAGGCGCGAGGTGTAGGCCTTGCCGGCAATCAGCAAGGGGTCGGCGGCGCGGAAGTCGGTGGCGTTGAATGCGTTCATGCCGCGATTATCGCACCGCCGGACAGCCGGGCGTCAGCCGCCGCCCAGGGCATGCACGATCTCGATCCGGTCGCCATCGGCCAGCGCGCGTTCGTCGTGCTGGCTGCGCGGCACGATCTGGCCGTTGATCTCCACCGCAACCCGGCGTTCGGCCAGGCCCTCGTCCTGTAACAGACGGGCCAGCGTGGTGGGGGCCGCGAGCTCGCGCGGTTCGCCATTGAGAATGATGTCCATGCCGACATTGTCTCGGGACGGGCCGAAAAGGGCCAGCCCGGCGACCGGCTCGCTGGCGCGCCGCTGGCAACAATCAAGCGGGTTGCCGGTTGGCGCCGGTGGCTGATGTGGCTTGTCTGCGGCCAACACCCGTGTTTCGATACAGGCCGTCCGCTGGCGTATTGTGGCGCTGGTCCGTGTTTTGCCCATCGCAGGAGTTACCCCGTTGAAACCTATTCGCGCCGCCCTTGCCATTGCCGTTGCACTCGCCTTCGCGCCGTCGCTGGCCGTGGCAGGTGACCCGGAGGCCAACGATCAGCCGTATTCGCAGACCATCTTCTTTGGCGACAGCCTGACCGACTCCGGACACTTCCGGCCAGCGTTGATCCAGGCGGTGGGGCCGCAGGCCGCCATCCTGGGCAAGTTCACCACCAACCCGGGGCTGGTCTGGTCGGAGTACCTGGCCGATTTTTACGGCACCCAGGCGGCCGCAGCCAACCAGGGTGGCAGCAATTACGCGGTTGGCGGGGCGCGTGCGGGGGAAGACGAGGTCGGCCCGCTCGGGCCGACGCCGTCGATGATGACCCAGGTCACCAGCTACCTCACCGCGACCGGCGGTGTCGCTGATCCCAATGCCCTGTACACGGTGTGGGGTGGCAATAATGATCTGTTCGCGGTCGCCCAGGGCGCGCCGCCCCAGGCCACCATCGGTGCCGCAGTGACCGCGCAGATCGGCGTCGTTGGCGCGTTGCAGGCGGCTGGCGCGCAGTACGTGCTGGTGCCCAGCATCCCCGACCTGGGGCTGACGCCATCCGCGCGCGCGCAGGGCGCCCTCGCACAAGGCCAGCTGACCCAGTTGGCGACGGTTTACAACGACGCGCTGTACGGCGGACTGGCCGCGTCGGGGTTGCAGGTGATTCCGCTGGACATGTTCCATCTGTTCCAGGAAGTTGCCGCCAGTCCAGCCGGGTTCGGTTTCAGCAACATCACCGGCACCGCCTGCCAACCCCAGATCACCGCCCAGTCCGTTACCTGCCAGCCCGGCAGCTACGTGACCCCGGATGCCGCCACCAGTTACCTGTTTGCCGATGGCGTGCATCCCACCGGCGCAGCACATGAGGTGATCGCCGACTATGCCGCCTCGATCCTGGAGGCGCCGCGCCAGGTCGCCGTGCTGGCCAATTCCGCGTCGATGGTCGGACGTGCCCGCGCCGACCGTGTTGCCGCGCAACTGACCGGCGTGACGATGACCAATGGCAAGCGCTGGTGGGGTGACGTGCGTGGGGATTTCCAGCGTTACGATCATGGCGACCTGTATGACGGCGCCGGCCCGGCCGTGACGGTCGGTGTCGACTGGCACCGCGATGGCCTGACCCTTGGCGGGTTTGGCGGCTATGGCCAGCTGAAGCAGGACTGGGGCCGCAGCGGTGGCAGTTTCGACCAGAGCGCCGCCAGCATCGGTGGTTACCTGGGCTGGACTGCCGGTAGCGGGGCCTGGGTCAACGCCCAGGTGAGCTATAGCCAGTTGGGCTTCGACCTCGAGCGCAATGCCAACCTGGGTCGCGTCACCCGGGTGCACCGCGCGGACGTGGATGGCAGCAACGTCAGTGCCGGCGTGAATGCGGGCTGGGAGTTCGGTGATGGCGCGTTGCGCCATGGGCCGGTGCTGGGCGTACTCGCGCAGAAGATCCGGATTGACGGGTTCGGCGAGAGCGATCCGCAGTTGTCGACCTCGCTGGCGTACCCGGAGCAGGAGTTCGACTCGCTGATCGGCACCGCGGGCTGGCAAATGCGTTACATCGCCAGCGAGCATCTGCAGCCGTATGCGCGGGCGACCATCGACCGCGAGTTCGAGGATGCCCCGTCGCAGGCCTTCGGGCAGTTGCAGTCGATGCCGGGCACGGCGCAATTCGCGGTGCCCGGGGTGGCGTTCGATGACAGCTACGGCAGCCTGACGTTCGGCGCCCGCACGCGGGTGATGGGACTGGACGCGAACATCGGCAGCAGCCTGACGCTGGGTCAGCAGGGTGGTCACCACGCCACCGTGTTCGCCACCATGGGCGGCACCTTCTGAGGCGGGCTTCCCCGGCGCCCGGCAAAGGCTTTAAACTGGCGTGATGCGGGTGTAGCTCAATGGTAGAGCTGTTGCTTCCCAAGCAACTGACGAGGGTTCGATTCCCTTCACCCGCTCCACATGCGCGGCGGCCTGGTCCTGATGGACGGGGCCGCCGTTTTCGTTGGCTCGCGCCGATGACGGCACCCATGTTCCCGGGTCTGTCATGGGCGGGTCACCGTGATGGTTGCACCATCGATACAATTTCGCCTGGAGCGGAAGCAGATGATGCCAAGGGTTGTTTTGGGCTGGCGGGAATGGGTCGACTTGCCGGCCCTCGGGGTGGCCGCGATCCGGGCCAAGGTCGACAGTGGCGCGCGCAGCTCGGCGCTGCATGTCGACGCGCAGTGGCGTTTCGTCGAGGGCGGCGCGCCATGGGTCGGTTTTCAGTTGACGCCGGGTGGCGTCGGCGGCATCTCGATGGAATGTGTCGCGCCATTGGCGGACGAGCGCGAGGTCACCGACTCGGGTGGCCATCGGACCCGTCGCGCGTTCGTGAGGACGTCGCTACGCCTGGGAGGTGTCGAGCGCCAGATCGACATCAACCTGGCCGACCGACGAGGCATGCTGTTTCCGATGTTGCTCGGCCGTACCGCGATGGCCCATGCGTTCATGGTCGATCCGGCACGCTCGTTCCTGCACGGCAAGCCCGTGTCCGATCGTTCGTTCGACCACCCATGGACCCTGTCCGCATGAAACTCGCGATCCTGTCGCGCAACACCAAGTTGTACTCGACCCGGCGCCTGGTCGAGGCCGCCCGGGAGCAGGGCCACAGCGTCCGCACGCTCGATCCGTTGCGTTGTTACATGCGCATCTCCGGCGATGGCTTTGCGATGAATTACAAGGGCCGGCCCATCTCCGGTTACCACGCGGTGATTCCCCGTATCGGCGCTTCGGTCACCCGCTACGGCAGCGCGGTACTGCGCCAGTTCGAGCTGATGGGCACCCTCAGCCCGAACCCGTCGGACGCGATCCTGCGCGCACGCGACAAGTTGCGCAGCCACCAGCTGCTCGCCGCGGAGGGGATCGGGATGCCGGCAACGGTGTTTGGCGACAACCCCGATGACACTGTCGACCTGCTGTCGATGCTGGGGCCACCCCCGCACGTGATCAAGCTCAACGAAGGCACCCAGGGCGCCGGCGTGATGCTGACCGAGAAGATGTCGGCCTCACGCGGAGTGATCGAGGCGTTGCGTGGCCTGTACGCGCAATTTCTGGTGCAGGAGTTCATTCCCGAGGCCCAGGGCGCGGACCTGCGTTGCTTCGTGGTTGGCAGCAAGGTGGTGGCGGCCATGCGACGCCAGGCGCCAGCGGGGGATTTCCGCTCCAATCTGCACCGCGGCGGCAAGGCCAAGGGCGCACGTGCCACGTTGGCTGAACAGGAGGTCGCGATCCGCGCGGCACGGGTGCTGGGACTGGGCGTCGCCGGTGTCGACCTGATCCGTTCGCGCCAGGGCCCGCTGGTGCTCGAGGTGAATGCCTCGCCGGGTCTGGAGGGCATCGAGTCGGCCAGTGGCGTCGATGTGGCCGGCGAGATTGTTGATTACGTGGCCCAGCGATACAAACGGCGCGCGGCCAAGCGTGTCACTGCAAAAAACCGAGGGTCCGATTAACAAACGTTTAATCGGCGACCACGTAGATTGATCTGGACCGGAATACTGTCCGTTGCATATCAGTGTTCGCGCCAATTGACCAAGTCAGTCGATTACACCGCAGCAGTGGCAATGCAGGTTTCGGTATCGGGCAACAACTTTTGGCCCAGGCGCGGTGGTCCCGTGTCTGGGCTTTCTTTTATGCTGGTGCCCAGCGCCAGCACACTGCCATGATGTGAACCCTGTCACGCTGATTGCCGGCCAACCCTCAACCAGGAACCACCACATGCGCATCCTCGTCATCGAAGACAATCAGGACATCGCCGCCAACCTGGGCGACTTCCTGGAAGATCGGGGCCACACCGTCGACTTCGCCGCTGATGGCATTACCGGACTGCACCTGGCGGTCGTCCACGACTTCGATGCGATCGTGCTCGATCTCAACTTGCCGGGCATGGACGGGCTGGAAGTCTGCCGGAAGCTGCGCAACGAGGCGCGCAAGCAGACCCCGGTATTGATGCTGACCGCGCGCGACAGCCTGGACAACAAGTTGGCCGGCTTCGACTCGGGCGCGGATGACTACCTGATCAAGCCGTTTGCGCTGCAGGAAGTCGAGGTCCGGCTGAACGCGCTGTCGCGCCGGGGGCGCGGGGTGCAGACCCGGGTGCTGACTGCCGCCGATCTGGAGTACAACCTGGACACGCTGGAAGTGCGTCGCCAGGGAAAGCTGCTGCAGCTCAATCCCACCGGTCTGAAAATATTGCAGTCACTCATGGAGTCGTCGCCTGCGGTGGTGACCCGGCAAGAGTTGGAGACCCGGGTATGGGGCGAAGAGCTGCCGGACTCCGATAGCCTGCGTGTGCATATCCACGGGCTGCGCGCGGTGGTCGACAAGCCTTTCGAAACGTCGCTGATCCACACCCGTCACGGCATTGGCTACCGGATCGCCGAACTCGATGCCACCAACTGAGTCAACGTCCGGCTCGCCGGCGCCGACGCGCCGTCGGATGCGTTACCGGCGGCGCCTACGCAGCCGCATCATCCTGTCGTTCGTGCTGCTGGGTTTCAGCCTGACCCTGCTGTTTGCCTGGGCGACCAACTGGACCCGCACCCGGGTGGAAAACCAGCTGGTCGAGGAGATGATGAATCGCAACATCTCCGAGGCGGCGCGGCAGTTTGAACTGGACCCGGAGAACCCGTTGTTCCCGGTCGACCAGATCAAGGCTTATGTCTACACGCCCGACAAGTTCGGGTCGGTCCGGCGCAACCGGCCCGAGTGGTACGAGCTGTCCGACGGCATCACCGGCATGCTCGGGGTCGATGAGACCGGTGACGAGTTCGCGTACAAGCTGGCGGTGCGGAAAACGCCGCAGGCCTGGTTCTTCCTGGCCTACGACATGACCCAGTCCAAGCGCAGCGAAGAGCAGTTCAATCGCGCCTTGTATGGCTCGGTGTTGCTGTTCACCCTGCTGTCGCTGGTGCTGGGCTGGTGGTCGGCGTCGCGGGTGATGAGCCCGGTACTGGAGCTGGCGAAGCGTCTCAAGATATCCGGCCGCAGTGCCGAATCGGAGGAGCTGGCCGCGCACTTTCCCGATGACGAAGTTGGCCAGTTGGCGGAGGCGCTGGATGACTATGCCGGCCGATTGACCGAGGTCGTCCAGCGCGACCGCGAGTTCAACGCCGATGTCAGCCACGAACTGCGCACGCCGCTGGCTGTCATTCGCGGCGCGGCGGAATTGTTGCTGTCACGGCCCGATATCGACGACAAGACCCGCGCCCGCCTGCACCGGATCGAGCGTGCCGAGCAGCAATGCACCGACCTGATCAGCGCGTTGTTGCTGCTGTCCAGGAACGAGCGTGGGCGTGGCTCGACCGATGTGGCCAAGCTGGCGGCGCAGTCGCTGGATGTGCATCGCACCCAGCTTGCGGGAAAGCCCTTGCAGTTGCGGCTTGAGGATGAGCTCGGCCCGCTGGTGGTCGATGCACCGGAAGCCGCCGTCGCGGTGGCGCTGGGCAACCTGATCGGCAATGCGGTCAAGTACACCACCCGGGGGGAGGTGATCGTACGAATGCTGCCCAACGCAGTCGAGGTGATTGATTCGGGCCCCGGGCTGAGTGCGGAAGATGCCGCCCATGTGTTCCAGCGCGGCTATCGGGGCACCCACGCCGGTTACTCACAAGGCGGCGGGATCGGCCTGTCGATCGTGCGCCGGCTGTGCGACCTGTATGGCTGGAACGTGTCGGTACGGCCAGGTGCCGAAATAGGCGTGGTCGCGACATTGAGGTTCGACGTGGGCGACGCGCTGGCGGCGACCAGCGATGCCGGTGTCGGTGCCGACACCGGCCCGCCGGCCTGAGCCGAGGCTACGATCCGGCCGGTTCTTCCAGTGGCTCCAACCAGCCGTACGTGTCTGGCGTACTGCCGTCAAACAGACCGAAGAACAATTCCTGGATTCGCAGCGTCACCGGTCCCGGCTTGCCGGTGCCGACCTGGCGGCCGTCAACCGAGCGGATCGGGGTGATCTCTGCCGCGGTGCCGCACATGAACAGCTCGTCGCACAGGTACAGGTACTCGCGCGGCATGTCCCGCTCGACCACCTCGATGCCGGCATCGCGGGCGAGGCGGATGATCGAGTTGCGCGTGATGCCGTTGAGTAGCGCGGCACTGACCGGGGTGGTGTGCAGGGCGCCGTCGAACACCAGGAATATGTTCTCCCCGGCGCCTTCGGACAACAGGCCGGTCGACGCCAGCGCGATCCCTTCGCCGAAGCCGAGCCGCCGTGCCTCACGTGCGATCAGTTGGCCGGACAGGTAGTTTCCGCCGGCCTTGGCCCCGGTCGGGATGGTGTTGGGGGCGAGTCGCTGCCAACTCGACACGCAAGCGTCGATGCCGGCCTCCAGCACGCCGGCGCCGAGGTATGGGCCCATTTCCCAGGCCGCTACCGACATCTCGACCGGGGTGTCGGCAGACAGGCCGAAGCCGCCGAGACCGCGGAAAGCGAGGGGACGCAGGTAAGCCTTGCCCAGATTGTTGCGGCGAATGACTTCGCGACAGGCGGCATTGATCTCATCCACCCCGTACGGCATCGGCATGTCGTAGATCCTGGCCGACGCACACAGGCGCACGTTGTGGTCGGTCAACCGGAAGATCGCCGGGCCGGCGGGCGTCTCGTAGCAACGAATGCCCTCGAACACCGACGAGCCGTAGTGCAGCGCGTGCGACATCACGTGGGTGGTTGCATCTTCCCAGCGCTTGATCGCGCCGTTGTGCCAGATCCATTCGGGGTATTGCATCGGTCAGGTATCCGCGTGTGGGTGAGCGTCTTATTGTGCCTGCTCAATTCCTGATCCACAGGCAGCCGAAGTAGCGGTGCAGCCCGAACACCGTTTCCGATGGCGTGACGCCGTTTTCGAGGGTTTGCACGACCCGCAACGCAACCGGCTTGGCGTCGATCACCGTGGAGGGGTAATAGCGTTCGCCGGGGTCGCCTATGGTCGGCGTGGATACCGGCGATGGTGCAGGCTCCGGCTCCGGCACCACGGGCACGATGTCGACCAGTGGCTGGCTGACCACCACGGCAAGCCGGGTCATCACTGCCGTGGCGCCGCGGCTGGACGCGCCCGCCCAGTGGTAGACGCTGGCAAGACGGTTCGCGTCGCCACCGTCGATCGCGGTGGTCATCTCGAACATCAGGTCCTGCACGTTGCGCGCGCAGCCATCACGATAGATCCGCCGACTGCCGACGCGGGCGGGCGGGGGCGCCCGTTCGACCGCGCCAATGTCCGAGCAACGACGGTCGGTATACGTCACCGTACCGTCGCTGTGCTGGCAGCGGTTGACCTCGGCGGCCGCGTTGGGTGACCAGGCCAACGCGCACAACAGTCCGAGCGCCACCAGACCGCCGCGGCGCGACAAACCGGGCGGGAGCAATGTCTGGTCAGGGTGGATATGGTCAGGGTGGAGTGGCATCCCGCCAGCGTACGCGGCGGCGACGCATCGTTGAAGCGGGTCGCTCAGAACTGGACGAAATAGCAGCCGTGGTAACGCCGGACCTTGAAATCCTGCACCCGGCGCGACGCGTCGTCGCCGAACACGAGTTGCATGACCCCGACATTGCTGTGGTTGGCGCCGCCGGAGGCATCGGCCAACTGCATCATCCCGCCACCGATCCGGGCGTCGAAATAGTGGGCCTGCCACAGTGGTTGCTCCGCCAGGCGACCCAGCCGCTGCATGATCGAACGCGTCTGGCCGGAGTCGAGCCCGACCCAGTGGTAACTCTCGGCGATCCGGTTGACGTCGCCCAGCGCCCATGCACCTTGCAGATCCATCGACAGCTGGGTCGAGGAGCGGGCGCAGCCGCTGGCGGCGGAACGGCGCGCAACTGCCGGGGCATGGCGGGCGCCGAACACGGCATGGGCGGCGCTGTCATGGCCAGCATTGTCGGAGGCCAGGCGCGTCAGCAGTTCGCCCGACATCGGCATCGCGGTGGCGCCGAACGTCGAGCAGGCCTTGTCGGTGTAGATCTCGGTCCCGTCGGGCGCCTCGCATCGCTGGATGCCGTCCTGGAAGTTGCCGCCTTGGGCAGGCGCAACGCCGGGCATGGCGAGTGCGGCCAGCAAGGCGGCGAGGGGGATCAGCGAGTGCGTGTTCATGGTGACGGGGGACCTGCGGGGATACCACAGGCTCCGCCCGGCCCCGTCAAAGCCTTGTAACCAAAGGGCGTCAGGACTGAACGCCCTCGCAACCGCCGCTGAACTCAGGCCAACTTGGCGAGTACGTTCATGCTCGGTTTTGCCAGGTTCAGCGTGTAGAAGTGCAGGCCCGGGGCGCCGCCTTCAACCAATCGCCTGCACAAACCAGCCACCACGTCGGTGGCAAAACCGCGGATGCTTTCGGCGTCGTCGCCATAGGCCAGCATGCGTTGGGCGATCCAGCGCGGGATCTCGGCGCCGCACATTTCGGAGAAACGCCGGAGCTGGCTGAAGTTCGAGATCGGCATGATCCCGGGCACGATCGGGATGTCGACGCCGGCGGCGCGGACGTCATCGACAAAGCGGAAGTAGGCGTCGGCGTTGTAGAAGTACTGGGTGATCGCGCCGTCGGCGCCGGCCTCTACCTTGCGCACGAAGTGGCCGATGTCGGAATGGGCATCGCGTGCCTGCGGGTGCACCTCGGGGTAGGCGGCGACCTCGATGTGGAACTGGCCGTCGTGCTCGCGACGGATGAACTCGACCAGGTCGGTGGCGTAACGGAAGTCGCCGGGATGGCCCATGCCCGACGGCAGGTCGCCGCGCAGGGCGACGATGCGGCGGCAGCCCATGGCCTTGTAGCGCTGCAGCAGCTCGCCCAGTTCGGCGCGGGTGCCGCCGACGCAGGAGATGTGCGGCGCCGAGCTGAGCGCATGGCGGTGCTGCAGCCGCTCGACGGTTTCCGGCGTGTAGCTCAGGGTCGAGCCACCGGCGCCGAAGGTGCACGACACGTATTCCGGCGAGTGCGCCTTGAGCTTGGTGGTGGTGCGGTCGAGTTGCGCGCGCTGCTCGTCGGTCTTGGGCGGGTAGAACTCGAAGCTGATCGGGATCATGGGCGCGTAGACAGGTTGGGAATCGCGTGAGTATATCGCTTCATCGCGATGAACATTCAAGTTCCCATCTCGCGCAACAAAAACGGGCGCCGAAGCGCCCGTTTTCAATAGAGTCCGACTGGACGATCGATCAGTAGCGGTAATGATCCGGCTTGTACGGGCCTTCGACCGGCACGCCAAGGTATTCGGCTTGTTCGTTGCTCAGCGTGGTCAGCTTCACGCCGATCTTCTCCAGGTGCAGTCGCGCGACTTCTTCGTCGAGCTTCTTGGGCAGCAGGTAGACCTGCTTGCCGTAGCTGTCCTTGTTCGCCCACAGGTCGATCTGGGCGAGGGTCTGGTTGGCAAACGAGTTGGACATCACGAAGCTCGGATGGCCGGTGGCGCAGCCCAGGTTGACAAGCCGGCCTTCGGCCAGCAGGAAGATCGCGTTGCCGTTCGGGAAGATGAACTTGTCCACCTGCGGCTTGATGTTGACGTGCTCGACGCCCTTGAGCTCCTTCAGCGCGTCGACCTGGATCTCGTTGTCGAAGTGGCCGATGTTGCACACGATCGCCTGGTCCTTCATCGCCTGCATGTGCACGGCGGTGATGATGTCCTTGTTGCCGGTGGTGGTGACGTAGATGTCGCCGCGGCCCAGGGTGGACTCGATGGTGTTGACCTCGAATCCTTCCATCGCCGCCTGCAGGGCGCAGATCGGGTCGATTTCGGTGACCACCACGCGCGCGCCGTAGGCTTGCAGCGATGCCGCGCAGCCCTTGCCGACGTCGCCATAGCCGCAGACCACCGCAACCTTGCCGGCCAGCATCACGTCCATCGCGCGCTTCAGGCCATCGGCCAGCGACTCGCGGCAGCCGTACAGGTTGTCGAACTTGGACTTGGTGACCGAGTCGTTGACGTTGATCGCCGGGATCAGCAGCGAGCCGGCTTCGGCCAGCTGGTACAGGCGGTGCACGCCGGTGGTGGTCTCTTCGGAGACGCCCTTCCAGTCATTGACCACGGTGTGCCAGTAACCCGGGCGCTCGGTCGCGACACGCTTGAGCAGGTTCTTGATCACCTGCTCCTCGTGCGAGGTGGCCGGCTCATCGACCCACTTGCTGCCGTTCTCGAGCTCATAGCCCTTGTGGATCAGCAGGGTCACGTCGCCGCCGTCGTCGACCACCAGCTGCGGCCCGAGAAATTTTTCTTTACCGTCCGCGCCCTTGCCGTCGCGGAAGCTCAACGCCTCCAGCGTGCAGTCCCAGTACTCCTCCAGCGACTCGCCCTTCCAGGCGAACACCGGGGTGCCGGTGGCGGCGATCGCGGCGGCGGCGTGGTCTTGGGTGCTGAAGATGTTGCACGACGCCCAGCGCACGTCGGCGCCGATGTCCTTCAGCGTCTCGATCAGCACCGCGGTCTGGATCGTCATGTGCAACGAGCCGGTCACGCGCACGCCCTTGAGCGGGGCCTCGGCGGCGTGCTTGCGGCGGATTGACATCAGGCCCGGCATCTCGTGCTCGGCGATGTCGAGTTCCTTGCGTCCCCAGTCGGCCAGGGAAATGTCGGCGATCTTGTAATCGCCTTCGGTCGAGAAGGTCTTGGTAGTGTCGTTCATGGTGTGCTCCGGTTCGGTCCCTGCCGCATCGAACATGCGGACGTCAGGGCGGGTAATTGCAACCGGGCGCCGTTGTTGCGGACGGCACGTCCATGGGACGTGTCATCGGTTCTGCCAAGCCTGGCCGTACTCTGGGTCACGGTCGCAGCGCCCCTTGGCGGACCGGTCGATTATACCGGTTCGGTCCGGGCAATCGTTACCAGTCGGTCGGCTTGTAGTCCTTCAGGAACTGGCCCCAGACGTGCTCGCCGGTATTGATGCCATTGATGATCGGATCGACGATCCGCGCCGCACCATCAATGATGTCCAGCGGCGGATGGAAGCGTTCTTCCAGCACCTTGCGCGCGGCCAGCTCGGCCGGATCCTCGTCGGTCACCCAGCCGGTATCGACGCTGTTCATGTGGATGCCATCGCCGTGGTAATCGGCGGCCGAGGTGCGCGTCATCATGTTCAACGCCGCCTTGGCCATGTTGGTATGCGGATGGCGGGTGGTCTTGAAGTTGCGATAAAACTGGCCCTCCACCGCGGACACGTTGACGATGTGCTTGTCGCGGGTCGGTGCGCTGCCATCCGCGCTGCGCAGCATCAGCGGCTTCAGGCGTGCGTTGATGAGGAACGGTGCGATCGCGTTCACCAGTTGCACCTCCAGCAATTCCACCGACGGCACCTCGTGCATCTGCAGCCGCCAGGAATTGCGCCCGCGCAGGTCAACCTGCTGCAGGTCCTGGTCGAGCCGACCTTCGGGGAACAGGTGTTTCTGGCCCAGCAGTTCCTCCGCCAGCAGCGGCACCTGCGACAGCTCGGCCGCACGCAGCAGCCCGGCGGCCTCGCCAGCCATCGTTGGCAAGTCACTGCGCGCCGCCGCGGCCTGCACCGATGCGGTCGCCTCGCCGAGCAGGTCCTGGCTGCGCAAGCCCTCGTAATTGCCGATCAGCTGGCGCACCGCTTCCGGCGTATCGCGCAGCGCCGCGGTCTCGCCGGCCATCATGTGGGCGTAGAACTCCGGCGGGCGACGCACCGTCTGGCAGGCGTTGTTGATGATGAAATCCAGCCGCGGGCGGGTGGCCAGCAGCTCGCTGCAAAACGCCTCTACGCTTGGCGTATGGCGCAGGTCCAGGCCAAACACCTCCAGCCGGTGGCCCCAGTCGCCAAAATCCGGCTCCTGCGCGTAGCGGGCGGCGGAATCGCGGGGGAAGCGGGTGGTGACAATCAGTTCCGCGCCCGCGCGCAGCAGTTTCAGTCCGGCCTGATAGCCGATCTTGACCCGCCCGCCGGTCAGCAGTGCGACCCGGCCGCTGAGGTCGGCCAGCTCGGTGCGTTTGTGAAAGTTGAACGCCGCGCAGGCCGGGCACAGCTGGTCGTAGAAGTGGTGCACATGGGTGTATTTCTGCTTGCAGACGTAGCAGTGCAGCAGCTCGGGAGATTCGTGGCCGGCGTCGGCTGCCTCGAGTTCGCCCTGTGCCAGCAACGCCTGTGCGCCGGGGCCGTGTGGTGGAAAGTAGTTGAGCGCGGTGAACACCGGCTTGCGCCGCAGCGTGCGGATGCCGGTCTGGTTCAGCGCCGCGTCGGCACGGCGGATCTTCTCGGCATTGAGCTCGCGCTCGCGCGCCTTGAGTTTTTGTCGACGGGTGCCCGGTTCGGGGTGATAGACCCGGGCGACGGCCTGGTGCAGCCGCTTGCGCTCGGCATCGGGCACGGCATCGAGCAAGGTGCGGTCAGCGGCGACGGCCTCCAGCAGCTCCAACGCCGCGCGCAGGCGCTCGGGCGAGAGATGGTCGCTATCGTCCATCGGCGGTGGGGTGGTGTCGGTGTTCAAGGAGCGCAATCCGTGTTCTGGGGCGGGGTGCCGCTGGTCGTGCGACCAACGAAGAGGGGCGGTTGTGATCGGTGCGGATGCCGCCGTGAATGTCACGGCGAGAAACGTAAACGGGCCGCGAGAGGCGGCCCGTTTACGACGACATCATTCCGATTGCAGCCGCGCAAGCCGCGCCATTCTACTTCTTCAGCTTCGCCGCCTTGCGCAGCTCTTCGGCCTTGTCGGTTTTCTCCCACGAGAACGCCGTCGCCTTGTGGGTCACGCCAACCGAGTCGGTGTAGCTGACGTCCCTGGGCTTGCGGCCGAAGTGACCGTAAGCCGCGGTCGCCTGATAGACCGGGTGGATCAGGTCGAGCATCTTGACGATGCCGTACGGGCGCAGGTCGAAATGCTTGCGGATCAGCAGTTCGAGCTTGTCATCGCTGATCTTGCCGGTGCCGAAGGTGGTGACCGAGATCGAGGTCGGCTCGGCGACGCCGATCGCGTAGGACAACTGCACCTCGCACTTGTCGGCCAGACCGGCGGCGACCAGGTTCTTGGCCACGTAACGCGCGGCGTAGGCGGCCGAACGGTCGACCTTGGATGGGTCCTTGCCGGAGAACGCACCGCCACCGTGGCGCGCCATGCCGCCGTAGGTGTCAACAATGATTTTGCGCCCGGTCAGGCCGCAATCGCCCACCGGCCCGCCCACCACGAAGATGCCTGTCGGGTTGATGTGGATCTTGTTCTTGGGCAGTGACTCCAGCCACGCCTTCGGCAGCACCGGCTTGAGGATGTGCTCGCGGACCGCCTCGACCAGGTCCTTCTGCTTGATGCCCGGATCGTGCTGGGTCGACAGCACCACCGCATCCAGGCCGGCGATCTGGCCGGCGTCGTCATAGCGCAGGGTGACCTGGCTCTTGGCGTCCGGACGCAGCCACGGCAGCGGGGAGTTCTTCTTCTTGCGGATCTTCGCCTGCTGCTCGACCAGCCGATGGCTGTAATAGATCGGCGCCGGCATGAACTCGGGGGCCTCGTTGCAGGCATAGCCGAACATCAGCCCCTGGTCGCCCGCGCCTTGTTCTTCCGGCTTTTTCAGCTTCTTCTTGCTGCCATCCACGCCGGCGGCGATATCAAGCGACTGCTTGCCGATCAGGTTCAACACGCCGCAGGTGGCGCCGTCAAAACCGACCTCGGAGCTGTTGTAGCCGATATCCAGGATGACCTTGCGGGTCACCTCTTCCAGATCGATCCACGCCGAGGTGGTGATCTCGCCAGCGACGATGGCGACGCCGGTCTTGACCATGGTTTCGCAGGCCACGCGGGCGCGCTTGTCCTGGGTCAGGATCGCATCCAGGACGGCGTCGGAGATCTGGTCGGCGATCTTGTCCGGGTGGCCTTCGGAAACGGATTCGGAGGTAAACAGGTAGCTGGACATCAGGGCTATATCCTTGCATTCGGATAAAGGGATGGGTGCGAATGATACAGGCAACATCTGGTTGGCGCATTGTGCCGTGACCGGAGTTTGCCTGTGGTTAAGGTGGTACTGAGGGCGGGTGGCCGGCTCCAGCCGAGGAGTATATTCAGGCGGCGACGGGCAGCTGCGGCGCGACGCCGGCGATCAACGCGTCGAAATAATCCCGGGTCAGCCGGACCTGCAGTTGGGCGGTCTCGGCCTGGTTGACCACGGCGCGGAAGGCGGTGTTTTCCGGGTGGTCTTTCGCATACCAACCCAGGTGCTTGCGCGCGATACGCACGCCGGAACGCTCGCCATAGAACCGGTGAAGGTGATCAAGGTGACCCAGCAACACGTCACGCACCTCGACCAGGGAAGGCTCGGCCAGCAACTCGCCGGTGGCCAGGTAATGGGCAATCCCGCGGAATATCCAGGGCCGGCCTTGCGCGGCACGCCCCACCATCACCGCATCACAACCGGTGTATTTCAACACCGCCTCGGCCTTGAGCGGGGAGTCGATATCGCCATTGGCCATGACCGGGATCGACAGCGCGGCCTTGACCTCGGCGATGGTGTCGTACTCGGCCACGCCTTTGTACTGTTGGTCTCGGGTGCGTCCATGCACCGCCAATGCGGCGATGCCGGCGGACTCGGCGATGCGGGCGATCTCCAGCGCATTGCGTTGGCCGGCCGCCCAGCCAGTGCGGATCTTCAGCGTCACCGGAACATCGACCGCGTTGACCACTGCTTCCACGATCCGCGAAACCAATGCCGGCTCGCGCATCAGCGCCGACCCGGCCCACGCGTTGCAGACCTTCTTGGCCGGGCAACCCATGTTGATGTCGATGATCTGCGCTCCCTGATCGACGTTGTGGCGCGCCGCGTCGGCCATGATCGCCGGCACGGTACCGGCGATCTGGATGCTGATCGGCGCCGGCTCGCCGGCATGGTCCATGCGGTGGCGGGACTTGGTTGTCGCCCAGAAACGCGGGTCGGACGTGGTCATCTCCGACACGCACAAGCCCGCACCCAGGCGCTTGCACAGCACCCGGAACGGCTTGTCGGTGACCCCGGCCATGGGGGCGAGGATCACTTTCGGGTCAATGGTGTAAGGGCCGATCTGCATGGTGGGTATTCTAGCTGGCGGGGATGACGGCAATGACCCCGTCCGCTTCCGGACGCAGGCGTGGCATTGCCTGTGCGGCGCCGGTGTGTTCGGTGGCGCGTGCGGCGTAGCGGTTGGCAAAGGCTATGTGCCGGGCGAAGGGATGCGACGGCAGCTGGGCGATCGATGCCACCAGCGCGCCGTTGAAGGCGTCGCCGGCGCCGGTGGTGTCGACCACCTGCGCCAAGGCGGCGGCAACCCGATAGAACACGCGGTCATCGCCGCGGCGTTGGTGCTCGACGTGGGACACAAAGCAGCCGGCCGCGCCGAGGGTGATGATCACGCTCCCATGCGGCAACAATTTGCGGCAGTGGCCGTGCAGGGTTGCATCGTCCAAGGCGCCGAGATCGTCGGCGGCCAGCCGGTCGCCGTGGTGGCGAAGCAACTGCGAACAGAACTCCGACTCGTTGGGCGTGATCAGGTCGCTGAGCGCCAGCAGGGCGGTGGTCAGGTCGGCATCCGCCGGCGCCGGGTTGAGCACCGTCATCACGTCGTTGGCGCGGGCAATCGCGAACCCGGCCGCCACCGCCGCGACCGGCGACTCCAGTTGCGCCAGCACCACCGTTGAGGCGGCCAGCACGCGGCCCTGCGCATGCACGAAGTCCGCGCCCAGATCCGCGTTCGCACCGGGACCGAAGACGATGCTGTTGCGACCCTGCCGGTCGACGTAGATGCCGGCGGTCCCGGTGGGCGCATCGCTGTCGGCGGCGTGCAGCTCGATGCCGTCCGCGCCCGCCAACGAGCGGGCGAGCTGGCCGCCCGCGTCGGAACCCAGTGAGCAGACGAACGCGGTCTGTGCTCCTGCGCGCGCAGCCGCTGTGGCCTGGTTGAAGCCCTTGCCGCCCGGGCCGGTATGGTACGTGCCGGCCAGCGTTTCACCGACTTGCGGCAGGGTCGGCAGCGCCCACACGTGGTCGATGTTGAACGAACCGATGATGGTGACCGTGCCGACCGGCGTCATCCTTCGCTCCCGCTCAGGCACCGAGATCGCCGGCGCGGCGCTGGTCCGCAACCGCCGCGGACTCGCGCTTGTGCTTGAACAACGGCACGAACAGCACCGTGATGGCGAGCGCGTACAGCGCAAAGGTCATCCAGATGCCATGCCAGTTTTTGCTCTGGTCCGGATAGGTGAACCAGTGCTCGATGATGAAGCCGCTCAACACGCTGCCCAGCACCGCGCCGACACCGTTGGTCATCATCATGAACAAGCCTTGCGCGCTGGCCCGTATCTTCGGGTCGCTCTGGCTTTCGACGAACAGCGAACCGGAGATGTTGAAAAAGTCGAAGGCCATGCCGTAGACGATGCAAGACAGCACGATCATCCACAAGCCGTCGCCCGGATCGCCATAGGCGAACAGCCCGAAGCGCAGGAACCACGCCAGCATGCTCATGATCATCACCGCCTTGATCCCGAAGCGCTTCAGGAAGAACGGGATGGTCAGGATGAACAGTGCCTCGGAGATCTGCGAGATCGACATGATGATGGCCGGGTAGCGCACCGTCAGCGTGTCCCTGTAGCGCGCGTCATTGGCGAAGTCGTGCAGGAACGTATCGCCATAGGCATTGGTCAGCTGCAGCGCTGCGCCCAGCAGCATCGCGAAGATGAAGAAGATCGCCATGTTGCGATCACGGAACAGCCGGAACGAAGTCAGCCCGAGCGCGTCCACCAGCGAGTGCTTTTCACTCTTGCCCAGCTTGGGCGGACACGGTGGCAGAGTGAATGCGTACAACCCAAGCAGCAACGAGGCGCCGGCGGCGACGTAGAACTGACCGGCCGAGGTCTCCAGCTGCAGCAGGCTGACCGTCCATAAAGCGGCGATGAACCCGACCGTTCCCCAGACCCGGATCGGCGGATAGTCGCTCACCACGTCGCGGCCCTCGTTCTTCAGCGCGTTGTACGCCACCGTGATCGCCAGTGCGATCGTCGGCATGTAGAACAGCATGTTGAGCAGCATCACCCAGAACATCGTGGTCGGGTTGTCGACCCGGGGCAGGAAGAACAGCACCACCGCCCCGCCAATGTGCAGCAGGCCGTACAGCTTCTCTGCATTGATCCACTTGTCCGCGACGATGCCCATCAACGAGGGCATGAACAGCGAAGCGATGCCCATGGTCGAGAAGATCGCGCCAAACCCGGTGCCCGACCACTCCTTGTTCTGGAACCAGTAGGCGCCAATGGTCAACAGCCACGCGCCCCAGACAAAGAACTGCAGGAAGTTCAGCACGATCAGTCGAAGTTTCAGGCTCACCAGATTTGCTTCCCTTGGTCACGGCCCGCATTGAGCCATCGTTGCAGGGCAGCGTAGAGGGAAATGACGTGGTGGTGAAGCGTTGCGCTTGGGCGCAGGGGAAATGCGCCGCTGCCGCGCGCTCAGCCCTCGCGGGCGATGACCCGGTTGCGACCTTCACGCTTGGCCACTTTCAGGCGTTGATCGGCACGACGCAGCAGCTTGGACAAGTCGTGTCCGTCCTGCGGACTGGCGGCGATCCCGGCGCTGAATGTCAACCACATTGGCTCGAGCTGGCCGCGTTCAGGGTTGAACGGATGTTCCGCCAGTACGTGCCGTATTGCCTCTACCCGTTCCCAGGCGGTGCCTACCGGTTGCCGCATCACCAGCACCAACTCCTCCCCGCCCAGTCGCACCAGCCAGTCACCCGGTTCCACCGCCTCCTGGATGACGCTGACCACGTGGCGTAGCGCCCGGTCACCGGCGTGGTGTCCGGCTTCATCGTTGACCCGCTTGAAGTGGTCGATATCGATCAACGCCAAGCTCAGGCTGTGACCGTCCTGGTTGGCGGCCTGGAGCAACCGCGGCATCCGGTGCAGCAACCAGGTGCGGTTGGGCAGCCGCGTCAGCCCGTCGGTACCGGACATCTCCACCAGCCGTTGGGTCCGGTAAACCACCGTGGCGGTGAGCAGGGTCACGATCACCAGCAGCAGCAATCGCTGGATCTGGGTGCTGGCGGTAATCGCCCCATAATCGCTGGAGAGCAACTGTTCCGGTGAAGTTGCCGCGGAAAAGACCAGCGCGCTCAACAGACCGTATTGCACCAGCGCCAGTACGCCGGCAAACACGGTAGTGCGACCGTCATTTCGCAACGCCGTCAGCAGGATCGCAAGGAAGTAACAGCACCACACGACCATGCTGTTGAGTGCGGCAGGCAAATGCTGGGTGGCCAGTACGACCAGCACCAGCGTGGTGGCGGTGACGTCGAAGGCGGCGGTCGCGAATGGAAGCCAGCGATAGTGGCGCGGCCGGCGTGCCAGTTGTAACCAGAGCAGGGAAATCAGGTTGGCGAATATTGCCCCGCCCAGTCCGGTCAGGGTCTCGGCGACCGAGCCGCCCGTCAATGCATGCGCCAACGGCAGCAACAGCAACAATGCGGCGATGACCACCCGCAGCCGGGCCACCAGCAACTCACCGCTGGCGCCGCTTTCAAGCATGATCTCGTCAGGTCGCGACAGCAGCGTCCTTACCGCCTCGCTGAAACCTTGCTGGCTATCCATCGCGTCCCCTCAATGCCTGCGGCGAGGATAGCGCGAGCGCGTGGCGGATGTTGGTGGGAGGCTACCCCAGGCCGCGCGCTGCCACCCAGATACCCAGGCCTGCGAATACCGCCGCGGCCACGTAACGTGCTGCCTTGAGCGGCAACCGATCGGCGAACCGGCTGCCCAGCAGGACTACCGGCACGTTCGCCAGCAGCATGCCGACGGTGGTGCCGACCACCACCTCCCACAAGGGCGAATACTTTGCCGCCAACAACACCGTGGCGACCTGGGTCTTGTCGCCGATCTCGGCAACGAAGAAGGCGATGGTGGTGGCGATGAATGCGCCACGTGCCGGCGTCGGCGAATCGTCCTCGTCGAGTGTGTCGGGCTTGAGCGTCCACAATGCGACGGCGATGAAGCTGGCCGCCACGATCCAGCGCAGCGACTCGGGCTGTAGCCATTGTGCAACCATCGTTCCGAACCAGGCCGCAAGTGCGTGGTTGAGGATGGTCGCGACAAAAATGCCGCCGATGATCGGCCATGGCTTGCGGAATCGCGCGGCCAGCAGCAGTGCCAGCAGTTGGGTCTTGTCGCCGATCTCTGCCAGGGCCACGGTGCCGGCCGAGAGCAGGGCGGTCGCAAGCGGGAATGCATCCATTTCAAGTTCCAGGGGCCGGGCGGCGTGGTGACGAAAGCAGGCCGCGCCGCCCGACCCGGGCCGTCCTGTGAAGGGGGCCGCCCATGGGTTGTCTGCGCATGCCTGCCTTCGGTCTCGTCCACGCCACATCATCGGATGCGACCCGCATGCACCATGGCCAGCCGGCCAAGTATGTTGATGCATGCTCCCGTGTCGATGTGTTCGACGCTACGTCGACGCGGGCGGACTACTCCCCGGAGGAAGAAGCCCGCGCAGTCTACCCCGTCGCTGTCCAAATTGTCGTGGCGGGGCAGGGCGTCGTGGTGGTCGCGGCTGCCGGATTACACTGAGGCCATCGCGTAGAAGGAGTCGTCGTCATGCAATATCGCCGCCTGGGAACTTCCGGCCTGCAACTGTCAGCGCTGTCGTTTGGTGCCTGGGTCACCTTCGGCGGGCAGATCCCCCGTGGCACCGCGCGTGAGCTGATCGCCGCCGCGTGGGATCACGGCGTCAACTTCTTCGACAATGCCGAGACCTACGGCAATGGCGTGGCCGAGCAGTTGATGGGCGATGTCATTGCCGACCTGCGGCTGCCGCGCGATGGCTACTGCGTGTCCAGCAAGGTGTACTTCGGTGCCACCGACGCCCCGCGACCGACCCAGCGCGGGTTGTCGCGCAAGCACGTCACCGACGCCTGCCACGATGCGCTCAAGCGCCTGCGCGTCGATTATCTCGATCTTTACTACTGCCACCGTCCCGATCCCGATACCCCGATCGAGGAGACCGTGTGGGCGATGGACGCGTTGATCCGCCAGGGCAAGGTGCTGTATTGGGGCACCTCGGAATGGTCTGCAGCGCAGATCCGCGAGGCGCACAAGGCCGCCCGTAATCATCACCTGCACGCACCCACCATGGAACAGCCGCAGTACAACCTGTTCCATCGCGAACGGGTCGAGCTGGAATACGCGCCGCTGTATTCCGAATACGGCATGGGCATCACCACCTGGTCGCCGCTGGCGTCCGGCCTGCTCACCGGCAAGTACAACGCCGGCATCCCCGAGCAGACCCGGCTGGGCCGGCAGGACAACGGTTGGCTGCGCAAGTTGGCGATCGGCGAGCCCGAACAGCACCGGATCGAGCGTGCCCGGAAATTCACCGCGCTGGCGGCCGAGTTCGATGTGGCTCCCGCACCGTTGGCGATCGCCTGGTGTCTGCGTAACCCGCACGTGTCCAGCGTGATCCTCGGTGCCAGCCGGGTGGAGCAGTTGTTGCAGAACCTGCAGGCCATCGAACTGCTGGAGCGGCTGGACGAGACGTGCTGGCACAAGGTACGCGTCGTGGCGGCCTGAGCGGGGGGATACGGTACCGCTTGATTCTCAAATGAGAATGATTATCATCATCAGTCAATCCTGATCGAGTAATGCCCATGCGCCCGCAGTTCTCGTTGGCCCATTCGCCGGATGTCCAGCTCAAGTCACGCATCGCCAACCCGGTTTCCTTCCCCCAGACGTTCCGGCCGCAAGCGCCGGCGTCGTTGGCGCCTGGCCAGTTCGACAGCGACTCGTTGCTCGGCGGCGCGCGCGAAGTGCTGATCCGTCACGGTGGCGAGGTCTATCGCCTGCGCCATACGCGTAACGACAAGTTGATCCTGACCAAGTAGCTCCCTTTCCACGGTTGCCTGTCCCGCGGTGGCCACACCGCGCGGCTGCACGACGATATTTCCCAGGTCGCCCGCCACCGGTATCCGCCGCAAGCCAGCTCGCCATCATTCTTTCCGAGCGAGCCCGATATGCTGCCCCATCCGTTGTTTTTCGCCCTGTGCCTGGCGTTGCCCGGCATTGCCGTTGCCAGTGACCAGTCTTCCCAGGCCACAGCTGCGGTCGTTGCCGCTGAACTGGATCGTGTGGTGGTGACCGCCACCCGCACAACGCGCCAGATTGTCGATGTGCCCAATACGGTCGACGTGATCGAGCGTGAGCGGATGGACGACATCCTGGCGAACAACCTGAGGGACCTGTTCCGTTATGAGCCCGGCATCAGCGTGCCCGCGGAGTTTGGCCGCTTCGGTATCGGCGGCATCCGCATCCGCGGCCTGGATGGCAATCGGGTGCGCATCCAGACCGATGGCATCCCGGTGGCGGATGCATTTGCGATCGGCGGCTTCTCCAACGCCAACCGCAACTTCGTCGATCTCGATACCCTGAAACGGGTCGAGGTGGTACGCGGGCCGTCCAGTTCGCTCTACGGCTCCGACGCGCTTGGTGGGGTGGTGTCGTTCATCACCCGCGATCCGCTGGATTACCTGCGCGACGGCAAGACCGCCTACTTCGGTTTCAAGATCGGCCATGAGGGCAGCTGGAATGCCTTGTCCGGTAGCGCTACCGCGGCGTTCGCTGGCGAGCGCTGGTCGGGCATGGTCGCTGCCGGCCATCGGCAGGGCCGGGAAGCCGAAAACCAGGGAAGTGACCACAGCGAGGGCAGCTCGCGTACCGCGCCCAACCCGCAACATCGTGATGGCCGCAGCCTGCTGTCCAAACTGGTGTTCGCGCCCAATGCGTCGCAGCGCTTCCGGTTGACGGTCGAGGGCAACGAGGACGATGCGCAGACCGATGTGCTGACCTCTCGGGGGCTGCAATCGTTGACTGGCGCAAACAACCTGCAGGTCCTCGGTGATGACCATCAATCACGCGCACGCATATCGCTGAGTCACGAGCTGGATGCACTGGATGCCGGTTTCGCCGACGCCCTGGACTGGCAGCTCTATCGCCAGGACAGCCAGACCACCCAGGACAGCATCGAACGGCGCCGAACCGCCGCAGGCGTGAACGAACTGCGCGCGCGGGAATTTGATTTCGATCAGCGTCTGTATGGGCTCCAGGCAAACGCGCGCAAGTCGTTCAGCACCGGCCGGGTGGAGCATGCGCTGAGCTACGGGCTGGACCTGGCGCGCACTGAAACGCGGCAAAAACGCGACGGCCGCGTGCACAACCTGGATACCGGCGCGGTCAGCAACGCGATGCTGCCGGACGTGTTTCCGGTACGCGATTTCCCGATCAGCCGTACCACCACTGCCGCGCTCTACCTGCAGGACGAGATCGACTTCGCCGATGGCAGCTTCCGCCTGGTGCCGGCGTTGCGGATCGATCATTACGAACTGCGTCCGCGCCTGGACAACATCTTCGCCGAAGACAATCCAGGCGTGCGGGTCAGTGGCCTGACCGAGACCAATCTGTCGCCCAAGCTTGGAGCGGTCTGGCACTTCTCCACGGACTGGTCGCTGTTTGGCGGCTATTCGCGCGGCTTCCGCTCGCCGCCCTACAACGATGTCAACATCGGGTTCACCAACCTGATGTTCGGCTACACCGCCATCGCCAACCCGGACCTCAAGCCGGAAACCAGCGACGGCATCGAGCTCGGCCTTCGTTTCGCCGGCGAAGCCGTCCACGCCAGCCTGGCGGGCTACGACAGCCGCTACGACGACTTCATCGAGTCGTACCGCCTCATCGGTTTCGACGATGCCGGCCTGATGGTCTTCCAGTCGCAGAACGTCGCCGATGCGCGCATTCGTGGCCTCGAGCTCAAGGCCGGGGTCGAGCTTGGCGCGCTGGCCGATGGCCTGCAGGGATGGTCGCTGCGTGGGGCGGCGGCCTATGCGCGCGGTGACAACCGCAGCGAGGACGTGCCGCTGGACTCGGTCGACCCGCTGAGCGCCACCCTCGGGCTGGCCTGGGACCGCCATGACCGTGGCGTGGAGCTGGCCGGCCGTTTCGTCGGGCGCAAGGATCACCTGTCCGATCCGGCGCTGTACGGGCAAGGCGGTTATGGCGTGTTCGACCTGCTGGCCCATTGGCGCTTTGCTCCCGGGGCGAAGGTCAACGTTGGTGTGTTCAACCTGACCGACCGCAAGTACTGGCAATCGGGTGACGTGCCGGCGGTCGCTGCTACCAGCCGCACGCTGGATCGCTACACCAGTCCCGGCCGCAACCTTTCCGTGAGCGTGGCCTTCCAGTGGTGACGCCGCTTCGATCCTGTCTGGAGAAACCCATGTCCTTGAACCCTGTTTCCACAGAACCCATGTCCACGAAACCCATGTCCGCAAAACCCATGACCATCCTGCTATCGGCGGCATTGGCCGCCCTCACCGGGCTGGTGGCAACGCCGGCCATCGCGGCGGTGTCCAGCCCTGCTGCCGACCGTGCCGCCATCCTCGCCATGCAGGGCGAATACCTGGTCGACTTCGCCTTCGACGAGACCGTGTTGCTCCAACCTGGATACGAACGTGCGCCGGCGATGCGCAGCGGCGGCAGCGAGACAGTGATCGTGGTGGAGGACGCACCCGACAGGATCGTGTTGCAGCATATTCTGGTCGACGCCCGCAGCGGCCACGTCACCAAGCACTGGCGTCAGGATTGGGTGTACGAGGCGCCGCAGCGGTTCGAGTTCAGCGCCGACCAGACCTGGACCGTGCATGCGATTCCCGCTGACGTGACCCGCGGCGCCTGGACCCAATGCGTGTACGAGGTCAGCGACGCCCCGCGCTATTGCGGCACCGGTGAATGGCAGCATGCCAAAGGCATTTCCACCTGGACCAGCGATACCAGCTGGCGCCCGTTGCCGCGACGCGAGTACACCCGGCGCAGCGACTACAACGCGCTGGCGGTGATCAACCGGCACACCATCACTCCCGGCGGATGGTCCCACGAGCAGTTCAACACCAAGGTCCGGCGCGAGGCGGATGGCAGCCAGGTCGAACTGGCCCGCGAGTTCGGCTTCAACGATTACGTCAGGACCACCGATGTCGACTTCCAGCCCGCCTACACCTACTGGGCCGCTACCGCCGACTTCTGGGCCGGGGTACGTGCGCGCTGGTCGGACCTGCTGTCCACCAATGGCGCGCATATGAAGACCGGAATCGATGGCATGGCGATGATCATGCCGTTGTTTGCCCAGGCGGCCGAGCTCGAACAAGGGCACCAGGTGGCGGCGTCGGATATCGATGCGGTGTTTGCCGAATGGGTCGAGCCGGCGCAGACGGAAGGCCCAGCGGCGACCTCCGCGCCCTGATCCGCGCGGGGCAAGCAGCTGTGCCTATACTCGTCCCTTCAGACAAGGGGAACAGGGAATGACACTGGGATCGATACTCGCCATCGTGCTGCTGGTCGTCGGCGTCGTGATGGTATTCAAGGCGGTACGCATGGTGCCGCAAGGCTATGAGTGGACGGTCGAGGCGTTCGGCAAGTACACCCACACGCTGTCGCCGGGCCTGCACTTCCTGATCCCCGTCTACCAGGACATCGGCCGCAAGATCAACATGATGGAGCAGGTGCTGGACGTGCCCAGCCAGGACGTCATCACCAAGGACAACGCCGTGGTCAAGGTCGACGGCGTGGTCTATTTCCAGGTACTCGACGCGGCCAAGGCGGCCTACGAGGTCGCGCAGCTGGAGATCGCCACGCTCAACCTGGTGATGACCAACATCCGCACCTCGATCGGCTCCATGGACCTGGACGAATCGCTGTCGCGTCGTGACGAGATCAACGCCAAGGTGCTGGTCGCCGTCGACCAGGCCACCCATCCGTGGGGGCTGAAGGTCAACCGCATCGAGCTGAAGGACATCGCCCCGCCGCGCGACCTGGTCGAGGCGATGGCCCGGCAGATGAAGGCCGAGCGCGAGAAACGCGCCAACATCCTGGAAGCCGAGGGCTTCCGTCAGGCCGAGATCCTGAAAGCCGAGGGCCAGAAACAGGGCGCGATCCTGCATGCCGAGGGCGAGCGCGAAGCGGCTTTCCGTGAAGCGGAAGCGCGCGAGCGGCTGGCCGAGGCGGAAGCCAAGGCGACCGAGATGGTGTCCAACGCGATTTCGCAGGGCAACGTGCAGGCGATCAATTACTTCATCGCGCAGAAATACATCGAGGCGTTCAAGGCACTGGCCGAAGCGCCGAACCAGAAGTTCGTGCTGATGCCGATGGAGTCGGCCGGCGTGATCGGCTCGCTGGCCGGCATCGCCGAGTTGGCCAAGGACGCGTTGGGTCAGCAGCCCGGCAATCGCCCGGTGCCGCCGATGCGGGTTGGAGGCTGAGCCATGCATTGGGACTGGCAGGCGGTGAGCTGGGGAGCGGTCGCACTGGCGTTGTTCGCCATTGAGGCCCTCGCGCCAGGTGCGTTCATGCTCTGGCTGGGGTTTGCGGCGGCGGCGGTGTTCGTGTTGGTGTTGCTGTTCGATATGCCGTTGCTGGCACAGATAACCGCGTTCGTGGTGCTGAGCTTCGTGTCGATCCAGATCTATCGTGTCCGGTTTCGTGGTCGCGGGCGCCAAAGCGACCGGCCGAACCTCAATCGCCGCGCCGATGCGCTGGTCGGCCAGGTGGTGCCATTGCAGCAGGCGATCGTGCAGGGCCACGGACGGGTGCAGATCGCCGACGCCTATTGGGATGTCAGCGGTCCGGATCTGCCGGTCGGCGTGCCGGTGCGAATCGTCGGCAGCTCGGACATGACCCTGCTGGTCGAATCGGCCGGTTGATCGGTGGCGTCATCGGCGGGGACAACCTGCCCCGAAAATGTTCGCGTCTCTGGGATAATGACTGGCTTCCCCTTTCATCAGGATTGGTCATGACCCAGACGACGGCTTTGAAACAAACGGTCCTCAATGGCAGCCATCGTGCGCTTGGCGCCAAGATGGTCGACTTCGGCGGCTGGGACATGCCGATCCACTACGGCTCCCAGATCGACGAGCATCACGCGGTGCGCAAGACGGCGGGCATGTTCGACGTCAGCCATATGACCGTGGTCGACCTGCATGGCGAGCGCACCCGAGAGTTCCTGCGCAAGTTGGTCGCCAACTCGATCGACAAGCTGAAGAAGCCGGGCAAGGCGTTGTACACCTGCATGCTCAACGAGCGCGGCGGTGTCATCGACGACCTGATCATCTATTTCATGGCCGAGGATTTCTTCCGCCTGGTGGTCAACGCTTCCACCCGGGACAAGGACATGGCCTGGATCAACGCGCAGGCGCAGGCGTTTGACGTGCGTGTCTCCGAGCGCGAGGACCTGGCCCTGGTGGCCGTGCAGGGCCCACGGGCGCGGGATACGGTGCTCGGGTTGCTGGAAGAGGGCGAGCGCGAGCGGGTCGGCAAGCTCGCGAAATTCTCCGCGACCGATACCCGCACCGCCAACGGCACCCAGGTGTTCCTGGCGCGCACCGGCTATACCGGTGAGGACGGCTTCGAGCTGGTGCTGGAGCAGGGTCGCGCCGTTGCCTTGTGGGACGCCTTGCTCGCCGCCGACGTGAAACCCGCCGGCCTCGGTGCCCGCGATACCTTGCGCCTGGAGGCGGGCATGAACCTGTACGGCCAGGACATGGATGAGGAGGTCTCGCCCTACGAAGCCGCACTGGGCTGGACCGTATCGCTCGACGAGGGCCGTGACTTCATCGGTCGCGACGTGCTCGAGCGGCAACATGCCGATGGCGCGCCCCGGCAGCTGATCGCCCTGGTGATGGACGACCGCGGGGTGTTGCGTCACGGCCAGAAAGTGCTGACCGACCATGGCGACGGCGAAATCACCTCCGGCACCTTTTCACCCACCCTGGGCAAGGCGATCGCGTTTGCCCGGATTCCTGCTGGCGAGGTGTCGCTTGGCAGTGCCGGCAACGTGCGCGTGGACATCCGTGGCAAGGAAG
This sequence comes from Lysobacter sp. A378, assembly GCF_054052125.1. Lineage (NCBI taxonomy): Bacteria > Pseudomonadati > Pseudomonadota > Gammaproteobacteria > Lysobacterales > Lysobacteraceae > Lysobacter > Lysobacter sp. A378. The sequence continues at coordinate 84,160 of NZ_JBSVRK010000004.1, read as the reverse complement.
TGCCGGTCCGGGTGGTGAAGTTCCCGTTCGTGCGCGACGGCCAGGCCCAGGATGGGGTATTGGCGTGAGCCGACCGGCAATCCGTGTCTCGGGACACCCCGCGGCACCCACCCTTGGTTACACTATTTGCCCCTTCATCCCATCAGCCGTAGCAGCGGAGCATTGTCATGAGTGAGATCCCCGGCGACTTGAAGTTCCAGAAAACCCACGAATGGGCCCGAGCCGAAGACGACGGCCGGGTCACGGTGGGAATATCCGACCACGCCCAGGGACTGCTGGGTGACCTGGTGTACGTCGAGTTGCCGAACATCGGTGACCGCATCGAGGCCGGCAACCCCTGCGCCGTGGTCGAGTCGGTCAAGGCTGCATCGGACATCTACGCGCCGGTCACCGGCACCGTGGTCGCGGTCAACGATGCGCTGACCGACAAGCCCGAGACCATCAACGAAGACGCATTCGGCGAAGGCTGGATCTTCGCCCTGGAGGTCGAGAATCGCGACGAGCTGGAAGAGCTGCTCGACCCCGACGCATACGGCGAGTTGATTGAAGACGACGATCACTGATCGACGCCTTGGCTTACCCGAACCCGCGTCGTTACCGACGCGGGTTTTTTTGTCGATGGACATCGCGGACAAGCCGACATCGGTGCTCACGCGATGTTGAAACCTTCGCGCATTTCGGCGCACTTGTGCTTGTGCAATGCGGTGGCGCGATGGATTGGCTTCAGATTTGGATGCGACGATTGTGTGGTGAAAATATCACCACTTGAATTTTCCGGCGCGATGCGTCGATTGCCAACTGCACCGACGCGCGGCATGGGAGCGTCATTGAAAGCCGTACTGCATATGGCTTCCTGCATGCCAGCAAAAATGCGTCATGCAAAACGGCGTTGCGTGTGTCGGCTTGAACGTGCGTGCCAGATGCCTTGGTTGAAGGGGTCGGCGACGTCACTTGGATAAATCGATCGTGCGCAATTGTTGACAGCTTGAAAGTCCGTGATTAGGTTTTGCCCAGCAGACACTTACTGCGGAAGAGAGTGAGCAAAGCCAACGCAACAACGTGTGCAACAAGTCGGGCCTCCATCACGTCAATCGAAATGGTGGCCGCGGCATTGTTGTCCCTGGCGGGAAACGCATCACGTCGTTGCAACAGGTCCATCGCAATCAGCCCGGTTCGTCAACGGCGAATCGGGTTTTTGTTTTCCCGGCGTTGCAGTCGTCAAGTCCGGTGTTGCGTGGGGCTGGTTCGAATCCGTTCCGGAGCGTCTTCTTGCACCGGCGGCTGGTCGTGGGATGTACCCACGGCATTACTTGGTACTGGGCTGTATTTACCGATAGACCACTGACGAGGAGTCATCAACATGGCCACCACGAAGAAAGCTGCGAAGAAGAAACCCGCTGCCAAGAAGGCGGCAACCAAGGTTGCCGGCAAGCCGGCGGCGAAGAAGGTTGCCAAGAAGGCAGCGACCAAGAAGCCTGTTGCCAAAAAGGCAGTGAAGAAGGCGGTCGTCAAGAAGTCAGCTGCCAAAAAGGCGGTGAAGAAGTCCGTTGCCAAGAAGCCGGCAGCCAAGAAGGCGGTAAAGAAGGCCACAGCCAAAAAATCTGCGGCGAAGAAGACCGTGAAGAAGGCCGCCGCCAAGAAGGCCACTGCCAAGAAGGCCGTGAAGAAGGCCACCGCGAAGAAGGCGACGGCCAAGAAAGCAGTAAAGAAAACTGCCGCGAAGAAAGCCACGGCCAAGAAAGCTACAGCCAAGAAGGCCGTGAAGAAGCCCGCCGCGAAGAAAGCTACGGCCAAGAAAGCTACGGCCAAGAAAGCAGTGAAGAAGGCCACGGCAAAGAAACCCGCCGTCAAGAAAGCAGCCAAGAAGAGTGCAGTAGCCCGCAAGCCGGCAGCGAAGAAGGCCAGCAAGCCGGCGGTCAAGAAAGTAGCCGACAGTGGCACGGCCAAGAAGCCGGCACGGCGTGCGTCCCGCAAGCCAGCCGCGCCCAAGCCGATGCCGGCCACCCCGGCGCCAATAATCTGATTAGTACCCGATACCGGAACAGCTGATCCGACTCTCTCCCGCAGCCCAGGCGGGGGAGAGTTTTTTTATTTGCGATGGTGCCGGGAGAAACCCGGCTATTGCGGCGCGGCGGTAGCGCTGGTGGCCGTGCTGCCCGGAGCCTCACCCGGCTCCTGCCGGTTGGCGTACATGGTGGTCGTGGTCCGGTCCATATCCACATCGACCCAGGCAGTGAGCTCCGAGGGGATGCCCACCGCGCGGTCGATCAGGGTCGGCAGCAGCCCTGATGGAAGCGAGCTTTCGCCGTTCCACAGCACCGCAATGCCCAGGTCGCTCTCGGGCAGCAGTGCGATCATGCCCCGATAACCCTGCACCGCTCCGGCGTGGTAGATCAGCCGGTGGCCGGAGTAGTCATAGACGCGCCAGCCCAACGCATACCCTGCCGAGTCCAGGCGCGCGCGCCGCCAGGCCGAACTGCGCGTCTGATAGGGCGTATCCACCAGCGACTCGTGCAAGGTGGCCAGCAGCGGGGCAGGCAGTACGTCGGGGCGGTGACCGGTCTGGGCGATCAACCATTGCGCCATGTCGCTGGCGCTGGCATTGACCCCCGCCGCCGGTGCCACTTCGTAATAGGTGGGCTTGGGCATCAGCGAGACCCAGCCGCCGCTGCGGCGCACATGCGGTTTGGCCCAACGCGCGCTGGACTCGATGCCTTCCAGGCCGACGCTGGCGTCGTTCATCCCCAAGGGCTTGAGCAGGCGGCTTTGGACTTCCTGGCTGTAGAAGTCGCCGGTCGCGGCAAACACGATGTCGCCAATCAGGCTGAAGGCCACGTTCTGATAGGCATAGCAGGTGCCCGGCGCGCACTTCATTGGCGCGTTGGCCAGCTTGCGGGTCAAGTCGCGGTAGGAAACGTAGTTTTCAAGGTCACGGTCATAGGCGTTATGCGGCAGGCCGACGCGGTGACTGAGCAGGTCCGCGACGGTGATCTTCTGCGCGGCGCCGGCCGTGCTGAGTTCGAACTGGGGAAGGTAATCGGTCAGCTTGCTGTCCCAGCGCAAGGTGCCATTGCTGACCAGCAGCCCCGCCGTGGCGCCGGCGAACGCTTTCGACAGGGAGGCCAGGCGGAACACCGTGTGTCCGTCGACCGGCTCGGCATCGCTGACATCGGTAATGCCATAACCGCGAGCGCTGAGGATCTGTCCGTTATGCACGATCGCCATCGCCAGGCCCGGCACCCGTTGGTCGGCGACGATCTGCTGCGCCATGGCCTCGAAGGTCTGGACATCAAACCCCGTGGGTAGCGGCGGACCGGCGGGAACGATCGCGGGCGGTGGCAGCTCGGCGTTGGTCAAGCTTTCAGGCGAGCCAGACGGCACCACCACCGGTACCACGGTGGCTGCCGGCGCCTGGCCAGTGCCTGCCACGGTGATGGTCGGACTCGGCGGCGGCGCATCGTCCCCGCGCAATGAAGTCTGCGCAGTGGAGGCCAAGGCCAGGGTCAGGAGGAATGCGAGCGCCGCCAAGCGTCCGCTGATGCCGGGTCGCCTGTTTGGATCGTCTTTCATCGGTCGCAGCGCCTGCGTATGCTGGGTTCACCCGATCATAACGCTGTTATCCAGAGGTTTGCGAGCAATCATGTTCAGCTTCCTGATTCTATTGGCTTTAGTTGCCCTGTTCATTTTCTGGGGTGTCGGTCTTTACAACGGTCTGGTGACGGCGCGGAATCGGTTCAAGAACGCATTTGCGCAGATTGACGTGCAACTGCAACGGCGGTTCGAGCTGATCCCCAACCTGGTGGAAACCGCCAAGGGTTACCTGAAACACGAGCGCGAGACCCTGGAGTCGGTCATGAACGCTCGCGCGGCGGCAATATCGGGCCTGTCGGCGGCCAATAGCCATCCCGGTGATCCCGAAGCCATGGCGCAACTGGGCAACAGCGAGGGCGTGCTGCAGGGCGCCCTGGGCCGGCTGCTGGCCGTGGTCGAGGCGTATCCGGACCTGAAAGGCAACCAGACCATGATGCAGCTGACCGAGGCACTGACCAGCACCGAAAACAAGGTGGCTTTCGCCCGGCAGGCCTACAACGATGCGGTGACCGCCTACAACACGCGGCGCGAGGTGTTTCCGGCCAGCCTGATCGCCGGCAACTTCGGCTTCAAGCCGGCGGGGCTGCTCGACATTCCGGCCGATCAGGCGCAAATGCGCCAAGCGCCGCAGGTGCAGTTCTAGCGTCGCCGCCGGTAGCGCCGCCAGGTCACGCCGATGAACTTCTTTGAACACCAGGCCGCGGCCCGGCGCAGCTCCACGCGCCTGGTGGTGCTGTTCGTGTTGGCGGTACTGGCCATCGTGGTAGCGGTCGACTTGGTGGTGTGGTTGTTTGCGGGCGCCCATCCCGGCGCGCTGCTGTTTTTCACCCTGGGGACGCTGGCGGTGATCGGCCTGGGGTCGCTGTACCGCTTGTCCAGTTTGAGCGGCGGTGGCGAGTCGATCGCGCTGCAACTGGGCGGGGTGCCGGTGCCCGAGGACCCCGGCGATCTGGATCTGCGACGGTTCCGCAACGTGGTCGAAGAGATCGCCATCGCCTCCGGCGTGCCGATGCCGCAGTTGTATGTGCTCGAGAACGATGCAGGCATCAACGCGTTTGCCGCGGGCTACTCCTCGTCGGACGCCGTGGTCGCGGTCACCCGCGGCACCCTGGACCGGCTCAACCGCGACGAGTTGCAGGGCGTGGTGGCCCACGAGTTCAGTCATATCCTCAACGGCGACATGCGACTGAACCTGCACCTGGTCGGGGTGCTGTTCGGGATATCGATGATCGCCCTGATCGGCCACAAGGTGCTGAGCTTCGGCACGATTGGCTTGCGTGGCGGTGGGCGAGGGCGCGGTGCGGGCGTGGCGGTCGGCATCATGGTCAGCGCGTTCGTGGCGCTGGCGATCGGATGGATAGGCCTGTTCTTTGCGCGCATGATCCGTGCCGGTGTCAGCCGCAGTCGCGAGCGTCTCGCCGATGCCAGCGCGGTCCAGTTCACCCGGCAAACGGCCGGACTGGCGGGCGCACTGAAGAAAATCGGCGGGCTGCCCGATGGCTCGCAACTGGTATCGGCCGGCGATGCCGAGGAAGTCAGCCACATGCTGTTTGGCGAAGGGTTGGCGTTTGGCGGCTGGTTCGGCTCCCTGCTGGCAACCCACCCGCCGCTGCTGGAGCGCATTCAGGTGCTGGAGCCGGGCTTCCGCGTGGATCAGCTGGATGCGCTTTCTCAACTTTGGCTGCAGCAACCGCCCAGCGGGCTCGAAGAGGATCTGCAGATGGGCCTGCACGGCGGGTCGGCGTTGCCCGCAGCCGGCGAGCAGCAACTGGATGCTGTCGCCGTCTCCACCCAGGTCGGACAACCGGACCGCGATGACCACCGGCGCGCCGACGCGATCGTGACCCAGATGCCTGAACACCTGCGCGCGGTAGCCCGCGACCGTGAACGGGTCATGGCATTGGTACTGGCCTTGTTGCTGGACCCGCGCCCGGCGATTGCCGACAAGCAGAAGATCGAAGTTGCCGCCCGCCTGGGCAAAGCGGCTGCCGTCGACATGGCCCAGTGGCAGGGCGAACTGGAAGCGCTGCACCCGATGTTGCGGCTGCCGCTGGCGGCGCTGGCCTTCCCGGTGTTGCGCCGCCGGCCCAGACCGCAGCTGGAGCTGTTCCTGGATGCCGCCAATGCGATGGTGTTCGCGGACGGCGACGTGTCGCTGTTCGAATACTGCCTGGGCCGGCTGCTGAGCGTGCAGTTGCGCGAGTCACTCGACCCCTCCCGCTATGCACGGATCGGGCGTCGCAAGCCGCGCCAGTTGAAGTCCGAAATCGCGACCTTGCTGGCGGTGGTCGCCGATGCCGGCCATGCCGACCCGGCCAGCGCCCGGCGTGCCTACCTGGCCGGTTTGCAACGAATCCTGCCGCGCGACCACGTCGCTTATGCACCGCCGGGCTCCGGAGTGATCGCGCTGGAAGACGGCTGGGTGCCGCTGGATGCACTGGACCCGTTGGCAAAGCAGCTGCTGGTCGAGGCAATCACGATTGCCATCAGTCATGACGGCCGCGTCAGTGTTGCCGAGTCCGAGTTGCTGCGGACCATCTGTGGCGTGCTGCATTGTCCGCTGCCGCCGCTACTGGGCCGCGCGTGAACCGTCCCGACGGATTCCGTCGCCTCCATCGCTTCCGCGCTGCGCTGACCGACTCACCGCCGTTGTGGTGGTCGCTGCTGTATTTCTTCAGCCTTCTATGCGGCTACTACGTGTTGCGCCCGGTGCGCGACGCCATGGGCGCGTCTGGCGATGCCGCGACTGTGTTCCCGCGCTGGTTGCTCCGGTGGGCGGAAGGGGCGGGGTTTGCGCTGGGCGAGTACACCCTGCAAATCCTGTTTACCGGCACCTTCGTGGCGATGCTGGTGCTGCAACCGCTGTACGGCGGGCTGGTGGCACGGTTCCCGCGCCGGGTGTTCCTGCCAGTGGTGTACCTGGTCTTCATCGCCTGCCTGGTGTGCTTCTACTGGTTGTTCCACACCGGTGTGTCGGGTCGGGGCGGCGCGTTTTTCATCTGGACGGCCGTGTTCAACCTGTTCGCGGTGACGGTGTTCTGGAGTTTCATGGCCGATGTGTTCGATAACCAGCACGCCAAGCTGGTCTATGGGTACATCGGCGCCGGCGGCACCATTGGCGCGCTGGTGGGACCGGTGATTACCCAGGTACTGGTGGGGCGGCTGGGGATTGCCAACCTGCTGCTGGTGTCGGCGGGTTTTCTGGCGGTGTGCCTGCTGTGCATCCTCAGGCTGCGGCCCTGGGCGATGCAGCGCGAGCGCCTGCATGGCGAGGTGAATGGCGAGCAGGCCATGGGCGGCTCGGTGTGGGCCGGGCTCAAATTGGTGTGGCAGCGCCCGCTGCTGCGCGCGCTGGCGATCACCCTGTTCTTCGGCGTTGGCGTCGGCACCCTGCTGTACAACGAGCAGGCGGCGATCGTGAAGCAGTTCTATCCGAGCCCGGAAGCAGGCACGCGCTACTACGCCACGATCGATTGGGCAGTGAACGGATTGACGCTGCTGATCCAGCTACTGCTCACGCGCTGGCTGTTGCGACGCTACGGGGTTGCACCCGCGCTGTTGGGGCCGGCGATCGCGATCTTGCTGGGGTACTGCATGCTGGCCGCCTCGCCGTTGCCGGTGCTGATCGCGATCGTGCAGGTGATGACCCGCGCAGGCGAGTTCTCACTCGCCAAGCCCGCCCGCGAAACCCTGTACACCCGGGTCGACCGGGAGTCGCGTTACAAGGCCAAGGCGGTGATCGATACCGCGATCTATCGCGGCGCGGACGTGACCTTCGTGTGGCTGCACAAGGTGGTTGCCGTGTTCGGCTCGGGCGTGGTGTTCGCCACCGGCATCGTGGTTGCGCTGGGCATGACCGCTGGCGCGTGGCAGGTCGTACGCGCGCAACGTGATCTGCCCGAAGACGACGCAGCAGAGCCGCGCGAGCCGTGACTTCACCTGATCGAGCTGTCTGATCAACGAGCCTGATCAACCAGCCTGTTCAACCAGCCTGTTCAACCAGCCTGTTCAACCAGCCTGGTCAACCAGCGGCAGCGCGAACAACACGGCGCCGAGAACGAACAAGGCGGTCAACACGTGCACCATCGGCCGGTTGATCCGCAGGAACAGGAACTGCTCGATCGTGCGGCCGACCCAGAACAACGACATGCCGGCCAGCAATGCCTGACCCAGGGCGCTGTCATCGAGTTCATCGGTGAAGCAGAAGCAAAGCACAGCCATGCCCAGGAAGACGTAAATCAGCCGCAGGTTGAGGATCTGCAAGATCGCCCCGTCCACGGCGGTGGCGGAAGCCAGGCTTTTCCGCCACCGGAACAAGCGCCAGAACGCCATGTGGAATATGGCAAAACCCAGACTGTGGATGCCGCAAAGCTGGATCAGGGTGGACGACGTCATCAGGGTGCCCTCGCTTTCTGGAGTGCTTGCGGTCGCTGGATTGCGAGTCCGGAAAAGACGACGGCGGGACCATGCCCGCCGCCGTGTCGCGATGTTTCCGCCGGTCTATGCCAGGGCCGGTTCCTGCCGGTCCTGGCGCCGGTAACCGGCCGAGCGCAGTTCCTCGGTATCGAAGTCATCCACGCTGATGGTGTCGATGGTCATCTCGCGCAGCGCTTCCAGCTGGCCGCGCTCGTCGGCGCTGATCCAGCCCTCGCGCACGCCTTCATCGAGTTGCTCGGCAAAGGTCAGCGATTCGATGTCGCTGTTTTTCATCGCCTTCAGGAACTTGCGCTCCACCGGCTCGGCCAGGATCGCCGCCTGCAGGTAGCTGTTGATCCGGCCGGCCGGGTTGCTTGCCATCGGGGTCAGGAAAATGCCTTCGGCGAGGCGGTCGCGCGCCGCGTTGGGCGACATCAGCAAGCTCGCGGCACGATGGCCAAGACGATCGCTGGGGGCCTGTGCGCGGCGGCCCACCGGAAAGACCAGCACCCACAACAACCAGCCGACCGGACGGATCGGGAAGTTGCGCAGCGCGCCGGACAAGGCGATCTCGATCTTGTGTACGGCGTTGTGGAATGCCCACGCCAGTAATGGCTGGTCAGTCTCCGGGCAGCCCTGGTCCTGGTAACGCTTGAGCAGGGCACTGGCGATGTAGAGCTGGCTGAGCACATCGCCCAGTCGGCCCGACAGCGACTCCTTGAATTTCAGCTTGCCGCCCAGCATCAGCATCGAGGTATCGGCGCACAACGCCAGGGCCGCCGAATAGCGGTTGAGCTTGCGGTAGTAGCGGCGGGTGTAGGCATCACCGGGAGCGGTGCCGATGCTCGCGCCGGTCACGCCGAACCACAGCGATCGCACGGCGTTGGAGATCGCGAAACCGATGTGGCCAAACAGGTTGTGGTCGAACTCGCGCACGCGCTCGGGCCCGTCCGGCAGCATCGCGGCCTTCATCTCCTTGAGCACCCAAGGATGGCACAGGATCGCGCCCTGGCCGAAGATCATCAGCGAGCGGGTCATGATGTTGGCACCCTCGACCGTGATCGCGATCGGGGCGGCCTGCCACGAGCGACCCAGGTAGTTTTTCGGGCCCAGGATGATGCCCTTGCCGCCGTGGATGTCCATCGCATCCTGGGCCACCTGACGGCCCAGCTCGGTGCAGTGGTACTTGGCGATGGTCGACGGTACGGCCGGGTTTTCCCCACGGGTCACGGCTGCCGCGGTGGATTCCGACAGCGCGCTGATCGTGTAGGCGTTACCGGCAATCCGCGCCAGCGCCTCCTGCACGCCTTCGAAGCGTCCGATTGACAGGCCGAACTGCTTGCGGATGCGCGCGTATGCGCCGGTGACCACCGCACCCAGCTTGCTGCCGCCGCTGGCGGTGGAGGGCAGGGTGATGGAACGGCCGATCGACAACACCTCCACCAGCATCTGCCAGCCCTTGCCGGCCTGGGCCTCGCCGCCGATCAGCTGGCTCAGCGGGATGAATACCTCGCGCCCCTGCAACGGGCCATTCTGGAACGGACTGTTGAGCGGGAAATGGCGGCGGCCGATATCGATGCCGGCGGTATCACGCGGCAACAACGCCAGGCTGATGCCGATGTCGCGCACGTCGCCCAGGATGGCGTCGGGGTCATACATCCGGAAGGCCATGCCGATCAGGGTCGCGACCGGCGCCAGGGTGATATAGCGCTTGTCGAAGGTCAGCTTGACGCCGACCACGTTCGCGCCGTTCCACTCGCCCATGCAGACAATGCCGAAGTCCGGGATCGAGGTCGCATCCGAGCCCGCCCACGGTCCGGTCAGGGCGAAACAGGGCACTTCACGCCCGTCGGCCAGACGCGGCAGGTAGTGGTCTTTTTGTTCCTCGGTGCCGTAGTGCATCAGCAGCTCGGCCGGCCCCAGCGAGTTGGGCACGCCGACGGTCGAGCTGACCACGGCGGAGATCGACGCGAGTTTCTGGATCACCTTGTGGTTGGCCAGGGCAGAGAAACCCAGCCCGCCGTATTCCTTCGGCACGATCATGCCGAAGAACTTGTTGGTCTTGATGAACTCCCACATCTCCGGCGGCAGGTCGGCGCGCACGTGGGTGATATCCCAGTCGTTGGTCATTGCGCACAGTTGCTCGCAGGGGCCGTCGAGGAATGCCTGTTCCTCGGCGGAGAGGCGGGGAGCGGGTTGGTCGAGCAACACGCGCCAATCGGGCTTGCCGGAGAACAGCTCGCCTTCAAAACCGACCGTGCCTGCCTCCAGTGCGACCCGCTCGGTCTCCGACAGCGGCGGCAGGATCTTGGTGTAAAAACCAAGTAGCGGGGTGGTGATGAAGGGCAGGCGGATCGGCGGCAGCAGCAACGGCACCGCGATGATGGCCAACACCAGCCCGGCAATGATGGTGGCAATGGCGTTGGCACCCAGCAGCCAGCACGCGACCAGCGCGACGGCGACCAACGCGACCCAGACCGGCAAGCGCCACCGGTGGTAAGCGGCGATTCCGCTTATCAGCAACAGAAGGAGAAACGGGATGGCGATGCTCATTGGGACGCTCCAGCGGCGGTGCGACGGGATGACCAGAGACTGGTCATGAAGACAACATACGCTCAAGTATGGTAAACCCCGGCAACCGCTGTCAACCTTGCGTTTACCGTGTTGATCCAGCGGCTACATACGCTTTACCAGCAGCGCCGTATGGTTGCTACACTCGACCGTCATGACCCAGACCATCACACAGTCCCCGGCCAGCGCGCCGCCCGTCAAGTCCGAGCGCAGTGGCCGGCTCAGTGCCGATGACTGGGCACAGGCCGCATTGGATGTCATCGCCGAGCAGGGCGTGGCCGCGGTCGCCGTCGAGCCGCTGGCACGCAGGCTTGGGGTCACCAAAGGCAGTTTCTACTGGCACTTCCCATCGCGGGACGCATTGCTGGTGGCCGCGCTGGAACGCTGGGAGACGATGGAGCAGGAAACCGTCTTCGGTCAGCTCGAGGCGGTTGCCGATCCGCGTGAACGCCTGCGTGCGCTGTTCTCGATGGTGGCCCACGAGTACAAGGCGCACATTATCTATTCCGAACTGCTCAAGGCGCTGGACCACCCGGCGGTACAGCCGGTGATTGGTCGCGTGTCCGAGCGCCGGCTCGAGTACCTGACCGCCTCGTTCCGCCAGGCCGGTATGGGGCGCAACGATGCCCAGAACCGCGCGCGGTTGGCCTATGCGGCCTACGTGGGTTTCCTGCAACTGAACCTGCAGTTGCGGCAGACGCGCCTGCAGCACGAGGACTTCGACGCCTACGTCGAGCACATGATGACGACGTTGATTCCCGACACGCTGTAACCATCCGCAGCATCCGGACGCCTTCCGAGGGTCGTGCGCCCATACCCGATAACCAACCGGCTGGAGGCCAATGCCGTGAATGCAATTGCCAATGATGCAAGCTCCAATAGTGCAAGCCCCAATGATGTGCCAGCAGTGAAGGGCAGCAGGCTGCAAGCGTTGAATACCTGGGTCGCCGAGGTGGCTGCGCTGACCCGGCCCGACCACATCCAATGGTGCGATGGCAGCGATGCACAAAGCGATGCACTCAACGCATTGATGCAGGCCGACGGCACCCTGATCAAGCTCAATGAGCAGACCCATCCGGGCAGCTGGCTGCATCGCTCCGACCCTGATGACGTCGCCCGGGTCGAGCACCTGACCTTCGTGTGTCCGTCCAGTCGTGACGATGCCGGTCCCAATAACCACTGGATGCCGCCGGCCGAAGCCCACGCCAAGATCGATGCGCTGTTTGACGGCTGCATGCAGGGGCGCACGATGTACGTGATCCCGTATTGCATGGGGCCGATCGACTCCCCACTGTCGCGCTGTGGCGTGGAGATCACCGACAGCCCGTACGTGGTCGCCAACATGCGGATCATGACCCGCATGGGCGCCCCGGCACTGGCGCGGATCGAACGCGAGGGCGAGCGAGCCGCTCGCGACGGGCGGACAGACACGTTCGTCAAGGGCCTGCACTCGACCGGAGAGCTCGACCCCAATCGCCGCCTGATCATGCATTTTCCCGAGGAGCTGTCGATCAAGTCGTATGGTTCCGGCTACGGCGGCAACGCGCTGCTGGGCAAGAAATGCCACGCGCTGCGCATCGCCAGCCATCAGGCGAAATCGGAAGGCTGGCTGGCGGAGCACATGCTGATCCTGGGGTTGGAAAACCCGCAGGGCGAGACCCATTACATCGCTGCTGCGTTCCCGTCGGCGTGCGGCAAGACCAACCTGGCAATGCTGATTCCGCCGGAGGGCTACCGCGCCGATGGCTGGAAGATCACCACCGTCGGCGACGACATCTGCTGGATGCGCCCGGGCGCCGACGGCCGGCTGTACGCGATCAATCCGGAGGCGGGCTTCTTCGGCGTCGCCCCGGGCACGTCGAAGAAGTCGAACCCCAATGCGCTGGAGTCGATCCAGTCCAACACCATCTTCACCAATGTCGGCGTGACTGCTGACAACCAGCCGTGGTGGGAAGGCCTGGGCGAGGGCGAGCCGGTCACCGACTGGCGCGGCGAGCCGTATGACGCCAGCAAGCGCCCGGCCGCGCACCCCAACTCGCGTTTCACCGTGTCGGCGCGGCAATGTCCGAGCTACTCACCGGAGAGCGAGAACCCGGCCGGCGTGCCGATCTCGGCGATTGTCTTTGGCGGCCGTCGTGCCTCGCTGGTGCCGCTGGTGTTCGAGGCCCGCGACTGGGCCCACGGCGTGCTGGTTGGCGCCGCGATGGGCTCGGAGACCACCGCCGCCGCCACCGGCGCGGTGGGGGTGATGCGTCGCGACCCGATGGCGATGAAGCCGTTCTGCGGCTACAACTTCGCCGATTACTTCAAACACTGGCTGTCGTTCGACGCGCCGGGCGCGAAGCTGCCGAAGATCTTCCACGTCAACTGGTTCCGCAAGAGCGACGATGGCAAATTCATGTGGCCCGGCTTCGGCGACAACCTGCGGGTGCTGGAGTGGATGATCGGCCGGGTGAAGGGCGAGGCCGGTGCGGTCGATACCCCGATCGGCTTCCTGCCGACCGATGCCGATATCAACCTTGAAGGTCTCGAGCTTGATGGCGAGGCCCGCGCCAAACTGTTCGGCTTCGAGCCGGCCGGCTGGCAGGCCGAGTTCGCCAGTATCGGCGAGTACCTCGACGATTACGGCTCCCGCATGCCGCAGGCGTTGAAGGACGAGCAGCAGCATATTGCAGCCAGCTTGGCCGGCTTGGTCCAACGCCTACAAGGGCGACGCGGTTTATAGCTGGTCGCCCCGCAGGTCGGCAATCACCGACACCAGTTGGGTGGCCGCGGTCTGCCCGACCGGGATTATGTGCGGGCTCCATAAGAGCCCGTGTTTACGCAAAAAAACGACCTCGGTTCCGAGGTCGCTTCTCATTCGCTCAAAGCGCCTGATCTTTTGATTCCACCGCTTGCTATCGCTGGTGCCCAATACCACCGCTGCACACGGCTTTGGAGCCGCTGCCAACAAGAGAACCGTTGGCATCATAGACAGATAGAGTCATTGAGCCGTTGTCATATCCGGTGCAGGACCAACGACACATGATACTTGATGTTCCGCAGGGATTCGGTTTGATAACCGTGCCGGTGCTTCCCCAGATATAAGTAAGAGGACCTGCAACCGGCCCTTCCACGTTGGCACTACAGTAGCCGCCGTTACCAAGACCCTCACAATAAAAACCAAAAGTTGTAGCCGCAGAAGCAGCTTGTCTGTTGTCATCATTACGTGCCTCGGCGGGCATCGAGAAAGCTGCGGCCAGCGATACCAATAGCCAATGATTTGGGATTCATCCGTCTCTCTCCAATTCACGTCGCGTCACTGCGACGTGCCCTTATAACACGTTAATAAACGTGAATGAGTGACGGACATCGCATTGTCACAGGACGGTCAAGTGATACGTCGCTTTGAGAAAAGGCTTGCCGGATTGCCGATGGTGACCTTTTTTTGATATTCAAGAATGTAGTCGCTGCCGAGGGTCATCCAAGTCAACTGGCTCCGCAAGAGCGACGATGGCAGGTTTATTTGGCCGGGATTCGGCGACAACCTGCGGGTGCTGGGAAGACCGGCCGGGTGAAGGGAACAGCCGGTAGGCTGGCAGGCCGAGTTTGCCAGCATCGGCGTGTACCTCGACCAATACCGCCCACGCATGCGACAGGCGTTGAAGGACGAGCAGCAGCGGATTGCAGCGCGCCTGGCCGGTTGATTGGGACGGCCAGGCCGACCCAATCGACTAACCGCAATGCCCGGGCGTCCCGATTGACGGCAGCTTGCGGCTAAAGCTGGTCGCCCCTCAGGTCGGCAATCGCCGCTACCAGCTCGGTGACCGCGATCTGCTCCACCGGGGTCATGTGCGGGTTCCAGACATCAAACAACAGGATCACCCGGGTCCTGTTGCTGTTGTTCCATGCCTCGTGCTCGAAGGTGTCGTCAAACGTGATGCAGCGGCCTTGTTGCCAGTCGTGGCGCTGGTCGGCGACGCGCAGGGTGCAGTCGCCCGGGACCAGCAGCGGCAGATGAGTGACCACGCGGGTGTTGGTCACGCCGGTGTGCGGCAGGATGTGCGAGCCGGCACCCAGCACCGAGAACAGCGACTCGGGCGCATGCCCGCGTATGCGAACCGTCGGCGCCGCCTCCAGGGCGGCGGCGGTCTGCGGGCAGCGCCGGCAGTTCTCGTCATTGCGGTTCCCGTGGCGGTGGAAAAACAATCCATCCCACTGTGGCTTTACGTCCGCGCGACCGCCGAGATACTGCGAGGTCATGCCCGGTGGCGGCTCGCCCAGGAACGGAACCAGGTCCGCACCGTCGGCCGCCAACACCGCAAGCAGCTCGTCGCGGATCGCATCGGTGCACGCCTCCATCTGTTCGTACCAGGGGAACAGGTCACGCGACAGGAACGGCGTCTCGGGCAGGCCGGGGAAGTACAGGAAGGTTGGTTTCTGTGCCGGGTCGGCCGGCCGAACCGAGCGATCCCCCAGGTAGCCGGCCAAGCACTTGTCCACCCGCGCCATGGCCGCGCGTCCATGGCGTTCATGCAGCGGTGCCAGGACCGCATGTAACAGGCGGGGATAGCCGGCGCGGACCACCTCGGCGGCGTGCGCAACCACCGGCCGCAGACCCGCGGGCGTGCTTTTCGGGTCACGCCAGTGTCCCTGCGCATTGGCCAGGGTGAGTGCGCGCAGGTACTCGGTTACCGCATCGGCATCGCGCCCAAGCCGCTCCAGAGCCACGCCCAGGTATAACCGGGCAACGAAATAGTCGGGCGCCTCATCCAGTGCCGGCTGCAGCACTTGTTGGGCGCGTCCGGGGTCGCCCGAATGCAGCAGCGCGATGCCCAGGTTCTTGCGGGTCGGGGCGTCATCGGGCGCGACAGCGAGCGCGTGTTCCAGCAGTTCGCGTGCGCGCGCCAAAAGGTCTCCGGACAGCGCATGGATCCCCAGGAAGTTGAGCGCCTCCACGTCGTCGGGTTGAACCTCAAGGAGCTTGGCGTAGCTGCCGTGCGCCATGGCCGCCTGGCCGGTCTGGGCCGCTTGCCGCGCCGCGGCGCGCAAGTGCTCGTGTTGTGCGTTGCTGGTGTCGTGCATGGCAGTACTCGGTTGTGCATGCGGGCCCGCATTGATTGTACCCAGCATGAAAAAAGCGGCCCCGTTTCCGGGGCCGCTTTGGTTCACAGCATGATCAATGGACCGATCAGAAGCGCTGCACGTACTCCATGTAGATGTACTGGGAGTCCGGGATGTCGTACTGCGGGTCGAACGAGTTGGCGAACGCGCTGAACGCGGTCGGCGAACGCTTCTTAAAGACGTTGTTCACGCCCAGCTTGACGGTACCGTTCCACGGCAGCTCGTAGCGGGCCTGCACGTCGTGGTACGTGGTCGAACCGATGTGGTTGCGCGGCGCCGGACCGTTCTCGTTGCGACGGTCCTCGTCCGAGCAGAGACCGAAGCCCGGGACCGGGCAAGTCTCTTCCAGACCGGAGTAGTACCGACTGATCCAGGTCACGCCGAAATCACCCATAGTCCAGTCGAGTGAACCGTTACCACGCAGTCGCCAGTTCGGGTCGTCCTGGTAGTACATGCCGACCCTATTGTCGGGCTCCTCTTCGGGCGTGAACTGCGTATCCCACTTGGCAGTGTAGGACGCGTTCAGGCCGAAGGTGAACTGGCCGTAGGCCCCTTCCGCCATCCGATAGTTCACGTCCAGGTCGTAACCTTCAGCTTCGATCACGCTGAGGTTCTGCGGGACCAACAGCAGCTGGCCGATCTGCGAGTCTTCCGGGCGGCGCGAGAACAACGCACAGTACGCTTGGTTACCCTCGGCGTAGCACTGGTTGAGGATGTACTCAGTCGTAGGCGAATCCAGGGCATTCTTGATCTCGATGTTCCACCAGTCCAGCGAGATATCCAGGCCGGTCACATAGGACGGGCTGTATACCAGGCCCAGCGTGGTGCTGGTCGAGGTTTCCGGGCCTGCGTCCGGATTGCCACCCAGCGAGAACGGGAAGATCGTCTGGCCGAAGTACTCGTCACCCGAGTTGGTGCGCTGGATGAAGTCCGCGGGGACGCCGTCGGCCAGACAGTTGGCGGCGATGGTGGCGGTACGGCCGGTGAAGTCGGACGAACAAATGTCACCGAACTGGATATAGCTATCGGACAAGCCGCGGAACAGCGTCGTGATCGGCGGAGCGCGGAAGCCCTCGGCCCAGTTGCCGCGGACCAGCAGGTCGTCGATCGGCTTCCACTTGAAGCCGAATTTGCTGTTGGTGGTATCGCCGAAGTTGCTGTAGTCCGAGTAGCGCGAGGCCAGGCTGACTTCCAGCAACTGGGCACCGGGCATGTCGGCCAGGATCGGGATCAGCAATTCGCCGTAGATCTCGTCGAGGTCGTACGCACCCGCGGTCGGCTGACGGCTGTTGCCCGAGGTGTAGCCGGCGGCCACGAAGGCATCCGGTCGATCGAAGCCACTTTCCTTGCGTGACTCGATACCGGCCGCGAAGCCCATCATGCCGGCCGGCAGTTCGACGATCTCGCCACTGAGGTTGGCGGTGAAGCTTTCGCTGCGGCTCTGGTAAGCGTCCTGTGCGGTGAACAGAATGTAGTCCATCTGCTCGGCCGGGATGCTGCCCGCCGGCGCCAGCGGATTGAACGGCACGCAACCTTCGATGATGTTACCCGGGGTGCCGCAAACAACCCTGCCCGAGTCCGGGTCAAGGAACGACGGACCGACACCGGCGGCGACGTTGACCATGTTGGCGTCGCCGATCTGCGCATCTTCCTGATCGGACTTGTTGAAGTTGTAGCCGACATCCCAGTCGAAGTAGCGGTCGGCGAACTGGAAGCTGCCCTCGAACCCGACGTAGGTGTGGAAGGTCTTGACGTTCTGCTCGTAGACGCGCAGTTGCTCGGTGAGACGGTGGCTCCAGGTCAGATCGCGGCCGTCACCACCGTAGTTGGTGTTGTATGGGTTGAAGTAGCTGTCGCCACTGAGAACGGTATCGGCTGCGTTGCCCAGGTCCGGTCCGCCACTGAGCGGGAAGCCGGCCAACTGCTGGCTGGAACGACGCTCGTTGTACAGCGCGTCGGCCCGCAGGCTGATGTTGTCGGTGATGTCGTAACGGCCCTTCAGGTACATTGAGGTACGGGTCTGCGGGGTCAACAGGTAGTTGTCGGCCGCGAAGTTGTAGGCGTGCTGTGCGGGATCCCACGGCACGATCTGGTCGATGCCGTAGCGCTGCTGGCCGGCGGGGCCGGTTCCGGTCGCGCCCGGCGGTACGATGCCGAATTCGCTCCAGCCATCGTCGCCATCATCCAGCGGGCCGGCGTT
This sequence comes from Lysobacter sp. A378, assembly GCF_054052125.1. Classification (NCBI taxonomy): domain Bacteria; kingdom Pseudomonadati; phylum Pseudomonadota; class Gammaproteobacteria; order Lysobacterales; family Lysobacteraceae; genus Lysobacter; species Lysobacter sp. A378. The sequence continues at coordinate 66,279 of NZ_JBSVRK010000004.1, read as the reverse complement.
CCAGATCTTGCCATTGGCGGAGTATCCGCTGTACCGAGCGGAACCCAGGCCAAACACCGGGTCGTGCGATTGAGCGCGGTCGCCACCCATGACTTCGCCTTCCTCGACGCGCGACAGGCTCATGATCACGTTGCCGCGCTCGCCGTTCGCGCCGATGGTGGCCTCGATCGAGTTGCGCTCACCATCGCCCTGGTTGAACTGGCCGAGGTGGGTGCGGATCTCGGCACCTTCGTAGTTGTCACGGGTGATGACGTTGATTACGCCGGCGATGGCGTCGGAGCCGTAGATGGCCGAGGCGCCGTCCTTCAGGACCTCGACGCGCTCGATAATCGATGCCGGGATGGTGTTCAGGTCAACCGAGCCACCCAGGCCGGAGACCCAGCGGCGGCCATCGACCAGCACCAGGGTGCGTGAGGAGCCGAGGTTGCGCAGCGAAATGGTCGCGGAACCGTCGCCGCCGTTGTTGAACGTGCGGTTGATGGACGGGCCGGCGGCAGAAATGCGGTTGAGCACTTCGGCGACCGAGGTCACGCCCTGCTTGGCGATGTCTTCGCGGCTGAGCACGAGGACCGGCTGCGAGGTTTCGGCATCGACCGAGCGGATGCGCGAGCCGGTGACTTCAATGCGGTCCAGGGTGGTGGCTTGCTGACCCTCCTGGTCTGCGTCCTGCGCGAGTGCCACGCCGGAGCCGGCGAGGGTGGTTGCGCCTACGACGAGCGCGAAGGAAATCGCGTCGCGGAGTTTGGTGGTCTTGAGCGTCATGATGTGTCTCTCTCTCCAAGTCAGTCTTGGTAATCCCATGGGAACCCGGCCGGTGATGTCAAGCGAGACGCCAAATCCGGCAAGGCCGACTGATAGTAGCTGCCCGCGACCAAAAATTAAAGTGTCGTTAAATTCCAGTCCCGTTCAGTAGTTAGTGGCGTAAAAATATATAAAAAACAATGGCTTGCGTGCGGAGTACAGTTTGTTACGCCAGCGTTACGCCTGTTCATATAAATATCGAGGCAAAAAAAAACCCGATTTAATCGGGCTTTTTACACTTGAGGTGGGGTTTTATGCGATCCGCAGCGATCTCGCTCACGTCAGCCGGGCTTGCATTACCTACAGGTCTTGCTCGTAGCGCACGTAGGGCACGGTGCCCTCGTCTTCGTTTGCGTTGAGTGCAAACGGGTTGGAGCCGCGGGTGATCTTCTCCGCGCCTACCGTCAACCGGCCGCTCCACGGGGTACGCCAGGTCAAACCGACACCGAGGCCTTCCCATCCACCGGCTTGATCAGGGGTATCGACTACCCGACCAATGATGTTGGCGCCAAAGTTGCCGTAGCCGGCGCCCACGGTCACGCTGCGGCTGTCCCAATGATCGGCCAACGCCGGTACGTCGCCAGCGGGAATCAGCCGCGCCCGCGCCCAGGTGCCGCCGATGGATACGGTGGCCTCGCTGCCGATGTTCTGCTGGCCATAAACCGTCAATGTGTTCTGGTCGAGCTGCCTGCGCGGACCGGTGGGGTTGAGCCATGCCGGCAGGGTGTCGCGACCTTTGCCCAACGACAGCCCGAACCGGGTATCGCCCTTGCGCAGGCTGGCGCCGGCGACCGCATGGCTGGATTGCTTACCGTCATCCATCGCGGCCAGCAGACAATGATTGGCGAGGTTGCCGATGGTGCCGGCCAGGCCGGAACTGCGGTCGCAGACCAACCCCAGGGTGTTGCCGGCCTTCAAGCCGAACGCCGAGTCCAGCGTGGTAGTGCCCACGCGCCAGCGCGCATCCGCAGACGAGTTGCCGGTGGGCTCCAGCAACAACAGTGCTTCGAGCTTTCCGCTGGTGTGGTTCCAGACCGGCAGGACCGTCGCGTCACGCGGCGAGTCGACCTTTGCCGATTGCGCGTGCACGCCCGTCGCCACGCCTAGGGCGAGCAGCAGGGCGAGCGGCAATCGGAGAAGTCGTTTGTCCATGGGCTCACTTTACGACCGGTTGAAGCCGGGGTAGTTCCCCGTCCCCGGAGTCTCGATACTAGGATGTTTATGTTTCTTTAACAATCATCAGGATGTGAAGGCGGTCTCACTGCAGCCGCTCCGGTGGGCTCATTTCGGCCCTTGCGATGGCCAGCAACTCGCGGATCCGCGTTTCGCTGAAGCTATAGCGTTGGCCACAGAACTCACAACGGATCTGCGCGTTGCCATCCGATGCCGCTGCGGCCGCGAGCGCTTCCTGCTCTCCCAGTGACACCAGCATCGCCTCGACCCTCTCGGTTGAGCAAGAGCAGGCGAAAGACAATGGCTTGTCCCCCAGCAGTTGTACGCCGTCTTCATGAAACAACCGTGTCAGCAGGTCCTGGGCGGGGAGGTCGAGCAGCTCATCGACGGAGAGCGTGTCAAACAACGCGGTGGTGCGGGTCCAGCCGTCCTGGTCGCCGTCGTCACCGGGCAGCTTTTGCAGCATCAAGCCGGCAGCGCGTTCGCCATCGCTTGCGAGCAACAGCCGGGTTGGCAACTGCTCGGACTGGCGGAAGTAATCTTCGAAAGCATCGGCCAGCGAATCGGCCTGCAGCGCCACCAGGCCTTGATAACGCATCGGCTCGCGCCCGGTGCTGGACGGATTCTCGATGGTGATTGCCAGCACGGCGCCATCGCCCAACTCACGCAGGTTGCGCGATACCGTGTTGCCCGCCGGATCATGGCCGGGATCAGCCAGTTGGACGACGCCGCGCAGGGTTCCGGCGGAGGTGCATTCGACAAACAAGGTCCACAACGCGCTGCTGCTGCTCAGCTGCACCGACAGGCGCCCCTCCACCTTGGCGTGGCCGGTGAACAGTGCCGCCGCGGCGGTGGCCTCGCCCAGCATTTCGATTGCAGCCGGGGCTTGGGCGTTGGCGTCGCTCATCCGGTCGCGGATGTGTTGCCAGGTGTCCTGGAGGTGCACGCGCACACCGCGGACGCCGGCCTGGTTGATCAGGAACCGGGTCAGCCGGTCGCTGTCGGCAATGTGCTTGGGGCTGGTGTGGGTCTGGGTCATGGCGGTTTGTGTGACGGGGCGGGGATGCAAGGATAATGCGCGGCAACCCGGTTCATTTGAGCGCGGGAGGTTGAACCTCGGAGGTGGGGCTTGTCAGGCAAGACGCAAGGTGTAAGCGGGAACCGCCGCAACCGCGTCCCACGCGGCCGACGCTGGGTCCGGTGGCTGTTGGCGTTGCCACTGCTGTGGTTGCTGGTCACGACAGTACAAGTGGCGGTGTTGCGCTTCGTCGATCCGCCGTTCACCGCATTCATGGCCGCGCGCCAGTTGGACGCCTGGAGCGAGGGCGACCGCGACTTCCGGATCGCCTACGACTGGCGTGATCGCAGCCAGGTGTCTTCGCATCTGGCGGTGGCGGTGATCGCATCCGAAGACCAGCGATTCGCAGACCATCACGGCTTCGACCTGAAGGCGATCCGGAAAGCCCGCGCGCGCCATGAGCGTGGCGGCAAATTGCGCGGTGCCAGCACCATCAGCCAGCAGACGGCCAAGAACCTGTTCCTGTGGAGCGGTCGCAGCTGGGTGCGCAAGGGCATGGAAGCCTGGTACACCGCGTTGGTGGAATTGATGTGGCCCAAGTCGCGCATCATCGAGGTCTACGTCAACGTCGCCGAGTTCGGGGACGGCGTATACGGCGCGCAGGCGGCGGCGCGGCGCTACTTTGGAAAGGACGCCGCGCAGCTGACCCAGGCCGAGGCGGCGCGTCTGGCGGCGGTGTTGCCAAGTCCGAAGCGCTACAGCGCCACCAGCCCGGGACCGTATGTGCAACGGCGCACCCGGCAGATCCAGCAACAGATGCGGCAGATTGGCGGCGTCGCCTACCTGGAGCGCCTGGATCGACGCGAGCCCGACCAGAAGTAGCGGGCCCGGCGGCGTGGACCGCGCCCGGTCGGATACCATGCCGCAATGAGTAGCCAACCCTCACCCGATGATTGCCTGACCGTTGTCGTTGCGGCCTTCAATGAGGCGGAAAGCCTGTCGCTGCTGCAGCCGCGCATCGCCGCGGCACTGCAGGTGGTGGCCGACGAGTACGGCATCGAAGGCACGGTGCTGTACGTCGACGATGGCAGCGTGGACGCGAGCTGGAGCGTGATGCAGCAGTTGGCGGCGGCGGATCCCCGCATCTCGCTATTGCGCCTGTCGCGCAACTTCGGCAAGGAGCTGGCTTTGACGGCAGGCCTGGACCGGGTCGAGCGCGGGGCGGCGATGATCCTGGATGCCGATGGCCAGGACCCTCCGGAGTTGATTCCGCGCTTCGTCGGCCTGTGGCGCGAAGGCCATGATGATGTCTTTGGCACCCGGCTGGTTCGCGAGGGCGAGGGCTGGCTCAAGCGCGCGACGGCGCACGTGTTTTACCGGTTGATCGGGCGGCTGTCGAAGACTCCGATCCCGGCCGACACCGGTGACTTCCGCCTGTTGTCGCCACGGGCATTGGACGCGCTGCGACAGCTTCGTGAGCGCCATCGCTTCATGAAGGGCTTGTTCGGCTGGGTCGGCTTCAATCGTGTTTCGCTGCCCTACCATCGCGAGGCGCGGCTGGCCGGTGCGAGCAAGTTCAACCTGTGGCGGTTGTGGAACCTCGCCCTGGAAGGCATCACCAGTTTTTCCACCGCGCCGCTGCGGCTGGCGACTTACCTGGGGCTGCTGACGGCGCTGGTGGCGTTTGCCTATGGCGCGTGGGTGATCGGCAAGGCGCTGTTCTGGGGAGATCCGGTGCAGGGTTGGCCGACGATGATGGCGGTGATCCTGTTCCTGGGTGGGGTGCAGTTGATCGCGCTGGGACTGATCGGTGAGTACCTGGGCCGGCTGTACGAGGAATCGAAGCAGCGCCCGCTGTACCTGGTGGACGCCTGGCAGCCGGCGTCCGGGGTATGCTCGGAGCAGGTTCATCCCGTAGGAGGACAAGGCCATGCGCAACGTACGGCACCTGCTCGAAGCGAAAGCCTCTGAGGTTTATGTGATCGGCCCGGATGCGCCGATGATCGACGCGATCCGGCTGATGGCCGAGAAGCACATCGGTGCGTTGCTGGTGATCCACGATGGCCGGCTGGCCGGGATCGTGTCGGAGCGGGACTACGCGCGCAAGATCGTGTTGCAGGGGCGCTCGTCGGCCACCACGCCGGTGCGCGAGGTGATGACCGTCGATGTACTCACCGTGGGCCTTGATGACACCGCTGAACATTGCATGGCGCTGGTCACCAACCAGCGCATACGCCACTTGCCGGTGGTGGTCGAGGGCGAGGTGCTGGGGCTGGTATCGATCGGCGACCTGGTGAAGGCGGTGATCGAGGACCAGCAGGTCGAGCTGGACCAGTTGCAGCGATACATCGCCAGCTGAAGCACGGCCGCGGTGCGACCCGGCACGGGGCACGGCACCGCTACTTGGCGTACTTGCCGCCGCAGCCCGAATCCTCGCCCGGACCCAGTTCCAGCGTCGCCAGCAACGCGGCCGGTGGAGCGATGCTGCCCAGGGTCAGCGCGATCGCGGCGCGTAGGCCGATCGCGCCCATGTCCGGGCGGAAGTCCGGGTCCCTGAATGTCCCATCGAGCAGCAACGGCGCGCGGAAGGCGAACAGGCTGCGATCCTTCGGGCGCGGCTTGATGACAAGGTCCAGCTGCTCGGTGGCGAGGTTGATCGTGCCTTCGCCGACCAGGATCGTGTCGGTGGTATCGACCGCGAGCGCGCGCGCCGTCATCACGCCGTCGTCGACCTTGAAGTCGCCAAACGCGCAGCGGATCGGGATCAGCTGGTCTCCGGTCAACTTGAACTTGATGATCTCCGCGATATCGATGCCGGCCATCTCCATCAGCAGGTTGCTGATCTTGCCTTGGCCGATGCCGAGCGCGACATCGCCGTCGCTGCTGCCCAGCATCGCGGCGATCGAATTGCCGCTGCCGTCCAGGGTGGCATGGCCGCTGAGCTTGCCGATGGCGTTCTGGACCAGTTCCACCGTGGGCAGCAGTTCGCTGAGGGTCAGGCCGCTGGCGGCCACGTCGGCCTTGGTGTGGATGGTCGCCTCGCGCGCGTTCATGCGCACCGTCGAACGGATCTGGCCATCGGCGACGCCGAAGTTCAATGGGTCCAGCAGCAGCAGGCCGGCGTCGAGTTTCAGGTGCGCGTCCATGTCGTCCAGCGGCAGCGACGGCGAGTTGATGCGCGTGGCTTTCAGGCGCACGTCGGCGTCCATCGCGCGCAGTTTTTCGAGTTGGTAGGGCGCGTCGGGCAGCACGCGCGCGCTGGTTTTTTGCTGCGCCGCCTGGGCGGCGAGTTCGGGGTTGGTGGTCTCGCCATTGCCGGTCTGCGGCGCGCCGCCGATGAAGCCGGCGAGGTCGTCGAAATCCAGTCGCTTCGAGTGCAGGTTCGCGCGCAGGAAAGGCCGCTCGCCACCGGTGGTGAAGGCGGCATCGCCGCCCAGGTCGCTGTCGCCGACGGTGCCGGCGAACTTGTCGTAATGCCAGATGGTAGTTGCACCCTTGATGTCGCGGGTCAGGCGCCCGTCGAGTGTGTAGGGCGGGGTTGGTGGCAGCGCGACGCCGATCAGCGGATACAGGTCTTCCAGGTTTTTCCCGGCAAGCGTCAGTTGCAGGTCGAAATCGCGCAGGCGCAACGGGTCGCGCAGGGTGCCGCGGGCATGGGCCTTGGTGGCGCCGGCCTGTGCGTGGACGTCGATGCGGTACGGGGCTTCGGTGTCGCGCAACTCCAGCGGCGATTCGGCGCTGCCTTGCAGGGTGAACTTGCTGTCGTTCCAGTGCCCGCCGCCGTCGACCTTGATCGGCGGGGCGTTGCGCGGGTCGCGCGCCGGCGTGCTGGTCACATCGACCGTGATGTCGGTCTTGGCCGCGGCATCCAGGAACGTAAGCTTGCCGTCGTCGATCCACACGCGCCGGAACTGCAGGTCGGTATCGCCGCCGGTGCTGCCGAACTGCCAGTTACCGCCGCCTTTCGGGTTCGCTTCCAGGTTCAACCTGGGGGCGGCCAGGCGCAGTTCGGGAATGCGGACCTCGCCGCGCAACAGCCGGCGCAGGTCGATGCTGATATCGACCCGGTCGGCGGTCGCCATGGTCGGCTGCCGTGACCAGTCGACGTTGCCGAAGCTCAGCTGGTCAGCGTGGACCGTCGGCACCCAGCCCAGGTCGACATCCAGGTCGCCGCCGATCTTGAACTCGCGCCCGGTACGCGCTTCGACCTGACGTTCGACCGGCCCCTTGAACCAGTTCCAGTCCCACAGCAGGACCAGCACGACCAGTGCCACTACCAGCACGCCCAATGCCGTCAGCCAAGGGTGGCGGCGCGGCGGTTGCCACCAGCGCCCAGCGTTGCCGGCGCCGGAGGTCTGGCCGCCGGGTTGCTGTGGCGCGTCCGCGGCTGCGGGGGCTGGCATCGGTCGGAACCCTCAGGAGGACATTGCTGTCCACCTTCGATACTGGCCGGTAAAGCGGGAGTGAATACGTTGTGGCGCGTTCAGTGGCTAGCTCACGCTCACCGCATGCGCCTGCTCGCGGGTGGCAAGGAATTCGACATCCGGCGCGCGCTCCTGTGCCAACTGCAGGTTGACCCGGGTCGGGGCGAGGTAGACCAGCTGGTCGGCCGCATCCAGGGCCAGGTGGCTGGCATTCTTGTCGCGGAACTGCTCCAGCTTCTTCTCGTTGTCGCAACGGATCCAGCGGGTGGTGGAGACGGCAACCGACTCGAAGATCGCATCCACGCCGTACTCGGCCTTCAGCCGGTAGGCGACCACCTCGAACTGCAATACGCCGACCGCGCCGAGGATCAGGTCGTTGCTCATCAGCGGCCGGAAAAACTGGGTCGCGCCCTCTTCGCTGAGTTGGGCCAGGCCCTTCTGCAATTGCTTTAGCTTGAGCGGATCGCGCAGGCGCGCACGCCGGAACAGTTCCGGTGCAAAGTTGGGGATGCCGGTGAAGGTGATCGGCTCGCCTTCGCTGAAACTGTCGCCGATCGACACGGTGCCGTGGTTGTGGATGCCCAGCACATCGCCGGAGTAAGCGGTCTCGGCGATCTCGCGGTCGCTGGCCATGAAGGTCAGCGCGTTGGCGAGCTTGAGTTCCTTGCCGGTGCGCACGTGGAAGGCCTTCATGCCGGCGGTGAACTTGCCCGAGCAGATCCGCATGAAGGCGACCCGGTCGCGATGCTGCGGGTCCATGTTGGCCTGGATCTTGAACACGAAGCCGGTCAGCTTGTCTTCGGTCGGATCCACGTCACGGGTAGTGGTCGCGCGCGGCTGCGGGCTGGGAGCATGCTTGACGAAGAAGTCCAGCAGCAGCTGCACGCCGAAATTGTTGACCGCCGAGCCAAAGAACACCGGGGTCTGTTCGCCGGCGAGGTATTTGTCCAACTCGAACGGATGGCTGGCGCCCTGGACCAGCTCCAGCTCCCCGCGTGCCTCGGCCAGGGCCGCCGCGCCGATCCGCGCTTCCAGCCCGGGGTCCTCGATGGAGGAAAAGATGGTCGAATCCTGGCGGGTGAAGTTGCGCCCCTGCTCGTACAGGTGGACCTCACCGGTCACCAGGTGGACCACGCCCTTGAGCCGTTTGCCCATGCCGATCGGCCAGGTGACCGGCGCGCACTGGATGCCCAGCACGCTCTCGACCTCGTCGAGCAGGTCGATCGGGTCGCGGCCCTCGCGGTCGAGCTTGTTGATGAAGGTCATGATCGGCGTGTCGCGCAGCCGGCAGACCTCCATCAGCTTGATCGTGCGCTCCTCCACGCCCTTGGCCACGTCGATCACCATCAGCGCCGAGTCGACCGCGGTCAGCACCCGGTAGGTGTCCTCGCCGAAGTCCGCATGGCCCGGGGTGTCGAGCAGGTTGACGATGTGCCCGTTGTAGGGGAACTGCATCACCGAGGAAGTCACCGAGATGCCGCGCTCCTGCTCCAGCTTCATCCAGTCGGAGGTGGCATGGCGGGCGGCTTTGCGGCCCTTGACCGAGCCGGCCATCTGGATCGCGCCGCCGAACAGCAACAGCTTCTCGGTCAGCGTGGTCTTGCCGGCATCGGGGTGGGAAATGATGGCGAAGGTGCGGCGGCGCAGCGCCTGCTGGGAAACATCGGACATGGGGACGGCGCGCACGGGCACGCCAGCAGAGCGGGGAAGGACGCAATTATAGGGGGTGGCGAATGTGACCGGGGTCCGGACGGCCCTAAAGTCCGGCTGACGCCGGCCGCTACCGCGGTTGGGCGGACGATTCGTTCGCCACGTCCATGGAGAATTATCAGTGTTCATAGTTATTGCCGGTGAGGATGCAGGACAGGCCGATGAGCTGAAGTTGGTGCTTGCCGATTTCGGACTGGATTGGCAGGTTGAGTGCGTCGCTGACGCTGCCGCCGTCATTACCCTGGGCCGGCAGGTCGACGTACTGGTCACGGACCTGGGCTTGCATGGCTCCCACGTGCTGACCGAGCTGCGGGCCAAGCACCCCGATGCGGTGCGGATCCTGCTGCTGGAGCGCGGGCAGGGTGGCGAGGCCATGCACGCCCTGGCTGGCGCGCACCGCGTACTGCACAAACCACTGGACGGCGGGGAGTTGATCGATGCGGTCGAGGGGTTCATCGATCTGCGGGAGTTGCTGGACAACGAAGAGCTCAAACGAAGTGTCGGGCAGGTCGAGTCGTTGCCGCCGGCGCCGCGGATGTATATCGAACTGGTGCAGCTGATGGGCGATCCGGATGTGAGCATGGCCGAGATCGCCTATGTGCTTTCACAGGATCCGGCGCTGGCGGCCAAGGTGCTGCGACTGTGCAACTCCGCATTTTTCTCCGCCGGACGGGAGATTACCGATATCCGTTCGGCGGTGACCCGCCTGGGAATGGGCATGCTGGGACAACTGGTCCTGGTCAGTGAGGCCTTTGGCGGATCCGGCGAGGAGACCACAAATGTTGACCGGGAGGCGATGCAATGGCGCGCACTGGCGACGTCGCGCCTGGCCCGGAAACTGCTGGCCGGCCCCAGTGCCGAGTTGGCGGCCACCGCCGGGCTGCTTGCCGAGGTGGGCCTGCTGTTACCCGGCATTGGTGGCGAGACCGACCCGGAACTTGCATCCGAGCCTGACGGCGATGCGGACATCAGTGCGGCCAGTCCGGGTTACGCCGAGGCTGGCGCGTACCTGCTTGGCCTGTGGGGGCTGCCGATGCCCATCGTGGAGGCCGTGGCCCATCAATCCCGGCCACGCCGCATGCGTTCCACCGGCTTCTGGGTCACCGGCGCGGTGCATGTCGCCGCCGCGCTGGTGCGCGACACGCCGGTGGACGAAGGCTACCTGCACGCGGTCGGCATGCTCGACAAACTTCCCAGGTGGCGGGCGATGTCCGAAGAGTTGGGCCAGGCGGAAGCGGCCTGATCCGGCATCGCGGTCACCCTCCGGCGACGTCGCTGCTCAACGCAGCGGCGGGACGCGATGGTTCAATCTCGACGCCCTGCATGCGAAATGGCAGTGAGACCAGCCGCATGCCACGGTTCACCTGCACGACGAAGTGCAGGTGTGGACCGGTGGTGAAGCCGGTGTTTCCCGACAGGCCGATTTGCTGGCCGGCGGTGACGCGTTGGCCGGCTTGGACCAGCACCCCATCGACCTGCAGGTGGGCGTACAGGCTCATCGCGCCGTCGTCGTGCAGCAGCCGGATGAAATTGGCGCGGCCGGCGTAGGCATCCCGGTCCAGGCTGGTGCGTTCGAAGCCCTCTTCCAGTTGCATCACCACGCCGCCACGTGCTGCCAGTACCGGTGTCCCGACCGGTACCGCGAAGTCGACCGCATAGCGATTTTCCGGGTCGTCGTGGCTGAAGGTTCCGCCATAGCCCTGGTCGATTTCCGCGGTGTCGCGCGCCACCGGCAGCAGGTAGGTGGTATCGCCAGGTGCCGCGCTCGGGTTGCCCGGCAGGCTGTCCATGCGCAGGTCGAAGTCCACCGGCTGGCCAGGATCGGTTGCTCGCAGTACCGACACCACGGTGCTGCCGCCGGTGTGAACCGTCGCTCGCGCCGGTAGTGCGGGATCGCTGGTGGTGTTGCGGTGGTGCCGGTAATGCAGCATCACCTCGATCGGACCGCTCAGCTGGTTGTCGGCCCAGACGTAGTACTCGCTGCCGCGTGCCTCGATCCGCAGCCGGGCGATCGCCGTGGGTTCGACGAACGCCGGAATCCTGCCGCTCTCCACCGGGGGAGCGGTGTCCCGGAGCTGGCGGTCGCCGTAATGGTTGACGCCGTTGGCATCGGTCCAGCGGTACAGGGTGCCGGCGAGCGCGATCGGAACGATGCCCATCAACGCGATCGCCAGGCCCGGAACCAGTCGCCGGGAGCGCGTCATCGGGCGCCAGTGCAATCCGCGGAAAGGCCAAGGGCATTGGCGATATCCACCAGATCGAATGTGGCCACCGCTTGATCGTCATGTACGGCGACCAGCACGCCATCAGGAAATGCCGGCGTGCTGGCGGCGTGCAAGGCGATGCCGTCGGTACCGGAGGTCAACTGGCCCTGGAAGCTGCCCACCGGACGCAGATTGTTGTGTTCGAACAGGTGGAAGCTCGTCAATGGGTCGTGTTGGTCGACCGCAACCCAGTAACCGGCGCCATTGCGGCACTGCCACAAGGCAATGCCCTCGGCATCGGCCGCGAACGTGCCCGATGGCAGGCTGACGCCGGTGTAGCGGCCGTCGAGGGTGTACTCGCGCAAGGTGGACATGCGGCGACTTTGGTTGCCGGAGGGATACGGGGCTGCGCCGGCTGCGGCAGCGCCATGCTCGTCGGCAATCAGCAGACGGTCGTGGGCGGCATCGCCGGCGATCGACTCGACCACCTGCAACGCCCCGGGCTCCGTGGTCTCGCCAAACGACCCGAGGTAATTAATCTGCAATTCACCGGTTGCATCGGTGTGCGCGTGGAAGCGGCGTACGCGCTGGTCGAGCTCGGGCAGCGGCGGCACGATGTCGTAACGCTCGCCGTACATGAAGCTGTCGGTGACGTAGATATCCATCTCGCCCGGTGCGGTGTCGTTGATCCACAGGCCGTAGGGGCTGCGCAGCACGTCCTCGCCGAAGCTTGCGAGGGGCTGCAGCCCCGGCAGGTCGAACACCTGCAGTCGGTGGTTGTCGCGTTCCACGACAAACAGGCGGTCGCCATGCACGGCCACGCCGTTGGGCCGGTTGAATTGTCCGGAGTTCTTGCCCTTGCCGCCGATGGTGCGCAACAAGGCGCCGCTGTCGACATCGAACACCATCAGCTCGTGGGTGGATTTGGCGCTGGCGATCAACCAGGTGCTGCCGTCGTGTGCGTGCCAGGTCGCCAGCGAATCCAGCTCGGCTTCCGGATACGGCTCGGAGATGTAGCGCTCTGCGACGGTGTGAAGCCCGGTTGTCGGGACGGAGACCGTGGCGCACGCGCTTAGCAGGAGCGCGGTGCAGGCGATGGCAAGCAGGCGACGGATCATGCGGCGGTATCTTCAATGAGGCGGGCGGCGATGGGGCGGCAGTGTAGTGGTTTGTCGGCAGCGCCGAGATCTCAGTAGCTGGAAGATCTTATCAATCGCTCAATCCGGATAAAGCGATTGACACTTCGAAAATACGCTGGCAGACTCTTTCGCATCCATCGAGACCGGCAGAGGGACAGGCCCTTTGAAGCCGGGGCAACCTAGCGCAGCGCAAGCGGCGCGAAGGTGCCAATTCCTGCGGTAACCGGTCCTCTGGCCGGTCACCGGAAGATGGTTGTCCGGCTCGCCCTCGGGGTGGACCGGCCATCCTGCTCGATGGCTCCCGCCACTCCGGAAGCCGCCATGAGCCTGCAACTTGCCCCGTCTGCCACCCCGTTTGCCATCCCGTCGTCCCTGAACGTCTCAGCCGATACCGCTGCGGCTGGCCATGCCCGACGTGGCGAGATCCGGGTCGAGCTTGATTTTCGCCATGCCGGCCGGCGCGCGCTGGTGGTGCGCTATGAGTGGATCGGAGATCCCGGGTTGCCGGTGGTGCTGGTGGCCGGTGGCATCTCCGCCGACCGTCACGTCGCTGCCAGTGCGGCCTTCGGCGATGCCGGCTGGTGGGACGCGCAGTGCGGTTCAGGCCGTGCGCTGGATCCCGGGCAACACGCCGTTTTGTCACTCGACTGGGTCGGCAGCGACGGTGCGCTGGACGCACCGATCGATCCGGCCGACCAGGCCGATGCGATTGCCGCGCTACTGGATGGCTTGGGCGTGGAGCGGCTGGCCGCCTTCATCGGCTGCTCGTACGGCGCCATGGTCGGCCTGCAGTTCGCCGCCTTGTACCCGAGCCGGCTGCACCGGCTGGTGGCGATCAGCGGCTGCCATCGTTCCCATCCCTATGCCAGCGCGTGGCGCGCGTTGCAGCGACGTGCGGTCACGCTGGGTGCGTTGCAATGCGACGATACCCACGGGCTGGTCCTGGCGCGCCAGTTGGCGATCCTGAGTTACCGCACGCCGGAGGAGTTCGACGGCCGTTTCGGCGCCGCCAAGGTGGTCAATGGCCAGGTGCGCGTGGCAGCCGAGGACTATCTGGAGCACTGCGGAAACCACTACGCCAACCGCACCGCCGCGACCGCATTCGTGCGTTTGTCCGAGTCGATCGACCTGCAGGCGCTGTCACCGGAAACGGTGCGGGTGCCGGTGACCGTGGTCGCGGTGGCCGAGGACCGGTTGGTGCCGGTGGCCGACGCTTATGAGCTGGTCGAACGCCTGCGTGGCGAGACCCGCCTGCAGGTGTTGAAATCGCTGTACGGCCACGATGCCTTCCTCAAGGAACCCGAAGCGATCGACCGCATCCTGCGCGAGGCGTTGCTGGATGTCGCCGATGCACAGGCATCCGTCGAAGCCGACGCGCGGGCATCGGCATGAGCCTGCATTCGCTGGACTGTCGTCAAGGTCATCGTTCCACCACCGCGGTGCGTGCCGGCATCGACCGCGACCTCGCGTTTGGTGCGGTGACACCGCCGTTGGTGTTGTCGTCCAATTTCAGTTTTGCCGGCTTCAACGACAAGCGCACCTACGACTACACCCGCAGTGGCAACCCGACCCGCGATCTGCTCGGCGAGGCACTGGCCGAGCTGGAGGGTGGCGCAGGCGGTGTGATCACCGCGACCGGCATGGCCGCGATCACCCTGGTGCTGAACGCATTGCTCAAGCCAGGTGACCGGCTGGTGGTACCGCACGATGCCTATGGCGGCAGCTGGCGCTTGTTCGATGCGCTGGCCACCAAGGGTGCGTTCCAGTTGATCACGGTCGACCTGACCGATGCGCGCGCGCTGAGCGAGGCATTGGCGCAAAGCCCGGCATTGGTATGGATCGAAACGCCATCCAATCCGTTGCTGCGCATCACCGACCTGCGCTTCGTGATCGAGGCCTCGCATGCGGCCGGCGCGCGGGTGGTGGTTGACAACACCTTCCTGTCACCCGCGTTGCAGCAGCCCATCTCGTTTGGCGCCGACGTGGTGGTGCATTCGACCACCAAGTACATCAACGGCCACAGCGACGTGGTGGGCGGGGCGGTGATCGCCAAAGATGCCGAGGTGCACCAGACATTGGCGTGGTGGGCCAATTGCCTGGGTATCACCGGGTCGCCGTTCGACAGTTTCCTGACCTTGCGCGGCCTGCGCACGCTGGATGCGCGCCTGCGCGTGCATCAGGAAAATACCCTCGCCCTGGTCGAGTTGCTGGATGCGCACCCGGCCGTGCGCGTGGTGCATTACCCGGGGTTGGAGAGCCATCCGGGCCATGCCGTTGCCGCGCGCCAGCAAAGCGGATTCGGCGCGATGCTGAGTGTCGAGCTGGAACATGGTGAGACGGAGCATGGCGAGCTGGATGCAGAAACAGCGGTACGCGCATTCCTGGATGGGCTGGAGTACTTCACCCTGGCCGAGTCATTGGGCGGCGTGGAAAGCCTGGTTGCGCACGCGGCGACGATGACCCATGCGGCCATGTCGGCCGAAGCGCGGACGAAAGCGGGCATCGGTGACGGGCTGCTGCGGTTGTCGGTCGGCATCGAGCATGTCGATGACCTGGTCGCCGACATCACCGCCGCGTTGGAGCGCGTGCAGGCGACGCGCGTCGACAACAAACGCGTGGCGAAATGAGCGCCGCGGCGGCGGTGCTCGCGCGGTCACCGGAGGCTGTCGCGGCCTACCGACCGGGACCCGCGCGGCTGGCGTTGCTCGGCACCGGCAATGTCGGCAGCGCCGTGCTGGCCCGGCTGTCGGGTTGGGCCGGCACGCCGCTGGGTGATCGCGTGTCGCTGGTTGTGGTGGCCAACTCACGCATGGGGTTGCATGACGACGGGGGGCTTTGTCCCTGTCCCGATGGATCATTCGGCGCTGCGGCCGTGCAGTCACCGCACACGCCTGCGTCCATGGCGAATGCGTTTGATCTCGACCACGTCGCGCCCGGTCTGGGTAACAGCGGCCCGCGCATCCTGGTTGACGCCACTGCCAGCGAAGCGGTGGCAGAGCGCCATGCCGAATGGCTTACCCGCGGCATCCACGTAGTCACCGCCTGCAAGCTCGGCCAGGGCGGCTCGTTGTCACGCTGGCGCAGGATTCGCACGGCTGCCGCGCACGGTGGTGCCTGCTACGGCGATAGCGCCACGGTGGGCGCGGGCTTGCCGCTACTGCGTTCGATCCGCGAGCTCCAAGCCGGCGGTGACCGTATTCATGCGATCGCCGGGGTGCTGTCGGGTTCGTTGGCATGGCTGTTCAATCATTACGACGGCGAGCGTCCGTTTTCCGGCTTCGTCCGCCAGGCACGACAGGCGGGTTACACCGAGCCCGACCCGCGCGAGGACCTGTCGGGTGACGACGTACGGCGCAAGATCCTGATCCTTGCCCGCAGCGCCGGGGTAGCGCTGGACAGCAATGAGGTGGAGGTCGAGTCGCTGGTGCCTGCAGCGCTTGCCGCGCTGCCCCGCGACCAGGTCGATGCGGCATTGCCCGCACTCGATGCCGCGTTGCGTGAGCGATTCGCTGCCGCACGCAAGGACGGGCGCAAACTGCGTTTCATCGCGCGCCTGGAACATATCCAGAATGGTCGGGGCGAGGCGCGCGTCAGCCTGGAGTCGTTGCCCGAGGATCATCCGCTGGCCGCCGGCACCGGCACCGACAACAAGGTCGCGATCTGGTCCGACCGTTACCGCGAACAGCCGTTGGTAATCCAGGGCCCCGGCGCCGGGGCCGAAGTCACCGCCGCCGCCTTGTTGGACGACGTACTGCGGATCGCGGCCAGCGCGTGACCGGCGCCGGTCGCCGCCGTGCAACTCACTGCGTGCAGCCGGCCTTGAGCTCTAGTGCACGGGCGATATCGCGCCAGTCAAACGCGCCCACGCCCTGGTCGTCGTTGACCGCATAGAACACCCCGGCAGGAAAGCGCGTGGTCGGTGCCTGCTGCAGCCACACGCCATCGGTGTTGGCCACGGTGTTGCCGGCAAACGCGCCCAGGTGCGCCAGGCTGATACGGTCGAACACATGGAACACGCTGCGGTCGGCGAACTGATCGGTGGCGATCCAGTAACCGCTGCCGTCGTCGCATTGCCACAGTGCGATGCCCTCGGCCTGGGCCTGGAACACGTCGCCGCCGATGTTGCGGCCACGGAACCTGCCGTCCAGCCCGTACTCGCGCAACAGGGTGCCGCCGGCCTGGTCCTCTTCCGAAATCAGCAGGCGGTCGTGCGCCGGGTCGCCCACCAGCGACTCGGTGATCCGGATCGCACCCGCGGCGGTGGTGTCGCCGAACATGCCGGCCAGTCGCGCCTGTACCCGGCCATCGGCCAGCGCCGCGGTATCGAGGCGGTAGCGCTTGATCCGCTCGTCCAGCTCGTCCAGTGGCGGCGGCAGGTCCTCGTTGGTTGGCGACATGTAGTTGTCGCTGACCAGCACTTCGATACCGCCGTCAGCCAGGCGGTTGACCCAAAGGCCGTAAGGTTGGCGCAGTTGCTGCTGGCCGAACGCACCCAGCGGCTCGAAACCGGGCAGCGCCAGCACCTGCACGCGGCGGTTGTCGCGCTCGACCACGAACAGCAGAGCCTGCCCCGCCCCAGATGCGGCGTCGTCAAGTACGGCGATGCCGTTGGGCCGGCGAAACTCCCCCAACGCCGCGCCTTCGCCGCCGATATCGCGGACATGCGCGCCGCTGTCGCCGTCGTATACGGCAAGGCGGTGGGTGTCCTTGGCGGTCGCGATCAACCAGGTCTTGCCAGCGTCGTCGGTCCAGCTGGCCGGCGAGTCGATGTTCTCGGCCGGGGTGTTGGCGGTGAGGAAGGCTTCGGCGACCGTGGTGTAGCCGGTGGTGGGTGCAAGGATGTCGTCGCCCTCGTCGGGCTCGCGTTCGCTGCCGCCGGGCACGCTGGCGCAGGCGGCCAGAAGCAGGGTCGAGGCGAGGACGGCGGCGAGCGGGGAGTAACGCAGTTGCATCGGGAAGCTCCGGTAAATGCGGGCGTCGAAATCGCGCGCGCTGGCGGAGGTTTGTATCGCGCCAATGCGTCACGGCGATGACAACCCGCTCGTCATATCGGTGCCATGAAGGGGCCGTAGAACTTACGGTTTCAACCGGCGCAGGCACCCCTGAATGCAGCAGTCTCCCCTTACGGTTGCGCTCTCGCGCGGCATCGCGGTCATGGCGATGGCGGCCGCAAGTGGTGCGTTCGCTCAGGCTGTCCCCGTTGCCGTCCCGGTTGCAGCCATGGCGCCGGCATCCACGCCGGCTGGCGACGCAATCAAGGAACTCGACGCCGTGGTGGTGCAGGGCGAGATCACCTACCGCAACCGCACCCCGGACATCGCGCCGGTGCTGAGTTACGACCTGGAGTACTTCCAGCGCTTCGAGCCGTCCACGGTTGGCGACATGCTCAAGCGCGTGCCCAGCGCGGTGTTCGTCTCCGACGTGCTCGAGTACGACGGCGTGCAGTTGCGCGGACTGGATCCGGGTTACACCCAGATACTGGTCAACGGCAAGAAGGTGCCGGGCGCCGGCGACGACCGCTCGTTCTGGGTCGACCGCATCCCCGCGGAGATGGTCGAGCGCGTGGAGATCCTGCGCAGCAACAGCGCCAACCGCTCCGGCGACGCCGTGGCCGGAGCGATCAACATCGTGCTGCGCGACGCCTACGAGTTCGACGGCAGCTACATCCGTGTCGGCGCGATGCGCTACGACGACGGCGAGATCCAGCCGACCTTTGGCGCGGTGACCTCCGGCGAAGCGCTCGGCGGCCGCCTGCTGGTCGGCATCAACGTCCAGGACCGCTACAACCCGAAGATCAAGCGCAGTGACCGCTACGACAATCCCCAGGACCGCGGGCTGGTCTCGTGGGAAGACCAGACCGACACCCGCGACGGGCAGGACTATTCGGGCAACGTCTCCTACACCGCCGACCTCGGAGAAACCGGCCGCCTGTCGATCGACGGTTTCTACGTCAAGACCGACCGCGAACAGGTCGAGGTCTCGCACGAGGTCGAGTTCGATGGCGATGAAACCATCGTCGCCGACGTCCCCGGGCTGGGCCTCAACGACCAGGAGAACTGGGGTGTCGGACTCGAATACCGGTTCGACATGGCCGGCGGCACGACCGAATTCGACGTCGACCATGCCCGCTTCGAGGACGGCAGCGTCGAAACCGAGGAGTCGCACGCCTACGTCGATGGCGAATGGGACGAGTCCGAAGGCGAGCGGCTGGACATCGACGCCAGCGACACCGAAACCAGCTTCAAGATCGCGCACAAGCGCCCGGTCGGCGCGACCGAGATGGAGTTCGGTGTCGATTACCGCGCCAAGGAGCGCGACATCAACCACAGCTACTACGAGTTCGCCGCCGAAGCGGAAGGCGACCCCGTCGTGTACGGGCCCGATACGGTCATCGGCAGCCTGATCGAGGAAACCCGCGTCGACCCGTACCTGATGTTCTCCGGCGATGCCGGTGCACTGGCATGGGAGGCCGGCCTGCGCTACGAGGACACCCGTTCGGACATCGAATCCAGCCAGGACGGAGAGTCGGTGCGCGTCTCCAGGGACTACGGCGAGCTGTTGCCGTCACTGCACCTGAAGTGGGACATCGGCGAGGCCAACCGTATCAGCTTCTCAGCCGCGCGCAGCCTGCGTCGCCCGAACTTCAACCACGTCATCCCCGCGCTGCTGAGCGAGGAGTACGGCGATAACGACTTCCTCGGCAATCCCGAGCTGGAACCGGAAGCAGCTACCGGCTTCGACCTCGGGTTCGAGCGCCGCCTGGGCAAGCGCGGCGTGGTCGGCGTGAACCTGTTCTACCGCGACATCACCGACCTGATCGAACTGGTCAACACCGGCGAGCCGAACGAGACGGCCTTTGATGACTGGGCCGATGACATCGAGGGGTATATGGACGACAACGGTGTTGGCGAGGCAGAGGCCACCGCCGCCGTGCCGTTCGAGCCCAACAGCTTCGTCTACACCATGGCGAATGTCGGCGACGGCAAGGTCTGGGGCGTCGAACTCGACCTGTCCACGCCGCTGACTGCATTCGGCATGCCCGACACCGGCGTGTTCATGAACTACTCGTGGCTCGACAGCGAGGTCGAGGATTTCCTCGGCGAGCGCCGCTTCAACAACCAGGCCGAGAACGTCTACAACGTCGGTTTCATCCAGGACCTGCCGTCGTGGGCCGCCTCGTTCGGCGCCAGCTATCGCAAGCAGGGCGACGCTTACAGCCGCGTACTCGCAGAGGAGGTTCTGACCACCTATGACGGCGACCTGGAGCTGTTCGTCGAGAAGCGCTTCGGCGACAGCATCTCGGTGCGACTGAGCGGCACCAACCTGCTGGATGCTGACAAGACCGAGGTCTTCGACAAATTCGACAACCTGGCCGACCAGATCGATCGCGATCACGACGAGTACGAGATCGAGGCCGAACACGCGGGTCCACGCTACCAGTTGGTCATGCGTTACGCGTTCTAGGTCGCGCACCGGTCCGGGAGCGCGAGCGCGCCGGCCCGGACCGCTTGTTCCATTTTTTCGTGCTCGCGTTGGTGGAACCGGGATCCACGCATTCATCGACCGCGCCCATTCGCTACTATCGGCAGAGGTTTTGGTTCCGATAGCTGGTGATTGTCCCGATGACCCTGATGACCCCGGATACCAGTGGATTGCACATCGCGCTGCTGGAAGATGACGAGATGCTCCGCGAGCGGATCCTGTTGCCCGGGCTGGCCAATTTCGGATTCGCGGTGCATGGCCTGGCGACGGCGGCCAGCTTGCGCGAACAGATGCAATCGACCGTCTTCGACATCGTCGTGCTTGACGTCGGCCTGCCCGATGCCGATGGCTTCAGCCTTGCCGGTGAGATCCGCGTCGGGCACCCGGACATCGGCATCGTGATGCTCACCGGTCGTGGCGACACCCCCGACCGTGTCCGCGGCCTGAGTCAGGGGGCGGATGCCTATCTGTCCAAGCCCGTCGAGATCGAACTGATGGCCGCCACCCTGCACAGCCTGGCGCGCCGCTTGCGGGGCACGGCGGTGGCTATGGACAAGCGTTGGTGCTTGGGCGCCAACGGCTGGTGCCTGGTCTCGCCCGCGGGGCGCTCGGTGGCGCTTACCCGCGCGGAGCGTCGCGTGGCGGAGCGCCTGCTGGTCGCGCCGGGGCAACTGGTCACCCGCGATGCATTGATTGCGGTGCTGACCGAAAACGTCCACGACTTCGATCCGCACCGACTGGATTCACTGATCCATCGCTTGCGCCGCAAGGTGGTCGACGGCTGCGGCGCAGCCCTGCCGCTGATTGCGGTACATGGCGAAGGTTACGTGCTGAACGACGGGGCCTGATCCGCCCGGTGTCCTTCATGGGCCACCAGCGGCAGCCGGATGCGGAATACAGAGCCTTCGCCGACCACGCTGGCGACATCGATCTCTCCGCCGGCCACCTTCACCAGGTCACGGATCACCGCCAACCCAAGGCCGGTCCCGTCCGCGGCGGCCTTGGTGCTGAAGAATGGTTCGAAAATGCGCTGGCGGACATGCTCGTCCATGCCGTGGCCATTGTCGGCAAGCGTGATCTCGACGGTGTCGTGGGTCAGTCGTGCCGCGCGGACGTGGAAGTGGCCGCCATCGGGCATCGCGTCGCGGGCATTGGCCGCGATGTTGAGGACCATCAGTTCGAACTCGCTGCGGTCCAGTCGGACCGGCGCCGGTTCCGGGCAGGCATGCAGGTCGAAGCGCACCGACGGCGGAAACAGTTGTCGCAGCATCGGCCGCAACTCCGCCAGGGCCTGGCCTGCATTGAATACCTCGATCTTGAGCACGTCGGCGCGGCTGAAGTTGAGTAGCTTGCGGGTGATCGCTGTTCCGCGATGTGCTGCAATCTCGACGCCTTCGAGCGCACCGTCGAGTGCGGCGGCTTGTTCGGCGGCGCGGCCACCATCGCGCAGCGCATGGCGCTGGCGGGCGAAGCCGAGGATCACGTCGAGGATATTGTTGAAGTCATGGGCGACGCCGCTGGCGAGGCGACCGCTGACCTCCATCTTCTGCGAGTGGATCAGCTGCGATTGCGCGCGCTCGCGTTCGGCCATCTCGCGTTGCAGTTCGCGGCCACGCGAATTGGATTTGGCGAGGCTTTCGCGCAATGCATTGATCGAGCGATCGAGGACGATCGTGACGAGTGTGTAACTGATCAGGACCGCGGGGAGGTCGCGTAATGCCAGGCCTACCGGAATGCCGGCTTCGGTGGCGATCCTCACGTTGGTGGCGAAGCCGGTCGCGAATGCAGCCATCAACAAGCCCCAGACGATCCACAAGGCGCGCCGCCCCAGCACCAGGCCACTGATGGCCAAGGTCAGCATCGTGGGCGCCGGATCGATCAGCTGCGGCATCACGCCGACCATGGAAAAGGTGATCTCCAGCGAAATAAGCTGCGGTGCGAGGAACAGCATGATCGCCAGCCTGAACCGGCCATGCCGGATCAGGGCGATGCTGACCAAGGCCAGAGCGGCGATCAGCATGTCAACCGTGAAGACGATCGTCGACGTCCTGGAAATTTCACCAGTCGCGATACGCCACGCCCAGTTTGCGGGCAACAGCAATCCATAGAACAGCAGCAGCAGTTGCATGACCGGCGCGTTGCGACGGTCCACTTCGTCGGTCACCGGTACGTCGCGTAGCCAGTTGAGAACGCCATTCCACATTTCGATGCTCGTGCCTCGTTGATGCACAGAGGCGTCCATGCGGTTCGACCCGTTGAAAACCCCCGTTTTGCGTGCCCGCCTCATTGCCTGGAAGCGTCTGGTGGGCCGCGGTGAGATTTCCGTGAGTATTAAGTGAGAAAGCGAGCGTGACAAGGTCGACGCTGCCCTATTAGGTTCGCAAGTGGCCCGAGGTTGTCATTAGCTGACGTAGTTGGTCAAAAACCAGCGCTCAGACCGAAGTCCAAACCCCGCTGGGTGGGTGGACTCACACGTTGCAATCGGTCAATCCGGCGTGCCTGAACGGGGACGGGAAAGCCAGTTGCGCTTAGAACTGAACACGGGAGATTTATGAACAAGGTCTTTGGTCTGGTATGGAATTCGTCGTTGCAGGCGATGGTGGTGGTGTCCGAGTTGGCGTCGTCGCACGGCGGCAAGGCGGCGCGTCCACGTCGTCTTGGCCATGCCTCGTTGGCGGCGGGGGTCCTGTCGGCGACTCTGATGTTGGCGCCACCGGTGGCGGCCGCCGAAACCGCGTCCACGGCGGTGACCAAGGACTGCCTGGTGGTCTTGCAGGACCAAAGCCGCGTGGCGGTCGACTGCGCGCAACTGCAGGAGCTACCTGCATTGGCCCGCTCCACGTCCCAGCGGCGTCGCGCGACCGAGAACAAGTTCGATCGGGACTACTTCAAGGCCAACGGCGCTGGCGACGGCACCGATGACGCCAGCGCGGAGGGCACGGGTGCGGTTGCGATCGGCAGTGGCGCACAGACCAAGGCGTGGAACAGCGAGGAGTTGGGCGAAACTTTCGAGGCCGTTGGCGCAGTCGCCGTCGGCAACAACGCCATCGCCGAAGGTTGGGAGTCGATGGCGATGGGCGTCAACGCGCACGCCTGGATGAACTCCTCCACCGCGGTCGGCGGCGACAGCAACGCCTTCGGCATCGGCGCCAGCGCCTTCGGCCAGGGCAGCCTGGCGATGGGCGATGCCAGCGTGGCGGTGGGCCAGACGGCCATGAGCCTGGGCTTCGGCAATACCGCGGTCGGCGCGCACGCCTCGGCCAGCGCCGAGCAGGCCGCGACCGCGCTCGGCGCGCTCAGCGAGGCCTGGGCCAACGGCTCCACCGCGATCGGCGGACAGGCGATCGCCGCCGGCGAAGGCAGCCTGGCGGCGGGCTTCGATGCGCAAGCCGGCGGCTACGAGTCGGTCGCGATCGGCGGCCATGCGCGCGTGGGCAACGGAGAGTCCGGCGTCGGTATCGGCGCCAACGCCGCGGCGCTGGGCGATGGCGCCGTCGGCGTCGGCAACAACAGCCTGGCCAACGGAGCCAACACCGTGGCCGCCGGCCGCAATGCCGCGGCCAACAGTGAAGGCGCGATCGCCATCGGCGGCAGCGAGTGGACCGACCTCGACGGCGATGGCATGCCCGACGTGGGCGAGGCGACGCTGGCCGAAGGCCAGAACGCGGTCGCGATCGGCAGCCTGGCTGGTGCCAGCGGCGACAACGCGCAGGCAGTCGGCCATCAGGCGAATGCGCTGGCCGAAAACGCCACGGCCACCGGCACGATGAGCCTGGCCGCGGCCGAAAACAGCACCGCGAATGGCGCCAGCAGCGTCGCCAACGGCGTCGACAGCAGCGCATACGGCGCGCAGAGCCAGGCCGATGCCGATCATTCGACGGCCATCGGCAGTGGCAGCCTGGCCTTGGGCGTGGGCAGTTCGGCGGTCGGCAGTGGCGCCAATGCGTTCGGCGACTACAGCATCGCCAACGGCTAC
Source organism: Lysobacter sp. A378 (assembly GCF_054052125.1). NCBI lineage: Bacteria > Pseudomonadati > Pseudomonadota > Gammaproteobacteria > Lysobacterales > Lysobacteraceae > Lysobacter > Lysobacter sp. A378. The sequence continues at coordinate 42,352 of NZ_JBSVRK010000004.1, read as the reverse complement.
GGCAGCGCGGCCGACGGCGCCGATGCGGTGGCGGTCGGCTCGAACAGCGCGGCCAGCGGCCTCGGCGCGAGTGCCTTGGGAGCAGGCGCCCAGGCAGTCGGTACGCAGTCCACGGCGATGGGCTTCAACAGCCAGGCGCTGGAAATGGCCAGCACGGCGGTGGGCGGTCAGACCGTGGCCAACCAGTGGTTCGCGACGGCGATCGGCTACGGATCGCAGGCCACCGGCTACAGCAGCGTGGCGCTGGGCGAAAACGTCCTGGCCACCGGCGAGATGAGCATCGCCATCGGCAACAGCTGGGCGGGGATGATGCAGACCCAGTCCAACGGCAACATGTCGGTCGCGATCGGCTCGGCGGCCGCGACCTGGGACAACTACGGCGTGGCCGTGGGCTCGCTGGCCGGTGCGAACACCGAGTACGCGACTTCGGTGGGCGCGATGTCGGCCGCGATCGGCCTGCAATCGACGGCGCTGGGCGCCGCAGCGATGAGCGAGGGCGACGAAAGCGTTGCCATCGGCTACTACTCCCATGCAGCGGGAGCGAACAGCGTGGCGCTGGGCAATGAATCGGTGGCCAGTCGTGACAACACGGTGTCGGTGGGCAAGGCCGGCAGCGAGCGCCAGATCACCAATGTCGCCGCCGGTACCGAGGCGACCGACGCGGTCAACAAGGCGCAGCTCGACGAAGTCGCCACGGGCGTCGCCGACGCCAACCACTACTTCGCCGCCAACGGTGCGGGCGACGGCAGTGACGATGCCGTTGCAGCGGGTGAACATGCCGTCGCCATCGGTGCGAACAGTATCGCCAATGGTGCGGAAAGCAGCGCTTACGGATACCAGAGCCAAGCTGACGGCGATTATTCGCAGGCCATCGGCAGCGGCAGCTACGCCGGCGCGATGGGCGCCAATGCGATCGGCACGGGCGCGACTGCGCTGGGTGAAACGTCCAACGCGATCGGCTATGGCAGCGTGGCGACGGGCTTGGACGCGGTGGCCGTAGGCACCTCGTCGAACGCGTCGGGCGTCAACGCCCTGGCCATGGGGGCCGCTTCCAGTGCCACCGCCGACGTGTCGGTCGCGATCAACACCGGATCGGTAGCCGGGCTCTGGGGCGCGACTCCGGGCGTCAGCGCCGCGGGTGGCGTGGGGATAGGCGCTGCCGCCGCCGTCGGCGCCAATGCCGACGCCGGTGTGGCGCTGGGCTTGAGCGCCACGGTCGCCGCCGATGCCTATCAAGGCGTTGCGATCGGCATGGCCAGCTATGTCGGCGACGCGCAGGGCATTGCGATCGGCGGGTTCGGCGCGAGGGTCATCGATGGCGCAATCGAGTTGCGTCCAACGGTCGCCATCGGCACCGCCGCAGTCGCCATCGGCCTGGGCTCTGAAACCTTCAACGACTACGCCACGGCACTGGGCGCCTTCAGCACGGTCATGGCGGAAAACGCCGTCGCGATCGGCGCCAATTCGCTGGCTGACCGCGACAACACGCTGTCGGTCGGTTCGGCCGGTGATGAGCGCCAGATCACCCACGTCGCCGCCGGTACCGAAGCGACCGATGCGGTGAACAAGGACCAGCTCGACAACGCCACGCGTTACCTGGCTGCCGACGGTGCCGGCGACGGCAGCGATGATGCCGTCGCGGCCGGTGAACATGCCACCGCCACCGGCGCCAGCAGCGTCGCCAATGGCGTCGAGAGCAGCGCCTACGGTTCGCAAAGCTACGCCGACGCCGACTACTCGACCGCGCTCGGTAGCAACAGCTTGGCGGTGGGCATCGGTTCGTCCGCGATTGGCTCCGGCGCCAATGCGCTGGGCGACTACAGCGTCGCCAACGGCTACGGTAGCGTCGCCAGCGGCCAATGGGCCATTGCGCAGGGCAACGACAGCTCGGCGACTGGCGAGGCATCGATCGCCATCGGCGCGCAAAGCAACGCCTATGGCACCGACAGCGCCAGCGTCGGCGCAGGCAGCTACGCGAGCGATTTCGGCACCGCCACTGGCGCGCTGAGCAACGCGTCCGGCACCGGCGCCAGCGCGTACGGTCACGGCGCGCAGGCACAGGGCAGCTATGCCTTGGCACTGGGCGCCAATGCCTGGTCGCTTGCGACGGGCTCCATTGCGATGGGTACCGACAGCTACGCCAATGCCGACCATGCCATCGCCATTGGCAGCATCGCGACGGCCTCGGGCAAGAACTCGATCGCAATGGGCTCGTTGTGGACCACCGCAGGCGCCGACAGTGCGATCGCGATCGGAGGCACCATGGCCTGCACCGGCTTCATGTGCATCGAGCAGAACACCGGCGCCTGGGGCATCAACAGCGTCGCGCTCGGTGCGGGTGCGCAGACCCAGGCGGATGGCGCAACCGCGGTAGGTGGTGGTGCCTTGGCCGGGGGTATCGATTCGATCGCGGTGGGCCAGTATGCGCAGGCGTGGACCGACGACTCGGTCGCCATTGGCTCGAACACCTTGGCGATGAGCAACAACTCGGTCGCGCTCGGCGCCGAATCGATCACCACGCGCGACAACACGGTATCGGTGGGCAACGAGTGGACGGGTAGCACACGTCAGATCACCAACGTTGCCGCCGGCACCGAGGCCACCGATGCGGTCAACAAGGGCCAGCTCGACGAACTTTCCGATAGCGTTGGCGATGCCAACCATTACTTCGCGGCCGATGGGGCCGGCGACGGCAGCGACGATGCCGTTGCATCGGGTGTCGGCAGCGTCGCCGCCGGTGCGAACAGCGTGGCCAGCGGTGTTGGCGCCGTCGTGTACGGCCGCGGTGCGCATGCGTCGGGTGAGCAGGCGATGGCGCTGGGCGATGGCGCGCAGGCGGACTACTACTACGCGATGGCGATCGGTGCCGGCGCCGTCTCCAGCAGTTGGGCCTCGATGGCCATCGGCCGGAACGCGATCGCGAGCGGCCCCCGCGCCGTGGCGATCGGCGAGAACGCGCAGGCCGCGGACAATGGCAACGTTGCCCTGGGCTGGGGCAGCCAGTCCCTCGGCATGTTCTCCGCCGCGCTCGGCGGCGCGGCGTCGGCGTTCGGCTGGAATACGCTGGCCGCAGGCTTTGGTGCATACGTGCTCGGCGACAATTCCACCGCGGTGGGCGCGGGCGCGGGTAGCTACTATGAAGCCGACGAGATCACGGCGGTCGGCTCCAATGCGCAGGCCAACAGTTTCCGCGGCACGGTGGTCGGCGCGGGTTCTGTTGCGGCCGAATGGGCGCCCAAGAGCACGATCGTCGGCGCCAATGCCTTCAGCTTCGACAGCAACGGCACCGCGATCGGTGAAAGCAGCGAGGTCGCTTATGGCGCGACCAACTCGGTCGCGCTGGGCTCGGGCTCGTATGCCGATCGTGCCGGTACCGTCTCGGTGGGTGCTTCGGGCCCATGGACTGACGGCTTCGGCGTCGAACATCCGGGATTGCAGCGCCAGATCACCAACGTGGCAGCCGGCACGGAAGCCACCGACGCGGTGAACCTGGCACAGCTCAATGCCGTCGACGACTACGTCGACGTCAACGGCCTCGGTGATGGCAGCGATGCCGCGTTGGCGATTGGTGACAATGCGAGTGCGATCGGGCCGAACGCGGTGGCGGGCGGCATCGAAAGCAGTGCATTCGGCTTCCAGAGCGATGCCGAAGGCGATTATTCGATCGCCGTGGGCAGCAGCAGCCTGGCGCTGGGCACCGGCAGTTCGGCCGTCGGCAATGGTGCCACTGCCCTCGGTGACTACAGTTCCGCCAATGGTTACGGTGCGGTCGCCACGGGCGAGAACAGCATCGCGCAGGGCAGCAGCAGTAATGCCGTGGGGATGAATTCGATCGCCATCGGCCAGGACAGCGGCACGCAGCACGGCGGTGGCATCGCGATTGGTGCGGGCAGTTTGTCGCAAGGCATCGGCGCCACTGCCATCGGTCTGCAAGCGCAGGCTTCCGGTCTTGCAGCGACGGCTGTCGGTTACGGCGCATGGGCCATCGGCCGCGAAACCACTGCGCTCGGTACGTTTGCGACTGCCGAAGGCTGGCAGGCGACCGCACTTGGCATCCGGTCGATCGCTGGTTCGTTTTCAACCGCCGTCGGCAGTTCCAGCCAGGCCGCCGAGGTTGCCACTGCCGTGGGCCAGGGTGCTATCGCCGATAGCGCCGGCGCTGCCTTGGGTGTGCAGGCACGGGCGGCGATGTACGGCGTCTCGCTGGGCAACAACGCAAACACCAGCGAAGGCGGCACTGCGGTCGGCTTCAACGCCATGGCGGGTATCGACGCTTACAGCGAGACCGAGGGCAAGTACGCCACCGCTGTCGGCAACGAGGCCTGGGCCACTGAGGATGGTGCCAGCGTGCTGGGCTACAACAGCTACGCGCAGGCGGTGAACTCGACCGTGCTTGGTTCCAACGCCTGGACCACCAAGGACGCCACCAACAGTGTGTCGCTGGGTGCGGGTTCGCTGGCCGACCGCGCCGACAGCGTCTCGGTGGGTGCCGCGCAGGAATGGACCGACGCGGCGGGCGTCGTGCACGCGGCGATCGATCGCCAAGTCACCAACGTCGCTGCCGGCACCGAGGCGACCGATGCGGTGAACAAGTCGCAGCTGGACGAAGTGGCGGCCGGGGCCGGCGAGGCCAGCCACTACTTCGCCGCCAGCGGCGCGCAGGATGGTAGTGACGATGCGGCGGTCAATGGGCAGGGCGCACTGGCCACTGGCAGCAAGGCGGTTGCGGGCGCCAACGGCACCACGGCCGTGGGCGCCAACAGCCAGGCGGCGAAGGTCAGCGGTTCGGCCTTCGGCAGCAATGCGAAGGCCGCCGACAGCAACGCCACCGCTCTGGGGGCCAACAGCCAGGCGCTGGCGGTGACATCGTCGGCGATCGGCTCCAACGCGCAGGCCCGTGCGGCGGGGTCGAGTGCGTTTGGCTACGACGCCCGCGTGCTGGATGCCGCGAGCGACGGTACCGCGATCGGCGCGCGTGCTCAGGTCATGACCGCCAACAGCGTCGCGCTGGGTGCCGGATCGGTGGCTGATCGCGCCGACAGTGTCTCGGTAGGTACGGCGGGGGCCGAACGGCAGATCACCAACGTGGCCGCTGGCAGCCTGTCCGCGACCAGCACCGATGCGGTCAACGGCTCGCAGGTGTTCGGCATGGGCGATGCAATGGCGCAATCGCTCGGCGGCGGCGCGTCGATGGGGCCGGGTGGCTTTGTCGGTCCGATGTTCTCGATCCAGGGCGGCAGCTACTACAACGTCGGCGATGCGTTCAGCGCGGTCGACGGTGCCATCAGCGGGCTCGACGATCGTCTCTCGGTGGTCGAGGGCGGAACGGCCGCGTCAACCTCCTCAACCGCTTCGGCAGTCTCGACCACCGGCGTCGATGGCGACGTCACGCCCCTGGAAAATGGCGAGGCCGTTGCCAGCCAGTCCGCGAAGGAGGCCTCGGCCGCGACGGCGTCGGTGGAAGCAGGGATTGCCGGTGAGGAAGAGACCGCGCTTGCGGAGGTTCCGGATGCCGGGGAGAGCCAGGGCAGCATTACTGCGGCCGCCGTCGATGCTCCCCGTCAGGTCGCCAATGTAGCCGCCGATACCAACGCCAACGGGGCTGGCGCCGCCAATGCCAAAGCCAACGCTCCGGTACAGCCGGCCGATGCGGCAACGTTGGCGTCGGCCAACGCCTACACCGATACCACTGCGACCAAGACGCTGAGTTCGGCCAAGACCTACACCGACAGCCAGATAACGCTGATGGACGACAAGTTCACCCAGCTGAGCGACGACGTCGGCCTGCGCCTGGGCCAGCAGGACGAGCGCATCGACCGTCAGGGTGCGATGAACGCGGCAATGATGAACATGGCGATCAATGCGGCGAACAGCCGCAGTCCGCGCGGCCGCCTGGGTGTCGGTGCCGGCTGGCAGAACGGTGAGAGTGCGCTGTCGGTGGGCTACTCCAAGCAGGTCGGCGAAAGCGCGTCGTTCAGCATCGGCGGTGCCTTCAGCAGCGATGACCAGTCCGCCGGTATCGGCTTCGGCTTCGACCTGTAAGTCAGGCAACCAACCCCTTCGCACCTTTTCCCTGGAGAGAGAAAGAATGAAAAAGAGCACTCGCATTATCTGTAGCGGCACTTTGGCCGCTGCCGTTTCAGTTGCCTTGGCGGCATTTGCATCCGGCGTACCGGCAAGTGGGGTTGGACACGGCGGCCCATCGTCGTCGAACAAGATGATGCCCACCAGCGCGCCCCCACCGCAGGCCAGTTTCGACCGCTTCATCGTCAAGTATCGCGATGGTGCCGCCACGCGCAGCACGGCGGCGATCTTGAGTGCGGTGAATGCCGCGGCCAGCCACGCCGGGGTCGCGGGTATGAAGACCACCACCAATGGCAGCCGCGCCGTGCTGACCGCACAACACCTGCGCACGTTGGCGGTGGGCGGCGAGGTGATCAAGCTGTCGCGTGCCCTGGCTCGCACCGAAGCCGATACGCTACTGGCACAACTGCGCGCCGACCCGGCGGTCGAGTACGCGCAGCCCGACTACATCAAGCACCGTTTCGACGTCACCCCCGACGATCCGAACTTCAACCTGCAGTGGCATTACACCCATCCCACCGCCGGCATCCATGCGCCGGCAGCTTGGGACACCACCGCTGGCGAAGGTGTGGTGGTAGCGGTGCTCGATACCGGCTATCTGGACCACAGTGACCTCAACGACAACATCATCGACGGTTACGACTTCATCAGCGCCTACGGACAGGACCCGCAGAACCCGGATATTGCCGGTGACGGCGATGGTCGCGACGCCGACGCGCACGATACCGGTGACTGGACCGACGAGAGCATGATGGCGTGGTGCGGCCGGATCACCGACAGCTCGTTCCACGGCACCCACGTCGCCGGCACGGTCGCGGCGGTCACCAACAACGGCATCGGCCTTGCGGGCGTCGCCTACAACGCCAAGGTGCAACCGGTACGCGTGCTTGGCCACTGCGGCGGCTTCACCTCAGACATCGCCGACGCCATCGTCTGGGCCTCCGGCGGCACGGTCGACGGCGTGCCGGACAACACCACACCAGCCGAGGTGCTGAACCTGAGTCTGGGTGGCACCGGCAGTTGCAGCAGCGACCCGGTGACCCAGGCGGCAGTCGACGGCGCGATCGGGCGTGGCACCACCGTGGTGGTGGCCGCCGGCAACGACAACGCCAACGCCGCAAACTATTCGCCGGCCAGTTGCGAAGGCGTGATCACGGTTGGCGCCACGGGAATCGACGGTGCCAAGTCATGGTTCTCCAACTATGGCCCGGCCGTCAGTATCAGCGCTCCCGGCGGCAGCGCCACCAGCGGCTCGGACCCGGACGATGCCTGGATCTGGTCGCTCGGCAACAAGGGCACCACCACGCCGATTACCGGGCCTGATGGCGAAGCCCTGATGGGCATGATCGGCACTTCGATGGCCAGCCCGCACGTGGCCGCGGTGGTCGCCTTGATGCAGAGCGCGGCGGTGGCCGCGGGCAATCCGGTGCTGACTCCGGGCAAGGTGCGTACCTTGCTGCGCAATACCGCGCAACCGTTCGTGGTGGCGCCGCCGATGAGCACGCCGATCGGCGCCGGCATCCTCGACGCCGCTGCAGCGGTGGCCGCCGCGACCCAGCCGATTGGCGACGAGTTGGCCACCGTGCTGGTCAACCTGCAGCCGCTGAAAGCACAAACCGGCGTCGCCGGCGAAGGCCTGCTGTACGAGATCAGTGTCCCGGCGGGCACGCGCAGCCTCAACCTGCGCAGCTACGGTGGCAACGGTGACGTGTCGTTGTACGTCTCGTTTGACTCGATCCCGACGGTCGAACTGTACGACCGCAAGTCGGCCAAGCCCGGCAACAGCGAGGCGGTGGTGATCACCAACCCGGCCGCGGGCACTTACTACGTGCGTATGGTTGGCGAGAAGGCGTTCGCCAATGTCACGGTGCTGGGGTTGTATCGCTGAAGCGACATGCCTTGGTGCTGAAAGTGGGCATGCCGGTGTGAACATGTTGATGTGAACCAGGAGGCGGGGAAACCCGCCTCCTTCCATTTCAGCTCAGCACTTTCAGCTCAGCACTCGATGACGTTCACTGCCAGCCCGCCGCGGCTGGTCTCCTTGTACTTGTCCTGCATGTCGCGGCCGGTGTCGCGCATGGTTTTGATGACCTTGTCCAGGCTGACCTTGTGCTGGCCGTCGCCGCGCATCGCCAGGCGCGAGGCGTTGATCGCTTTCACCGAGCCCATCGCGTTGCGCTCGATGCAGGGGATCTGCACCAGCCCGCCAATCGGGTCGCATGTCAGGCCGAGGTTATGCTCCATGCCAATCTCGGCAGCGTTCTCGATCTGGCTGGAGTTGCCACCGATCGCCGCGGTCAATCCGGCAGCGGCCATCGAGCAGGCCACGCCCACCTCGCCCTGGCAGCCGACTTCGGCACCGGAGATGCTGGCGTTTTCCTTGTACAAAATACCCACCGCAGCGGCGGTCAACAGGAAGGTGCGCACGCCTTCGATGTTGGCGCCGGGAATGAAACGCTCGTAGTAATGCAACACCGCCGGGATGATGCCCGCCGCGCCATTGGTCGGTGCGGTTACCACGCGGCCGCCGGCGGCGTTTTCCTCGTTGACCGCCAGTGCGAACAGGTTGACCCAGTCGAGCATGGTCAGCGGATCGTCGTGTTCGGACGGCGGACGCTCGGTCAGGTCGGCATGCAGTCGCGGTGCGCGGCGGCCCACGCGCAGGCCGCCGGGCAGGGTGCCGGGTGAGCGGATGCCGCGCTCGACGCAGGACTGCATCGCCGCCCACAACTCGTCCAGCCCGGCGTCGATCTCGGCCGGCGTGCGCCAGACCTGCTCGTTGGCGTACATCATCTGGGCGATGGTCAGGCCGGTTTCTTCCGCCCGCGCCAGCAGCTCGTCGCCGGAGGAAAACGGGTAGGGCACGGCGCTGGTGTCGGCGACGATACGGTCTTCGGCCGCCTCGTCCTGATTGACCACGAAACCGCCCCCGACCGAGTAGTAATCGCGCGTGGCGATGACCTCGCCGTCCGCATCGAAGGCGGTGAAGCGCATGCCGTTGGTGTGGAACGGCAGCTTCTGCCGCTTGTTCATGATCAGGTCGTGCTTCTCGTCAAAGCCGATCTCGTGGCGGCCGGACAGGCGCAGGCGCTTCTCGCTGCGGATGCGTTCCAGCGTGGCGGGAATGATGTCCGGGTCGATCTGGTTCGGCCAATGGCCTTCCAGCCCCATCATCAGTGCCTTGTCGGTGCCATGGCCGCGGCCGGTCATCGCCAGCGAGCCGAACACCTCGGCCCGCACGCGCGCGGTGCGCTCAAGATCGCCGTTGTCGACGATCCAACGCTCGATGAAGCGGGCGGCCGCTCGCATCGGCCCAACGGTATGGGAGGAGCTCGGCCCGATGCCGATCTTGAACAGGTCGAAACAGCTGACGGACATGGCGTATCCAGTGGAATGGGCGGGGCGCGTGGTACGGCCTATCATAGCCCGCAGCGTCACCCGCCTCTTGCCCTCCGCCGCCGTGGTTCATGCCTTGATCCCAGTGCTCACCTTGTTCCAACGCGACGATTGCCACCTGTGCGACCTGGCGTTGGCGGTGCTGGCCGGCGCGGGTACGCCGGATTTCGAGAGCGTGTTCATCGACGGCGACGAGGCACTGGAAGGTCGCTATGGCGCACGCGTGCCGGTATTGCGCGACGAGGCGCGATGCCTGGAGCTGAACTGGCCGTTTGATGAGGCTCGGCTGGCGGGGTTTCTGCGTTGAGCCCGGCTCAGGGCGCGGGCTGCAGATTGACGCGGGTGCTTACGGCGACGGCGTTGGGAATCATCGACACGTCGGCCCAATCGCCGCCGCCTATGCCAAACGCCAGGCGCTGGATGCCCGTCTTGCCCGTCAATACCGGGTTGGCACCCTCGGTCCAGGTGAACTCCAGCGTGACCGGCAGGGTGATCTGACGCAGGGTCAGCTCGCCCTCGGCGGCATACCGGTTGCCACCCAGGTGACGGAACTGACTGGCGTGGTAACGGGCCTGCGGGAATGCCGCGGCATTGAAGAACTGGCTGCCCAGCAAGGTCTCGTCGCGCTCGGGGTTGGCGGTGGTCGCGCTGTCCAGTGGAATCACCACGTCCAGCTCGGCATCTTCCAGTTGCTGTGGATCGAAGCGCAGCGTGGTCGTGAATTGCTGGAAGTGACCGCTGAAAACCTCGCCCTGGAATCCTGACGCGAAGGTCAGGGTCGAGCCGGGTGCCTGCACGTAGTTGGCGGCCAGCACCGGTGCACTGGCCACCGCCAGCGCGACGGCGAGCAGGCTGACGCGGCAATCAAATGTCATCAGAGGACTCCCGGTGGGTAGTGCGTGGTTTGGGCAACATGCGTCGCAGGGTCGCATCGCCTTCGAAAAAATGATGATAGAAGGCCGCGCCCGCGTGCACGGCGACCAACGCCACCAATACCCAGAACAGCCATTCGTGGGCGCCGTGGGCAAACTCGCGCAGCGCCGGGTTGGGGCCGGTGAGCTTGGGCACTTCGAACAGGGTGTACCAGTGCAACGGACGCAAGCCACTGGCGGAGTCGTATAACCAGCCCGACAGCGGCATCGCGAAGATCAACGCATACAGCAGGCCGTGGGTGACCGAGGCAATGCGCGATTGCCAGCTTGGCAGGCCCGGGAGCCGGTCCGGGGCTCCCGCGTACACGCGCCAGGCCAGCCGCAGCACGGTCAGGGCGAGCACGGTCAGGCCGGTGGATTTGTGCAGGTCGTAGACCCAGAAATACTTCGGGGATCTGGGCAGGCTGTCCAATGAAAGGCCGATCACCGCCAGACACAGCAACAAGGCCACGATGACCCAGTGCAGCCACTGGCTGACGGCACCCCAGCGGTCCACGGGATTCTTGAGGCTCATGGTTGCAACTCGACTTGGGTCCGGGTCGGCTCGCCCAGCTCGGTGACCGGCGGGATGGTGGGCAGTATGGGCATCGGTGTCTCGGGCATCAGTGTCTCGGGGATGGTTTCTGGCGGTGGTGGTTGCAACAGCTCGGCGGCTGTCGAGCGACGCGCGTGGACCGCTTCGGCTTCGATTCGCAAACCTACTTCATCGCCGATCATCGACGGCCATGCGTCGATGCCGAAGTCGCTACGGCTCAGGGTGGCGGTCGCGGAGAAGCCCACGGTGCGTCGGAACGGAGGCATCGGGTGGCGCTTGATGGCATTGAGGACGACGTCCAGGCACAGCGGCCTGGTCACCGCGTGCAACGTCAGCTCACCACAAACCCGGGCGTGCGTGGCGTCATGACCGGTGACCGTGGTTGAGCGGAAATATGCGCTTGGGTAAGTCCTGGCATCCAGCAGTCCGGAGGCCAGCACCGCCTCGTTCCAGTCGGCGTCGCCAAGCTCCAGCTGCGCCAGCGGTACGGTGACCTGCAGCTGCGCGCTGCTCCAGTCGTCAGGGTCGAACAACAACACACCCTCGCTGCCCGATACCGTTCCCAGCGCCTTGGAAAAGCCGGCGTGGGAAACGGCGAACATCACCCGGGTATGCACCGGATCCAGCGACCACGCATCGGGCTCGGCGGCACCGGCTACCGCGCAGGGCAACGCCAGTACTGCCAGCAACACGACCTCGCGGCAGCGAGCGAGCTTCGACGCGGGACAGGGCAACGGCGCGTGGGGAGTCGGCATCCATTGGATTCTAGGCGGTACCGGCCGTTTTTGCCGACGCTGACGCGTACGCCGATCCAGCGCAGCAGTACTCGTCGATCCCCGCCGACTTGCCTGCCGGAGCGCAATCAACCACTCTGGGCCGGCCCGAGGGGAAGGCTGGAACGCAATGAGCACCAAGGAAGGATCAATGCGCGCAACGATCGCGGCGATGGCGTTAGCGCTATCAATGCTCCTGACCAGCATGGCAGCGACGGCCGCGGTCCCGGAAACGCCCAACTTGCGTCATGTCGACGTCGCCGACGGACTGCCTTCCAGCAATATCAACAGCCTGGCGTTGGATGCCGATGGCTATTTGTGGCTGGCCACCACCGACGGATTGGCGCGCTACGACGGGGTCGGAATGCGGGTCTGGCGGCACGTCCCGGGCGACCCGAAATCATTGCCGGTGAACTATCTCACGGCGGTCCATGTTGATCCGCAGGGGCACATCTGGGTCGCGCCGGAGGGCAGTGGACTGAGCGTCCTGGAGGCCGGTCACGCCGGCTTCCGTCATTACCGCACAACCACTCACCCTTGGATGGGCAGTGATGACATCTGGGCGATTACCAGTCACCACGATGCCCTGTGGTTTGGCGGTTTTGGCGGTGGGCTGCATCGCCTCGCTGCCGACGGCACGATCACCCGTTATCAGCACAGCGAGGGCGACCCGCGCAGCTTGCCGTCAGGCATCGTGTTGTCGTTGGCAGTGGACGCGATGGACCGGCTGTGGGTGGGCACGACCAAAGGACTCGCGCGCTGGACGGGAACCGATTTCGAGCGGGTCGCGCTCCCGGGTGCCGATCAGGCGCCAATGATTTTCTCGGTGACGCCGGTTGGCAGCGGCCTGTGGGTTGGTGCCGGTAGTGGCGCGTTCCGGCTTTCCGGCGATGGCAGCTGGCAGCAGCCGGCGTGGTCGGCCATGTTCGAGTACCCCAATGCGGTGTTCAGCGTGCTCGCCGATCCGGGCGGCGAGTTGTGGCTGGGCAGCCATCGACAGTTGTGGCGGGTTCCGGTCGGCGGCGTGCCGGTGCCGGTGCCGATCGGCGCGAAGGGCCCGGTATCGCCGATCTATCAGATGATCAAGCAGGCCGATGGAGCGATGTGGTTTCCGGTGCCGGGTGTCGGCCTGGGTTACCTGCCGTCGGACTGGCGTCGGATTGCCCAGTTCAACCGTGAGCCCGACGGACTCACCGCAGAATTGTATCCAGGGGTCGCAGCAGCACGCGACGGTGGACTTTGGCTGGCCGGTGAGCGTGCCGAACTGGAGCGGCTGGACCCGCAAGGTCGCGTGTTGCCGGTCGACGAAGCGATACAGGCGCAGCTGGAGGGCGCGCGGGCGATGTCGGTAGTGGAAGATCCGGCCGGCCGGCTGTGGGTGGGGCAGACCCGCGGGCTGGTGCGCATCGACACCGATGATGGTGAGGTGCGTCGTTGGAGTCGTCACACGGCTGAGGATGCAACTCTTGGCGGCCCGCTGGACCTGCTCGCGTTCGCACCCGATGGCAGCTTGTGGTTGTCGTTTGCCGGCGCCGGCCTGCAGCAACGCGATCCGGCGTCCGGCCGGGTTTTGGCGACGGTACTGGCAGGTCCCGAACAGGGGCTCGGGGTGGGGGATACCCAGTCGCTGGGCTTCGACGCACAAGGGCAGTTATGGATTGCCGGTGGCCGTGGACTGCAACGCTGGGACCCGGCTACCGCGAAACTGGAACCGGTGGCCGGCATCGATGGCGACACAAAAACGGTATTCGCGTTCCAGTTTGATGGTGACAACGCACTGTGGTTGCAACGCCTGTCCGGCCTGGAACAGTACCGGCGCGACGGCGACCGCTGGCGCCGTGTTGCCACGGTCGGCCCGGAACAGGGCATTCCCGCCGTCGAGGCGGCCGGGCTGCGCATCGACCCGCGTGGCCGGGTCTGGATGTCGAGCTTGCGCGGCCTGTTCCGCTGGGATCCGGACACCGGCCATGCCCGCAGTTTCGGTGTTGCAGATGGCCTGGGCAGCCAGGAATTCGTCGACCGTACCCTGGTGTTGACCGATGCCGGGGTGCTGGCCTCGGCGCTTGCCGACGGTGGTGTGGTCCTTGTCGACACGCTTGCTCCCGATCCTGCACCGATCCGGCCAGCGCTGCGCTGGAGCCAGGTGGAGGTACGTCGTGACGGACGCTGGGTGGCGCTGGATGACAATCAGCCACTGGTGCTGTCACCACACGAGCGGGAGTTGCGGGTGCAGTTGCGGTTGCTGGCCTATGACAATCCGGCCGCAAACCGCTATTACACGCGGCTGGAGGGCTATGACACGGACTGGATCCAACATGGTTCCCAGGGCGAGCGGGTACTGGCGGGATTGCCGGCGGGCAGCTACCGCTTGCGCGCGCGCGCGGTGGATGCTGCCGGCAACGCCGCCGTGGAGCAGGTACTGGCCTTCCAGGTGCAGCCGCCGTGGTGGCGCACGTCGTGGGCGATGGCCGGGTTTGCCGGCTTGCTGGTGTTGTTGCTGTGGTCGGTCGCAGACCAGTATCGAGCGCGATTGAAGCGGCGCCACGACTGGCAACGCGCGGAGCACGAGCGTGAGGTCACGCACCAGGCGTCGCTGGCCAAGACGCGATTCCTGGCCACCTTGGGACACGAGGTGCGTACCCCGATGACCGGCGTGTTGGGGATGAGCGAGTTGTTGCTGGGCACCGCGCTGGATCCACAGCAACGCAGCTATACCCGGTCAATCCATGGGGCCGGCGAACATCTGCTGCGACTGGTCAACGACGCCCTGGACCTGGCCAGGATCGAGGCCGGGAAACTCCATCTGGGTGACGAGCCGTTTGACCTGCATGTGCTGTTCAAAGAGGTCGTTGACATGACCGCGCCGCTGGCGCGGGCCGATGCCCTGGAGTTTGTCGACTGCTGTGATGACAGCGCGCCGGTTGGTGTTCGTGGTGACCCGGTGCGGGTGCGGCAGATCCTGCTGAACCTGCTGGGTAACGCGATCAAGTTCACCGAATCGGGCACGATCCGGTTTGGGGTTTCCGGCCATGATGGTGGCGTCGAGTTCCACGTCGTCGACACAGGTCCGGGCCTCGACGAGGAGCAGTTGTCCCGGCTGTTCCAGCGCTTTGAACAGGCCGATGGCGTCCGCACTGCCGCACGGTACGGGGGCAGCGGACTGGGCCTGGCCATTTGCCAGGAGCTGGCGATCGCGATGGGAGGTGTGATCACCGCCCACAGCGTGCTGGGCGAAGGCGCGCGTTTCGACGTGCGATTGCCGCTGCGCGAAACCGGCATCCCGGTGGCGACCGAAGTGGTCGCGCTGGCGCCGGCGTCAGCCGGTTGCGACCTGATGGTGTTGCTGGTGGAGGATGACCCCACCATCGCGGAGGTCATTACCGGTTTGCTGCGTACCCAGGGCCATCAGGTCGTTCACGCCAGCCATGGCCTGGCAGCGTTGGTGGCGACCAGCGTCACCCGTTTCGATGCGGCGTTGCTGGACCTGGACCTGCCTGGCCTGGGCGGGTTGTCGCTGGCACGGCAACTTCGCGCCCAGGGGTTCGACCGGCCTTTGATCGCCATCACCGCGCAAGGCGACGTGGATGCGGAGTCGCAGGCGCTGGCGGCCGGCTTCGATCGCTTTGTGCGCAAGCCGGTTACCGGGACGATCCTGCGTGAATTGTTCCAGGCCGAAGAGGCGCGATGAGCCCGGTTGTCCGGGCCTTCCCTGATCAGCGTGCGCTGAGCTGGTGCACCGCATCCACCATGACCGCCACATGCTCGGGCTTCATGTCGGGCGACATCCCATGGCCTAGGTTGAATACGTGGCCTTCGCGGGAGCCGTCGTTGCCATCGCGGTAGCTGTCCAGCGCGCGGCCGACGTGGGCGCGGATGGTGTCCGGCTCGGCATACAAGGTGACCGGGTCCAGGTTGCCCTGCAACGCGACCTTGCCACCGGTTCGCCGGGCCGCGTCGGCCAGGTCGATGGTCCAGTCCACGCCGATACCCTCGGCGCCGGTGTCGGCCAGTTCGCCGACATAGGCGCCATTGCCCTTGCCGAAGAGGATAAGCGGGGTGCGCTCGGCGCCTTCGCCGCGCGGAAGTTCAGCGGCGATGCGCTGCATGTAGCGCAGCGAGAACTCGCGGTACATCGACGGCGACAGCACGCCGCCCCAGGTATCGAACAACTGCAGCGCCTGTGCGCCGGCCGCCCGCTGCGCCGAGAGGTAGGCGATCACCGCGTCGGTGGTCACGTCCAGCAACCGGTGCATCGCGGCGGGGTCGTTCATCGCCAATGCCTTCACCCGCGCGAAGTCCTTGCTGCCGCTGCCCTCGACCATGTAGCAGGCCAGCGTCCACGGACTGCCGGAGAAGCCGATCAGCGGCACGCGGCTTCGACCGGTGCCGTCGTCCAGCTCGCGGCGGATGGTGCTGACCGCGTCCATCACGTAGCGCAGGTCGGTCGCCATATCGGGCACGCCGAGCTTGGCGATGTCGGCGGCGGTGCGCACCGGGCGCTCGAACTTTGGACCTTCGCCATCGACGAAATACAGCCCCAACCCCATTGCATCGGGGATGGTCAGGATGTCGGAGAACAGGATTGCCGCGTCCAGCGGGAACCGCCGCAACGGTTGCAAGGTGACCTCGCAAGCCAGTTCGGGGTTCTTCGCCAGCGCCAGGAAGCTGCCGGCGGCGGCCCGGGTCGCGCGATACTCGGGCAGGTAACGCCCGGCCTGACGCATCAGCCAGACCGGCGTGCAATCCACGGGTTCGCGGCGCAGGGCACGCAGGAAACGGTCGTTGCGGGGCGGGGTGGACAAGGCCTGGTCGGACAAGGCGGGACTCCTGGTAAGTGGATGTGGTTCATCGGCGCACGGGCGTCGCCGTCGATCTATCGTGGTGCGTTGGCGCCTTGGCTGAACATCAGCTGGAAGCCGCGCTTGAGCTGATGGTCGCGTGCCTGTTCCAGCGCGGCAATCGCGCTGGCATGGTCCAGGAACTGCTCGCGACGCACCTGGCTGCGACCGCCGATCAGGCCAGACTCGCGCACCAGTGTCCAGCCACCCAGCAGGTCGGGCTGGAGCATCAGCTGGACGAAGCGGGGCGCTTCAGCGTGGTCGGGGCGTTGTTGCAGTAGCAGGCGCATGGCTGGATTGTACGGGGTTCCCAAGCGCGGCTATCGGAAGCTGGCGTCACCGGCCAGCGGGGACGGGCGTGGCGTCGGCGAGCACCGCCAATACCGCTGGATCGTCCACCCCGGCGACCAGCCGTCCATGGCCGATGCCGTCCCACAGCACGAAGCGGATACCGTCGGCGTTGGCCTTCTTGTCCAGCCGCATGCGCGCCAGCAGTGCGGTGGGATCGAGCCCGGAGGGCAGCCCGGTCGGCAGGCCAAAACGATGCAGCAGGGCGCACAGACGCTCGGCATCGGCCGTCGGCGCCAGCCCCAGCCGGGCCGACAGGCGCGTTGCCAGCACCATGCCGACCGCGACCGCTTCGCCATGGTTGAGACCATCGGCGGTGGTGCCGGCATAGCCCTGCTGGGTCTCGATGGCATGGCCAAAGGTATGGCCGAAGTTGAGCAGCGCGCGCTGGCCACGCTCGAACGGGTCGCGCGCGACCACCGCGGCCTTGAGCGCGCAGCAGCGGGCGATGGTTTCGGTCAATACCGCATCGTCGCGGGCCAGCAGGGCATCGACATGGCTTTCCAGCCAGCCCAGGAAGCCGGCATCGTCGGAGTCCAGGGACGAGGCGATCGCGCCGTACTTGACCACTTCGGCCAGCCCGGCGCGCAATTCGCGGTCGGGCAGGGTGCGCAACGTCGTGGTGTCGGCGATCACCGCGCGGGGGGAATGGAATGCGCCGACCAGGTTCTTGCCCGAGGGCAGGTCGACAGCGGTTTTGCCGCCTACCGAGGAGTCGACCATCGCCAGCAACGTGGTGGGCAGCTGGATCACGTCGATGCCACGCATCCAGCAGGCAGCGGCGAACCCGGCCAGGTCACCGATGACGCCACCTCCCAGTGCAAGCACGACGGCATCCCGGGTCGCGCCCAGGGCGGCCAGTGCATCCAGTGCCCCGGTGAACCGGGTCATGGTCTTTTCGTGTTCGCCGGCGGGGATCACGAACCGCGCGCAGGCCAGGCCCGGCAGCACCACGCGCAGGCTGTCCTCTACACCGTCGGCATACAACGGCGCGACGTTGGCATCGCTTGCCAGCAGTGCGTGGCGTCCCCGGATCGCAGCGGCGATGCAGGCACCGTCGGCCAGCAAGCCCGGGCCGATGCTGATGGTGTAGGGCGCGGCTGCGTCTACCTTGACGGTGCGGATGGCACTCATGGAGAGGCGGCGCGTCGCCAGTGTTGTTCCAGCTGTTCCACCAGCGCGGTGGTCGCCTGATCGATCGACAAACTGCCGGTGTCGAAGCGCAGGTCCGCGACCTGCGCGTACAGCGGTGTGCGCAGCAGGGCGAGCTGGTGCAACGCGACGTCGCGGTCCTCACGTTGCAGCAATGGGCGGGTCTTGTCGTCGGCCAGGCGGGCCAGTTGCTGGGCGACGCTGACGTGCAAATGCACCACGAAGCCCCGCTCACGCAACAGTTGGCGATTGCCGCTGTCCAGTACCGTGCCGCCACCGGTGGCCAGCACGATGCCGTCGCCGTTCAATACCTCCGCCAGCGTCGTGCGCTCGCGACTGCGGAAGCCGGGCTCGCCTTCGGAGCGGAAGATCGCATCGACACTGGCACCCGCGCGTTGTTCGACTTGCTGGTCGTTGTCGACCAGCGGCAGCCGGAAATGGGTCGCCAGGCGTGCGCCGATGCAGGATTTGCCGGCACCCATTGGGCCGACCAGGATTAAGTTTGCAGCAGGATTCATGCGGCGATTGTAGAGGTTGCCAGCGGTCGATGGCGGCGCTGCCGGACCGTTTGCGCGTCTTTAACACGGTCCCGGCTAGGTTCATTGCTCCGGGTCGCATATCGCGACGCGCAGATTCTTCTGGAGATCATCATGGCAGTTGCAAAAATCATTGAACTCAATGCCTCGTCTACGAAAGGCCTGGAAGACGCGATCCAGGTCGGCCTGCACAAGGCCGCCACCTCGGTAAAGGGCCTGCAGGGTGCCTGGATCAAGGAGATCAAGGTGGTTACCGATGCAGAGGGCAACATCACCGAGTGGCGGGCGGACATGAAAGTGAGCTTCATGGTCCAGTAGCGTTGGTCAAGTACCGTTGACCCAGTAGCGTCGGCCCGGCCGGCGGGCTGTCACGGCGTGCTGTCGTCGGCAACGGGTGCAGCCAGCGCCGCGCCGGCCCACAATGGCCGCATGACCATTGACGCGACCGCGCTGGAACCAGCGCTTCCCGAGCTGCTGCGCGAGGCGCTCGTGACCTTTGACGAGCTGTTTGCGCAAGCAGGCATTGCCGGTGAACCGGACCCGACGGCGATGGCGGTAGCGACCGCCAGCCGCGATGCCTGCCCGTCGCTGCGAACCGTGTTGTTGAAGGCGCACGACGGGCGTGGGTTTGTTTTCTACACCCATCTGGATGGCCGCAAGGGTCGCGAGTTGCAGGACAACCCGCGCGCGGCGTTGATGTTCCATTGGCCGCGGGTACGCGAGGGCGTGCAGATACGGATCGCCGGGCCGGTGGAGATGGTCAGCGACGAGGAGGCGGACGCCTATTTTGCCACGCGTGCGCGCGGCAGCCAGGTCGGCGCCTGGGCATCCAAGCAGTCCGAGACCCTGGACCGCGAGCGCTTCCATGAGCGGATAGCCCAGGTCGAGCAGGAGTTCGAGGGCCGCGACATTCCGCGTCCGCCGCGCTGGACCGGGCTGCGTGTGCGACCGATGGCGATCGAGTTCTGGTACGGCGCACAGTTTCGCCTGCACGAGCGACAGATGTACGAGTGCGATGCGGCCGGCGAATGGTCGAAGCGGAATCTGTACCCGTGAGCGTGCCGGCGGCGGCGGGGACGGCGACCACGAAGGGCCCGAGGCGGATCGTCTGCCTGACCGAAGAGCCCACCGAGACCTTGTACGCGCTTGGCGAGCAGGACCGCATCGTCGGCATCAGCGGGTTTACCGTGCGGCCGCCGATCGCGCGCAAGACCAAACCCAAGGTCAGCGCGTTCACCAGTGCGAAGATCGGCGAGATCCTGAAACTCAAGCCCGACTTCGTGGTGGGCTTTTCCGATATCCAGGCGGATATTGCCGCCGAGTTGATCCGCAGCGGGGTCGAGGTGTGGATCAGCAACCATCGCAGTGTCGACGGCATCGTGGACTATGTCCGTCGTTTGGGGGCGCTGGTGGGCGCGTCCGACAAGGCCAATGCTTACGCCGATGAACTGCAGCGCGGGCTGGACCGCATTGCCGAGACCGCCGCGCGTTTGCCACGACGGCCGAGGGTGTATTTCGAAGAGTGGGATGAGCCACTGATCAGCGGGATCCAGTGGGTTGCCGAACTGGTACGCATCGCCGGCGGCGACGACATCTTCCCGGAACGCGCCGCCGAGTCGCTGGCCAGGCAGCGCATCCTGGAAGATCCCGACGAGGTGATCCGGCGTGCGCCGGACATCATCCTGGGGTCGTGGTGCGGCAAGAAGTTCCGCCCGGAAAAGGTCGCCGCCCGCGATGGCTGGGATGCCATCGCGGCGGTGCGTGACGGCGAGCTGCACGAGATCAAGTCGGTGATGATCCTGCAGCCCGGCCCGGCCGCGTTGACCGATGGCGTCAACGCGATTGCCGCGATCATCAACGATTGGGCCGCGCGCCACGGCTGAGCGGGCTCAGTGCGGGGCGAACTGGCGACTGAAGCGCATGGTCGAGCGCGCGCCGTCGTCCAACTGGATGTCGACCTGGAACCTCAGCGTGTCGGGCAAGGTGACCTGGACGAAACCCACGTAATCGACCAGCTCGCCGCTGACCAGCGGGCGCAACTCGATGCTCTCGCGTTGTCCACGCAGGTCGGTTGTGGTGGCACTGACCTGCGCCGGGACCGACGCCGCCTGTCCGGACTCGCCCCGGCGCAAACCGACCAGCAGCATGACGCGGTTGTCGCTGCGTTCGATGCCGTACTTGCTGGCGACCAACTCACCCAGCGTCGAGGTCTGCAGCACCGTGGCGCGCACCGTGGTGTCGCCGATCCGGATCGTGGTGTCCTGGGACGCCGCGGCGGTCGCGGCCGGCGCGGTGCCGGCGGTGTCGGTCGAGGGCGCGTCGGCCGAGCACCCCGACAACAAGGCGGTGCACAGCAGTCCGGCCAGGGCCATGCGCATGGCCGTGCGCGTAATGGAGGGAGTCATCGTCTCAATCCTCGTTCGCTGCTGACAGCTGGCGCCCGCGCACGGTGGCGGCGGTGATTGCGCGGTCGACCAGCTCACGCAAGCCGCCGGTCTCGAAGGCCTGGATCGCGGCGTGGGTGGTCCCGCCGGGTGAGGTGACTTTCTTGCGCAGGCCGTCGGCGGACTCGTCCAGCTCCGTCAGCATGCGGGCGGCACCGAGCAGGGTCTGGTTGGCGAGCACGCGCGCCGTATCGGCGGACAGGCCCTGCTTCACGCCGGCGGCCTGCATCGCCTCCGAGAGCAGGAAGACATAGGCGGGACCGCTGCCCGATACGGCGGTGACCGCGTCCATTTGGCGCTCATCATCGATCCAGGCCGTGGTGCCGACCGCATCCAGCAACCGGGTTGCCTGCTCGCGCTGTATGGCATCCACATGGGGGTTGGCAAACAGCCCGGTCATGCCCGCCCCGAGCAGTGCCGGCGTGTTGGGCATCGCACGCACCACCGGAACGTCGCCGCCCAGCCAGCCCGACAGCTGGCCGGAGGTGATGCCAGCCGCAACCGAGATGGCCACCGGTCGGGTGGACTGCGCGATGGCGGCGACCTCGTTGCAGACCGCCCGCATGGCCTGCGGCTTGACCGCCAGCAACCAGACCGCCGCGCCCTGGACGGCCTCGCTGGCCGTGGCGAAGGCCGACACGCCAAAATCGGCCTGCAGCGACTGTCGCAATGCTTCGACCGGCTCGGCCACGCGCACGCGGCCGGGCTCGGCACCGCGCGCAATCATGCCGCCGATCAGGCTGCGGGCCATGTTGCCGCCACCGATGAAGGCAACGACCGGGAACTGCACGGAGGCAGGGCTGGATGCGGAACTCATGTGGGAAACCTTGTTGCGGACAGGCGGCCAGTGTAAGAGGGCCGGCGCCGGCTTGCCTGGCTGGGCGATGACAGTCGCCGATCCTGTGATGAAAGACAGGGTTGACGACGCGGGTCCGGGGCTATACTGCTGGCCAAGGGGCTTTCAAGTGCCAGCCAACAAACGACTGCCGGCGTTCCGGGCGGGGGTCGTTGATATGCGGCGGGACAAACCATCCACGGTGTTGGGGAACATATATGGATATCGCCGAACTATTGGCATTTTCGGTCAAGAACAAGGCATCCGACCTGCATCTGTCCGCGGGCATGCCGCCGATGATCCGGGTTGACGGTGACGTCCGCCGGATCAATATCCCGGCGCTGGACCACAAGTCTGTGCACGCGTTGATCTACGACATCATGTCGGACAAGCAGCGGCGCGACTTCGAGGAGTTCCTCGAGGTCGATTTCTCGTTCGAGATTCCCGGCCTTGCCCGCTTCCGTGTCAATGCGTTCAACCAGAACCGCGGCGCCGGTGCCGTGTTCCGCACGATTCCCTCCGAAGTTTTGACGCTGGAGGACCTCGGGACCCCGCGCATCTTCAAGGAGCTGATCGACCAGCCGCAGGGCCTGATCCTGGTCACCGGCCCGACCGGCTCGGGCAAGTCGACCACGCTGGCGGCGATGATCGACCACATCAACAAGAACGAGTACGCGCACATATTGTCGGTTGAAGACCCGATCGAGTTCGTGCACACCTCGCAGAAATGCCTGATCAACCAGCGCGAAGTCCACCGCGATACCCATGGCTTCAGCGAAGCATTGCGCTCGGCGCTGCGTGAGGATCCCGACTACATCCTGGTGGGCGAGTTGCGCGACCTGGAGACGATCCGCCTGGCGCTGACGGCCGCGGAAACCGGCCATCTGGTATTTGGCACCTTGCATACCAGCTCGGCGGCCAAGACGGTCGACCGCATCATCGATGTGTTTCCCGCCGGCGAGAAGCCGATGGTGCGCTCGATGCTGTCGGAATCCCTGCGTGCGGTGATCAGCCAGGCGCTGCTGAAGAAGGTGGGCGGCGGGCGTACCGCCGCATGGGAAATCATGGTCGGCACCCCGGCCATCCGCAACCTGATCCGCGAGGACAAGGTCGCGCAGATGTACTCGTCGATCCAGACCGGCCAGAACGCCGGAATGATGACCCTCGACCAGCACCTGCAAGACCTGGTGAAGCGTGGCCTGATCCTGCGTCCGCAAGCCCGCGAGTACGCCAAGGACAAGCGCCTGTTCGACTGATCGAGTGATTGACCGACCTACCGAAATACGTCGCCGGGCATTGAGCCTTGCGACCCAGGGGATACCGCAATGAGCAGCACCGCCGAAAGCATCGACTTCACCTCGTTCCTCAAGTTGATGGCGCACGAGAAAGCGTCCGACTTGTTCATCACTGCCGGCATGGCGCCGCAGATGAAGGTCAACGGCACCCTGCAGCCGATCACCCAGAATCCGTTGACGCCACAGCAGAGTCGCGACCTGGTGCTCAACGTGATGAACCCGATGCAACGCGAGGAGTTCGAGAAGACCCACGAGGCCAACTTCGCGATCGGCCTGGCCAACGTCGGCCGCTTCCGGGTGAGCTGCTTCTACCAGCGCAACCAGGTCGGCATGGTGTTGCGGCGGATCGAGACCAAGATCCCGACCATCGAGGAACTCGGCCTGCCGCCGGTGATCAAGACCCTGGCGATGACCAAGCGCGGCATCATCCTGTTCGTCGGCGCGACCGGCACCGGCAAGTCGACGTCACTGGCGGCGATGATCGGCTATCGCAACCAGAACTCGACCGGCCACATCATCACCATCGAAGACCCAATCGAATTCGTGCACAAGCACGAGGGCTGCATCATCACCCAGCGCGAAGTCGGCATCGACACCGACAGCTGGGAGAACGCGCTCAAGAACACCCTGCGCCAGGCACCGGACGTGATCATGATCGGTGAGGTGCGCACCCGGGAGGGCATGGACCACGCGATCGCCTTCGCCGAGACCGGCCACCTGGTGCTGTGCACGTTACACGCCAACAACGCCAACCAGGCGATGGACCGGATGATCAACTTCTTCCCTGAGGATCGTCGCAACCAGTTGTTGATGGATCTGTCGCTGAACCTCAAGGGTGTCGTGGCGCAGCAGCTGATCCCTACCCCGGACGGCAAATCGCGTCGCGTCGCGATGGAGATCTTGCTCGGCACTCCGCTGGTCCAGGACTACATCCGCGACGGCGAGATCCACAAGCTCAAGGAAGTGATGAAGGAGTCCATCCAGTTGGGCATGCGCACCTTCGACCAGGCCTTGTTCGAGCTCTACCAGGCCGGCGAGATCAGCTACGACGATGCGCTGCGGTATGCCGACTCGCAGAACGAGGTGCGGCTGCGCATCAAGCTGGCCCAGAGTGGCGATGCCCGAACCCTGTCAGCGGGCATGGAAGGCGTTGAGATCGCCGAGACGCGCTGAGAGTTGCGGCGTGGTCTGGCCGGCGTTGAATGCCGGTCACTCATTTATCAGGGCGTGACGCGTTCGGACTCGACCACCATGTCCAGCACGTACGCGATTGACGAGCCATCGGCAGGTGGATTGGCGATGGTGAACTGCTTCAACCGCAGCACATTGCGGATGCCCGGCTCGTGCGTGTAGCCCTCGATATCCTGGTATAGCGGCTCCCATTCTCCGGGCGTACCGACGACCAGCCCGTTCTCGTCATACGTCCGCTCGCGCACCTGCAGGCAGGACTTGTCGGGAATCAGGGGGTGGTTGCAAGGTTTGGTCTGCGCAGCGACTTCCAGAAACACCTGCTCGCCTTCGCTGCCGTAGCGCGTTTCCGCCGTGGGCTTGCCGACGAATACCAGGACGTCGCCGCTGGTGGTGGTCAGGGTCAGTTGGGCGCTGTCGCCATCTTGTTGCGATGCAATGGTTGCCGGATCGGCCAGGCGGTCACCGACGGCATCGTCAAGTGCGGCCAGTGCGGGGTCGGCGCACGCCATCATGGTTTGCGCCAATCGGTCGACCTGCAGCTGTCCGCCGTCAATGCTGAAACCGCCGCTCATCGAGTTGCAGGTGTTGCTGATCTGGATGCGGCTGTCCGCGAAGTCCAGTTGCACCGGATGCTCAGGACGGACGAGCAGCGCATCGATACGCTGGCCGTCGGCGTCGGTGGCTTGATCAAGCTGCCAGTGGTAACGCCCAAGCAACGCGGAATCCACGGCTTGCCCGGCCGTGGCGTCCGCGATTGCCGCGTTGGTGACCGGTGGCGGGGCGGCGTCGGGTGGGGTTGGCGCGGAACACGCAGCGAGCATCAGCGGGAACAGCAACACCAATGGTTTCATGGTCACTCCTTTCGGGCAGAACGCGGTTATTCCGACGGTACTTCGTTGAATATCGCCCAGAACTGACCAAGCGTCTTCACCGCCGTGAAAAACTGATCGATATCCACCGGCTTGACCACGTACGCGTTGACGCCCAGGTCCCAACTGCGCGCCAGGTCACTCTCCTCGCTGGAGGAGGTCAGCATCACCACCGGTATACGCCGTAGCGACTCGTCGTCGCGCATCTTCTGCAGCACTTCCAGACCATCCATCCGCGGCATCTTGATATCGAGCAGCAGCACGGCCGGGTCGCCGTCCTTGCGGTCGGCCCAGCGGCCGCGGCGCAGGAGGTAGTCCAGCGTCTCGACGCCGTCCTCTACATGGACGACGTGGTTGATGAGGTTGGCCTCGCGCAGGGCGTCCATCGCCATTTCGGCATCGGCGGGACTGTCTTCTGCCAACAAGATGGTGCGGATCGGATTCATGCGTTGCGCTCTCGGTCAGGGGTGTTGTCAAGGGTGGAAGGAAGCACGAAATGGAAGACCGCGCCAACGTCTGGCGTGGCGTCCGCCCAGACCCGGCCAGTATGGCGCGTTATCACCCGGCGAACGCTCGCCAGGCCGATGCCGGTGCCGGGGAATTCGGAGGCCTTGTGCATGCGCTGGAATACCCCGAACAGCTTCCCTGCATATTGCATGTCGAAGCCGGTGCCATTGTCGCGCACGCTGAAGTGATGACTGCCATCTTGCAGGCGTTCGTGGTCGACTTCGATCACGGAAGGTTCGCGTCCGGAGCTGTACTTGACCGCGTTGCCCAGCAGGTTGAGCCAGACTTGGCGGAGCATGTTCTCGTCCCCGATGAGGATGGGCAGCGGGGCGATGCGCCAGGTGATCTGGCGATCGGGCGCGTCGATGGCCGTGTTGGCTTCGAGCATTGCCCGGGTTTCGGACACCATGGACTGCATGTCCACCGCCTGCAGTCGCAAAGCACTGCGCCCCAGGCGGGAGTAAACCAGCAGGTCGTCAATCAGCGAAGCCATGCGCTTGGCCGAGCTGCCGATGACATCGAGGTAGTGGCGACCCTTGTCGTCGAGTTCATCACCCAGGTGCTGGCCGAGCTTGTCGGCAAAGCCGGCGACATGCCGCAACGGGGCGCGCAAGTCATGCGATACCGAATAGCTGAATGCCTCCAGCTCCCGGTTGACTTCCGATACCTGCTCGATCTTGCCTTCCAGCTGACTGTTGAGTTCGCGGATGTGGTTCTCGGTGGCCTTCCGCGCGGTGATGTCACTGACGGTGATCAACACCACCCGGTCCTCGCTGTCCGGTAGCGGCATGCGCCGGGCGTTGATGAGCATCACCCGGTCGCTGCCATCGCTGGTGCGCTGGCGCTGCTCGTAATCCCACAACTCCCGGTTGCGCTTGAGTACGTCGGTCAGGCGTTGCAGGAATACCGGGTCTTGCCAGGCGCCTCCGCCAATCTCTGCCAATGGGCGGCCGTGGAAAACCTCCGCATTCGCCAACGCGGGGTCAGCGTCCTTACGGCCCTCGGTTTCGGGATGGCCATACAGCTCGGTGAACGCCGTGTTGTGCATCACCACGCGTTGGCCGGCGTCAATCGCCACGATCGGTTCACGCACCGTCTGCAAAGCCGATTCTGCACGGGCGTTGGCACCTTGCAACGCACGCTCGGTGTGCAGACTGCGAACGCTCTGGGCTTGCGACAAGTACGTCAGCAGGCCCAGCAGCGCGAGCTGCGCGATCATGGCCACCCAGATCAGGCCGTAGCCTTGGCCACGCAGGCGTTGCGCAATGTCGATGTGGTGGTCGAGACGTTCCTGTTCCCGGTCCAGGATCTGCGCGGTAATCGACTGGATCGGATAGCGGGTGATGATCTCCTCGGCCCTGGTGAACTGCTCATCCCGGCCGGTACTGCGCGTGGTCTCATCGGCCAGACGGCGACGTTGCTCCAGGATGCTTTTCAGCTGGCCCATGGCCAGTTGCTGCTGCGGATCTTCGCGCGTGAGTTGAACCAGCTTGGCGAACTTCTCGGGGATCTGCGCGGTACTGTCCTGCAGGCGGCTGCGGACCAGCGGCGTGTCGATACCGGCGGCGAGTGCCAGTGTGGCGGCCTCGGTATTGCGCACGTCATACGTCAACGAGTGGATCATCGACTCCACGTTGCGGATGTGGTTGACCCGGTCGGCGGCTTCGAAGTTTCCACGCATCACCGAGTACAGCAGGATCATGGGCAGCACGACAATCAGCAGGATGGCAGCCGCCAGCGCCGGCAGTCGCCACCGCTTCCATCGTTCGCTGCGCGCGGTCATCGGCATGTTGTTGTTGCTCCCCTGTCGGTGTGGTCGTCCCCGTCACCGCCATTGCGTGGGCCGGGCCCAAGACCCGGGCATCATCGCGTCTGGTTTCGAGCAAATCAACAATGGGTGATCGCGGATCAGTCCCGTGTGAATACCCGTTGGCTTGGTGGATGCGCAGGCTAGAATGCTGGCCATGAGTTCTGTCGCCACCCTACTTGCCAATCAGCTGCTGATCGCCTTGCCGTCCCTGGGCGACAGTCCGTTCTCGCGCAGCGTCGCCTTGATCTGCCAGCACGACGCTGATGGGGCGATGGGCATCGTGGTCAACCGTACCTCCGAGTATTGCCTGGGCGACGTGCTGGGGCAGATGGATGTTGACGGTGGTGATGACGGCATGCGCGCCCAGCCCGTGCTGGCAGGCGGCCCGGTCCACCCCGAGCGCGGCTTCGTCCTGCACGATGGCGGTGGCCAATGGGACTCGACGCTGGCAATCAGCCCGTCATTGTTCCTGAGCACCTCGCGCGACATCCTGGAAGCGATGGCGCGCGGTGAGGGGCCGGCCAACGCGCTGGTCGCGCTGGGTTGCGCTGGATGGGGGGCCGGTCAGCTTGAGCAGGAGTTGGCCGAAAATGACTGGTTGACCGCTCCCGCCGACACCGAGTTGCTGTTTTCCCTGCCATTGGACGTCCGCTGGGAAGCCGCCGCCGGCCGCATCGGTGTGGATTTTGCCCACCTGGCTTCCTATTCCGGGCGCGCATGAGTGCCGGCACGCCGACGCCGGTTGCGGAAGCGGCGGAGATCCGCCGCGACGGCACCGTGTTTGGTTTCGATGTGGGCTCCCGCCGGATCGGCGTCGCCGTGGGCAACAGCTTCGGTCACCACGCCCGTCCGTTGGCGGTTATCGGCGTACATGATCACGGCCCGGACTGGGTCACACTGGACCGGTTGCGCAGTCAATGGCTCCCCGACGGCATGGTCGTTGGTGACCCGCTGACCCTGGACGGTGGCAGCCAGCCGGCCAGGGTCCGGGCGCACGCCTTTGCGCGTCAGCTGCAGGCGCGTTACCGGCTGCCCGTGGTGCTGGTCGACGAGCGCTCCAGCTCGATCGAGGCAGCACAACGTTTTGCCGATGATCGGGCCCAGGGCCGCAAGCGGCGCAAGGATGCGCAAACGCTGGATGCGGTTGCCGCCGCGGTCATTGTCGAGCGCTGGTTGGCAGCACCCGATGACGCCATATCCATCTGCCGGGTTAGCGAAGAGAACACATGACTGTCACCACGCATTATCCAGAGGTCTCCGGGCCGGCCAGTCGGCATTTGCTGACCTTGGAGGACATGCCGCGCAAGCAGCTTGTCGCGCTGCTCGACCACGCCCAGCGTTATGCCGATGGCCAGGACAACCGCCATTCACTTGCCGGTGTTGCTGTTTGCACCTTGTTTTTCGAGGCGTCCACCCGCACCCGGCTGAGCTTCCAGCTCGCGGCCCAAAGGCTCGGCGCCGACGTACTCAATTTCGATGTGTCCACGTCCTCCACCCGCAAAGGTGAAACGGCCAGTGACACCCTCAGGACCATCGAGGCGATGGGCGTGCGCGGGTTCGTGGTGCGTCATCAGGACAATGGCGCGGTGGCGGCGCTTGCCGCCCACGCGGGCGCACAGACCTCGCTGGTGAACGCTGGCGATGGCCGCAACGCCCATCCCACCCAGGGTTTGCTCGACATGCTGACGCTGCGGCAAGCCAAGGGTGGGGACTTTTCCGGGCTCAATGTACTGATCGTCGGTGACGTCAAGCACTCGCGCGTGGCCCGTTCCGATCTGGATGCCTTGCGCACTCTCGGAACCGGCGAGATCCGCGTCTGTGGGCCCGAGGGGTTGTTGCCGGATCCATCCAGCCTCCCGGGCTGCCGCGTCCTCCACGACCTGGACGCCGCTCTGGATGGCGTCGACGTCGTGATGATGCTGCGCCTGCAGCGCGAACGGATGGCGGATGGCCTGGTCAACTCGCTGGATGATTACCACCGCGATTACGGACTCACTGCCGCGCGTCTGCGCCGGGCCGCGCCGGACGCGGTGGTGACGCACCCGGGCCCGATCAATCGTGGCGTCGAGATTACCGACGAGGTAGCCGATGGAGCGCAGTCCCTGGTCCTGCAACAAGTCCGCAACGGGGTCGCCGTGCGGATGGCGGTATTGGAAAGCCTGTTGAAGGCGTCAGCGGCGTAGTGCCCGCACGAGACGCGGTTACCGGGTGATCATCACTCGGGGTCGGGAGGCGGCAGCAAATGGCGGATGTGCAGGAACCGCGCAAAACGCGGCACGCCGTTGGATGTCAATCCGTTGTATCTATAGGTGACATGGCTCCCCACCGGTGGCGGTTCCGCCCGCTGCACATCGGTGAAGCCGCTGCCGATGCGGAACCGGAGCCCGTCGGGTCGCTCCACGATCAGCGCGCCAAGCAGGCCCGTGTATTTTCCGCGCCCGTCCGTATGGCCGACCACTCGTGCCTCGGCATCCTGGTATGGCTTGTACTTGAGCAGGTCATCACTTCGACCAAATGCATATTTCGCCAGCCGATGATGCAGCATCAGCCCTTCGCCACCGGCCGCGACTACCGCATCAAACCGCTCGTCGAGGTCCCCGGCATTGGCGACCCGGACCTGGGCCACCGGTTGCAGCCAGTCGATATCCGCCTGGGCAAGCACGGAGCGCATCTGCATCACTCGCGTTCCGAACGGCTCGGTGGAGGCGGGCAGGTCGAACACCATGAACTTCACCTGCCGCCAAGCCTGCTCATCCGGATCGACGGAGCGCACCACACCGCTGACGTCGGAGAACCGCCCGCGCCCCATCCACAATTCGCCATCCATCGCCACCGCCGGCCAGTCAGCGGTGAACCAGTCCGGGGGTTCAACCCGGTATCCCCCCCGGGTACGCAGCACCGTGCCATCCCAACGGCCGCGCACCCCATCCAGCTTTTCGCTGACCCAATAGTCGGACACATCAATGCCGACCTCGTAGGTCGTCGCGAGCATCAAGGCGGGGGGCGTGGGCTCGGCTGCGAAAGACGATGGGCAGCACGGAAAAAACAGCAGGCATGACAGCAGGGCGCGCAAAAGCATGGTCTCATCCTTGAGTTGATGGCTGGATATCGGATCCTTGATCCCCGAGCGGAGCTCGACGTCAGTGTGACGCATCCGCCGGACTTGCGTTGGGAGGGGTCAATCAGTACGGGCTTGCCGTCGGCCGCACGATTCTGGT
The DNA here is from genome assembly GCF_054052125.1 of Lysobacter sp. A378. Lineage (NCBI taxonomy): Bacteria > Pseudomonadati > Pseudomonadota > Gammaproteobacteria > Lysobacterales > Lysobacteraceae > Lysobacter > Lysobacter sp. A378. Next base: position 11,589 of record NZ_JBSVRK010000004.1, on the reverse strand, counting down.
CGCACAGTACCAAGTACGCCTTCCTCACCGATGGCGTTCGCGTTGGCTGGGGCAGCATGCCTCGTCACATGGTGGAGTCCGACACCGCCGCGGGGAGCCTGGTACTCCTTGATACACGCGAGGACTCCGCATTGATCATGTCTGCTTGTCACCGGGCGTCGGCGCCGCCCCGGCCCGCAGGACGATGGTTCATCGACCACTTGAAGGGTTTGGTCGAGCGGCGTCAGGCCGTCGAGCCCTGATTGCACGGCTGACGATCAGGGCGATGGGGATGCCGAACAAGAGCATATGTGAGAGCAGATCCAAGACCGTGGACAGCGGCTTGAAAGTGACGGGGTGAGGATAGGCCGACAGCGGCAAAACAAGCAGCCGCATGCATAGAAAGACAATCAGCCCGAAGGCCAGCCCAGCCACGAAGGGCCGACGTGCCAGGACCGGTAGTTGCCGGGCAGCGATTGCAAACACAACCGCCCAAAGGACGGATAACGCGAAATGGCAACCGACGCCCAGGACGGCAACGCTGCTACCACCTGCAAAGGCAGCGTCACCTAGGAGGCCGCTGGCGATGGTTTGGAAGACACGGCTCGGCGCCGCACCGTTATAGCCGGCGAACGAGATTGCGAAGAGAAGATCAAGAGCGCCACCGATGAGACCAGCGCCCAAGATCGCCTTTAGCAGTGGTCGCTGCATCATGATTCCTCTCCCGAGGCTTACACGCCTGAATCAATCCGACACGCCAAGCGGGTTCGGCTTGAATGAATTGTCCGGCCTCATCGCGGGAACATCGAGATGACCTTGAGCCCCAGCCAGACTGCGGCGATGCCAAGGACCACGCTGGCAACAGCATACAAGGCAGCCACCAACAGCTCCCCGCGGCGCAAGAGCAACATTGCGTCAAGGCCGAACGCGGAAAAGGTTGTGAACCCTCCGAGCAGACCGGTGAAGAGAAACAGCCTCGTGCCGGGGCCGAACAACTCATACCGCTCGGCCAGACCGGCAAGAACACCGATGACCAGACAGCCCAGAATATTGACCGCGAACGTACTGTAAGGAAGACGTTCCTGCGCTGTCATGTGCAGTACCAGACCGCCAAGCTTGTAGCGTGCGACAGAGCCGATGAATCCTCCGAGGCCGACTAGCAGGATGCTTTTCATGTTTGAGACTGATCGTGGTTGGGACTGAGGCCTGATGCGATGGGGGGCAAAGCCGATGATTTGTGTCGCACTGGGCGATGTGAGTTGGCCTTGACCAGTTGGGTCATTGGATGTCAACCGCCTAACGCAGAAAATCAGCGGCGCGGGAACCGCGTCCGCTGCGGCGATATGTTGGAGGCCGCCTGTTCATGCTGAGTACGGGGCCTGAACCAAACGCTGAGAAACCCACCAGATATTACCGTGCGGGTCTTTGACGCCACCTTGCCGATCGCCGTAGGGCATGTCGCTGACCTCCATTTCCTGCGTAGCACCTGCCGCAAGCGCCTGTGCCATAGTCTTATCAGCGTTCTCCACATAGATGTAACAGGCGGTTGGCATTGGCGTGTAACGATCAGTGGCCTCGCTTGCCATGACGGTGGTAGTGCCGATACGAACCTGCGCATTGGCGATACGGCCGTCTGGGCGCAGACTGCGAAGCACCTCTATACCACCGAGTCCTTTGACCAGGAATGAAACAAACGACTCCGCTTCCTTGACGAAGAAATATGGTGTAACAGTGCCAAAGCCGGACGGGATGTACATGAATACTCTCAGTTTCGCGCGGGCGTTAACGCCTGAGTTAAGCCGACCTGCGTAGCCGACAACGTGGCAAGCTTAACCTGCCAGCTCGTTGGTGTAACCAAGCGGTTTCGGCCTGAATGAATTTTTGGGCCGCAGCTTACCGGCAGCCCGTCATAGATGCTCAAGAATATTGAGGAGTCTGCCAAATGGGTCGCGCACATAGAAGCGACGAACACCCCACGGCTCCTCCACAGGTCCGTACTCGATCGCGATATCAGCTTGCCTGGCCCTACTCAATGCACTATTTAGATCATCAACTTCTATCGACAAATCAGGAACCGGCGTGCCGGAGCCACCCTGCGACGCAACACTGACTTGCACAGTCATCTTGTGGCTTGACCCGAAAGTCTTGATCCAGCCGTGATCCATCAAAAGTTCAAGGCCTAGTAGATCCTGATAGAAGGCCTGAGCCTCAGCTGGGTCTGGAGCTTCAATGTTGGCGACGATGCGGAGGACTTTCATGAACTCTCCGTTTGCGACTGCGGCTTAACTAAGACGTTAGGCGCTTGCTGACTGCCCAAAAAGTACCTTGCCGAACCGATCCAACCCTTTGTTGTGGCCTGGTGGGTCAAGAAATGACTCATCCGGCGGCAGGGGCAGATGCCAGGAACTCAACCTCAAACTGAGGCTTGGGGTGAGGGCCGACACCCCACCCTGGGCTGCTAGCCAAGGATGTCTGCGCCTCTGTGGCCCCCTGGTACGCCTTGAACCAAAAGCACGTCACCCTCTGTGTGCTCGGTACGCAGGGGGCGAATTGCCTTGTAAGCATCGGACTCGTACCAACCTTGGGCTTGCTCCATGGAGGGGAACTCAATGACAACCAAGTCACCGGACCATGCACCCTCAAGCGGTTGATAGGGACCGCCATGTACACGGTACTCGCCAGAGAAGGGAGCCAGTGTGTCGTCGATGCGTTGCAAGTACTCCTTGATCTCGTCACCAAACCGGGTTTCGCGTATCACGGCAACAGCATAAGCAGTCATAGATTGCTCCAAAATGTCGTAAATGTATCAGTACGCGCCCGCGAAGTAGCCGAAGCCGGCCGTCCGAAGCCGATGACAACTGACCGACGCAAGAGGCTGTGCCCCATCCGTGCCTGCTGGACGAAGCGAAGCGTCCCCTGGAGCCCCTCGCCGTGTGATCAGTGCTCATTTATGCAGTTGGGACAACCTGTATTCAACCATCCGGATGACCAGCGCCTTGGGAATTGCCTTGCCCAACGGAAACTGGATCGAACCCTTGGCGAATTTGTACTCGGCAAGCTGATCAGCGAAGGCTTTTACCACGTCCGGATGAGGATAGAAGCCAGCACCCAGCGATGGTGCTGTACGAGGAAGATGACCGCGAAGACCGCCTCGAGTGCTGCGCCAGTGAGGGCGGCGGCAAGCGCAGGAGCCGCCAGATAGCCCAGCGCGGAGCCTGCGGCGGCAAGGGCCAGGCCCAGCGCCCAGTACAGGCGCATACCGTACAGAGTTGCGAACACCAAGTAGCGACCGCCGATGATCAGCAGCATGGCCGGGAAGAACCAGTCCAGCTCTTGCAGGCTCAGCGCATAGGCAAGTGGCAGGCAGAAGATGAGCCAAAAAGTGCTGGCCCCTGCCAGTTGGCCCAATGGATTGCCCTTGGCGTGGCTTCCGCGAGAACCCAACACCTTGCAGATGAGCACCGCCACCGGATGGATCAACATGCCCCCGATGAGGAGTGCCCAGACCGCGTTCTGAGCGGAGCCGAAAACAGCAACGCCCGTGGCCACTGACCAGGCGAGTGCCGAAGCTAGAATGCCGGCGCCACCACTGCAATAGCCCTGCCGCATGTCCACCTGTGCTTCCGAAATCACCATATCCATGTTTCCGGATCTCCTTGTAGTGGCTGTGCGGCGTAGCGCCTGAGTTAAGCCGACATGCGTAGCGGAGCCAACAACATGATCTCAGTCCCTATGGACCAAACAGGGTGCGGGCGTTCTCGTAACGTATCTTCGCCTTCTCGCTCTCGCTGAGATCTAAGCGGCTAAGCGCACTCACGTTCTGCTCTAGCGAATATTGAGGATAGTCCGAGCCCAGTAAGATGTGATCAATCCCGACATTACGCATTGTCCAAACGAATTCTTCCTCTATGGGCGAATCGGCGACAAGCACGACGGTGGCAGAGATGTCGAAATAGATGTTGTCGCCAAACAGACCTTCGGCTGTCCGTGCAGCTTTAAGGATATTCCAGAAGCGAAAGTTCATTCCGCCCATATGTGCAAAGATGAACTTTGTTCTGGGAGCTTGGAGCGCAAGGTTGAACAGATCCTGGTTGTCGCCAGGCAGAATATTTGCATTGTCGATCAGCACGATCACGTCGAGCTCGCCGGCGCGCTTGACGAGTGTCAGCACACGCGGATCATCGGACTCGAACTTCTGGGTGTGCGGGTGGAGCTTGAGGACCTTGACGCCCCTAGCCGCCACGCGCTCCAGCTCTGCCACCGCGGTCGGGCTGTCATAGGGATGGACGGTAACGATCGGTATCATCTTAGGGTGATTGGCCGCCAACGCGATGATGTCGTCGTTGCGCACCTGAATCTGCTCAGGGTGCCCGACGAGTGCTTGGTTCGGGCCGCCGAACCACATGGCACCGATGCCCGCCACCTCCGGCCGCCTCTCTTTCAGCTGCTCCTCATAGGCTTGAAGCGACTTCTCGCCGTTCGAAAGATGGACGTGCGAGTCGAAGAGCGGCGATTGAGCGGCTGCAGCCTGCGCGACCAAAGCCAACGCAACGGCAACGATAACGCGACCGCCCACTGGCAGAACTAGTCGACCAAATTCGTAGCTGAACGTCATAGCGTTTCCCCGAAATTGTGTGGTGCGCCTAACGCCTGAGTTAAGCCGAGCCGCGAAGCGGCTGAGAGTTCCTACGAAAAAGTGGACACCTTCGATCAGACACATAGTGCCTCAAACTCGTTTGGTGAGCGATAGCCCAGCGCCGAATGCAAGCGGTGCTGGTTGTAGAAATCGATGTAACTGCGCAGGGCAGAACGTAACGTCTGGTCGTCGGTGAAAATCTGGCGGTGGTACATGTCCGACTTCATGGATTTGTTCCACGACTCCATGTGCGCGTTGTCGGTCATCCGGCGAGGGCGGTTTACGCTCTGCACCAAACCGGCCTTGGCCAAGGCGCGCTTGAAGGTGCCCGCAAGAAATTCAACGCCGCGATCGCTGTGCACCAGGGTGCCGGGCTGTAGTTGCCGGTGCCGCACGGCCGCTACCAGCGCTCGACGGGTCAACTCGGCTGACTTCTCCCGACCCAGCGACCAGCCCAGCAGGCGGCGTGAATACCGATCCATTACCGTCGCCAGGTAACGCCATGTGCCGGCGACTTTCAGGTAAGTCACATCGGTAACCCATACCGGTCGGTGCGTTCAACTGAAATGGCGTGAATTTCATTGCCGACACTGGCGAAGAATCGGCCCATTCCCGGCAGGCGCCTATAGAGCGTGGCCGAACAGGCTTTGATCGCGTGATCACGCATCAGCCGCTCAACCCGGCGACGCCCGACGGGCTCGCCTTGCTTGCGCAGCTCGGCATGCACGCGCGGGCTGCCATAGGTTTCCCGGCTTGCTTGATGCACCCGCCGCACGTGATCGATCAACCGAGCATCGTCCAAGGCGCGTGCGCTGGCCGGTCGACCCCGCCAAGCGTAGAAGCCGCTGGGACTGACGCCGAACAGACGACACATCCGCTTCACGGGGTAGTTTTCTTGCTGCTGCTCGATGAAGGCAAAACGTTCGCTTTTCGAGCGGAAGTGAACGCGATCGCTTTTTTTAAAAGGTCATGCTCGACCTTCAGCTGTTCGTACGCCTTCTTCACCCGGCGCAGCTCCTTAAGCTCGGCCGACACCGCCTGATCCACGGCAACTCCTTTGGTCATGATCTTGCCCTCACGCGCCCATTTGCGCCAACAAGACAGCATGAAGGGGTGGATGTAAAGCGATGCGGCGACGTCCTGCACGAGCACGCCGGGAAGCTCACTGAGGCGCACGGCAGTGGATTTGAATTCGTCGCTGTAGCGGGTAATGGTTCGTGGGCCTGGCTTAGGCATGGAGCACTCCTGAAAGTTAGTTCAAGGTGTCCACTAAACCGTAGGAACTATCGCTTCGGCTTGAATGAATTGTTAGCTGCCTCAGCGCGACCCTGCAGGACATACACAAGAGCCGCAAGGGGTACAGCCACCGCTGCCGATGTGGAGGCGATGTCTGCAACTGTGTGGTACTGCTGATAGAGCATGAGAAGGAAGTACGCCAGTAAAGTCGCAGCCACAGGAAGCCGCAGTCTAGGGGAGCTGGTGCCAATAGCCGCTGCTAGAGCGAGTGCAACCGCAGAGTGAGTGCTGTAATCGAGTCCGACGGAGGGCCACCACAGGAACGCGTTGTCAGCCCACATGAAGGAATAGGCGATAACAAGCGCGAACAAGCCGAGGACAAGTCGCCAGAACGCCTGACGCCATTGCCGAAAAAATGCCGACTGGCTAACGAGCGCGAGCCAGATGACACCGAGCAACGGTGTGTATGAATCAGCCACTTTGTCTAGAAGTTCAAATGAAGTCACAGGGAACTCTCGAGGCAGCTAACGCCTGAGTTAAGCCGACTTGCGTAGCGTAGCCGACTAACGTGGCAAGCTTTACCTGCCACGTTGTTGGTGTAGTGAAGCAAGTTCGGCTTGAACGAATTGTTAGCTGCTACTCGTAGTGCGACCACATCCGCAAGACTTTGACTGTGTGCTCAGTCGCCAGGACTTGGTATACGAGCCGATGCTGGATGTTGATACGCCGAGAGTACGCGCCGGCCAGATCTCCAACCAGCTTCTCGTAGGGTGGAGGTGTCTGAAAAGGGTTCTCCGCGAGCACGGCTAAGAGCGACTGAGCCTTGGCCTTGAGGCCGGCAGAACTGAGATTGCGTGCGTCTTTCTGGGCTTGTTTGGTAAAGACGAGGCGCCAACTCACCAGTCAAGCTTCTCAGAGCAAGACTCAATGGGCTCGGCCATGCCGGTCTTGATGGACTCGCGCATGCCGGGAACAGACAGCAGGAACAGGGTTTCCTGGATGGCAGTCCAGTCTTCCGCCGCGAGAAGCACGGAATTGTGGCGTTTGCCGGAGATGAGGATAGGCTGATGGGACTCGGCCGCCTCATCCATCAAACGATAGAGGTTGGCGCGGGCTTCGCTGGCGGTAAGGGTAGTGGCAGTCATGGCAGGCTCCGATTTGAAGCTGATCGTACGTTAAAGCGTACGCAAACGCAAGTGGCCTGTAGCGGCTAACGCTTGAGTTAAGCCGACTTGCGTAGTGGAGCCAACAGCATGGCAAGCTTTATCTGCCATGTTGTTGGTGTAGCGAAGCAGGTGAGAGTTCCTACGAAAAAGTGGACACCTTCGGTCAGACACACAGTGCCTCAAACTCGTTTGGTGAGCGATAGCCCAACGCCGAGTGCAAGCGGTGCTGGTTGTAGAAATCGATGTAACTGCGCAGGGCAGAACGTAACGTCTGGTCGTCGGTGAAAGTCTGGCGGTGGCACATGTCCGACTTCATGCTGCACCAAACCGGCCTTGGCCAAAGCGCGCTTGAAGGTGCCCGCAAGAAATTCAACGCCGCGATCGCTGTGCACCAGGGTGCCGGGCTGCGGTTGCCGGTGCCGCACGGCGACGTCCTGCACGAGCACGCCGGGAAGCTCACTGAGGCGCACGGCTGTGGCTTTGAATTTGTCGCTGTAACGGGTAACGGTTCGCGGGCCTGGCTTAGGCATGGAGCACTCCTGAAAGTTAGTTCAGGGTGTCCACTAAACCGTAGGAACTATCGGTTCGGCTTGAATGAATTGTTAGGCAGCAGCTCCTTGACCATGTGTGCGTTGGACAGCGCTACGCCCATTACTGCTACGGACTGACGAGTGTTCACCACGAAGCCATGCCAAGTGAAAAATTCTTCTGCAGCAAGGCTGACGTCCGCAATAAGCTTGGGCAAGCCACGCTCTTCCGCAACGTCATGGATATGCCGCATAAGCCCAGATCCGACGCCACGATGAGAAAACTCCCCTGACACAAAGAAGTGGTCTATGTAGCCGGAGGCTTGGAGGTCAGCGTAACCAGCAACCCGACTGCCAACAACCGCTACAAATGGGCGAATCGTGGCAATCTTCTCGCGCCATTTATTCCTGTCGTAGGTGGCGGGCGCCCATGCGTTGATCTGCTCGGGTGTGTAGTAGGTCCGGGCCAGTTGATGTACAGATGACAGGAATACCTCTCGAAGAATTGCTTCTTCTCCCGGTATGTACTCGCGGATGAGCATGTTTGCTGCCTAACGCCTGAGTTAAGCCGACCTGCGCAGTGGAGGCAACGGCGTGGCGAGCTTTTTCTGCCACGCCGGTGCTGTAACGAAGCAGTTTCGGCTTGAACGAATTGTTAGGCATCGCAGGTTAACAAAGTAAGTGCAACACCCGCGCCGCCCGGAAAAGAAGAGGTGAGCTGGCAGACTGGAAGGGATTTCTCCGGCAAGAGACGATCCCGCATGTACCACCAACTCACCGAGCCAGAACGATACACCCTGTCTGTGTTGAGGCGGGAAGGGCGAACGTTCCGCGCCATTGCCCAAGCACTGGGGCGCAGCCCCAGCACCATCAGTCGCGAGGTTCGTCGTAACGCGACGCTGAATGCTGCGAAGGGACGCTCGTTCTATGTGCCGAGCAACGCCCAGGAGCATGCGAACGGTCGGCGCAGCCGCAGTCGACGGGTGAAGACCACGGCCCTGAGGTGTATGCGCACATCGAGGCTCGGCTGATCGAAGTGCAATGGAGCCCGGAACAGATCGCCAGGGAATTGCCCCAAGGGCTGGGCGTGACGCTCAGTCATATGACGATCTACCGGCACGTTCGGCGGGATCAGCGCGCTGGCGGCCGCTTGTTCAAGCAGCTCCGGCAGGGCGGTAAACGCCGACGCAAGCGCACCTATGGTGTTGAAAAACGGGGGAAATTAAGCGGTAAGGCGATGATCGACAGCCGCCCTGGTGTGATCGAGCTTCGGCAGGAAGTCGGGCATTGGGAAGGCGACACGGTGATGGGTGCCAGCGGCGAGCGCACCTGCCTTTTGACCCTGGTCGAGCGTGCGACAGGCCTGGCGTTGGTGATTCGGCTACCGCACCGCACGGTGCGCGCGGTGAACCGAGCGGTGATCGGCGCGATCAAGAACAGCGGTCTGCCGTTCAAGACGATCACCTGGGACAACGGCACGGAATTCCACGGCTATCGCCAGATCGAGGAAGCCACCGGCGTCCGCAGCTACTTCGCCTACCCGCACCGCCCGTGGGAGCGGGGCAGCAACGAAAACTTCAACGGCTTGCTCCGGCAATACTTTCGGAAAGGGCGAAGCCTGTCCGGGAAACGACAGGCCGACTGCGACCAAGCGGTCGTTAAACTGAACACACGACCGAGGAAACGCTATGGCTTCCAGACCCCCGCCGACCGCATGCACAAACTCTCAGGAGTGTTGCACTTGGAGTGTTAATTCACCCCTTTGTCTGCTTTGCACGAGATGCAAGCCGTCCTTTACGGAGTAGACGCTCTGACCGCATGACGTGCAGGATAAAAACCTTGTGTCCGTCATAGCGATAGAAGATGCGGCAGGGCGGTTCAACAACTTGGCGATACCGTGACCGCTTGAGTTCCGGTGGGCGGCTGCCACTCTCCGGATGATCCGCAAGATGCTCAACGTGGGCGACTACGCGCTTGACTAGCACTGCAGCTGCAGCCGTATTCTCCAGGGCGATGTAGTCGGCAATAGCGTCCAAGTCGCTCAACGCCGGCTCCGACCAGATTATTTCAACCATCGGGCCAAGCGCTTCTTGGCTTGGGCGTGGGTGGCCACGCGTCCTTCAGCGACTGCCTGCTCCCCGCGGGCGATGCCCTCCAGCACGGTCATGCGCTGTTGCATGAGTTGGTAGGTCTCAACGTCCACGAGATAGGCGCTGGGCAGTCCATGCTGGGTGATGAGGATGGGCTCTTTGTCTCGCTCGATGTCCGAGAGTAGGTCAGTAGCTTGGCGCTTAAGGGTGGTGACGAGTTCTGTACGCATGAAGTGACACTACAGTGCTACTTTGAGACGCGCAAGTGCTTGGTGCAAAGGTCTAACACTTGAATTAAGCCGACCCGCGAAGCGGGTTTGGCTTGAATGAATTGTTAGGCGGCACCGCCCACGCCATGTGGACCGTGCCACCAGCGACCGACTCTGTCTTGAACCCCAAACGATCATACAACGCTCTAGCTGGGTTCTCCTCGTACACCCGAAGCTGCAGCCGAAGGATGTTACGGCTGACCGCAATAGCCTGCGCTTGCTGCACCGCCCACGTGCCGATGCTCTGGCCTTGACGCTGTGGAAGCACCTGAAGGTCTCTAAGACCCAGTGCATCTTGTTCCGGCACGAGCCTTAACAGACCGACGACGTCGGAGTCCGCCAGGATCACCAAGTTCTCGAACTCCAACCAGCTAGCGAGGAAGCGATCTGGATCCCACGCGATGCCTCTCGTGACGAGGTAGCCACCCATGTTGCGGCGATTGAGCGACATACAGAAGGCACGCTCTTCATCAACTGCGGGTCGGAGCGAAAGTTTCATTGCCGCCTAACGCCAGAGTTAAGCCGACCTGCGCAGTGGAGGCAACGGCGTGGCAAGCTTTTTCTGCCACGACGGTGCTGTAACGAAGCAGGTTCGGCTTGAACGACTTGTTAGGCCTCAAGCAATAGCTGCCAGTAGCCCACGTCTACCCAACGGTCTTGCTTGTAGCCCACTTGCTTAAAGTGAGCAACCTTTATGAAGCCTAGGCGCTCGTGAAGGCCGATGCTTGAATCGTTGGGAAGGGCTATGCCTCCTATTACTGCGTGCATCGAACATGCGCGAATTGCGTCGATGAGCGCGGCATAAAGACGTAGCCCAAAGCCCTTGCCGGTATGGACTGGATCCAGGTACACAGTGGACTCGACCGAGTAGCGGTACGCGCAGCGGCCCTTCCATCTTGAGGTATACGCGTAGCCGATGACTTGGCCTGAAGCCTCAGCCACTAACCAAGGGAGAGATGATGCCAATGCTTCCGCGATCCTATGCGCCATCTCCGGCGCATGGACTGGGTCAGTCTCGAAGGTGATGCATGTTTCAGACACATAAGTGTTGTAGATGGCAGCGATGTCGGTGGCATCGCTTTCTCTTGCAGATCGAATTGATACGTCCATGAGGCCTAACACCGTAGTTAAGCCGGCCCGCAACGAGTAGGCCGGATGCTGATTGAAGCCGAACCACGACTTTGCCTGGAAATGGGGCTTCGCGGGCTCGGCTTGAACGACCAGTTAGGTTGCAACCGTAGCCGAGAAAAGTCAGTTGCGAAAGACCATGCTGGGAGCAGCGCGTTAGATGGAACTTGCGCCCGATGAGCTGGACTGCGTGAACTGGCCGATCACCGCGATTTAGCCGAGCGAGAACCCGGCGGCGAAGGCCTGCGGATGCTTACGCTGACCTTGGTGTAGCGGGATGAGTCACGTGTTGCGACACCAGAAACCATGGTGAAGCGACTCAAACAATCGTTACGACACCGCACTGCCACGCAAGATGCTTTTACTGCGACCTAACGTTTGACATGAGCGGCAGCCGAAGGGCGCAGCCCTTTGGATGTCCGCTCGATGGAACGGTTGGGCGTCACTGGCGATCCAAGCAGCCACATAACTTCTTCATGATTGATCTACCAAACACATGGAAGGCACGGCGTTGCCCTTGAAGCGGGGCAATTGCACGTCCGAAAACGGCGAGACAGT
>NZ_JBSVRK010000003.1:0-285187 GCF_054052125.1 Lysobacter sp. A378 | reverse complement strand
CATGAAGGCCTTCGACAAAGGCGAGTACCTCGGAAGTGGCTTCCGGAGCATTGGTGATGCTCGCGGGAGTATCAGTACCTCCGGGCAGGATTGCGTTCGCGCGGATGCCCTTCGCGCCAAACTCGGCGGCGAGGACTTGGGTCAGGCCGATCAGCCCTGCCTTGCTGGCGGCATAGGCGGCCATGCCGGGCATACCGACGCTGTAGCCTACGAACGAGCCCGTAAAAATCAACGACCCACCGCCTCGCGCGATCATCGCTGGCACCTGATATTTGGCGCCGAGGAAAGCACTTGTCAGATTGGTATCCAGCACGTCCCGCCATCCGGCCAACGACACGTCATGAACCGGCCCCGTCTCACCGACCGCACCCGCATTATTGAAAGCGATGTCGAGTCCTCCAAAGTGGTGGATCGCCGTCTCTACAACGAGTTTCGCGACAGCCTCGTCCCTCACGTCGCCCGCAACGGCTACCGCTTGACCGCCAGCTTCCACGATCTGCGCGACCAGTCTGTCGAGCTCTGTTTGGCGCCGCGCAGTCACGACCACCCTGGCACCCTCTCGTGCAAACATCTTCGCGGTCGCATACCCGATTCCAGAACTTGCCCCAGTAACGATGGCAACTTTGTTGGCCAGTGCGCTCATACTTTCTCTCCGTCGGTTGATGAAGCGCCACTGTGTTCCCGCACAAGCCAACTGTCTCGCCGTTTTCGGACGTGCAATTGCCCCGCTTCAAGGGCAACGCCGTGCCTTCCATGTGTTTGGTAGATCAATCATGAAGAAGTTATGTGGCTGCTTGGATCGCCAGTGACGCCCAACCATTCCATCGAGCGGACATCCAAAGGGCTGCGCCCTTCGGCTGCCGCTCATGTCAAACGTTAGGCGCCAAGGGCAGCAATGCGCAAGTTCGTATCCACAAGCTCACTCATTCTGGTCGCCGTCGGCGTCGCTACGGCTGCAGTTGGCGTCCTCTTTACGTTTCCCGAAAATCCGCTTATCTGGCACGCGGCCACGTGGACGCTTGTCGCGGCGCTGGCTGGCCTGCTGGTACTTGTCCTTGTCTCGGGCTACGTTCTGGCGACGGATCGAGCAGCGAGGACGTGGCAGCGCACTACGGCGTTTCTGATCGGCTTCACGTGCTTGGTGGCGATTGCGATCGGGTCACTTTAGATCGCACACTTGGCGCGTGGGCACCCACCAGGGTCGCAACGTCGGTTGGCGCCTAACAATTCATTCAAGCCGAACGGATAGGATAGTTCCTACGCTTTAGTGGACACCCTGAACTACCACTTCAGGAGTCCTCACCATGCCCAAACCAGGTCCGCGAACCACCTACCGATATACCGATGATTTCAAGGCGACAGCCGTCCGTTTGAGCCAGTTGCCCGGAGTCGCGGTACAGGATGTTGCTGCATCGCTTTACATCCATCCTTTCATGCTGTCTCGTTGGCGCAAACAGGCGCGCGAGGGTGTGATCATGACGAAGGGTGTGGCGGTGGATAAGGCCGTGGCGGCAGAGCTCAAGGAGCTGCGCCGCGTGAAGAAGGCCTACGAGCGGCTGAAGCTCGAGCATGACCTTTTAAAAAAAGCGATCGCATTCACTTCCGGTCGAAAGGTGACGTCTTCGCTTTCATCAAGCAGCAGCAGGACCTCCACTCCGTGAGGTTGTTGTGCCGACTGTATGGCGTCAGCACGAGCGGGTTCTACGCATGGCGCGATCGGCCAGCCCACGGACCCTGGAGGATGTGCGCCTGCTCGGGAAGATTCGCCAGATCCATGATGACAGTCGGCAGACCTATGGCAGCCCGCGCGTGCACAGGGAACTGCAAAACGAGGGCGAGCCGGTCGGACGCCGTCGGATCGAGCGATTGATGCGAGACAACGCCGTGCGAGGCTGCTTGGCCGACCTGTATCGACGCTGCCCGGGTGTGGATCGCTTCTTCTCCAGCGTCGACAATCACGTCCATGAGCTAAAGGTGGATCGACTCGATCAGGTGTGGGTCACGGACGTGACGTACTTGAAAGTGTCGAGCACGTGGCGCTACCTGGCCACGGTCATGGACCGCTACTCGCGACGGTTGCTGGGCTGGTCGCTGGGCTCGGACCGAACGGCTCGCCTCACCCGTCGGGCGCTGGCCGCCGCCTTGCGCCAACGCAAGCCGCCCGCCGGCACGCTGTTGCACAGTGATCGCGGTGTGGAGTTTCTGGCCAGCGATTTCAAGCAGGCGCTGGCCAGCGCCGGGTTGGTGCAGAGCGTGAACCGCCCGCATCGCATGACCGATAACGCGCACATGGAATCGTGGAACAAATCCATGAAGTCCGACATGTACCACCGCCAGAACTTCACCAGCGAGACCAAGCTCAGAGCTGCCGTGCGCAGCTACATCGATTTCTACAACAGCAAGCGCTTACACTCAGCACTGGGCTATCGCTCTCCCGTCGAGTTCGAAGCCTTGGCTGCCTAACCAAAGAGTGTCCACTTTTGCGTAGGAACTCTCTCCTCAATACACACGCGCATTTCGATCACGCGGGCGGCATCGCGCAACTCGCGCATGACACGGGCGCACAGGTCATTGCGAGTGCCGCGGATACGTCAGCGCTAGAACGCGGTGGTCGCGGCGACCCGGAATACGGCGACAAGTTTCCATTCCCGCCGGTGAATGTGGTGCGCACGATGAAAGACGGCGAGCATTTGCAGCTTGGTGACCTGATGTTGACCGCACATGCAACACCCGGGCACACCAAGGGCAATATGACCTTGACGTGGATGTCGTGCGAGGACAAGCGCTGTCTGCACATGGTGGACATCGGTAGCCTGTCGGCGCCCGGCTACAAATTGGTTGAGAATTCAAAGTACCGGGACATCGTCAAGGATTTCGAGCACAGCTTCGCGATGGTTGCGACGTTGCCTTGCGATATCGCGCTCAATCCGCATCCCGGCGCGGTACATTTCTGGGCACGCGTGGCCAATCGCAAACAAGGCGATGTGAATGCATTGGTCTGACCCCACAGGATGTCGCGGCTACGCGAAAGAGGCACGCGAAAATTTCGAAGCGGAATTAGCAAATCAACGCACGGGCGCTGCTTTGGTAAAGTAGCAGCGACTTTTGGGTTAATGTCAGCACAAGATGCCACAGTTGCTCGAAGTGGCGCCCAACAAATCGCTGCAGCCGACCGCCATCCCGCTATGCGGTCTGTCGGCGGCTGAGCTCAGGCGTTAGGGCTATCCGCATGAGACTGATAATTTCACTATTTGTCTTGGTCATGCTTACCAGCTGCGCAACTTCTCCGCCGGAGTCGACGCCGCCTGGGACGGCGGCGATTGACGCTGAAGCTGCCCGCCTCATGAAGACTGAAAACGTACAGGGAATGGCACTTGCTGTCGCCCCAAGAACGGGGTCGGGTTTACTTCTTTCGTGCAGTAAGGGCCGGTAACTCAACCCGACCCCGTTCTTCGGTACGGAGTTCAACGCCAAGGTTCTGGGGCAATGCTCCAGGGAAGCGTCCGATCGGTTTGGCGGCTGCGCCAATCACGTCACGCGTGGCAGGTCCACTGGAGACATGTGCGTTCACTAGGCATCAGGAAACACATGTTCGCTATTCGCGGCCAAGCTCAAGCCACGGACGCTCCATTCATAGCGTCGTTGCAATAGGCGCATGCGCTCGCCCCTCCGCTCCTGGCGGCCGTCAACGCCCATCTGACGGGTAAAGGCTTGGTGCAATCACTGTAAAGTCAGCCTAACCACGTTACTGAGCAATGGGGTTTAGAAGGGCGGCGCACGAGTTCGCTGGACCAACACCCTGAACGCCCCGCGCCTTGATAGGAATGACATGCCGCTTGATCAAGACATCGAGATACTGGATTTAATCAATGCGATTGCACATCAGGCAACCGCAGGCATGCAGCGTGCCTTGAAGGACGCCGGGATCGGGTTGGCCGCAATGGAGGCGCGGACGCTGCGCTTTGTTTCGCGCCACCCCGGGTGCACCCAGAGCGACATCGTTCGCGAGAGCGGCCGTGACAAGGCGCAGATCGCGCGTGTTGTCAAAGTGCTGCTGGAACGAGGCGACATCGCGCGCCTGCCAAACGAACCGGACCTGAGGCGCGGGCGTCTGCGCATTACGCCCGAGGGTTCGGTATCTTACGAACAAGCAGAGCACCTGCGATCGGAGGTGGCCGCTTCAATGGTCGGGGGAGTAACGGCGAAGGAACGAACGCAACTCAGCCGGCTTCTGCGCCGGGTGGTGAAAGGCTCTGCTGCGGTTAAGTAGCTAGTTGACTTTATCAACCGATTTGGGTCAAATGTTGATCAGGTCAACTGTCTGTTGGGCATGTCATGGGCGAAATCGAATCGATAGACATCAGTGAGGCACGGGCGGCATTGCGCGCCAAGCTTGCCGCGCAGACGCCGCAGATCCTCATCGGTGGGCGCTGGAGACAGTCGCGCTCGCGGAAGATCTTACAAGTGGACGACCCGGCCGATGGTAGCCAGCTCGCCGCGGTGGCGGCAGGTGACGACAGGGACATCGACGATGCCGTGGCGGCCGCGCGCGCGGCTTTTCGCCAGGGACCCTGGTCGCGCTTGCCCGCTTCCCGCCGCGCCGCGATGCTCTTCGCCCTCGCCGATTCCATTGAACAAGAGCAGGTGGAGCTCTCCCTGATGGAGTCGCTGGACGCGGGTCATACCGTACGCTCAATTGAAGGCGGCGATTTGCCGTTGGGCATCCGCTCCTTGCGCGATTACGCCGGATGGGCCACCAAGGTGGCTGGCGAGGTATCAATGCAACCGACGGGTGTGCCAGCGATGGACTATTTCCTGCGCGAGCCGATCGGCGTCGCCGCCATCATCACGCCATGGAACGCGCCCTTCCTCATGGTGTTGCAAAAAGTTGCCGCCGCGTTGGCCGCAGGATGCACGACCGTCGTCAAGCCTGCAGAATTGGCGCCATTGACGGCCTTGCGGCTCGGCGAACTGTGCCACCAAGTAGGCATCCCGGACGGCGTAGTCAATATTGTCACCGGTATCGGCGCATCGGCAGGCCAGGCGCTCGCGGAACACCCCGACGTCAACATGATCAGCTTCACCGGCTCAACTTCCGTCGGCAAATCGATCATGGCGGCGGCCGCGCACAGCAATCTCAAGCGAGTGGTGCTGGAACTCGGCGGAAAGTCGCCGGTGCTGGTGTTCGCCGACGCGGACCTGGACAAGGCCGCGCGGGCAATCGTTGCCGAGATCACTTTCAAAAGCGGCCAGTACTGTGCAGCCGGCTCCCGCGTCTTCGTGCAGCGCTCGGTCTATGAGCCTTTTCTCGAACGGCTCCGGCAGGCAATGGATGTGTTGCGTATCGGGCCGGGCTATGACGCTTCGAGTGACATGGGGCCGATGATTTCAGCGCAGCAGCGTGCCCGGGCCCTTGACATCGTCCAGCACAGCGTCGCGGCTGGCGCCCGGGCCATGCGTGGCGGACGGGCTCGCACTGGGCCCGGCTATTTTTTCGAACCAACGATTCTTGTAGACACCGTGCAGGGCATGCGCGCATCGCGCGAGGAAATCTTCGCGCCCGTTCTAGTGGTCAATGCTTTCGACGACGGGGCGCCACTGGAAGCCGTCGCCGGATTGGCCAATGACACCCAGTACGGCTTGTCGGCCAAACTCTGGACCCGCGACATGCGAACAGCCCACACCCTTATCCGGCTGCTGGAATCCGGCCAAGTGATCGTGAACGGGGGCGGCGGAGAAGCGACGCTGCCCTTCGGGGGCTTCAAGCAATCGGGCTATGGCCGAGAAAATGGCCATGTTGGCTTGTCAGCGTTTACCGAAATCAAAGCCGTTCGTCTCGGGTACTAGCAATAACGGACGGCTACGCCGCCGCTTAACTCCAGCGTTGCATTACACAACTTGTAATACGAAGTGAGCAAAGGTGCGGTCGTTGCCCTTGCTGGTGCCCAAGAGCCTCACTTGTGTAACGTACAACCTGACAGTTCAGTCAAGCGGACGCGCTGGATGTACGTGGTTGACCAGTTCTACGACAAGCGGCATTCAGATGCAGCCAAGCACCGCGCGCGACGCTAGATGACGGCTCCTCGTCCAAATCGAAACGACGTCATGCGGGTCGTCCGTGCGCGTGAGAACAATCTGCGCAATGTCAGTATTGATATCCCGAAGAAGCTGATCACTGTGTTCACCGGCGTCTCGGGGTCGGGCAAGTCTTCGTTGGTCTTCGACACGATTGCCGCTGAATCGCAACGTCAGTTGAACGAGACCTTTCCCGCCTTCGTTCGCAACCGCTTGCCGCATTACGGTCAGCCCGATGTGGATGCGCTGGAAAACCTGTCGCCGGCGATCATCGTCGATCAGAAACGGATCGGCGGCAATGCGCGTTCGACCGTTGGCACCGCGACCGACATCTATGCTTTGCTGCGGTTGCTGTTCTCGCGGATCGGATCGCCTCCCGTGGGCGAATCTTCGGTCTTTTCGTTCAACCATCCTGAAGGGATGTGCCCGACCTGTCTGGGCCTCGGCACCGTTGTGGCCGTCGACGGGGAAGAACTGGTCGATCGCACCAAGTCGCTGAACCAGGGCGCGCTCACCTTCCTCGGCTTCAATGTCGGTGGCGCGCGGTGGAAACGCTACGTCAATTCGGGACTATTCGACAACGACAAGCGACTCGCCCGCTACACCAAAGCCGAATGGCGGCTGCTGATGCACCAAGCGCCGATGGTGCTGAAGGATCCGCCCGCCGACTGGTACAACAGTTCGAAGTATGAAGGCGTCGTCGATCGCTTCACCCGAGGGTACCTTAAGAAGTCGCCAGAGCAGTTGAAACCCGATGAGCGCGAGGCGGTAGCGCGGGTCGCGACGCGCGGCCGCTGCCCGGAGTGCAAGGGCTATCGGCTCAATCGCAGAATCCTCAGCTCGAGGATCGCAGGCCGCCACATCGGCCAGTTTGCGGCGCTGTCGGTCGCGGACCTGATCCCGGTTGTCCGCGTCATCGGCGATCCGCGGGCTGTGACGATCGTGGCGGCGACCGTCGCACATCTAGAAAGTCTTGTCGCGATCGGGCTCGGCTACCTCAGCCTCGACCGGCAGACCTCGACGCTGTCGGGCGGCGAATCGCAGCGCGTGAAGATGGTCCGTCATCTCGGCAGCAGTCTGTCCGACATGACCTATATCCTCGACGAACCGAGCATCGGCCTCCATCCGCGCGACGTGCATCAGCTCAATAGGTTGATCGTCGGGCTGCGCGACAAAGGCAACACGGTGCTGGTGGTCGAGCACGACCCGGACGTCATCGCCATCGCCGACCATGTGGTCGACATGGGGCCGGGTGCAGGAACGCACGGAGGCACGGTGGTTTTCGAGGGAACCGTGGCTGCGCTCGCCAAGGCGAAAACGCTGACTGGCCGGTTCCTGCGCGGCGGTGTTACCTTGAAGACCGAGGTGCGAATGCCTGATGGCGCGTTCCGCATCCGCAAGGCCAGACTCAACAATCTGGCGGCGATCGACGTGGACATTCCGCGCGGTGTTCTGACGGTGGTCACAGGCGTCGCTGGATCGGGCAAGACCAGCCTGATAAACGGCGTGCTGATACGCCAACACCCCGATATCGTCTGTGTTGATCAAGGGGCGCTCACGGGCTCGATTCGATCGAACATGGCGACCTATACGGGCGTGCTCGATCCGATCCGGGCCCTGTTCGCTGGGGAGAACGGCGTCAGCGCCTCGTTGTTCAGCGCAAACTCGACGGGCGCCTGCCCGGCATGCCGTGGTCTTGGCGAAGTCACCCTCGACCTCGCGTTCATGGATTCGATCACCAGCGTTTGCGAGACATGCCACGGTAGGCGCTTCCGCGACGACGTACTCGCGCTGACATACGGCGGCATGGCGATTGATGCGGTGATGAATTTGACTGCAGAAGGCGCGATCGCGTTCTTCGACGACCAGCCCGATGTACGCGATCCGCTCGAGGGCGTCGTCGAAGTGGGCCTGGGCTATCTTACGCTCGGCCAACCGCTCAGCACGCTGTCGGGTGGCGAACGTCAGCGGATCAAGTTGGCGACCGAACTCCAGAACAGCGGCCAGACCTACGTCCTCGACGAGCCAACTACCGGCCTCCATATGTCCGATGTCGCCCGGCTGATCGCCCTGATGGACCGGCTCGTAGACAACGGCTCGAGCGTGATCGCGATCGAGCACAACCTCGATGTCGTCGCGCGCGCCGACTGGATTATCGACATGGGTCCAGGCGCCGGTCGCGACGGCGGACATGTTGTCGCACAAGGAACCCCGACGCATGTCATGTCCGAAAAGGATTCGGTAACGGGAGTCTTTCTGGCGACACATGTTCGCGCGGATAACTAGCTGCGACGTGTGCGGGCCGTCTCACCTGCAAGAACGGGGTCGGGTTTACTTAAGAGAGATCGACGCTGCTGAAAGCGAACTGGGCCACAAACTTCCGGCTGTTTTGCTGCAGCTGTACGCTGCCCGCGGCAACGGCGGCTTTGGGCCGAAGTACGGGCTACTCGGCATCAGTTCTGGGCACATCACTGATCTTGGCGACACAGCGCTTAACCTGTATCGCACTTGGCGCACACCAGACCCCGAAGATCCGACCTGGACTTGGCCAGTAGCACTGCT
This sequence comes from Lysobacter sp. A378, assembly GCF_054052125.1. Taxonomy (NCBI): domain Bacteria; kingdom Pseudomonadati; phylum Pseudomonadota; class Gammaproteobacteria; order Lysobacterales; family Lysobacteraceae; genus Lysobacter; species Lysobacter sp. A378. The sequence goes on along the minus strand of NZ_JBSVRK010000003.1, from coordinate 276,550 downwards.
GCCTCTCTTGCATGTCGGCTGCGCTATCCACTACCGCTTGGACTTGGCAGACCCGAACTGCCGCGTGCTCAAATTCGACCCGAATGGCCATGGCCCCGGCGACAATTGGAGCGGAGCATTTACGGTAGTCTCTCCGTCACTGAAGCCGTGGCTCGCAGGGCTCTAACAATTCGTTCAAGCCGAACCCGCTTCGCTACACCAACAACATGGCAGGTAAAGCTTGCCATGTTGTTGGCTCCGCTACGCAGGTCGGCTTAACTCAGCAACTGTCTTGTGATTAGTCGGGTCAAGCCATAATTAGACCCTCCGCACGCAGCTCATCGCGCCGCCTGGCATTGATGATGCCGAGCAGCTTGCGCATGCAGGACACCAGCGCGACCTTGCCCAACTTTCCGCGTGCACGCAGTTGCTGGTAGTGCGCCTTCATCATCGGATCCCAGCGCACGGCCGACAGCGTGGCCATGTAGAGCGCAACGCGTACCGGGGCGCGCCCGCCACGGATGCGACGCTTGCCCTGGCCCTGCCCGCTGTCACGGTTCATCGGTGCCACGCCGGCGAGTTTGGCGATCTGCCGGCGATCAAGATGACCAAGCTCGGGCAGCAGCGCCAGCGCGGTCGCCTGGAACACGGGACCGAGTCCCTTGCTGGAGCGCAGCGCGGGCGTGGCGTGTTGTTGGATCAGTGCCTTCATGGTGCGCTCGATCGCCGCCAGCTCGCGGACCAATGCGGCGATGGTGCGAGTGGCCAGCTTACGAACCGATGGCGATGCCATCGCCGCCTGTTGCTTCTGGGCTTGTAGCAGGGTGACCACCTGGCCCCGTCGGCGCAGCCAGTCGCGCAACTCGCGCTGCCACGGCGGCGGGGCGACGTACCGGCGGAGGCGATCTGCGAACATCCGGGCCATCAACGCCAACAAACGCGCATCAATGGCATCGGTCTTGGCCAGCTCGCCAGTGGCACGCGCGAAGTCGCGGGCCTGGCGCGGATTCACCCGTGCAATCCACAGCCCGGCATCGCAGCAGGCGTCCAACAGCGGCTCTTCGTAACCGCCGGTGGCTTCCACCACGATCCTGGACGCACCCAACGCCACCAGGCGCTTGATGATCTTGGCAATCCCGGCTCGGGTGTTGGGAAACCGGGCGACGCCGGTCTGTCCATCCACACCAATATCCAAAGCGCCTTTACCCACATCGATCCCTACTGCCGTCATGTCCGTTCTCCGTTACAGTTGGCCGGTCGAGAGCATCGCGCCTGAGGCCCACGCTTATCGGTTCGAGGGAAACCTCGATCAACTGTTCGGGCGCAGGGCGCGAGATCCGGCGTACGGCCCCTGCTGAATTACGGTGGTCTGACACCGAGGCGTTATCGGGCGCGCACGCCGGGCTCTCGGCGCTTAGGCTAGGGGAAACTCAAGACATAAGGTGTTAGCCAGTAGAGCATGCTTATCCGCGATTTCATTCCGGGCGAGGAAATGGAACTTCGGCGTGTATTCATGTCGTCCGTTCATACGCTTGCCTGCGACTTCTATACGAAAGAACAACTCGATGCCTGGGCGCCTGCTGCCTACGACCAGCAGAAGTGGATAAGCAAGATCACGGCCCTGCGTCCGTTCGTTGCGACAATTGAAGGTCGAGTAGTTGGCTACGCGGATCTCCAGGCGTCTGGCTACATTGATCACTTTTTCGTATCAGGAGACTCTTCTGGACGAGGCATCGGAAGCGCACTTATCCAGCATGTCCATGAAGTTGCGGCCGAGCGCGAGTTGTCGCAGCTGTCCGCTCTTGTGAGCCTTTCCGCAGAGGGGTTCTTCACCAAGCACGGATTTCTAGTGGATGAGCGCCAGACGGTAGTTGTCACGGGCATCCCAATAGCAAACTCAAGGATGAGTAAGGCGCTGCCGGCTAACAGCTCATTCAAGCCGAACCCGCGTCGCGAGTCGGATTAGTTGGCGTTGGCGAACGCGCGCTGCTGGCCGAAGGCGGACCTTGCGCCAGGCTGATCGGTGGTGCTCCCGGTCATCTTCTCGCAGCAAGAGAGTGGATGGCACTAACAAAGGGGCCAGAGGAGATATCTGTTTGAATCCGATATTTCCTCTGGCCCCTTTGTTCGCCGCCTTTGTTCGTAGTGCCGGAGGTGCGCGCTTGCATGCTGTCTTACGCCTGCGCGCGTTCCCGGTTCCGCTGCTCCTGCGCCTGCAGGATCCGGCGCAGGCTCCCTTCGATCCAGTCCGCAAGCGCCCTGACTTTCTCCGCGGCCTCCCGGCCCAGCGGCGTCAGCCGGTATTCCACGCGCGGCGGGATCACTTCATAGGCGAAGCGGCGGACGCGGGTCTCCAGCACCAGCACGCCCCAGCGGCTGGTGACGTGCTTGAGCCCCTCGCGCGAGGGGGAGGCGGCCAAGAGGAATTGGTGTAAGTCCTACACTGGTCGCATCCCCCCATCAACGGAGCGAATCCCCATGACCATCGCAGTCACCGGCGCCGCCGGCCAGCCTCTCCGCACAACAGGAACAACCGGATCATGACAACTCAAAGCAACGCCACTCCCCCGGCCAAACGCACCCTGGGCAAGACCGGCCTGCAGATCGCCCCGCTGGTCTTTGGCGGCAACGTGTTCGGCTGGACAGCCGACAAGGACACGTCGTTCGCCATGCTGGATCGCTTCATCGGTGCGGGACTCAACGCCATCGATACCGCCGATGCGTATTCGGCCTGGGTGCCGGGCAACGAGGGCGGTGAATCGGAAACCATCATTGGGCAGTGGTTCAAGGCCGATATTTCGCGCCGCGACAAGGTCGTGCTCATCACCAAGGTCGGCTCGCCGCTGGGGCCGGATCGCAGCGGCCTGTCGGCCAAGCGCATCGTGGGCGCCGCAGAGGACTCGCTGCGCCGGCTGCAGACCGATCGCATCGATCTGTACCTCAGCCACTATCCCGATGAGCAGACGCCCGTGGAAGAATCCCTACGCGCCTACGAAACCCTCATCAAGCAGGGCAAGGTGCGCGCCATCGGTGCCTCCAACCACAGTGCGGCGCAGCTGCGGGAAGCCCTGGATGTTGCCGGCAACGCTGGCCTGCCGCGCTACGACGTGTTGCAGCCCGAGTACAACCTCTACGATCGCGCGGGCTACGACGGCGAGCTGCGCGATGTGGCCATGGCCGAACAGCTGGGGGTTATCACCTACTTCAGCCTGGCGTCGGGGTTCCTGACCGGAAAGTACCGCAGCAAGGACGACCTGGGCAAGAGCGTGCGCGGCGGCGGCGTCGAGAAGTACCTCGATGCGCGCGGCCTGCGCATCCTCGCGGCGCTCGACGCGGTGGCCAAGGCGCGGAATGCCAAGGCGGCGGAAGTCGCGCTGGCGTGGCTGATCGCGCGTGAAGGCGTGACCGCGCCGATCGCCAGCGCCACCAGCGTCGAGCAGGTTGACGGCCTGATCCGCGCCACCCGACTGACGCTGACTGCGACCGATATCGCCAGCCTGGACGATGCCAGCGCCCTGGCTTGAGGTTGCGTTTGGCCATGGCCGCGGCTCCACCGGTCTATTGATGAGTGGAGCTAATAGAAAAACGGGGTCAGAAAAACGGGGTCACCAGGCTACATATTTATGACATCCCAAGGAGCTCATATGCTATATTAATGTTCATTTTATCTCCACCGAAGCGGAACTTTTTTATTCCTGTAGTGACCATTGAACCGCCATATCTGTATAGCGGAGGATCCATGACCACGACCCGTCCCATGCGACAGCTGGCGAGAAAGCGGCTGGACGAGCGCTTCGCCGCCCTTAGACCCCTGAATCTGTCCACCCGCGCCGCGCCCCGCGGCGGCTGGATCCGCGCGATCCGCGAGGCCTTGGGCATGCCGCGCCGCGAGCTCGGCCGGCGGATGGGCGTGGGCGAGAAACGGGTGATGCAGCTCGAGCGTGGCGAGGCGCAGGGCAAGCTCACCATCGAGTCGCTCGCGCGCGCCGCCGAGGCGCTCGACTGCGAGCTCGTGGTCGCCCTCGTGCCACGGCGCCCGCTGGAGCAGACCGTCATCGAGCGGCGGATGCAGCTGGCGGCCTCGTGGCTCAAGAGCCGGGCGCTGCACACGATGGCGATGGAGAACCAGGCGGTATCGCTCGACGACCTGCCGAGCCAGCTCGTGCGCGAGATCGAGCAGCAGTTCCCCGACGAGCGCCTTTGGGATCCGACTTGAGCACACCGCCCGATGCGATGCGGTCCTGGATGGACCCGGAAGAGGATGGGCAGACGCCGCTCGACCCCGACGAGGCCCAAGGGCTGAAGCCATCGTTCGTCGCGACGCGGGCCGACCTCAATGCCGCGGAGGCCATGAATATCATCGCCGGCATGAAGTTGGCCGAGTCGCAGGTCCGGCCAGGTGCCGAGGTCGCGTCGGACCTGTTCCTTCGCGAGCTGCATGCCCGGTTGTTCGGCCAGGTGTGGACGTGGGCCGGCGAGTACCGGACGACCGAGCGGAACATCGGAATCGATCCTGTGCGCATCACGATGGCGGTGCGACAGCTCTTCGACGAGGTCGCCGGCTGGCAGGAATACGGGAGCTATCCGCTCGACGAGCAGGCCGCGCGGCTGCATCACCGCCTGACCTTCATCCATCCGTTCCCAAACGGCAACGGCCGCACGTCGCGCGCGATGGCCGACCTTTTCCTGCGCGCCAAGGGTGCGCCCGCACTGAGTTGGGGCGCGTCATTGCCAGTGGCCGACGCGCGTGCGCGCTATCTGGCGGCGGTGCGCGCCGCCGATGAACACGACTTCAGCCCGTTGCTCGACTTCATCCGCCTCTAGCAGCCTGTCGGACGCACGCCCCTCGAGGTTGCGCCTAGCCACGGCGGCAGCTCCACAGGTCTATTAGTAAGTTCAGCTAATAGGTGCAATGAAGTCAAGGTATCTAATCGTCACATTGCATCTGTCGCAGACTGTTCGGTCTCAACCTGCGAGGAGTGGACATGGACAAGCCATACGTCGTCATCCATACGCACACATCCATCGATGGCAATCGGGACATCATGGATCTTCCGGAATTCAGGGAGGCGAGCCGGCAGTATCAGGAGCGCGGCACCTTGTGGATCCGTTATTCCGTCACGCCATGACATCCGCCGATCCCGCCAACCCCGGCAACCCCGCCAGCGACACGTCCGCGGCGCAGCAGGCCGGGGCGGAACCCGCTTACTGGAGCGGCGTCTTCGCGATGACGATGTGCGTGTTCGCGCTCATCGCCTCGGAGTTCATGCCCGTCAGCCTGCTGACGCCGATCGCCACCGATCTGCGGATCAGTGAAGGCTGGGCAGGCTACGGGATCGCCATCTCCGGCGCCTTTGCGGTGCTGACCAGCCTGTCCATCTCGACGCTCGCCGGCACCATGAACCGCAAGACCCTGCTGCTGGTGTTGACCGGGCTGATGTGCGCTTCGGGCCTGGTCGTTGGATTGGCGCCCGACTACCTGACCTACATGATCGGACGTGCGCTGATCGGTGTGGTCGTGGGCGGGTTCTGGGCCCTGTCGGCGGCGGTGGCGATGCGGCTGGTGCCGAGCGACGAGGTGCCCAGGGCGCTGGCCATCTTCAATGGCGGCAACGCGCTGGCGGTGGTAGTGGCCGCGCCAGTGGGTGCGTGGCTTGGCGGGGCCGTCGGTTGGCGCGGTGCGTTTCTGTGCCTGGTCCCGGTGGCGTTGATCGCGCTTGTCTGGCAATGGATCAGCCTGCCGTCGATGCCGCCCGGCCCGCGCACGGCGGGCTCCGGCAACGTCTTCAGGTTGCTCAGGCGCCGGCTGGTCACCCTCGGCATGCTGGCGGTCGGCGCCTTCTTCATGGGGCAGTTCGTGCTGTTCACCTACGTGCGGCCGTTCCTCGAGATGGTGACGCTGGTGGACGTGGCCACGCTGTCGTTCATCCTGCTGATCATCGGCGTCGCGGGCCTCATCGGCACCGCGGTCATCGGCACGCTCCTGAAGATGGATTTCTATCGCACGCTGGTGGTGATTCCACTGCTGATGGCCGTGACCGCCGTGGCGCTGGTCGCGTTCGGCGGCTGGCTCGCCGGCGTGGCGGTGCTGTTCGGCCTCTGGGGCCTGCTGGCCACGGCCGCGCCCGTGGGCTGGTGGTCGTGGGTGGCCAGGACACTGCCGGACGACGCCGAGGCCGGTGGCGGGTTGATGGTGGCGGTGATCCAGCTGTCGATCGCGCTGGGCTCGACGGTCGGCGGTGTGCTGTTCGACACCAGTGGCTATGCGACCACGTTCGTGGTGAGCGCCGCGGTGTTGCTGGCTGCGGCAGTCCTCGCGCTTCTCACCGCTCGCGCGGAACCCGGCCGGCCTGAAGCCTCGAAAGGCACCTGAACGGAGGCCTCCTATAAATCTGGTATAAATGACGATGAAATTTATATCAAATTTATAGGTGCTCGATGAAATTGCCGGTGGCGGCGCCGCAACTCGATGAATTGTCCAAACGGGGCGAACTCCGCCTGGAGCAGGTGCTGGCTCACGGGGTGGGACCCGAGGTGGACGGGGCATACGAGCATTGGGATCACCTTCGGCACCTGAAGCCGCCGGCTGAAATGACATCCGAAACCTGGTGGGCGGCGATAAAATTGGCCCGCCAGGGGCTGGAGCGGAACCTTCCTTTGCGTGACAGGCAGGGAAGGCCGTTCACCGTCTCGATCACGGGCGCCATGCAGCGCAAGTTGCATTTCTTGGACCGCGAAGCCGCTGGCGCCATTCAAAGTGCCGGCATGATCGACGACGAGTCGGCACGCAAGCAGTACCTGATGCGTTCGCTGATCGAAGAGGCGATGACTTCCTCGCAACTGGAGGGGGCGTCGACCACCCGGCGGATCGCCAAGGAAATGCTCAGTACCGGACGCACGCCGCGTGACCGCAGCGAGCAGATGATTTTCAACAACTACGCGATGATGCAGTCGTTGCGGCGTTTGCGAGACCGGCCTTTGAGCGTGGACGGCATCCTTGAGATGCACCGCCTGCTGATGCGCGATGCGCTGGATGATCCGGAGCAGGCGGGAAGGCTGCGTACCGCCGCTGACAACGTGGTGGTGCAGGATCGGGGCGATCCGACGATCACGCTGCACGTGCCGCCACCGGCAGTGGAATTGCCGCAGCGGCTGCAGGCGCTATGCGACTTCGCCAACGACGGTGACCGGGGCGAGTTCCTGCACCCGATTGTGCGAGCCATCGCCATCCACTTCCAGGTCGGTTACGACCACCCGTTCTGCGACGGCAATGGCCGAACCGCGCGAGCGTTGTTCTACTGGTCGATGCTGCGCTCGGGCTACTGGCTGAGCGAATACGTATCGATTTCCAGCGTGTTGAAGCGGGCACCGCAGCAGTACGTGCGCGCCTACCTGCACACCGAGAGCGATGGCACCGACATGACTTATTTCGTCGCCCACCAACTGGATGTCGTGATCGCCGCTGTCGATGGATTGCGCGCCTACCTCGCGCGCAAGGGCCGCGAGCGCATGCAGGCCGAAGCGCTGTTGCGCCCCGGTTCTCCGCTGGGTGCCGAACTCAACCATCGCCAGCGGGCCTTGTTGCTCCATGCCATCCGCCATCCGGACAGCCGCTACGAAATTGCCGGGCATCAGGCGGCGCACCGGGTGACCTATCCGACCGCACGCGCCGACCTGATCGGACTGGCCGAACTGGGCCTGATGTTGAAGGACAAATCGGGCAAGGCCTTCCTGTTTTACCCAGCGCCTGACCTGGCGCAGAGGCTGGGCCATTGAACACGTGAGCAGAGCGACATGAGACGACAGCAAAGGATCGTCCACACGGGCAGTGGGCATAGGCTGCGATGACGGCCCAGACCACGAGACCTTCGCGAAAGCCCGTTGTGCGTTGGTTCCTGGCGGCGGCGGTGCTTCTGGTCATCAGCGTCCTACTATGGGGCCACGAAGAGCTTCCAGGCCTTGGCGGGCGCAGTGTCTCGACCACCTTGACGGACACGGCCGATACCCGCTTGGGGCGTGCCATCGCCTCCCGCGTCGAGGCCCATCCCGGGACTTCCGGCGTCGTGCCGTTGATCGAGGGGCGCGATGCGTTCGCCGCGCGCTTCCTGCTGGCGGATGCGGCCGAGCGCACGCTCGATATCCAGTACTACATCTGGCATGACGACCTGTCAGGCACGTTGTTGTTCGAGTCGGCCCATCGCGCTGCCGACCGTGGCGTGCGCGTGCGCCTGTTGCTGGACGACAACAACACCGTTGGTCTCGACCAGCGGCTGGCCGCGCTGGACGCGCATCCGCAGATCGAGGTGCGGTTGTTCAATCCTTTCGTCAACCGGGATTGGCGCTGGCTGGGTTACCTCACGGATTTCGCACGCCTGAACCGGCGCATGCACAACAAGTCGTTCACCGCCGACAACCAGGCCACGATCATCGGCGGTCGCAACGTGGGCGACGAGTACTTCGATGTGGGCGGCGAGCTGCTGTTCGCCGACCTGGACGTGCTTGCGATCGGGCCGGTGGTCGACGATGTGTCGCGTGATTTTGATCGCTACTGGGCCAGTGCCTCGTCCTACCCGGCCGATCGCATCCTGGCGACGGCCGATCTGGCCCTGCTCGACGAGCTCAGCCGTGACGCCGCGTTGGTGGCGCGCGACCCGGCGGCGCGGGAGTACCTGGAGGCAATCGCCGCGTCTGCTTTCATGAGCGACTTGCTGGCCGCACGTTTGCCGATCGAATGGGCGCCGACGCGGCTGGTCAGCGACGACCCGGCCAAGGGGCTCGGGCGCGCCGAAGATGATGGCCTGCTGACCACGCGCCTGGGTGAGGCGATCGGTACGCCGATGCACGAGCTGTACCTGGTGTCGCCCTACTTTGTGCCCGGTGCGGACGGGGTCGATTATTTCGCGGGTCTGGTCGGGCGGGGTGTCGAGGTCAGCGTCTTCACCAACTCATTGGAGGCAACCGACGTCGCCGCGGTGCATTCCGGTTATGCCAAGCGCCGCAAGCCGCTGCTGGAGGCCGGGGTCACCCTGTGGGAGATGAAGCGCAAGACGGTGTCATCCCAGCTCAGGGATCGCGGCCTGCCGGGCAGTTCCGCCTCCAGCCTGCATGCCAAGACATTTTCGCTGGATGGTTTGCACGTTTTCATCGGTTCGTTCAACTTCGATCCGCGCTCGGACCGGCTCAACACCGAGATGGGTTTCGTGATCGACAGTCCGGTGCTGGCCGGCCAGATCGCGGACCTGTTTTCGCGGCAGGTTCCGGCCAATGCCTATCGCCTCCGCATTGGCGACGATGGCGAGTTGCAGTGGGTGGAAATGCACGACGGCCGCCAAATCGTGCACGACGAGGAGCCGGGTACCGGTTTTCTCGATCGTGCAGCGGTGGCGGTGATGTCGGTGCTGCCGATCGAGTGGTTGCTGTAAGGGTCGCGCGGCTACTCGCTGTTCCCCAGAAGCTGGCGCAGTACGTATTGCAGGATGCCGCCGTGCTGGAAGTACGCGGCCTCGGCCGGTGTATCGATGCGCACGGTCGCGGTGAACTCGCGGGCATCGCCGCTTCCGGCATCCGGTTCCACGCGCACGGTGACGGTGTTGGGCACGTCCCTGCCGGCAAGGCCGGTGATCGAGTAGGTCTCCGCGCCGGTAAGACCCAGGCTTTCGGCGCTGTCGCCCGCGGAGAACTGCAGCGGCAGCACCCCCATGCCGATCAGGTTGGAGCGGTGGATGCGCTCGAACGAGGTCGTCAGCACCGCCTTGACCCCCAGCAGCAGGGTGCCCTTGGCCGCCCAGTCCCGCGATGAGCCCGATCCGTACTCGGCGCCGGCGATGACGATCAGCGGCACGCCGTCCGCCTGGTACTTCGTCGACGCATCAAAGATGCTCAGCTGCCCGCCGTCGGGCAGGTGGCGGGTGAATCCACCTTCTACCCCGGGCACCAGCTGGTTGCGCAGGCGGATGTTGGCGAAGGTGCCGCGGATCATCACCTCGTGGTTGCCGCGCCGGGAACCGTAGGAGTTGAAGTCCTTGGGCTCCACGCCCTGCTCCATGAGGTACTGCCCCGCCGGCGAATCGCGCTTGATGGCGCCTGCCGGCGAGATGTGGTCGGTGGTGACCGAGTCGCCAAGCAGGGCCAGCACGCGGGCGCCGGTGATATCGGTGAGCGCTTGCGGCCGGCGCGGCATGCCATCGAAGTACGGCGGCCGGCGCACGTAGGTGGAGGTATCGGACCACGCGAACATGTTGGCGGTCGGGACCTCCAGCCCCTGCCAGTTGTCGTCGCCGTCAAACACGTTGGCGTAACCGTCTGCGAACATCTGGGCTTGCACGACGTTGTCGACCACCGCCGCGATTTCCTGGCTCGATGGCCAGACGTCCTTCAGGTACACCGGCTGGCCATCGCTTCCGGTGCCCAGCGAATCGGTCAGCAGGTTGATGTTCATGGTGCCGGCCAAGGCATAGGCGACCACCAGCGGCGGCGAGGCCAGGAAGTTCATCTCGGTCTCGGCGTGGATGCGGCCCTCGAAGTTCCGGTTGCCTGACAGCACGGCGCTCACCGAGAGGTCGTTCTGTGCAACCGCCTGGCTGACCGCGGGAATGAGGGGGCCGGAGTTGCCAATGCAAGTGGTGCAGCCGTAGCCCACCAGGTCGAAGCCCAGTTGGTCCAGGAACGGGGTGAGACCGGCTTTTTCAAAGTAGTCGGTGACCACCCGGGAGCCGGGTGCGAGCGACGTCTTCACCCAGGGCTTGACGCTGAGCCCGCGCTCGACCGCCTTCTTTGCCAGCAGGCCGGCGCCGATCATGACCCACGGGTTGGAGGTATTGGTGCAGCTGGTGATCGCGGCAATCACCACATGGCCGTTGTCGATGGTGAGGGTATCGGCGCCGGGTTTGCCGTCCGGGATCGTCACCGTGGACGGGTTGGACAACCACTCGCGCGGCTCTTCGTACCCGGAGCGGTCGACCGGCGGTTTGCTGCGCTCCTGGTGGCTACCGTAAGCGACCGGGTCGCTGGCCGGGAAAGATTCGGAAGACGCCTCATCCAGTCCGGTGAGTTGCTGGGGTACTTTCGAACCTTCGTGCAGGATGGCGTTGATGGCGCCGCGTGCGTTCGATAGCGCGATACGGTCCTGCGGCCGCTTGGGCCCGGCGATGGATGGCTCGACGCTGGCGAGGTCGAACTCGATGGTCTGGGAGTAGACGGCTTCGTGCTCGGGGTCGTGCCACAGGCCCTGTTCCCGCGCGTAGGCCTCGACCAGCGCCACCTGCTGCTTGCTGCGACCGGTGAGGCGCAGGTAGCTCAGCGTTTCTTCGTCGATCGGGAAGATCGCGCAGGTCGAGCCGTATTCCGGGCTCATGTTGCCCAGCGTCGCCCGGTTCGCCAGCGGGATGTTGGCCACGCCCGGGCCGTAGAACTCGACGAACTTGCCGACCACGCCGGTTTTGCGCAGGGTTTCCGCAACCGTGAGCACCAGGTCGGTCGCCGTCACCCCCTCGCGCAGGGCGCCGCTGAGCTTGAACCCGAGTACGGGCGGGATCAGCATGCTCATTGGCTGGCCGAGCATCGCCGCCTCCGCTTCGATGCCGCCAACGCCCCAGCCCAGCACGCCCAGGCCGTTCACCATCGGTGTGTGCGAGTCGGTGCCCACCAGCGTGTCGGGATACGCCTGGGTCAAGCCGCCGGCGCCCTTGTCGGGCCGGGTGAAGACCACGCGCGACAGGTACTCGAGGTTCACCTGGTGGCAGATGCCGGTGTCGGGCGGGACCACCAGGAAATCGTCAAACGCCTGTTGTGCCCACCGCAGCAGCTGGTAGCGCTCCTGGTTGCGCTCGAACTCGAGCTCGGCATTGATCTGGAATGCGTCCGTCGACCCGAAGGCATCGACGATCACCGAGTGGTCGATGACCAGCTCGGACGGGATCAGCGGGTTGATCTTCTGCGGGTCGCCGCCAAACGATGCCATCGCATCACGCATCGCCACCAGGTCGACCACGCACGGCACCCCGGTGAAATCCTGCAACAGCACACGCGCGGGGGTGTACTGGATCTCGGTGTCACTGGTTGCCTGTGGGTCCCAAGCAGCGAGCGCAGTGACCTGCTCCGCGGTGACCAGGCGGCCATCCTCGTTGCGCAGCAGGTTCTCCAGCAATACTTTCAGGCTGTAGGGCAGCCGGTGGGAACCTTCCACCGCGTCCAGCCGGAAGATCTCGTATTTGTCATCCCCAACGGTGAGCGTGTCTTGGGCGCCAAAACTGTTGGTCATGGTCAAGCCTCCGGATTACGGGCCCGTGGCGCAGGCGTGCAGGAGGCCCTGGCTCCATCGTCGCAGAATATCGGCGTGGGGGTATTTGCGCCCACGCAAATCGGGTGTTGGAATTGGTGCGGACGACCACCATCTAGGTAGCGTTCCCCCGCAACCGACGCGCCTGTCGGCCTGCGCCCGGGAGTTGCTTGCAGGAGAAGCTCATGAGTGTGTACAGCAAGAACCCCGATGCCCTGTCGAAGCTTTCGCCGGAGCAATATCGGGTCACCCAGCAAAGTGGCACCGAGCGGCCCGGTACGGGCGAGTACCTGGACAACCGGGCGCCGGGCATCTATGTGGATATCGTGTCAGGCGAGCCATTGTTCGCCTCGTCCGACAAGTTCCACTCCGATTGTGGCTGGCCCAGCTTCACCAAGCCGATCGAGCCGGCCCACGTCAACGAGGTGCACGACGACAGCCACGGCATGACCCGCATCGAAGTGCGCTCCAAGCACGGCGACAGCCACCTGGGGCACGTGTTCCCCGATGGCCCGTCGGACCATGGCGGGCTGCGCTACTGCATCAACTCCGCATCGCTGCGGTTCATCCACCGCGATGACATGGCGGCGGCGGGTTACGAGGCCTGGCTGGACCAGGTGGAGGACGTGAAATGAGTACCGAACGTGCCGTCCTGGCGGGCGGTTGCTTCTGGGGCATGCAGGACCTGATTCGCAGCTATGACGGCGTGATCTCCACGCGGGTCGGTTACAGCGGCGGCGATGTGCCCAACGCGACCTATCGCAACCACGGCAGCCATGCCGAATCGATCGAGATCACCTTCGACCCGTCGAAGCTGAGCTATCGCGAGGTGCTGGAGTTCTTCTTCCAGATCCACGACCCGTCCACGACGGACCGGCAGGGCAATGACCTGGGCAGTTCCTATCGCTCGGCGATCTTCACCACCTCCGACGAGCAGCGGCGGGTTGCCGAGGACACCATCGCCGACGTCGATGCTTCCGGCCTGTGGCCCGGCAAGGTGGTCACCAAGGTCGAGCCGGTAGGCGACTTCTGGGAAGCCGAACCCGAGCATCAGGACTACCTGGAGCGTTATCCCGAGGGCTACACCTGCCACTTCATCCGGCCGGACTGGACGCTTCCGCGCCGCGACGCCTGAAGACACGTTGCTACGTTCGCTGCCTCTTGCAGGTGTGGTGCCAGCCGTTTCACCCCAGCAAGATGCAGCAATTTCGACGCTGCATGAGCTTTACACATATTCAAATTGAGTTACTGTGAAAACCGGGCACGCTTTGTGTTGCCGTACTCCTGCGGCCAGACACTGGAAGCCTTGACCATGAAACCCTTACTGCTCTCGACCGTTGTTTCCCTCGCCTTGGCCGGCTTCGCGTGCGCCGGTTCACCTGTCCAGGCGCACGAGCACGCAACGACGACACCCGCCGCGTTGGCGGCAACCACCGCGACGCAGGCCGAGGCCGCGCCCGCAGCGCCGCAGCTGCAAGCGGCCCTGCGCGGGTTGTGGCACGGCCACGTGGTCGCGACGCGCAACTATGCGCTCGCCGTGAAAGCCGATGATGCCGCCGCCGCAGACCTCGCTGCGAATGCGGTCGTCGACAATGCCAAGGCACTCTCCGACGCGGTGGCGGGTTTCTATGGGGCCGCCGCCGGTGAAGAAATGCTGCGCCTGCTCGGTGGCCACTGGGGTGGCGTCAAGGCGCTGTCCGACGCCAACCTCCAAGGTGATACCGCCGGGGCGAGCGCGGCGATGGATGACCTGGTCGCCAACGCTGGCGAGATCGCCACGTTCCTGGCCGGCGCCAATCCGAACCTGCCGGTCGACGCGGTTAACGGGCTGCTGCTCGCCCACGCCGCCCATCACGACGCGCAGACCCGGGAGATCATGGCCGGCGACATGGATGCCGAAGCACAGACCTGGGTCGCCATGCAGGCGCACATGGACGTAATCGCCGATGCGCTGGCGGGCGCGATTGCCAAACAGTTCCCGGACAAGGTGAGCTGAGTCATGAGCGGCCTGCACCGGTTCGGCGCCACCCAGCAAAAGCTGTTGCGCGCCTTGTTGCCGGCCGGGCAGGGCCTCGGGGTCGAAGAGCTGTGCAAGCCGCTGCGCATCAGTCACAACGCAGTGAGGCAACACCTCACTGCGTTGCTGGCGGGTGGATTCGTGTGCCACGGCGTGGCGCGAGCGAGCGGCGGTCGCCCTCAGGCGCGGTACCTTTTGACGATGGCGGGGCGCGAGTTGTTCCCGCGCAATTACGGTTTGATCGCAACCAAAGTGCTGGAGCGGTTGTACACCGACGCCGGGCCCGCGCAGGTGCAAACGATGCTGGTGGCGATGGGACGCGAGCTTGGTCACCAGGCTGCGGCTACCGACACCGCCAACGACACGGGTGACGCTGCGAAGACCTTGGCACAGCAACTGGACGCGCTGGGCTACGAGGCGCAGGCAATCCGCCGCGACGGCGAAATGCAGGTCGAAGCCTACAACTGCGTATTCCACGAACTGGCCCGCAATCATCCGGAGGTGTGCCGTTTCGACATCGCTTTCATGGAGGCAGCCAGTGGGCACCAGGTGCAGCACCTGGAATGCCTGGTGCGTGGCGGCGAAGCCTGTCGCTTCCGGCTCGGCGCCGCGGTGGGGGCCGACGCAGCGCCTGGGGAGCACGAGCAGTGAACGCTGCAATTGAACCAGCCGGACACCCCGACTATCGAGAACGTGAGTGCGGGCGTCGCGACTGCCTTTTCAAGCGTGTTCGCAGGATCACTCGTGACAGCGGGAGAGACGATTGAAGCCGCTTCCGGGTTCCG
This sequence comes from Lysobacter sp. A378, assembly GCF_054052125.1. NCBI lineage: Bacteria > Pseudomonadati > Pseudomonadota > Gammaproteobacteria > Lysobacterales > Lysobacteraceae > Lysobacter > Lysobacter sp. A378. Next base: position 261,492 of record NZ_JBSVRK010000003.1, on the reverse strand, counting down.
GATCGGCAGCGGTCGGGCTGCACCCGCGCAATCGCCATCAAGGTCGGTATGATTTCGCGCTGTTGACGGCCGGGTGCCCGGAGTTGTCAGCCTTCCTGATCACCACGCCCGCGGGCGAGACGAGCCTGGACTTCGGCAATCCGCAAGCGGTGCGCGCCTTGAACCGCGCCCTGCTGAAGACCCAGTACGGCATCGCGCACTGGGACATCCCCGACGGCTACCTGTGTCCGCCAATCCCGGGCAGGGCCGATTACCTGCACGGGTTGGCGGATCTGCTGGCCGAGGCCAATGGCGGCGTCGTCCCGCGCGGCTCGGCGGTATACGCGCTGGACATCGGCGTGGGCGCCAACTGCATCTACCCGCTGCTGGGCCACGGCGAGTACGGCTGGCGGTTTGTCGGCTCGGAGGTCGATGCCATCGCATTGCGCTCGGCCGCCGCCATCGTGCAGGCGAATCCCGGTCTGGACGAGGCCATCGAGTTGCGTCACCAGCCCGGGCGAGGTGAGGTATTCGCCGGCTTGTTGCGTCCCGATGAGTGGTTCGATCTGACCCTGTGCAACCCGCCATTCCACGCCTCCGCGAAGGAGGCCGCGAGCGGCAGCCGGCGCAAGTGGCAGCAGCTCGGCAAACCGGCGCCGGGACGCGACGGCCCGTCCTTGAACTTCGGCGGCCAGGCGACCGAGTTGTGGTGCACCGGCGGCGAAGCCTCCTTCATCCGTCGGATGATCCGCGAGAGCGCCGCCATCGCGCAGCAGGTGTTGTGGTTCAGCAGCCTGGTGGCGAAGTCCGAGCATCTGGCCGACGTGCGCCGCCAACTCCGGAAGGCCGGCGCACAGGAAGTGCGTGAGGTAGCGATGGCGCAGGGCAGCAAGCAAAGCCGGTTCGTCGCCTGGACGTTCCACGACGCGGCCCGCCGCGAGGCATGGGCGGCGGCGCGCTGGAAAGCGCCGCGCGGTTAGGCACTTGCGCTCAATGGGTGGCGGGCGGCGCGTCCAGCAGGGTCATCGTCATCGTGTGGGTCATGCGGACGGGGACGCGAGCGCTGTTGCCGGGCGCGGGTTCGTATGAGCTGGCAGACACTCCGGCGACCGCCCATTGCCCGTTGGCGCTTGCCGGCTCGGTGGAAACCACGCGTGCGCCCCGAACCTTGCCATCGGCGCCGATGACGTAGGTGACCTCGACGGTATGCGCCATCGCGCGCGGTGCACCGGAACGTGCCCTGACCCTGACGTCCGCCATTTCCAGCCGTGTCGAGACGATTTCGCTTGTCGGGATCCAGTAGTTCTGGATTTCCTCGTCGCCGATCTCCAAGACCGCCGCGTTGTTTGAGGGAGTTGCTGCGCAACCCGCAAGCGCCAGCACCGTGCCGGCACAAATCATCATGAGGGGTTTCATCGGGCTGTCGTCCTTGGTGATTCGAAGGGTCAAGACCCTATCAGGTCCCTGCAAGCAGCGAGGCGAGACGTCATAGCTTAACCATCGCCTCTGGCAGCTCTCGCCTTTTGCGATAGCGAAGCGCTCGATTGGCGTGGATCTGTATCAGGCAGTCACTTCCGCAGTCTGATTGCCGTGTCGAACGCTTGATTGATCTCTTTCGATCGTTGCTCGGCAAGAGCTCGGATTTCAGGGGCGAGTTGTTGGACTTTGTCCGGATGGTATTGGCTCATCTGTCTTTTGTAGGCCGCAGAAATCTCTTGCCGGTCGGCCTGCAGATCGACGCCGAGGACTTCATGCCAAGGACGGGTTGGGTCATTGTCCGGCTCGGCCGGGATCACCGGCTCATCGGGCGACGCGTCCCGTCGCAGGTATGGGACGAGTACGGCAACCAGCCAGTAGCCCAGTATGCCGGCCAGGATGATCACCACGCTTTCGGCACCAGTCATGACTGCTTTCCTTCAAACCGTTGACGATAGGTGTGCAATGCGGGGTAGTGCGGATCGTCCTCGCTGCTCAGTGAGAGGGCGTCGGTCAGGCGTTTGTCGATCTGGTTACGCAGGAGGCGTGATTCGATCGGCGAGCACAGGTGCGTTTCCGCCCGGATCGGGTCCGCATGGAGGCCGCGATGCAGGCAGATCTTGCGCACCAGGTTGATGGCAAGCGGCGGGCACGCCAGAGCCTCGAATCCCCACGCCAGTACGCTCCGCCGGTCCAGTCCCAACACCCTGCGATAGCGCCACATCTGCCAGGCCAGCAAACTGGCGCATAGGTACATCAGGGCCAACAGGGCGAGCAGTGCCAGTGGGTGGGGATACCACCACAGCAGCAACGGCAGCACGACGAAGAGCAGCGTGAACATGGCGTGGCACACCGGTTTGAATGATTCGAGTGCCGCGAGGAAATGACGCAAGGCCGGCCAGTGCTCCTTGTCTTGGGCGTGAGCCTGGTCCAGCCAGCTGGTACGGAATACCGCACGCGTAGGCGTCAGCGGATTGGGTACAAACAGGTGGCGGCCGACCAGCTGCGCATCAGCCCCGATCGAGGTGGTCCAGCCTTTCCTTGTCTGCAGGAAGGTCGCCTCGTCGTAATGCAGGAGCATCATCGAGTCCTGCAAGTAGAGCGCGAAGGCGCCCAGCACGAGAATGACCTCCAAGGCGATGGGCCTTTACGACTGCTTGTCCGACTTGCCGGCGAAAATCTTGCGCAGAGCGGCGCCGATCCCGATGAAGGCCACAATCACCAGCTTCCAGGCCTTGGCAAGAAACACGGCAATAGCGGCGAAAAAACCTTTCTTTGATGCGACTGCGGCAGCGCCTCCGGTGATGAGGGCGGCGAGGCCGTAGGCAGCCACCCGGTCGCCGGGCTGGTACTCCGCATACCTCTCGCCGACGTTGTAGTGATAGCCAGGCAGGAGCTGTTTGAACTCGGCAATCGAGGCGTGCAGGTCGTCGGGACTGGCAACCAACACGACCTCCATGACGCCGCGACGACCCAGCAGCCGGGTGTTGTAGTTCACGATCTGGTTGCCAGACCCTTCCATTTCGGCCAGAACGGCCCATTCGAGCGTCTTGAGCTGTTCGTCGTACTGGGGTTTGAAGCTCCAGCCGAGAATCTGCATCGTGTCCCAGCCATTCTTGCGACGCTCAATATTCCCGTGTTTGGTTCCCTCGCGGATCGAGATCAGAATCTCGTCGGGATCCAGCGATTCGTTGTCTTCGATGTAGCCGGTTTCGCTGAAATTGAAGAATGCAATCCAGCTCAGGTCGTCCGGCGCGATGGTGTACTCGTCGACTCCGCTTGCTGGGTTCTCCAGCAGGACGTTGAGTTTTCTGGTGTCTCCTGCGCCAAGGAAGGCATACCTATCGGGTAAGGCGATGGTTGCGCGATTGGCGATGGTCGCCTTGGCGGGGCCGAGTTGCCACGGAAGTTCACCAATCGGGTTTTCTTCCGCAGCGCCCTGCGCCTGGAATACAACAGTTGCAGCCAAGGCCAGAGCGGCCAGCAGTACCGAGCGCAGTTTCATCGCGTGATTTCCCCTGGTGATGTATTGGCGATCGCACAGTCGGACACGGATGAGTTGCCGCTATCGGCGCAGGCGCATTTCCCTCCCCGGAAAGATGCCACCCATCGTCTTCCTGATCCTGGGGTAATCCTATGTCATCAATTCGGATTAATGAAGCCTGTTGAGCGGCGAATGAAGGAGAACCATGGTGGTCAGCAGGTGACGCGCTAATAGGATCAACCGGTTCGTCGCCTGGACGTTCCACGACGCGGCCCGCCGCGAGGCATGGGCTGCGGCGCGCTGGAACGGGCAGGGCTATCAGGCAACGGCGGGTACTCGCTCGATCCGGGCGGCATAGCATCCCCGGGTGGCGTAATGGGCCTGGAGATAGCTCACCTGTGGGTCAGCGAACAGCCGCGCTATGGAGGACTCGGTGTCCCGCCCATCGACCAGTTCGGCCGCCACCATCATGTGGGCCGCGTCGAACGCGCGCAGCGACAGCATCCGCGTAAGCAGAGCGTCGGGAACGACGTTGGTACGGTCGTAAGCGGTCGAGGCGCCTTCACGCACGAAGATCGCGTGAGCCGCGCGGTACGGGGTGGCAGCGGGCTGATGTTCGTAGTTGACCAGGATCAGCGATTCGCCCTGCGCGGCATCGCGGATCTCCACCCGGTCGGGTAGACGGGAGTCCGCGTCCGCGATCCAGCGTTGGGCGCCATGCTCTGCCAACTGCAGGTCGGGCAGTCCGAACAGGTGTTCAAACGGGGCGGGCGAGAGCCCGATAATGCGGTAAGCCATGGCGGCGTCCAGGTGAGGGTGGACGGGCAGGTTAGTGGAGCGGCCGGGGCGTTGCGCGCCGGATTCGGACGCGATAGCCCGTTCGCGATGGGCAACGACCCTCAGTCACTGCCGGCATTGAGGGTCAGCCGGAAGAACGCCAGCGCGTCGGCGTTGGTTTGCCGATGCACCTTGTCGCGGTCGACGCCCGGAGGGTCGCTACAGATTTCGGCGGCATCCCTGGCCAGTTCGGGCGAGCAGGGCGACATGAACACCCAATGATCCGCCCCCGGCACCATGGAGCTGTCAGTCAGCGTGCGGATCAGCGGTTTGATGTGCAGCGCGTTCTCCGATGGCAGCAGCACGCGGTCGTTCTGGGCGTAGTAGAGGAATACCGGACGGTCAATCGCCGCGATCCCGGAATTGTCGAAGATCAGGCTCAACGGCGCCATGACGAAAGCCGCCTTGACGCGCGGATCCTTGGTGTCGCCCCATCGCTTCAGGTCGTTTTGCTGGGTTTGCATGAAGTCGGCGATGGTCCGTGATTTGCTGGCGGTCTTTGCCTTGATCCGATCTGCCGCATCGCATATGGCGCGGTCGGTGGGGTGTCTGTTGCAATAGCTGATGAAACGCTCGAATCGCGGTACGGCGCCCACCATCAGCAAGCTGGTGTAGCCGCCTGCCGAGAACCCCGCCACCCCGATGCGATCGGTGTCGATCAGCTGGCCCCAGCGCGGGTCTTCCAGCAGCACGGTGATCAATGCCGCTATCTGGATCGGCCGGCCGACCAGCACCGACGAGGTGCCGACTCCGCTCTGGTCGTGGAAGTTGTCCTTGGGGTGTTCAAGGGTGGCGACGATGAAGCCGTGGCCGGCCAGGTAGCTCGCAAGATCGTGATGCCCGAGGTTGGATCCCCCGTTGCCGTGCGAAATCACTACCAGCGGCTTCGCCCCTGACAATGGCGGTGCATCGAACGCGGCGGCGACGTTGTAGGGACCGACAGCCGTGGTTGTTTCGACCGGCTGTTCCGAAGGGTAGAACACGAAGCCGGGCATCTGGACGCCGTTGACCGGGTCGGGTGCGTGGAATGGTGCCAGACCGACCCCCGTTGCTTCCTGGGCGAACAACCCGAATGGCACGATGAGCAGTAACAGGGAACACCAGCACAATCGCCAGAAGCTGATGTCATGGAATGACGTGATGCGATCGTTGGCCGGATTGGATGGTGCGGCCTCCGGTGAAGGCATGACCAAAGGGACGAGGTTTCGTTGTCCGGTCATTGCTTCGCGATCGCTTTGGGCGGGTCGCAACCCAGCTCGGGGACTTCGTCTCCGGCACTCACGCACAACCGGAAACCCTGCAGGCCTGCGATCTGGCGGCTCTCGCCTTTTGCGACGGTGAAGCGCTCGATTGGCTTGGATTCGCAGCGCTCGAGCTGCGGACTCGTCGGCCCGGACGCTGGCGGACACTCCCGCGGGAACACGGTGTAGTGGCACGCACCGCTGGCGCTGCGCAGGCATTCGAAACGCGCCACGCCGGCCTGGGTGGTGGCCTGGCTATAGAGAGTGTCGGTGCCGTCGACGGTGGCGCGGGTGACATACGTACTGCTGCCGATGTCGCAGCCGAACAACGACAGCACGAAATAGACCAAGGCCATAAGTTTCATAAATCACCTCGCGAAAGCATGAAGGTTCGGTGAGCCGGATGCCGGGTTGGCAGCGGCGACTCGTGAGTGGCGGTCGGCAGCGATCACATATGCCGGAACAGGGTCATGAACGGTGCGCTGACGGCCAGGGTCTCGGGCCGCGATTTGAGGCGGACGACGCCGCGGCCGCTGTCATCGCGGACGATCCCGGCGATGGCCTTCAGGTTGACGATGGTGGAGCGGTGGATCTGCTTGAACGTGGTCGTGTCCAGCACCGTGAGCAGTTCCTTGATCGGCGTGCGCAACAGGGCTTCGCCCTCGGCAGTCATCACCGTCGTGTACTTGTGGTCGGCGCGGAAGTAGGCGACGTCATCGACCAGGATCAGACGGGTCTCGCGGCCGGCGCTGGCGGTGATCCAGGTCAATGGCGGGGGCAGGTCGTCGCGCGGGCGGACCGGGCCCAGCCGTTCCACCAGTGCGGCCAGCGTGGCGGCGTCGTTGTTGCCGGTGCGCGCCTGCAAGCGGGTGACGGTGGCGGCCAGCCGCGCCGGGGTGATGGGTTTGAGCAGGTAGTCAATCGCCCCGCGCTCGAAGGCGTCGATGGCGTACTGGTCGTATGCAGTGACAAACACGATCTGGGTGTCAGGGCTGACTTCCGAGGCGGCCGTCGCGACCTCCAGGCCGCTGAGACCCGGCATGCGGATGTCGAGAAAGGCGACGTCGGGCCGGTGCTCTGCCAGGGCCTCCAGCGCGCTGGCGCCGTCCTCGCATTCGGCCAGCACCTGCAGTTGCGGCCATGCGTGGCGGAGCTGGTCGAGCAGTGACTGGCGCAGCAGCGCTTCGTCTTCGGCAACGATGCAGGTACCGGTGGCGCCCGGATCAGACATGGCGGGAGTCCTGTGCGGTGCCGGCAGGGACGGTCAGGGTCGCGGCGACGCCGGCGGGGAAGTTGGCAATCACCGTCAACGCTGCGTTGGTGTCGTAGATCAGGCGCAGGCGTTCGCGCACGTTCTTCAGGCCGATGCCGGTGCCACTGGTTTTGGTGTTGAAACCGTCGCCGTCGTCGGCCACGGTCACCGCCACCGATTCCTCGCTGCGGCGTGCGCGGATCCACACCGTGCCGCCGCCGGTCCGTGGCTCCAGCCCGTGCTTGATGGCGTTCTCCACCAGGGTTTGCAGCATCATCGGTGGCAATGGCGTGGCGCGCAGGTTCTCGGGTACGTCGACCTGCACCGACAGGCGCGCGCCCATGCGGATCCTGAGGATCTCCAGGTAGGCCAATGCGCGTTCCAGCTCCGCACCCAGGGTCGACAGCTCGTCATCGGTGCGCGGCAGCGAATGACGCAGGTACTGGATGAGATGGCCCAGCATGTCGTCTGCCGCCGGCGGGTCGCTGCGGGTCAGCAACTGCGCGCTGGCCAGCGTGTTGTAGAGGAAGTGCGGCTCGACCTGTGCATGCAACAGGCTGAGCTTGGCGACGGTCAGTTCCTTCTCGGTCGAGGTCTGGGCGGCGGCGGCCTGCTCGTTGCGACGGCCCTCGGCGATGCGGCGGGTGATGGCGCGGGTGATCGCCTCGGCGTTTTCGAAGTTGGTGCCGTCGTCGACCAGGAACCAGTCGCTCCAGGCGGGACTTTCCGGCTCGCAGATCAGGGTCACGCTGCCGCTGTCGTCGCCAGGGGTGACGGTCGCAAGGATCTGGTTGCGTGGGATGCCGAACCACAACATCGGATTCCAGCGTCCCAGTGGACGTTCGCCGTAGATGTCGGGACGTTTGACCTTGGCCCGGACCTGCAGGCTGTCGCGCGCGCTTTCGACGCTCTGGATGCGCGGCAACTCCCGGATCGCCGCATCGACCAGGTCAAAGGCTTCTCCGGCTTCCAGCGGGATCTCGACCTGCCGTCGCTGGCGGTTGCCGAGCGTGGCCTTGTCAATGTGCCCGGCGATCAGCCGTACCCGCCCCAGGTGCGAGATCGCGCCGGTGACCACCAACGCCATGATGACCATGCCGCCCAGCACGATCGGCCACTCCAGCCAGCCAATCAGCGGCAGTTCGGACCACAGTCCTGCGAACAGGAAGATCGCCAGCATCCAGACGATGGCAAGGCGGAGGACGAAGAAGGTGCTTCTGATCACGGTGATTCCCGCACGGCTTTGAACTGGGTCGGAGCATAGCGAGCCCGGCTGTGGGAGCGGCAAGGATTGCGACGAAACCGGAACTACGGCGACGAAGCGGGGGTAATCGTGTCTGGTTGTCGACTCCGCGCGGACTACCCTGCTAGTTTGCACGGCTGGACACCACTGACTTCAGGAGATCACCTTGGCCAACGCAACGCACGATCTGGAGCTGTTCGTACGCGACGCCCTCGCCAAGGGGGAGTCCAGGGATGCGATCGAGGCCGCCCTCACTTCGGCCGGATGGCCGCCGGAGCAGTCGCACAGCGCATTGGCTGCGTATGCCGATGTCGAGTTTCCGGTGCCGGTACCGCGGCCGCGACCGTATCTCTCGGCGCGCGAAGCGTTCCTCTACCTGGTCCTGTTCGCGACGCTGTACGTGTCGGCGTATCACCTGGGTGGGCTGCTGTTCGACTTTATCAACCGGGCGTTCCCGGATCCGGCCGATTCGGGCTACGCGGTTCGCCAGATTGACCAGTCCATGCGCTGGTCGGTGGCATCGCTGGTGATCGCGTTCCCGGTGTTCCTGTTTGTCGCGCGCCACCTGGGCAAGGAGCTGGCGCGCAGCCCGGTCAACCGGCAGTCGCTGGTGCGTCGCTGGCTGACCTACCTGACCTTGTTTCTCGCGGCCGGGATCCTGATCGGCGACCTGATCACCCTGGTCTACAGCCTGCTGAGCGGAGAGCTGTCGGTGCGCTTCGTGCTCAAGGTGCTGGTGGTGGGCGTGATTTCCGGCACCATCTTCGGCTATTACCTGCTGGATCTGCGCCGCGAGGAGAAGCCGTCATGAGTGCGGGCCAGCAAGTGGGTAGCGGGCAGCCGCGGGCGGGTCGCTGGTTGGCGATCGTCGCCACCGTCGTCGTTGTGTTGACCGTGGGGGCGGCGATCACGGTGATGCGCTCACCCTCGGCGCAGCGCGAGGTGACTCTGGACAGCAAGCGGGTGCAGGACCTGCAGCAAATCGTCCAACTGGTCGATTTGTATGCACGGCAGCACGACGCACTGCCACCGGATATCGCTACCCTGGCAAGCCTGCCGGGACAGCAGGTCCCGCGCGACCCGGTGGACGGCGCGACGTACGACTACCAGGTCACCGGTGAGCGCGGTTATCGTCTCTGCGCGAACTTCAGCACCGACACCGCCCGCACTGCAGTCGGTCAGCCACGGGGCGGGGTCGAGTGGAATCACGCGGCCGGTCGCCATTGTTTCGACCGCGAGCACGAGCCTGCGGCGGACTCCGGTCAGGGACCGCCGAGGCAGCGCGCTGCAATCGACTGAGCGTGTCAATCCGCGTGGTGGGCGAACGCGGACGTGCTGCCGTCGTGGGCGACGAGTTCGACGACATAGGGCTGGACGCGGCCGTCGGGCAGCTCCATTCCCGGTGAGCCGGCCGGCATGCCGGGCACGACCAGCCCCTTGCCTTCCGGCCGCTCCGTCAGCAGCCGCTTGATGTCATCCGCCGGGACATGGCCTTCGACGAAATAGCCGTCCACTTCCGCGGTATGGCAGGAGCCCTTGCCATACGGAACGCCCACCCGCTCCTTGATCGCATTCACGTTGTGGGTATTCACGACCTGGACCGTGAATCCGGCGTGTTCCATGTGCTCCACCCACAACTGGCAACAGCCGCAATTGGGGCTCTTGCTGACGACCATCAACGGCAGGGCTGACTGGGCGGGCACCGGACTTTGCGCGGAGACGTCCGATGCGGAGTGGGTGAACAGTGTCGGCGACGATGCCGGCACAGTGTTGTTGTCGGGCGCTTGCGCGCATGCGGTGAGAGCATGCGCAGAGGCTAGCGCGATGATGGTCAATACGAGTCGGTTGCGTTTCATGGGTGTTTCTCACTTGTATCGTGATAGGTGAAGGCTCGTGGGTGGAGGCTGCAGTGGTTGTTCGCCGCGGCTAGAACCAGATCCGCACGCCTGCCACCAGGCGGGTATCGCGGGTGTCCTCGCCCTCGCTGCGACGGAAGTCCGTGGTGTTGCCGAACACGCGTTCGTGGACCACGCCGATATACGGGGCGAATTTCCGGTCGATCTCGTAACGCAGGCGTATACCGGCCTCCACAGTGCTCAACCCGGAACCGGTTCCTCGTGCCGGGTCATCCTTGCCGAAGGCCGTTACCTCGACCAGTGGCTGGAGGATCAGCCGGTTGGTCAGCAGCAATTCGTACTCGACCTCCACGTTGGCCGCCGTCTGGCCCGACTCGCCGACGTAGGCGGTGGCCGAGACCTCGAACTTGTAGGGTGCCAGGCCCTGCACTCCGAAGGCCGCCCAGGTCTGCGAGCCACCCGGGTTGAAATCGTGCTTGATGCCCGCCAGGACGTCCCACCAGGTCGACACGCTGCGTCCGTAGAAGGCTTCCAGTTCGGCCGCTTCGGTCTTGCCGCCGATGCGCTCGCCCTCGGTGCGCAGCCACAGCCGGTTGAGGTCGCTGCCCACCCAGACCTGAGCTTCCCAGAGTTGTCCCGTGCCTGGCTGGGCATCCCAGGCTTCCAGACGGTTGAACGCCACGTAGCGGTTGATCTCGGGCGCATGATTCATCGGCAGCGTCAGCACCGGGAATGCGGCCGCACGGTCGGCATCGGTTACCGTGGGAATCGGCGTGATCGGTTCCGTCTGTGGTGGCGCGCCATGCCCCATCGCGGCGTGATCCATGGTCGAGTGGTCCATCGCGCCATGGTCCATGCCCGAGTGATCGGAAGTCTTGGCAGGTGATGCAGTGGCCGGGTGATGTGGGGATTGATCCGTGCTGCCATGCCCCATCGCGGCATGATCCATGGCCGCGTGGTCGATGTCCTTTTGACTGGCATCGTCGCCGTGGTTCATTGCCGAATGGTCAACCGGCGTCGGCTCGGCGTGGTCGTGATGATCCTGGGCAGCGGCAGTGCCATGCAGAGCCAGACCCAGCGCGAGCGCCATCACCGTGGTGGAGGTGAAAAGAGACCGACTCATTCCTCGACCCTCACTTCGCGCATCATTCCCGCTTCCATGTGGTACAGCAGGTGGCAGTGGAAGGCCCAGCGGCCGAGGGCGTCGGCGCGGACGCGATAGCTGCGTTTGGTGCCCGGCGGGATATCGACGGTGTGCTTGCGCAGATGGAAGTCGCCGTTCTCGTCCTCCAGGTCGCTCCACATGCCGTGCAGGTGGATCGGGTGGCCCATCATGGTGTCGTTGACCAGCACGATGCGCATGCGCTCGCCGTAGTTGAGGCGGAGCGGTTCGACATCGGCGAATTTCTGGCCGTTGAACGACCAGGCGAACTTCTCCATGTGGCCGGTCAGGTGCAGCTCGACCTCGCGGCTGGGCTCGCGGCCGTCCGGATCGTCGAACAGGCTCTTCATCGCGGCGTAGGTCAGTACCGTGCGGCCGTTGTCGCGCAGCCCCATGCCGGGGTCGTCCAGTTTCGGTGCCAGCGACATCGCCTGCATGTCGACCAGCGGGTTGCCGGTTTCACTGGCGGGGTGTTGCTGCATGCCGCCCGCCGAGTGGTCCATGCCGGACATCGCCTGCATGTCGTGGCCGGCGTGCCCCATGGCCGCATGCCCTGTGTCGGCATCACCCGCGCTGCCGTGACCCATGCTGCCGTGGTCCATGCCGCCATGCCCCATGTCGTCCATGGTCAGCAACGGGCGCGGGTCCAGCGGCGGCACCGGTGGTTGCAGGCCCTGGCGCACTGCGAGGGTGCCGCGCGCGTAGCCGGTACGGCCCATGTCCTGGGCGAAGATCGCAAAGGCATCCGCTCCCGAAGGCTCGACCAGTACATCGAAAGTCTCGGCCACAGCGATGCGGAACTCGTCGACGGTGACGGGGTGGATGTACTGCCCGTCGGCGGCGACCACGGTCATCTTCAGGCCCGGGATGCGCACGTCGAAATAGGTCATTGCCGAGCCGTTGATGAAGCGCAGCAGGACCTTCTCGCCCGGACGGAACAGGCCGGTCCAGTTGCCGGCCGGCGCGGTGCCGTTCATCAGGAAGGTGTAGGTGTGGCCGTTGATGTCGGAAATGTCGGACGGCGTCATCCGCATCTGCCCCCACATCATCCGGTCCCGCAGCGTGGCCGACAGACCTTCACTGCGCGCATCACGCACGAAGTCGCCGACGGTGGGCTGGTAGTAGTTGTCGTAGCTGGCGTTCTTCTTCATGCGCCGGAACAGCGCGGTCGGATCCATGTCGGTCCAGTCCGACAGCAGCACCACGTGCTCGCGGTCGTAGTGGTAGGGGGCCGGCGCGCGCGGCTCGACGATGATCGGGCCGTACAGCCCGGCCTGCTCCTGGAACATCGAGTGGCTGTGGTACCAGTAGGTGCCGGACTGCTGCAGCTGGAATTGGTAGGTGAACGTTTCGCCCGGCGCGATGCCGTCGAAGCTCAGGCCGGGCACGCCGTCCATGTTGGCCGGCAGCAAAATGCCGTGCCAGTGGATCGACGAATACGCATCGCGCAGGCGGTTGGCCACGCGTACGGTCACGGTGTCGCCTTCGCGCCAGCGCAGCAGCGGCGCCGGCAACGTGCCATTGACGGTGACGGCCGGGCGGGCGCGGCCGGTGAAATCGACCATCGAGCCGCCAATGGACAGGTCGAAGTCGGTGCCGCTCAGGGTCTGCAGGGTCTGGGCAGCGCCGCTGGCGGCAAGCGCCGGCAAGCGCCAAAGCCCCATGCCGGCAGCGAGGCCGCCAGCGGCCAGCCCGGTGACAAAACGACGTCGGGAGGGCGCCGCCGGGGGGAGCCCGGAAGAATCGGTGGACATGGAAACACTCCGTGAATTCGGGGAAGTCGGAGCTCCGCTGGAGGGCGGAACATCTCGGCATCTGCCGCGTCGGCATCGATAGATAGCGCGTCGTCAGGCAGGCAGAAGCGGGCGCCGGACAAGGGCACCCGGACTCAACGGATCGGAGGTCGGTATCGGTTGTGAAGCGCGGGGGCCGGATGGTCGGCCAGGGCCGGCCGAGCTGCCAGGACGTGCGGCGCCATTCGCCACTCCTGCACCGGTACCGTCAGCGTCGCCAGCAACCCTGCCGGGCAGGCGACATCGCATGCCGTACCTGTGCAGCAATCCGCCGTGGCAGGGTGGTCTCCAAGCGGTGCCTCGGTCGCAGCAGTTGCCGGTGCCGAGTGCTCTGCGCAGGTCGTGTGCTCGTCCGGAGTGGACGCTGAATCCGGCGTCGTCGAAGCGACCGTGGCCGCATGTTGCACCTGCATCTGTGTCGCCGCCACCGCGAGTCCCGATCCATTGAGGATCAGGGCGATGCAGAGCAGGACACGCAGTAGTAGGTGCTGGAGCGACATGGTCGGTTACTTTAACCAGAACACGCTGGCGTTGCTGGGTATTTCATGAACCGCCGGTCGACGGCGGTCTGGGAGGATCGCAGAACACTCAGCGAAGCCGCCGGTGAATGGGTATTCACTGCACCAGTCCGTGTATCAGGCGGGCAGCGACCCGGGCCGTGGCATTGTCCCGGTCCAGTGGCGGGCACAGTTCCGCGATATCGCAGACCTTCACCCGGCCCGTTCCCACAATGGCGGCGATGAACGGTTCCAGCACCTCCATGGCCACGCCCCGGGCGTTGGAAGCGCTGACGCCGGGCGCCACCGCGTGCGGGAGGACATCGAGGCAAAGGGTCAGATAGATCGAGTCGGCCGGTTGTAGCCACTGCAGGAGTTGTTCGACCTGCGCGGCGGAGTTGGCCGCTGTCATGTCCTGATCCATCAGGAACCGCGTGCCGGTCTCCCGTGCGGTGTGGAACAGGCGACGTGTGTTGGCGGCGTTGCTGACCCCGAGGCAGAAGTAATCCAGCGCGATGCCATGCTTTTCGGCGTGCTGGATGGCCTGGCGGAACGGGGTTCCGGAGGTGGCGATCGGGCTGTCGCGCAAGTCGAAGTGCGCATCCAGGTTGACGATGGCGATGCGACCGGGATCGCGGCTGTTCGCCAATCCCAGATAGCTGGCGAAAGCGATCTCGTGCCCACCGCCCATGCCGACCGGGAAGTGGCCATCCGCGAGCAGTTCAGTCATGCGGTCGGCGTAGCGCTGTTGCGCGCTTTCGAGATCGCCGTCGGTGCAGGCGATGTCACCTGCGTCATACAGAGGGCGCGAGTGGGTGACAGGCAGGTTGGTCAGGGCCTGTCGCAATGCCGATGGGCCTTGTGCCGCGCCGGTCCGGCCGTTGTTCCTGCGCACGCCTTCGTCGCTGGCAAATCCCAGCAGAGCGACGCCCGGGGCGGCGTGGCGTTCCATTGGACGCACGACTTGGTGCCAGCGGAAGGTCTCGGGGTCCGCTTCGTCATCGATGCGACCGTGCCAGCTTTCCATCAGTTCATAAGTCCATCAGCCCAGCTCGTCCGGAAACTCGGTGCGTACCAGCTCAGCGAGCTGGCCGCTGGCAATCAGCGTGTCCGCCGCCGCGATCTCGGGGGCGAAGTAGCGGTCCTCGTCATACCGGGGGACGACCGTGCGTATCAGGTCGAACGCCTGTTCTAGCCGGACAGAGGAGCGCAGCGGGCGCAGGAAGTCGATTCCCTGGCATGCCGCCAGCAGTTCGATGGCGACGATGCGGCGCACGTTGATCGCCACATCGCCCGCCTTGCGGGCCGCGAACGTGGCCATGCTGACGTGGTCTTCCTGATTGGCCGATGTCGGGATCGAGTCGATGCTGGCGGGGTGCGCCAGGGTCTTGTTTTCGCTGGCCAGTGCTGCCGCGGTCACATGGGCAATCATGAAACCGGAGTTGATGCCCGGGTTTTCGACCAGAAATGCCGGCAGGCCCGACAGGTGGGCGTCAACCAGAAGTGCGATGCGGCGCTCTGAAAGCGCGCCGATCTCGGAAGTCGCGATGGCGATCTGGTCGGCCGCAAAGGCGACCGGCTCGGCGTGGAAATTTCCGCCGGACAGGACTTCGCCGGTGTCCGGAAACAGCAGCGGATTGTCGGAAACCGCATTGGCCTCGATCAACAAGGTGTTCGCCGATTGCTTCAACAGATCCCAGCACGCGCCCATCACCTGCGGCTGGCAGCGCAGGCTGTAAGGATCCTGCACGCGGGAGTCACCGGTTCGATGGGACTCACGGATGGCGCTGTCATGGAGCAGGTCGCGGTACAGGCGGGCGACGTGGATCTGACCGGGCTGGCCGCGCAACGCGTGGATGCGCTCATCGAATGGCGTGTCCGAGCCGCGGGCGGCATCGACCGTCAAGGCGCCGGCCAGCACCGCGGCGGCGAACGCCTGTTCCGCCTGGAACAGGGCGACCAACGCGATGGCGGTGGACACCTGGGTGCCGTTGAGAAGCGCCAGGCCCTCTTTGGCGCCCAGCCGGATCGGTGTCAAACCGGCGCGGCGCAAACCCTCATCGGCGGGCACGACTTCGCCGTCGATGCGGACCGATCCCTCGCCCATCAGGGCCAGGGTCAGATGGGCCAGCGGGGCCAGATCCCCGGAGGCGCCGACCGAGCCCTGGGCCGGGATGCATGGCCAGACCTGCGCGTTGTACAGCCCAACCATGCTTTCCAGCAGTTCCCAGCGCACCCCGGAATGCCCGCGCGCCAGCGAGGCGATTTTCAGCGCGAGGATCAGGCGGACGGTGTCGTCGTCAAGCAAGCGCCCGACGCCGACGGCATGCGAGCGCACGAGGTTGGTCTGCAGTTGTTCCAGCTGGTCGGGCGGAATGTGGATGCTGGCAAGCAGGCCAAATCCGGTATTGATCCCGTAGGCCGGCGCGCCGGCGGCGACGATGGCCGCGACCGTGCGGGCCGCCTCGTCGACCCGGCTCTTTGCCGTCGGCGGAAGGGAAACCGGAGCAAACTGCAGGGCGATGGAACGCAACTGGGACAGCGGAATCTGTCCGGGGGTCAGCATGGGCATGCGTTGGTCATCCCGTGATCGATGGCAGGTTGAGGTGGTTGTCCCGGGCGCACGTCAGTGCCTCGTCGTAGCCGGCATCGGCATGGCGCATGACGCCGGTGGCGGGGTCGTTCCACAACACACGGGCCAGCCGCTTGTCGGCCTCCTCGGTCCCGTCGCAGACGATCACCACGCCGGAGTGCTGGGAAAAGCCCATGCCGACGCCGCCGCCATGGTGCAGGCTCACCCATGTAGCGCCTCCCGAAACCGCCAGCATCGCGTTGAGCAGCGGCCAGTCGGAGACCGCGTCGGAGCCATCGCGCATCGCTTCGGTTTCCCGGTTCGGACTGGCCACCGAGCCGCAGTCGAGATGGTCCCGGCCGATCACCACGGGAGCCTTCAATTCGCCGGTGCGCACCATCTCGTTGAACGCCAGGGCGGCGATATGGCGCTGTCCCAGGCCGAGCCAGCAGATGCGTGCCGGCAAGCCCTGGAATGCGATGCGCTCACGCGCCTGGTCGAGCCAGTGGTGCAGGTGGGCATCGTCGGGGAACAACTCCTTGACCTTGGCATCCGTGCGATAGATGTCTTCGGGGTCCCCCGACAACGCCACCCAGCGAAAGGGTCCCTTGCCTTGGCAAAACAGCGGCCGGATGCAGGCCGGGACGAAGCCCGGGAAGTCGAACGCGTCCGAGACCCCTTGCTCCAGGGCGACCTGGCGGATGTTGTTGCCGTAGTCGATCGTGGGCACGCCCATGCGGTGGAAATCGAGCATTGCGCGCACGTGTTCGGCGCACGAAGCGGCGGCGGCTGATTGCAATGCCTTGTGCGCGGAAGCATCGGTGCGTGCGGCCTGCCACTGCGCCGTCGACCAGTTGGAGGGAAGGTATCCGTTGATCAGATCGTGCGCCGAGGTCTGGTCCGTGACCGCCGCCGGTGTGGCTCGCCCTAGCCGGGCAAGTTCGACAAAGCGGGGCAGCAGTTCCGCTGCGTTGCCGAGCAGACCCACCGACACCGGCGACGTGGCGTTTTCGACGATCTCCAGCGCCTCCTCGATGGAATGGGCCTTTCGGTCCAGGTAACGGGTGCGCAATCGAAAATCGATCCGCGCCTCCTCGCACTCGATCACGATGCAGCTCGCGCCGGCCAGGGTCGCCGCCAGTGGTTGGGCACCGCCCATCCCCCCCAAGCCAGCGGTGAGGATCCATTTTCCCGACCAGTCTCCTTCGTAGTGCTGACGTCCCAGTTCGACAAAAGTCTCGTAGGTTCCCTGCACGATTCCCTGGGACCCGATGTAGATCCACGAGCCGGCCGTCATCTGGCCGTACATCATCAGTCCCTTGCGATCGAGCTCATTGAAGTGGTCCCAGTTCGCCCAATACGGGACCAGGTTGGAGTTGGCCAGCAGGACTCGTGGCGCGTCGGAATGGGTCCGGAATACGCCTACCGGTTTGCCCGACTGGACCAGCAGGGTCTCGTCGGCTTCCAGTGCCCGCAGAGAGGACAGGATGCGGTCGAAGCTGGGCCAATCACGTGCCGCCTTGCCGATGCCGCCGTAGACCACGAGCTCGTCGGGACGCTCGGCGACTTCAGGGTCCAGGTTGTTCTGGAGCATCCGGTAGGCCGCTTCCGTCAACCATGACTTGCAGGACAGCGTGGTGCCCCGGGGACTGCGCACAGTGCGCGGGCCCGAGACAGCCGGGCTGAGACCAGTATCCATCGATAACTCCATCACGAATGGGGCGCGTTGCCCACGTGGAAAGTGCCAACGAAGCGGTAGTTGGCAGCGGGATGCGCAAGACGTACGAAACTGGCCACCCGCCCGCGCGACCAGGTCCGCCGGCTCAAGGTCAGCAGCGGATCGCCGGCGCTGATCTGCAGCAATTTGGCGGTGCCCTTGTTGGCCAGCTCGGCTTCGATCGTGTGTTCGGTCCGCTCCAGCGGTGCCGTGCGGGTCAGGTATTCGTGCGGGGTCTCGAGCGTGAAATCGACCTCCAGGTACTCCGGCGCGCTGGCGGGATTGACGAAGCGATCCTCGAGCTGGAGGGGCTTGCCGTCCGCGAGGTGAAGTAGCCGCGAATGAAACAGTTCAGTGCCTGCCGGCAAGGAAAATTCCCGCGCCAACGGTGCCCGTGCTTCGATGGTTTCGCGCACCAGAACGCTGACCACATGGAGCTGCCCGCGCGCGCGGATCTCGTCGCGGATCGACCGGACTTCGAACATCGGCGACTCGACTTTCGGGACGGCGACAAACGTCCCGACTCCCTGCACCCGGATGACCACATCGGAATCGCTGAGCTCGCGGATCGCGCGGTTCACGGTCATCCGTGAAACACCGAACTGGAGCACCAGGTCGTTTTCGCTCGGGATCCGACTGTGTGGTGGCCAGACACCGCTCGTTATCTGGCCGAGGATGTACTGCTTCAGCTTTGCGTATTCGGGTTGTGGCTTTTCCATGAACTCAGCATGGCATGTCTATACATCTTGTGGAAGACACGTAGAAACCAATCGCACGGATTTGGAGACTTCATGTGGAGTTTGGTTGACACCCTCTCTTGGGTCGTGGTACTTGGTGGTATAGACAACTGAGGTTCCGCTACTTCCGATGCGCAATTTTTCGCTACTGCTTCGTTGCATGGTCGTCTTGGCGTTCTGCCTCGACGGCAGTGCAATGGCGTGGCAAAAGAGCACGATGGCGGTCGCTGCTGTCCACCATGCCGACGCTTATGTCCCCAGCGCGGGGCATGAAGGGGCAGATCACGCACCGGACGCGGTTGCCGTGTCGGACTGTGAAGACAGCACCTCGACCACTCCTTCCGACGCTTCGCACGAAGACTGCGGTTGCAGCGATAACGGGTGTGAGTGTGCTTGCGGCTTCGTTACCCTGGCACTGGCCAGAGGTATCTCGACCGACGCCTTCTGGATCGGTTTCGTGCAGGTCTCTGGCAACCTGACAACGGTCGCTCAAGGTGCATCGTCCTCGCTCTTTCGACCTCCCATTGGTTGATCTTGTCCGGCTGCCTTCGTGGCGGCCTCTTTGTTGCGGGTCCTGGTTCTCAACGCCGCCCCAACCTTTTGCCGACAAGTTCTGAAAATTACCGTTTGGGAGTTCACCATGTTCTGTAAGCGCAATCATCTCGCGCTGGCGGTCGGCGCGTTGCTGTCCGCCGGCATCGTCGCCACCGCATCCGCCCAGTCCGCAGACGAAGGGAAGCCATCATCAGCGACCACACTGGATGCCGTCACGGTCACCGGTAGCCACATCAAGCGTGCGGCGATTTCGGGCGTCGGCCCGGTAACAGTCATCGATGCCGAGACCATCGAACGCTCGGGTGCCATTTCCGTCGAAACCCTGTTGCAGCGTTTGCCTGCATCGGCCGGATTTGCCGGCAGCCAGACCAACGCGTACTGGGCCGGCAACGGTTACGGGACGACGCAGGTCAATCTGCGTGGATTGGGCATTAACCGCACGCTGGTCCTGTTGAACGGCCGCCGGATCGTGAATGGCGGCACCGGAGCCAACAGCTCGGTCGACCTCAACATTATTCCGGTGGCGCTGATCGAGCGCATCGAAGTGCTCAAGGACGGCGCGTCCGCCATTTACGGTGCCGACGCCGTGGCTGGCGTGGTGAACATCATTACCAAGAAGAATTTCGAAGGAGTCGAAGCATCCGTCAGCTATGGCCAAACGTTCCAGCAGGACGGCGAAGAAGGCGCCGTGGATGTGGCGTGGGGTGTGAACTCGGATCGAGGCTCGTTGATGGCTGCTATCAACTATTCCGAGAGTGGCGCGGTCAACATGGCCGACCGCGCCCCGTGCGGCTTGGGCGAAGTCAACGGGAAGCTCGAATGCGTGGGCAGCTCGAGCACCATCGGTGGTCGTGCGCTGTTGCCCGATGGCACGCGTATCAACTTCAACCAGGACCCCAACGGTGACGGTGACTTCTACGAGGCCTATTCGCCGGAGAAGCACAACCAGAACTCCTATCCGGCGCTCAATGCCGTCAATCCGATCAAGCGCCTGAGCTTCAGCGCGTTCGGCGACTACGCACTTACGGACAATGTCCGGGGCTTTGCCGAGCTGATGTACACCAACCGCCAGTCAGATCAGTTGGCGACGCCCGGCACGCTCGGGATCTACCGCCCAATCAATATCTCAGCAAATCATCCGACCAACCCCACCGGACAGGACATCCTGTTGCAGCGGCGCAGCCTGAAAGAAGGCGGCAACCGCGAGTTCTATCAGGACGTGAACACGTTTCGCACGGTACTCGGCGTGGAGGGTGGCATCGGGACCTACTGGGACTGGTCGATGGCGATCAATTGGGGCCGCAACACGGGCGACGACGGTTCCACCGGCGTCGCCAACCTGGATCGCTTCGACAACACCATGGACACGTCCTTGTGCAGCAATGCACCGGGTGCAGCCGTCCCGTGCGGTGATTACCTGGGGTACGGCGATGTCTCCCAAGAGGTGCTCGACTACATTCTGTACACCTCGCGCGACGTAGGTGGAAACGAGCAGAAGAGCTTCACCGCGAACGTGAGCGGCCAGCTGTTCGAGCTGCCTGCCGGTTGGGTGGGCATGGCGACTGGCGTGGAAGTCCGCCGCGAAAGCGGGTGGCGCGACCCGGATCCGCTGACCGTGCTTGGCATGGCCAACACCAACCGGCAGGATCCAATCGCTGGTGAGTACACCGCGAAAGAGGCATTCGTGGAGATCGCGATCCCGCTCCTCCAGGACAAGTTCCTCGCGCAGTCTGTG
The DNA here is from genome assembly GCF_054052125.1 of Lysobacter sp. A378. Lineage (NCBI taxonomy): Bacteria > Pseudomonadati > Pseudomonadota > Gammaproteobacteria > Lysobacterales > Lysobacteraceae > Lysobacter > Lysobacter sp. A378. Next base: position 240,856 of record NZ_JBSVRK010000003.1, on the reverse strand, counting down.
ACGTTGAACACGGCGTTTCGCTACTCCGATTACGACATCTTCGGAGCAGACACCAACTACAAGGTCGGTCTGGACTGGGAGCTCGTGCCATCGCTGAAAATGCGCGCGAACTATTCAACGGCGTTTCGAATTCCCAATGTGCCGGAGCTGTTTGGCGGCGTTTCGGAAGGGGGCCTGACTACCACCGATCCCTGCAGCGGATGGGCCAGCCTGCCTTCCTCCTCGGTGGTTTATCAAAATTGCCAAGCATCGGGCGTGCCAGCGGGCTATACGCAACTGGGCAAAGCGATCCAGACCACGGTTGGCGGCAATCCCAATCTGAAACCGGAGGATGCGGAAACGCTGACGGTTGGTGCGGTCTGGATGCCCACATTCGTGGACGACCTCACCCTTACGCTGGACTACTTCAACATCAAGATTGACAACGCGATCCAGGGAATTCCCGGATCCACCAAATTGGCAGTTTGTTACAACACGCTCGGGCTTGCCCATCAGTTTTGCAGCGCGTCCAACTTCACCCGCAATCCGCTCACCGGCGAGATCAACTACCTGTCTGCCCAGCCGGTGAACGCGGCCAGTGAGCGTGTTTCAGGCATCGATATGGGGGCCCTTTACCAGTTCGACCTGGCGGGTTTGCGGGCGAGCTTCAGCCTGGATACGTCCTACCTGAAGAATTACGACGTGCGTCCGTTTCCCTCCGCGGAAGAGATCCAGTACGCCGGAAAAATCACCGGGGGTCGCGGCAGCTATACCCAGTGGCGCTCGTTCGGCTCGCTGACCCTGGAGCAGGGGCCGTGGTCGGGTTCCTACAGCATCCAGTACATCGGCAAGGCGGATGACATCAACGCCTCGAAGGGAGATATCGGAGACCATGCGCCGAGCGTGAGCTATCACAACGCGCAGGCAAAGTATTCGTTCAACAAGTCTTCCGACATCGTTTTTGGCGTCGACAATCTCTGGGACAAGCAGGCTCCGTTCATCCAGAGCTACACCGATGCGAACACCGACACGATGAGCTACGACCTGCTCGGTCGTCGCTGGAACGCGAAGTTCACCTACCGCTGGTGATCAGCTCAGCCCTCTCCGGCGAACAAGCCGGAGAGGGTGACGTTCCCTTCTTCGCGGCATCCGTCAGGAATCAACTATGAAACCCGCATTCTGGGCCCGTCGGGCCCACAAGTGGATCGCCTTGGTCATCGGCGTGCAGGCGCTGCTGTGGTCGATAGGCGGGCTGTACATGACCGCCATGTCGATCGACTTCATCCATGGCGACCACCTCAATCACGTGGCGGTCCAGCCGCTCCCGAAACAGAGCACCCTGATCGATCCCGCCGTCATTGCCGCGCGGTACCCGGCGATGAACGGCTTTCGTCTCAAGCAGCTTTTTGGCGAGTCGGTCTACGAGGTCAACCATGCCGGAGGCGTGGACCTGGTCGATGCAGGCACTGGCCGGTTGCTCGGTCCGATTGACGAGGAAAAGGCGCGGCAACTGGCGCTGTCGACCTATCAGGGCGATGGATTGCTGGAATCGCTGCAGTTGCTCGACAAGGCGCCGCAAGAGGTGGGTACTCGACCGGTGCCGATGTGGCAGGCGAAGTTCGGAGACAGCGGCAACACCGCTTTGTACTTCTCGCCACAGACGGGAGAACTGCTGGCCACCCGGCACACCTATTGGCGGGTGTTCGACTTCCTCTGGATGCTCCACATCATGGACTATGAGCAGCGCTCGGACGTCAACAACACGTTGCTTCGCGTTGCTGCATCCGTGGGGCTCCTGTTCATGCTCAGCGGTGTGTGGTTGCTGTTCTACAGTTTTCGCAGGAGGTCGGCGGCATGACTCCCTGGATCCAGAAACTGCATAAGTGGGTCGGCCTGATCATCGGTCTGCAATTCGTGATCTGGACCGCAAGCGCGCTAGTCATGAGCCTGCTGGACACCGCGACCGTGAACAACCTGCACCATCTGGCACCCGCGGCCCAGTCGCGACCGTGGCCGGAAGCGGCGATCTCCCCGGCAATCATCGTCGCCGGGGAAAATCGTCCGGTCCAGGTGGTCGAGTCCCACTGGCTGGCCGCGCAGCCGGTCTATCGCCTGAGCGACGGCACCAGCAGCTGGCTTGCGGATATCCGGGACGGAAGCCCGGTGCCGGTGACGGCGGCGGATGTCGCCGCCATTGCCGCCCGGGATTACGTGGGTGATGGACACGCCGCGTTGCCGGAACTCATGCCGGAAGTCACCTGGGAGGTCCGTGGTCACACCAGGCCCATATGGCGCGTTGCGTTCTCCGATGATGATGCGACCACGTTGTATCTGTCAGGCCAGGACGGAGCCATCCTGGAGCGACGGAATGACACGTGGCGATTGTTTGATTTCGCCATGATGCTGCACTTCATGGATTACACGAGGCAGCAGGATTTCAATAACCCGCTCATCGTGATGGCTGGTGCGGGCGGGCTGTGGCTTGCGTTGTCCGGCATCTGGCTGTTCATCGCCAGCTTCCGTCTTGGCGAGTTCATTCCGGCCCGTTGGCGGCCACGGCGCGAGCTGACGGTGTACGGCGCCGACGGGAGCAAGTTGCGCTCCGTGGAATCGCACTCCGGTGACACGGTGTACCTCGCGCTGGGACGCAACGGACTGCAGCTGCCCTCCAACTGTGGGGGTGGCCAGAGTTGCGGGCTGTGCGTGGTGCGTGTGCGTGGCCATGCACCGCCTCCGACCAGTGCCGATCGAATGCATATTGATGAGAGCCGTCTCAGGTCTGGCTATCGGCTGGCCTGCAACCTGCCGGTGAAATCGGACGGCCAGATCGAGGTGGCCGGGGGCGCCGCACTATGGACCGAACGCGTCGCCAAGGTGGTCAGCGTCACGGCAGTGACTCCCTTCCTGCGTGAGTTCGTACTGGCGCCGGAGGTGCCGCTGGGACCGGAGTTCCAGCCTGGCGCGTATCTGCAGGTCCATGTTCCCGGTTACCGCCTGCAACGGAACAACCTGGATCATCCGGAGCACCATCGTGAGGACTGGTCCGGTTTGAACCTGCCCGAAAATCTGGTCTGCAAGGAACCGGTTCGCCGTTCGTATTCACTGTCTCTTCCAATGGAAAAGACGGCCGGGAATGTGACTCTGCTTGCGCGGTTCAGCCCCGGGCGACAGGACAAGAGGCGACAGCCCGCCGGTAAGGGATCGACCTATCTCTACTCACTGAAGCCGGGCGACCATGTCTGCTTCAGCGGTCCATTCGGCGACTTCGCGATAAAGCCAGGCGCCAAGGAGAAGGTATTCATTGGCGGCGGGGCCGGGATGGCGCCCCTGCGGGCGATGGTGCACTCGCTGCTTGAAGCCGGCGCGGAAGAGCGCATCCATTTCTGGTACGGCGCGCGCAACATGCGGGAGGCGCCTTATGTCGAGGAGATGGAGACGCTGGCCAGGAAGCATGCAAACTTCACATGGCACCTGGTGCTGTCCGAAGCCGCAGAGCATGGCGCAGGCTTGATCAGGGGGTTGGTGCACGAAGCCACCGATGAAGGGCTGTTGCAAAAGCATCCTGATCTGAAGTCCTGCGAGTTCTACCTTTGCGGGCCCCCGGCGATGCTTGCTGCCACCCGAAGCCTGCTGACCCGTTTGGGCATTGCCGAGGAGCAAGTCGCCTATGACGATTTCAAGATCTAGGGAGCGCAACCCAGTCTCCCATCCATAGGTTTGACGACGTGAAAAGCGTGTTCTTCCGAATCTATTTATTCAGGCCATCTCAGCCCTGCTGGAGGAAGAACCGCACCATCTCCGCCGAGGCATCGGGCCCGGCGGGATCGGTATAGCTACCCTGCGGACTGCCGCCACTCCATGCATGGTCGGCGTCGTGTATGCGCCAGTACTCGACCTGTGGATGCCCGGCGGGATCGCTGAACACCTCGCGGGTGTAGGAGCGCCCAGTGGGAATCAGGGCTTTCTCGGTGGTCGCGGTCAGCGGCTCGATGGCGGATGCGGTCGCGTCGCGGACGATCAGATCGGCGTTGCTTGGGGCCACGGTGTGGTCGGCGTCGCCCTGGAACACGATCGTCGGTACCGGTCGGTGCGCATCGCGTTGCACGGCTGAACCGCTGCGCGACCCGCTGGCGCCGGACTTCATCGCAGACAACGCGGACATCAAGCCATCGGCGGCGCCGAACGCCAGGCCGGAATGCACGCCAACCGCGGCGAAGATGTCGGGATAGCACTCGCCCAGGATCACGGCCATGGCGCCGCCCGCGGACAGGCCGGCGACGAAGATCCGTTCCGGATCGACGTGATGGTCTGATGCGACCTGTTCGGTGATGCCGACGATCAGTGACGGTTCGCCGCGGCCGTATTTCTGGTGCTCGGGCTGGAACCAGTTCCAGCACCGGTTCATGTTCGCCGCGGCCGACTGTTCCGGATAGGCGACCAGGAAGCCATGCACATCGGCGAGCCGGTTCATCTGTGTGCCTGCCGCGAAATCATCGGGCGACTGGCTGCAACCATGCAGCATCACCACCAGCGGCGCCGGTGGACCATTGGCGCCGAGGTGACCACTGGGGATGTACAACTTGTAGTCAAGGGTGCCGGCGTCGCTGGTGAACGAGTGGCTGGTGAATGTCCCTGCCAGCCCGGGGGTGACCGATGCGCGGGCGGCGGCTGGCTCGACGCTGCCCGCGCGGGAAGCCTGGGCAGCGTGTCCGGCGACGAAGGCCGCACGCGCATTGCCCTTGAAACGGGCAAGCAGTTTTCTGGCGAAGTTCATCTGGTTTCTTCCGATCACCAGATCTTTACCCGGTCCTGCGGCGCCAGATACAGCGCCTGGCCTGGTTCGACCTCGAACGCCGGGTACCACGCATCCAGGTTGCGCACGGTCTGGGTGCGGAATCGGCCGGGGGCGTGGACGTCGGTGAGGATGGCGTTGCGCAACGCCGGCTCGCGGTACTTGCCGCGCCAGGCTTGCGCGAAGCCGAGGAAGAACCGCTGGTCGGGGCTGAAGCCTTCCAGCGTCTGCGGCGGCTTGCCATCCAGTGACAGGTGGTAAGCGTCGTAGGCGGTGGCCAGGCCGGCGACATCGGCGATGTTCTCGCCCAGGGTCAGCTTGCCATTGACCGACAGATCGTCGAACGCCTGGTACTGGCTGAACTGCTGCGCCAGTGCCTGCCCGGCGTCGTCGAAGCGGGCCAGGTCGTCCGGAGTCCACCAGTTGTGCAGCTTGCCGTCCTTGTCGAACAGCGCGCCAAGATTGTCGAAGCTGTGGCTGATCTCATGGCCGATGACCGCACCGATTGCGCCGTAGTTCACCGCGTCGTCGGCATTGGGATCGAAGAACGGCGGCTGCAGGATCGCGGCCGGGAAGATCAGCCGGTTTTCAAGCGGCACGTTCAGCGCATTGACCGTCTGCGGCAGCATGTACCACTCGTCGTGGTTGACCGCTTGGCCGAGCTTGGCCAGGTTGCGTTGGTACTCGAACTGGCCTGCGCGTTGTGCGTTGCCCAGCGCGTCGTCGGGCTTCACCTCCAGCGCGGTGTAGTCGCGCCAGGTGTCCGGGTAGCCGACTGCGACGGTGAGGCCGGCGACCTTGGCGCGGGCTTCGGCCTTGGTCTGCGGGCTCATCCATTCCAGCGCGTCGATGCGCTTGCCGAACGCGGCGATGATGTTGGCGACCATCGCCTCGGCGCGGGTCTTGGTCGCGGCGCTGACATGGCGTTCGACATACTGCTTGCCGACCGCCTCGCCGAGTGCATCGTTGGTGACGCTGATGCCGCGCTTCCAGCGCGCGCGTTGCTCCGGCGTGCCATTGAGGGTTTTGCCGTGGAACGCGAAGTGCGCGTCGCCGAAGGCCTTGGGCAGGTAAGCGGCATTCCGGTCGAGCGCATGGAACGCGAGGTAGTCCTTCCAGGTGTCCAGCGGCTGCGAGGCCACCAGCGCCGAGATGCCGGCAACCGCGTCCGGCTGCCAGACGATGAAGTCGTGTTGCTCGCCCAGGTCGGCGGCCTGCAGGAACGCCTCCCAGTCCAGGCCCGGCGCCTTGGCAGTGAAGTCGGCAGTGGTCCAGGCATTGGCGCCGGCCTCGACGTCGTTGGATTGCTCCCGGGTGGCGTGCGCGCGGGCAATCGCGGTCTCCAGCGCGACAATTTGCTCAGCCTTGGCGGCGGCCTCATCAATCCCGGCGAGCTCCAGCACCTTGGCGACGTGCGCCTGGTACGCCTTGCGCAGCTCGACCATGCGGCCATCGCCCAGGTAGAAACTGCGGTCGGGCATGCCCAGTCCGCCCTGCACCAGGTAGGGCGCGGTGCGATCGGGCTGGTGGATGTCCTGCGATACCCACAGGCCGAACAGTCGGTCGGTGTAGTAATCGGTGGCGTTGAGCAGGTCGACATCGGCGCGCAGCTGGCTGCCCAGCTCGGTCGCAAGCGCGAGCTTGTCGCTGATCGCGGCGATCGCGTCCAACCGGGGCTGGATCGCCGAGACGCCCTTGGCCTCGATTCCGGCCTGGTCCATGAACGCGGTGTAGGTGTCGCCGATCTTGCGGGTTTCACCCGTGGCCGCGGTGTCGGCGGCGGCGTCCTCGATGATCTTGCGGACGTTCTTCTCGTTGTCGATCAGGATGCGGGTGAAACTGTTGAAGCTGGAACGGTCGGCCGGGATTTCGGTGGTGTCGACCCAGGTGCCGTTGGCGAACTCGAAGAAGTCGTCGCCCGGCGCTACCTCGCGGTCCATGCCAGCGGCATCAAAGCCGAAGCGGCCCAACACCGGGGCCTTGGCATCGGTCTGGGCGGCTGCCCCGGCACCTGCGGTGTCCGTGTTGGCAGCGTCTGTGGTGGCGTCGGTTGCCGGTTGCTCGGCCGAGCAGCCGGGAAGGCCGACGGCGAGCAGTGCGGACAGGGCCAACGAGAGCAACGTGGGAGTGGGCTGGTGGGACATGGCAGGCAAACCGGCAGGGGGATTCCTGCCAGCCTAGGGTCGACGAGGGCTGGACGCAAAGTGCACAAGCCATTGCGCCGACCGTCGGCTGCAGCCACGGGCTATCGCTGGAGCGGCGTGCGGAGGGTCTGATTATGGCTTGACCCGACTAATCACAAGACAGTTGCTGAATTAAGCCGCGGCGCGAAGCGGCGTCGGCTTGGATGATTTGTTAGGCAGCACGACCCTTCGTCGCCGTATTCACCGCTTTATCCATCCGCTCGGCCATTTTGTCGCACGCTGGTAGCCAACTAACTTTAGCCGGCACTAGGCTTGCTCCGTCATTCGCAATATCGAGACACAAGCTCATGAAGAAATGGATATTTGCGGCCTTGCCGTTAACGGCGGTTCTTACCGCGGTCATCACTTGGTTTGCGAGTTTGTATGTATTTGAACGCCCAGTATTTGATGCGTCGGTTGAGCAAGAGACCATCTCATCGGATACGCTTGGAGAGCAGCGCCAATACTTGGTGCACTTGCCAGAATCTTATAATCACGCGCCCAAACAGCGTTACCCGGTGATCTATGTTCTCGATGGATCCTCGGAGGATCTGCACACCGCAGCATCGGCCGCCTTGATGGCACGGATTGGCGTAACACCGGAAGTTATCGTTGTCGGCATTCCAAACATCAGCGGCAAAGGACGGCAGCGCGACTACACGCCTCCTGGAATGCAGCAAGACCTTGATGACAAAAATAGCCCCGAAGGACGCGCTGATAAATTCCTTGCATTTGTGAGGGGCGAGCTTATACCGGAAATCGACAGAAGCTATCGCACCTCATCCACACGGATACTTGCGGGAAACTCGCGGGGTGGCCTTTTCGTCGTGTACGCGCTTACAGAAAATCCACCGCTATTCAATGCATACTTTGCAAATAGTCCGGCCTTGTGGCGCGATGATAGTGAAATGGTGATACGGCTCGATCACTTCTTGCAGGAAAGCCCATCGTTGAAGAACGATCTGTTCCTCAGCCTCGGCAGCAACGAGAATGACAAGATGAAGGATGCGTTCCGACGCGCGGTAGAAGTATTGAAAATCCACGCGCCGCCCGCGCTACGTTGGCGCTCTCAGCTAACCTTGGGAGCTGTGCATGGAAATAATGCGGAGCTGGCAACCCCGATTGCTCTTCGGTGGACATTTGACCCGCAATGGATGCCAGTCGGGATTGCGTCAGCGTCGGCACACACGCAGTAACGTAGAGTTCCGTCTATGGCTTAACTCAGGCGTTAGGCACCGCGGGTTAAAAAAGTAAGTGCAGCACCAGCGGCGCCCCCGATAAGCCCTAAATGAGTTAACCCGACTTGAACGAATTGTTAGGCAGCAGCTCGCTACCTAATGGTTGGATCATATATATTGAGCAGAACGAGTGCGGCAAGCCCGAGCAGGTTGGCTAGGATGTGCCCGGCCACGCACCAACGCAAACTGCCAGTGCGCTGATACGCCAAGCCCCAGATTAGCCCAACGAGCAAGAGTGCCCCAACTGCCTCGGGCTTGCGAAGTGGGAGTGAGTAGATCCCCCAGACGAGCGGGTGACTCGCAGCGAACCATACCGATGAATACAGCAAGCTAGCGAGTTTGCCCCACGAAGCCGTGGAGTCAATGAGCAGACCACGCCAGTATGACTCCTCGAGCCACGGATTGATTAAAGCGAATACAAGCCATGCGGCAATTAGCTGGGTGTTGTCCAGTAGGGTCCAGCTGCCTAGAAAGCCATGCAAGGAGAGCAAGCCAGCCAACAGTGCGAGAATTGACCAAAACCGTGAACCAGAAGCGCGCTGAAATCTCTGCCGCGGCCGCGAGCCTGGGTAATTGTGCAGCAGAAACGCAATGACCAGCCAGAAGCCAAGCATGGTTGGAACCCATGCCCATACACCGACGTAGCGTCCCGCTATGAGCTGAATGGAAGCACAGATAGCGACAAGTGCGAGTGGTGAAAAAGCAAATATCAGCCTGCGTCGTGCATCAGTTCGCGACATGCTTTCCCCTGCTACCTAGCGCCTGAGTTAAGCCGAACCGCGAAGCGGTTTCGGCTTGAATGAATTGTTAAGCATCAATTGGGATCATCCGCTGCTCTGGTGCGACTGATGACCCATGCCTGTGCGGTCGGGCGAATGTCGTTGTCGTAGCCACCTAGTATGAGCACACTCCCATTGGGTAAATGGGTTGCGGTACTGAAGGCAAGACCATTGTCGATACTTTCGCCTGCCTTTATGAATGCGGGTGTTCCAGGTGTCCATATCTCAACGTCGGTTGCATCGCCCGCTACAACAACTTCCCCGGAAGGCAGTACAGTGGTGGCATCAACTATCTTGTACCGAGGGTTCAATAGGGGTGGCCCGGCGGTGAACTGCCCTGTGCTTGGGTCATAGATTTCCGTTTGTGCGAGGCGGTGGCGATCATCGCAATCACTGGATCCCGCGATTACCATCACACGGCCATCTTTAAGTAGAACAGCTGCATGTTTGCACCTTGGCAGTCGCATGGATCCTGACAGAGTGAATGCTTCTGTGGCCGGGTCGTAGATCTCAGCCGAGTTGGTCGCGAGGTTGCGTCCACGTTGACCGCCAACAACCAACACGCGTCCGTCTTGCATGCGGACAGCAGCATGACGCGCTCTGGCCTCATGCATGGCGCCTACTGCGACAAATCGGTTTTGTGTCTGGTCAAAAACCTCTGCATGCGAAATAGGAAGATTGGTAGCGCTTGCGCCGCCGGTGACCAGTACGGGCCCGTTGAGTAGCGGTGTCGCAGTAGCGTCCATTCTTGCTGTTGCCATTGCTTGAACGGGCGAGAAAGAACGATGTTGTGGATCGAACACTTCGGCGGAAGCGGTTGCCATGTCGCCAGTCCATCCTCCGGCAACTAAGACTCTGCCATCCTTGAGTAACGCTGCAGCGTGTGCAACTCGGGCTTCGTTCATAGGTTGCGTAACTTCAGAACGCCCAGTCTCGATATGAACCAGTTCGGCAGACCGTTCAACCGGAGTGCATCCACTACCGCTGCATCCGCCAGTCACCAGCACTAGAGTCGGGGATATGGCTGTGGTTTGATGAGCTGCACGAGGTATTGATAATTCAGAAGAAGGTCGAACAGTCCATTCAGAAATAGATTTCGGCTCAGAGGCCGAGCATGCTGTTGCTACGGCAGCAAAACAAACTAAGCCAATGATAGAAAACTGATTGTTTTTCATGGTTGCTACCAAAGTGAGATGAGGCCTAACGCCTGGTCTCAGCCGCCGGGAGCCCGCGTAGTGGGATGGCGGTCGGCTGCAGCGAAATGTTCGCCCGCATCGCCGTCAAACTGAAACACATCTTCGATTCCTAGCCCCAAAGTTCGAGCGATCATGAATGCCACCTCCAAGGACGGTGAGTAGCGATTTGCCTCAATGGAGATGACCGTCTGGCGCGTGATGCCTACGCGGTTTGCGAGGTCCAATTGCGTCATATCGTCATGACTCTGCCGCAGCTCGCGCAGTTTGTTGCTGAGCTTGCGTGTCTTTTTTCCCATGGGTCAGCTCCGCCGGTACAAAACCAGCTGGGTCGCGTACTCCGTAGCTTGTGCCAGGACCCAGAACGCCAGCAACACATGGACGAAGGCGAAGTTGCCCCTTACGAACACCCCCACGCAGAGCGAGAAGAAAACGCCAACCGCCAACACGTAGGAACCCAGCTGGGTACCCTTGAGACGAACCCATGCGTCCCTTTCGTCGGTCTGTATGTTCGCTGCGAGTTCGCGACGGCTCGCAATTCCGAGCAGGGCGTGGCCAATGATTTGAACGACAACGAGCACAACAATTATGCCAATGAACGCCGCAATCTCCGTGGGCTTGACCTGCGGCGACGGATTCGGCAGAGCGAATGCGAAGTAGATGCCAAACGCGGCGCAAAGGCTGACCAGCAAGAGCCACAGGCTCTTTTCGCGGAACGTGATGCTCATGACTAGGCTCCAGTGAGGCGAACGCGTAATGTCAAAGAAACATTACATGCGAGAGCCTAGGCTTGCCTCGAAAGCATGTCAAGTAATTTTTACATACACTCGGCAGGCGTTCTATCGATGCTTGCGATGTCCTGTCATAGCCCCGAACGCCTGTTCACACGCCCGGGTTGACGTTGCCGGGGCGTGGGCGCGCGGGCGGCACCACCACGGTGGTCGCCTTGTTGGCCACGATATAAGGCTGCACGTCGTCGACCTGGCGCAGCTTTCCAATGGCGCGCTGGGCGAACTTCCGGGTGGTGATGCGGACGTGGCAGTTCTGGAACGGCGCCTCCGCGTCCTTGCCCTTGGAGCAGTAGACGACGCGACCGTCACGGTCCCAGCCGAGCACCAATCGTTGCTGTTGGTGGCTGGTCTGGTAGATCCAGCCTGCCTGGATATCACTTTCCGACATGGCCATTGGAGTTGCCCTGGGTTGGTGGCGGCGCGACCGCGACGCGGCCGTGAATAATGACAGTGTGGATCCGCTTGATCACGGCACCGCGGCGATGATCACGATCTCGATTTTCAGGTTCGGCCTGGCGAGCCCGGCTTGCACCGTGGCACGCGCTGGCGTCGCGCCTTGCGGTACCCACTTCTCCCAGGCTTCGTTCATGGCACCGAAATCGGCCATGTCCGCCAAGTAGATGTCCGCACGCAGTATGTGCGCCTTGTCGGTCGCAGCCTGCTGCAACAGATCATCGATGGCCTGCAGCACCTGTTCGGTCTGCCCGGTGATGTCGGCGCTGGCGTCCTTGGGCACCTGCCCGGAGAGATAGGCCACGCCGTTGTGGATGATTATTTTGGACATGCGGGGACCGGTATCGAAACGCTGGATCATGGAGTGCTTCCTGTGGGGGTATCGAGCCATTGTTACCGGATTGAGGCGTGCTCGCTACACGCGTCAATACGGATAAGGGATGCGCGACAGTGCACGGTTGGCGCGATACATCGATGCCAGCAGGTGGCGATCGCCTGCGTCGAACAGGCTGAACCCGCGCAGTCGCCTGGAGGCGTCCGGTTGCAACCCACGCGGGATGCCGATGTCGACGGCGCGCGGCTCGCCATGGCTGAACACCAGTACTTCGGATTGCGCATCCGGATCATTGACATCGACGGCGACAACCCGTCCGTCGTACGGGTACGTGACCTTTTCGACCAGGGTGTGGCCGACGACAATCCGTTCGGCCTCGTAGTGCGTGAGCATCTGCTCCACCTCCGCCTGTGTCGCGGCCGGGTACTTGTCCTTGGATGCGCGGAAATAACCCCGATACTGGGTGACGCCTTCGAGCCCCAGTACTGCGTCCAGTGCAGCGGAATGGTTTTCGGCAGCCGAGCCGGCGGTACGCCAGTAATCGCGCATCGCATGGTTCAGTGCGTCGACCGAAAGGCCGGAATTCACCACCTCCGGCGAAATGCCTGCGTGGGTGAACAACACGCGGCCGAGCTTCAGAGCTACCGGTTGGTCGCGCAACCATTCACCAAGCACGTTGTCATCGGCAAACGCCTGTGCATAGCCGCCAAGTTGTTGCAGGGCGTAGCGGTACTCGGGGTGGGCCCGCGAGATATTGCCACGCAGCAGGTATTGCTCATGGTTGCCAAGCAGCACATGGACCGCGCCGCCTGCCGCATGCGCTTGCGCCGCAAGCCTGTGCAGGCGCCACAGGACCGCGAAGACCTCGCGCCCGCGATCCACCGAATCGCCGAGTATCACCAGATGACCGGCGCCGAAATCCCACTCGCCGGATGCATCGACCACGCCGAGCTTGCGCAGCGCAGCTTCAAGGAACTCGCTGTTGCCCTCGATATCGCTGAGCACCACCAGCTCGCCTGGCATCGGCGCGACGGCGTCCGCTACGGGAGCGGTAGCCAGCGGAAAGTCATGCGTCTTGCCGGCGCATGCGACCTGCAATGCATCCTCGTGGCCTTTCGCGTGCTGTATCGCGTTCTCGCAGAACCAGCTCGCCGACCAGGTTCCATCAGTATCGCGGCGAACCACCGGGCCGGCCAGAAAGCCGGGGATGGCGACGTTCTCTCCGGTACCCGAGTACACGCGTACACCAATGGCGCCGCGCACGACAGGCACCAGCAATCGGGTGTGAGCACCACCGGCAGTCATCTCGACCCGTGCACATGACAGTGCCACGAATGCCGCTGCCATAAAGACTGCTGCAAGACCCAGCAGCGTCCAGCCGGTGCGCTTCAATACCTTCCGCTTCGATGTCCCAGTCATCCGGAAATCTCCCCTCAAGTTGGTGCATATTCCTTCTGCACTTTGGCCCGCACCGCTGAAGAGCAGCAGACCGCTGGCGATCCTTCGTTGATCTTTGACGAGAAGACGAATGACCTGTCAGACAGAGAATACTGAAGCCTTGCTCGCTGTGGAAATGATTGCCGAACGGACATGCAGTCCGGCAGTGTGGTGTTAGCACCGCGAACCCAAAACATGCGATGCCCGTCGGACCACCAGCCAAGCGCCTTGATTGTCGTTGCCGGTGGCGCCAGGACTGGGACATGGCAGGCGGCGACGGCGACGCGGCAGTGAATGCTGACAGCTGGCTGGCACGTCCGTGGTAGAAAGGGGATTGATACTGGTCACAGCCGGCCGGTTACGGTCGGGCGCATGCGCTGGAGGGAGTACACGATGGCACGACCTGCCGACATGATCGGCCTCCCGAATCTCGGCATCGGCTTTCATCCGAATGAGGAAGCCCGGTATACCGCCGCAGAATTCCCATCCAACAAGCTGCTGTTCCTGGCCCAGCTGGCCGACACCCATGGCGTTGACAGTGCGCCGTGGTTTGCCGGGTTGGCGTTGGACCGAGCGCAGATTGCCGACCCCGCGCTGCGCGTGTCGTACCGGCAGGCCAGCACATTCATACGACGCGCATTGCAGGCGCTGGACGTGCCTGACGCCGGCTTGCGCATTGGCGGTGACGGCACCATCGGGGGCTTCGGGCTGCTCGGGCTGGCGATGATGACCTCGCGCACGTTCGGCGAGGCGATGCAGTCGGGCATTCGTTATCACAAGATCTGCGGTTGTTTGCTCGACCTGTCCTTCGAGGCGGTCAGCGAGGAAGCGGTGGCGCTGGTCGCCACGCCGCTGTTTGGCGACCTGGAATTGCTGCCCTTTTTCTGTGAGGAGTTGTTTGCCAGTTCGGTGATGATCTCGCGCGAGCTGGTCAGTCCGCAGCTGCGGCCGCTACGAGTGGAGTTCAGCTATCCGGAACCGGATCATGTTGCCGGCTACGCCAACGTGTTCCAGTGCGACCTGGAGTTTGGTGCCGAGCGCAACCGTCTGGTGCTCGGCATCGACTGGCTGGGGTACCCGTTGCCCGGCTACAACCCGCTGACGGCGAAACAGGCGCTGGCGCTGTGCGAGCAGCAACGTACGCCCGACGGCGGCGAGCCGCATCAGGAAGTCGTCGCTGCGGTGGAGCGCTTGTTGCGCAGCCAGTTGCGTCAGCCGCCCAAGCTCACCGACGTGGCACGCACACTCAATCTCAGTGAACGCGCCCTGCGGCGCAAGTTAGCGGAAAGTGGGCGCATGTTCCGCGAGATCCACGACCGCGTGCGCGCCGAGCGTGCGTTGCAATTGCTCCAGGCCGGCACGCTCAGCGTGGCCGAGATCGGTGCCGAGGTGGGCTTCGAGGACCCGCGTGAATTCCGCCGTGCCTTCAAGCGCTGGACCGGGCTCGCGCCGCAGCAGGCCCGCCAGGCGGCCTGAAGCCGGCATCATTTCGGCCGTGTTGGCCGATTTGCCCCCCGTTATGCGGCTGTCCGGCCCTCCCCCCGTGGTGGCGATTGCGGGACAGTCGGGTATGCGCCGCGATCTCGGCGGCACGGCCGACATATCGTTTGAACGGGGAGTACAGCGACCATGCGCCATTTGCTTGTCACCATCGCCATGTGCACGGCGCTCGCCGGATGCGGCAGCGAACCGGAAGCGCCACCACCCAGCGCCGCCGATGTCAGTTTCCAGGCGGACCTGCAGAAGCAATTGATGGATGCCACGCCCGGCACCGTGATCGACATTCCGGCCGGTCACTACTCGCTCACGCGCGGTCTCAGCCTCCGTACCGATGGCGTGACCATCCGCGGTGCCGGCATGGACAAGACCGTGCTGTCGTTCAAGGGCCAGGTGGTTGGCCCGGAAGGCCTGCTGGTCAATGCCAGTGACTTCACCCTGGAAAACATCGCGTTCGAGGACACCAAGGGCGATGCGGTGAAGATCAACCAGGGCCGCAACATCACCATCCGTGGCGTGCGGGTGGAATGGACGGGCGGTCCCAAGACCACCAACGGCGCGTACGGCCTGTACCCGGTCAAGACGCAAAACGTACTGATCGAGGATTCCGTGGCGATCGCCGCCTCCGATGCGGGCATCTATGTCGGTCAGTCGGAGAACATCATCGTCCGGCGCAACCGTGCCGAGCAGAACGTGGCCGGCATCGAGATCGAGAACTCGATCGCCGCCGATGTCTACGAGAACGTCGCCACCAACAACACCGGCGGCGTGCTGGTGTTCAACATGCCCAATATCGAGCAGTCCGGTCACAGCACCCGCGTGTTCAACAACAAGATCTTCGAGAACAACCTGGGCAACTTCGCCGCCAAGGGTGCCGCGGTGGCGAGTGTCCCGGCCGGTTCGGGGGTGGTGGTGAACTCCAACGACAAGGTGGAGATATTCGACAACTACATTGCCGACCACCGGACAGCGAACGTCATCATCTCCAGCTATTTCTCCACCAATTACTACACTGACCGTGGCGTGGCGGATGACTACAACCCGTATCCGAAGGGCATCTACATCTACGACAACACCTTCAAGGGTGGTGGCGAGTCGCCGGACGGGCTCGAGTTCAAGGCATTGAAGACCGCCGTATATGGCATCAACGGGCACTTCCCCGACATCCTGTGGGATGGCTACGTCGATACAGCGACATTGGTGGACGGGCTGCCGCCGCCAGACGACCGGTTCTGTGTACAGAACGGCGATGTCGGCGTGATCAATGCCGATGGGCCGAACGGATACAAGAGCCCCAGTACCGACACCGCGCCGTACGATTGCACCCTGCCGAAGCTGCCGGCGGTCGTGCTCGACCCGATGCCGACGGCATAGGGTGCCGACAATGCGAAACCGTTTGTGCCCAGATGGTTGGTTGAATCGTGTCGTGTTGCTGGCCGGACTGTTGATGTTGGCGGCCTGCCAGCGCGGCATGGCGCCAGTGACCTATCACGCTGACGGACAACCCGAGCTGCTTAGTCAGTGGCATGTGGTGGAGGTGCGCGGCGGCCGGCTGCAACTCAACGACGGTGTGGTGCCATACGACCTCAACACGCCGCTGTTCACCGACTACGCACACAAGCTGCGCACGATCTGGATGCCCGAGGGCGTCCAGGCCACGTACGAGCCGAGCGACAGTTTCGACTTCCCGGTCGGCACCGTGATCAGCAAGACGTTCTACTACCCGCGCTCGGCGGGGGGCGGGTTCAGTGATGTCGCCCGCACCAACGACACGCCGGCCAACGCCGGTGGTCTGGAGCTGGATCAGGTGCGCATGATCGAGACGCGCATCCTGGTGCGTCGCCCGGATGGCTGGGCTGCGATCCCCTATCTCTGGAACGACGCGCAGACTGACGCCACCTTGGCCCGTACCGGCGCGTTGGTGCCGCTGATCCTGGTGAGCGGGCAGGGCGCGCACGAGGACTTTACCTACGTGGTGCCCGACGAAAGCCAGTGCGCCAGCTGCCATGCGCAGGACTGGGTCGATCGGCAGATCCATCCGATTGGGCCCAGGGCACGGCACCTCAATCGTGATTTCGATTACGTCGACGGGGCGGCAAACCAGTTGGAATACCTGACCAGGGTCGGCTACCTGACGGGGGCACCGGATGCCACGCAGGCGCCGCGCAACGCGGACTGGTCCGATCCCGCGGCGCCTCTGGACGCGCGTGCGCGCGCTTATCTGGATATCAACTGCAGCCATTGCCACAACCCGGAAGGGTCGGCCAACACCACGGGCTTGTCGCTGGGTATCGACCAACCCAATGACCGCCATATCGGTATCTGCAAGCCACCGGTCGCCGCCGGTCGTGGCACCGGCAACCACCGGTTCGACATCGTGCCGGGCAAGCCGGATGAGTCGATCCTGACCTACCGCATGGTGGCCACCGAACCGAGCGTGATGATGCCGGAGTTGGGGCGAAGCACCTCACACGAAGAAGGCGTGGCGCTGATCCGGGCATGGATTGCCGCGCAACCCGGGAACTGCCAGACGCAGCCCTGACGCGGCGTATCAGCGTCGGCATGACGCGGAAAACGGCGCATCGACGCCACCACATGATGTTGGGGAGATCACCGCAATGACCACACAACCACGTGCTGCACGCAGGCTCATGACACACAAATCACGGAGCGACGGCCGGCCGTTGCGCCAGCGCCTGTTGACGGTCGGTCTCGGCCATGTGCTCGCGGGACTTGGCGGCGTGCTGGTCTGCACCAGCGCCGTGGCCGCCGAGCCATTACCGGCACAGAACGATCCAGTGGCTGCTGACCAGACGGTCGATGCCGCACCGCGGGAATCGCAGGCCACGTTGCTCGATACGGTGGTGGTGACTGCGCAGGGTCGCGAACAGGTCATGCAGTCGGTACCGATCCCATTGCAGATCATCACTGCCGAACAGGTCGATGCGCTGGCGGCGACCGACCTGAGCAAGATGAGCCTGTTCGTACCGGGCCTGGTGGTCAGCGGTGATCAACCAACCCAGCCGGGCTATCAGTTGCGCGGCATTTCCACCGACGACTTTGGCATCGGTACCGAGTCGGCGGTCGGCGTGTATGTGGATGGCGTCTACTCCGCCCGCTCCGGAGCCGCCCTGCTCGCGTTCAACGACGTGAAGCGGATCGAGGTGCTGAAGGGGCCGCAAGGCACATTGTTTGGTCGCAATGCGGCTGCTGGCGCAATTTCCATCATCACCAACCCACCGGGCAACAAGTTCGAGGGCCGTGCACGCGCGCGATTTGGCAACTTCGGCCGACAGTATTTCGATGGGCTGTTGAACGCGCCGATCAATGACGACATGGCGCTGCGCGTCAGCGCCTACAGCAACACCAGCGATGGCTGGATCACCGATGCCGCCAGCGGGCAGCGCTATGGCGCCGATGACGACTTCGGCACCCGCGCGACGTTTCGCTGGAACCTGACTGACAACACCCGCGCGCTGCTGTCATGGGATCACGAGGAGCTCGACCAGCTGCCCAAGCCGGCGATCGGCCTTGTTGCGCTGTCGGATGACCCGTATGAGCGTCCGCCCTATCCGCCCAATCCGGTGGACTACCTGAACCCGTTGCACGCGCCGCTTTACAACGATGCCGTGGGGGCAACCGAAAACCGGGTGTACGACGGCGTCACGCTGAAGGTCGACCATTCCTTCATGTGGGGGCACCTGGAGTCGACCACGGCGTGGCGGCAGTTCGATACCGAGAATCGTGGCGATTACGACGGCACCAACCACATCGTCAGTTACCTGGACACCGCCAACCTGGAGAGCAACCGCAGCTGGTACCAGGAGTTCAAGCTGAGCGGCAATACCGAGCTCATGGATTGGGTCGCTGGTGCGAGCTATTACACCGAGGATGCGCGCCAAACGAGCCAGACCAACGTTTTCACCGACGGCATCGACACCCTGGCCGGCAACGTCATGGGCGCGGGCCATCCGCTGGCCGACATCAGCGATGGACTGGCCGCAATGGGGTTGCCGTTCTCGCTGCTGGGTCATTCATGGGCGGAGGCAATCAGCAATGCCGGTGAGTTCAAGGCCTACGCCGCGTACGGAGACGTGATCTGGCACCTGAGCGACCGTCTGAACCTGACCACCGGCCTGCGTTACACGCGTGATGAGAAAGACTTCTCCTGGTACAACATGCCGCGTCGGGCGGATGCGTTCGATGCCACGGTCCAGGGGCTGGAGGATGCCGGGGTGCTGGCCATGCTGCCACCGGAAGCGCAGTACGCGTTGGCGATGTTTGGCAACAACATCATCTTCACCGACGCGGTCGGGGTGCCGGTCCAGCTCAGTAACCGCTGGAGTGACCTCAGCCCGCGCGTGGTGCTGGACTACCGGTTCAGCCCCGACGTGATGGGCTACGTCTCGGTGACCAAGGGCTACAAGGCTGGTGGCTACAACGCGGTGCAGGTGGGTTCGCGGTTCGAACCAGAGGAGGTATGGAACTACGAGGCTGGCATCAAGACCGTCTTTCCCGACTACAACCTGCTGCTCAACGGCACGGCCTACTACTACAAGTACAGCAATCGCCAGTCGCTGACGCTCGACCCCAATACCGCCGGCTCCGGCGTGCCGCGTTACCTGGTCAACAGCACCGACCAGCAGGCCCAGGGGTTTGAGGTCGAGATGCAATGGAAGCCGGTGGAAGCGCTGCGAATGAGCTTCACCGGTGCCTATATCGATGCGACCTACAGCGACGCGGTGGCACCGTCTGGTATCGACTTGTCGGGCCAACCCACCGGTGAGCCGAAGTTCTCCTTCGCCGCGGGGCTCGGCTATACGTGGAGCGAGGTGGCGGGAGGTACCGTCGATGCCAGTGTCAACCACGCATTCCGGGGCGACTCGCGTTGCAACCGCGACTCCCAGTTGCAAGGCACTTGCCAGGTCAGTCCGAACTTCGATGTCGGCGCCAGCCAGCAGCGCACCGATGCACGCGTTGAGTGGAACTCCCCGAGCGATCACTGGGGTGTCGCGCTGTACGTCAACAACCTGTTTGAAAAGCGCTACGTCACCGGCGTAAGCAACATGAGCACCGCGGTGTTCGGCACTCCGTACGCGTCCATCACCTTGCCGCGCATGTGGGGCGTGGAGTTCCGGGCCAGCTTCTGATCAGCCATGAGCGAGCAGGCGCCGGCCATGAACGGGATATTGCAGCGAATGCGAGCGGCGCAAGCGGTTGATCCGTTGCCCTTGTGGCCGGTTCGCGCCGGGCGTCTGCGAGCGTTGCAGTCGATGCTGCGGGACCAGCGGCAAGCTTTTTCCGATGCCATCGATGCCGATTTCGGGCAGCGTCCGGGACAGGAGACCGACCTGCTGGAGATCTACCCCGGCTTGTCGGGCATTCGCCACGCCTTGCGCCATGGCCGCCGCTGGATGCGGCCGCGGCGTGGCTGGGCCGGCCTGGCGTTCCTGCCGGCGCGTACCGAGCTGCGGCCGCAGCCGTTGGGCGTGATCGGGATTATCGTGCCGTGGAACTACCCGTTGTATCTCGCCGTTGGACCGTTGCTGGATGCGCTGGCAGCGGGCAACCGGGTGATGTTGAAGATGAGCGAAGCCACGCCGCATTTCTCGGCGCTGTTCGCCGAGCAGGTTGGCCGCTATTTCAAACACGACGAGGTGGCGGTGGTGAACGGTGACGCTTCGGTAGGGCAAGCGTTTTCCGCCTTGCCGTTCGATCACCTGTTGTTCACCGGTTCGACCACGGTTGGCCGTCAGGTGATGCGTGCGGCGGGTGCCAACCTGACCCCGGTAACGTTGGAGCTGGGTGGCAAGTCGCCCGCGATCATTGGCCCCGGTGCGCGCTTCGAGCATGCGGTCGAGCGCATCGTGTTCGGCAAGGTGGTCAACGCCGGCCAGACCTGCATCGCGCCCGATTACGTGCTGCTGCCGCGCGCGCGCATCGGCGAGTTTATCGACATTGCCAGTGACGTGATGGCGCGGATGTATCCGCAGCTGGAGCGTAATGGGCAGTACGCCAGCATCATCTCCGACCGCCAGTACCAGCGCCTGACCGCATTGCGCGACGGTGCGGTGGCGGCCGGCGCGCGGGTCCATCCGTTGAGCGCGGTGCCGGCGGATTCCGCCCGCCGCCTGTTGCCGCCCCTGGTGCTGAGTGGGGTCAGTGACGACATGGCGGTGATGCGTGAGGAGATCTTCGGTCCGCTGCTGCCATTGGTGCCGTATGACTCGCTGGACGAAGCGATTGCCTACATCGGCGCGCGGCCGCACCCGCTGGCACTGTATGTGTTCGACCGGGATCGCTCCCGTGTCGACCAGGTGCTGACCCGGACCCAGGCCGGCGGCGTCACCGTCAATGACACGCTGTTCCACATCGCCCAGCACGGCCTGCCGTTTGGCGGCGTGGGAGCCTCCGGCATGGGCAGCTATCACGGTGAAGCCGGGTTCCTGCGGTTTTCCCACCTCAAGCCGGTGTTCCATCAGGCCCGCTTCAACGGTGGCGGGTTGCTCAATCCGCCGTACGGGGCGCGCTTCCGCCGGATGCTGGAATTGCTGCTCAAGCGCGGTTGAGCCCGCCATGGAGCGCCGTGGTCGCGCGGCCGCCAGCGTGTCCGCCTTGATTGTCGGCAGCAGCGCCACCATGGCTGTGGCATGACAACAAGGAGTCCGACATGAAAACCGTCCTGATCACCGGTGCCAATCGCGGCATCGGTCTTGCGTTCGCCCGTCATTACACTGCCCGTGGCGATCGTGTGATTGCGGCCTGCCGCCAAACCAGCGATGCGCTGCAGGCGACCGGTGCGCAGGTCGAGGCCGGGGTCGATGTGACCGATGATGCGGCCCTGACCGCATTGGCGCAGCGACTGGGCGACACGCGCATCGACGTGCTGGTGCTCAACGCCGGCATCATGACCCGCGAGGCACTGGGCGACATCGACGCGGCCGGATGGGAAGACATGCGCCGGCAGTTCGAGGTCAATGCGATGGGGCCGTTGCGGGTAACGCAGGCGTTGCTGGGCCATCTGGGCGAAGGCGCGAAGATCGGCATCATCACCAGCCGCATGGGCTCGGTGGCCGACAACGGCTCAGGCGGTCGCTACGGTTATCGCGCGTCCAAGTCGGCGGTCAACGCGATCGGTAAATCCCTGGCCGTGGACCTTGCCCCGCGCGGCATCGCCGTGTTCCTGCTGCATCCTGGCTTCGTCGCCACCGAGATGGTGGGCGGCAGTGGTGAGGTCAGTCCGGAGCATGCGGCCGGGCAGCTGGTCGAACGGCTGGACACGCTCGGCCTGGAGCAGACCGGCACGTTTTGGCATGCCAATGGCAGTGAACTGCCCTGGTGACGGGTTTGCCGCGCCTACCAGCTGTCTTCCAGCATCCGCGGCTTGCACGCCAGGTAGCCGCCAGCAGCCAGCGCCAGCAGGCTCGTGCTCAGGAACGCAAAAGGCCATAGCCAGCCACCGGACACATCGTGCAACAGGCCGAACAGCAGCGGACCGGCGCAGCTCAACGCGTAACCCACGCCCTGGGTGAAACCCGACAGCGCGGCCGAGCCCGCGGGGGTGCGGGTGCGCAGGTTGATCAGTGTCAATGCCAGCGGAAACGTGCTCGGCCCCAGCCCCAGCAATGCGACCCACAGCAGGGTCAAGGTCATCGGCGCCAGCAGCAGCCCGGCGAACGCGGACAGGTGCAGCAGGCAACACAGGATCACGATGGGGAAGGGGTTGCGCACCCGCACCGCGATGACCGGCATCGCGAAGCCGCTGACCAGGCCGAACGCGGAGTACAGCCCGACCATCGTGCCGCCCAGTAATGGACTGCCGCCGGCATCCACCAGCACGGCCGGCAACCAGGTGAATATCGAATAGCTGTTGAGCGACGTCATGCCGAACATCAAAGCCATTCCCCATGCCACCGGTGACCGCCAGACGCGGCCGGACGCCGGGGGAGCGGCGAGTTCCGGCGCCGCATCGTCTGCCGTGATCGCCTGGTCGCGGACCGATGCCAGTGCATGGGCTTTGGCGGAGCGGCCGTGGCGCTCCTGGTACAAGGTGATCGCCCAGGGCAACGCAGCGGCGACCGCGACCAGCGACCACGCGCCCAGCGACACGCGCCAACCCAGCGCATTGGCGACCGGTACCGCGGTCAGCGCAGGCAGGATGGTGCCCATCTGCAGCATCGTGATGTACATCGCGCTGACGCCGCCAACGCGATCAGCGAAGTAGCGCTTGACCAGCGGCGGCAACACCACGTTGCCAATGCCCATGCCCGACAGGGCGATCGCCGATGTCAGCAGCAACTGACCGGTCCCGCCGACAAAACCACGCGCCAGCAACCCGGCGGCGGCAAGCAGCATCGCCAGCAAGGCGGTGCGCTCCAGACCCAGACGGTGGGCGATGGCCGGGGTGGCGACGCCGAACACCGCAAACGCCGCGGTGGGCACGATGCCGAACACCCCGGTCATGGTCGGGCCGAAATCCAGCGTCTGCCCCAGGCTGTCCAGCAGCGGGGTCAGCGACGTGACGGCGGTGCGCAAGTTCAGCGCCGACAGCGCGATGCCGAGCAGTATCAGGCCGCGACCGCGCCATAGCGGCAGGCGAACGTCAGGTGCGGGCTCGCGCGAGGCATGTTCGCGCGGGGTAGGGGGAGTCATGGGCGCCTGCAAGGGGCGAGGGCGGCCGTGCCGTCGAGCCCGTCATTATAGGAGCGCCCGCCGGCAGTGATTGTGCGGAGTGTGCCGAGCGGGAACGGAACCATTACCATCGGTTGTCGACCACGACCCTCACCAGTGGTGCGTGCCACGAGCCCCCGCGATCCGATGATCGCCTTGTTACCAGGACCCAGCACCATGGCCCATATCCACTCCCCCGGACTGGCACTCCACATGTTTCCGGACACCCTGCTCAAGTTTGGTGCCAGCCACACCGTTGAGCCGGCCGATGCCGTCGATGCGCAAACCTACTTCGTGTGTCTGTCCGCGAACGCAACGGAAGGCTTGTGGACGCCGCTCCACGCTACCCGCGGTGACAATCGCCTGGAGATTGCCGAAGAGGGCAAGTCGGGGAATTCGCGCTGGACCCGGGGCTCGTCGTATTACGACCCCGCCGAGCTGTGGCGGATCCCGCACAAGGCCGCACAACGTGGCGCTACCGAGGCGATGGACCAGTCGACGCCGAAGTCGCCGAATACGGTGGTCCCGTCGTCGCTGCCTGCGCGCGCCCAATTCCCTGCCGACACCGCATTCCGTGGAGCCGCCACGCACACCGGCGACCGGTGACTACAGCTCCGGAGAGCTTGTTTGCCCCGCGCTATCGGGCGCTGACGCTGGGCGCGGTATCGCTGGTCGCGCTCTATGCGTTCGAGGCGCTGGCCGTGGCCACCGCAATGCCGGTGGTGGCACAGGCGCTGGATGGCTTGTCGCTGTACGCGATGGCCTTTGCCGGCACGCTGGCCGCGGCGGTGGTCGGGATGGTTGCCAGCGGCCCCTGGGCAGATCGCAGCGGCCCGCGCGCGCCGCTCAAACACGGCATCGTGTGGTTTGGCATCGGCCTGGTGATCGCTGGCCTGGCGCCGACGATGTGGGTGCTGTTGGTGGGGCGGGTGATCCAGGGCTTTGGCGGCGGGCTGATGTCGGTCGCCTTGTACGTGGTGGTGGGACGGGCCTATCCACCGCAAATGCGCGCGCCAATCTTCGCCGCGTTTGCGGCGGCGTGGGTGCTGCCGGCGATCATCGGGCCGACCATCAGCGGCCTGATAGTCGAGCACCTGGGTTGGCGCTGGGTATTCCTGCTGGTCCCTTTTGTTGCCGCACTGGCCGCGGCCATGGTGTTGCCGGCCTTGCGTGGCATGGGTCCATTGCCGCAGCAAACGTCCGTTGACGCCAGCGGCAACCGGCAACGGATCGCCTGGGCGGTGGTGGCGGCGGTGAGCGCGTTGCTGCTGCACTACGCCGGCCAACGACGTGACTGGTTGGCGATCGTCTTGTTGGGTGCTGCCGGTGTCGGGTTGCTGGCCAGCATGGTCAAGCTGCTCCCCGCCGGCACCTTGCGCGCCGGCCGCGGGCTTCCGTCCGTCATCGCCTTGCGCGGGATTGCCTCGGCGGCCTTCTTTGGCACCGAGATATTCCTGCCGTTGTTGCTGACCCGCGAGCGCGGCCTGTCGCCGACCTGGGCCGGGCTGGCATTGACCATCGGCGCGATTGGCTGGTCGCTGGGCTCGTGGAATCGTGGACGGCTGATCGATCCTTCGCCAGCGCGCCTGTTGCAGGTCGGCATGGGGTTGATCGCATTGGGCGTGGCTTGCGTCGCACTGGCCGTGATGCCGGCGGTGCCGCTCCAGGTCGCGATGGCCGGCTGGGTGGTTGCCGGGCTGGGCATGGGCACGGTGTATCCCAGCCTGTCGATACTGACGCTGGAACTGTCGCCGCCGGAGCGACAGGGCGCCAATGCCTCGGCGTTGCAGCTGTGCGACGCCTTGTTCACCGCCACCATGTTGGCCGTGGGCGGGTCCCTGTTCGCCGCCTTGCTGGCACGTTCGCCGATTGCGGCGTATCTGTCGGGATTTGCGATAACCGGCAGCCTGGCCGTGCTCGGATTACTGCTGGCGGCCCGGGTGCGGCCAGCAACCCTTGCGCCGAGCGGAAGTTAAAGCTCCGGCCAAGACGACCGATAACGTACCGAAGCCCGGCGATCCGGCGGGCCGTTGGGGGTGCACGTGCGTCCGGTCGTTGCAGATGAAGTGGAGCTTGGTTTGCCATTGCCGTGGTCGGTATACGACCGCGAGGGCAAGCTGTTGTTCGTGCAGGGGATGGTGCTGGCAAGCCCGGACCAGCTGAGTGTGGTGTTGGAGCGCGGCATGTTGGTGCCCGACACCGAGACCAACGCAGGCGTGCTGGTGGCGGAGTTCGATCACGCCGCCGACCAGGCCGATGAGGCGTTGCAACTCGACGAGATTGCGCCGGCGGGCCCCCCGGCCGAGCCGGAGCCTCCGGTGTTTCGCGAAATGCAAGTGCTGCGCCATGAGCTGAAAGTGCTGCACCGGCACCTGGCAATGCGTGAGGGCGACGCTTTGGGCGAGCAGTTGCTTGAGCTTGCGCGGCGCCTGCGCGGCCTGGTCGCGCGCGACGCCGATGCGGCTCTGGCAGCGATGCAGCTGGAAGTCGGCGATGACGGCCATGTGGCGCGGCTGTTGCATGCGGCGACCCTGTGCGAGTTGCTGGTGCGCGCGCGTGGTTGGGATGAGGATGAGAGCCTGCCGGTCGTCGCTGCCGCATTGAGCTATGACGTCGCGATGGGTCCGTTTGCCGCCGCCATGAACCGACAGGAATCGGAGCTGTCAGTTGACCAACGCCTGGTGATTGCCGGCCATCCGCAGGCCGGCGTTGAGCTGTTGCAAGCGGCCGGGGTGGAGGATCCGGTCTGGCTGGCCGCTGTGTTGCAACACCACGAGCGCATTGATGGCAGTGGCTATCCCAACCGCCTGTCGGGCGACGCGATCAGCCGTGGCGCGCGAAAGCTGGCGATTGTGGATATCTATTCGGCGATGGTGCGCCCACGTGCCTATCGCGAAGCGGTGCATGCGCGGCACGCCCTGCGCAGCCTGTTCCTGGAGCGTGGCAAGGCCGTTGATGAAGGGTTGGCAATCCTGCTGGTTCGGGAGATCGGTGTATTTCCGCCGGGAACCCCGGTGCGGCTGGCGAACCGGGAAGTCGGGGTGGTGCTGCGTCGAGGCCAAGGCGCCACGCAGCCGATCGTCGCGCGGCTGATCAACGCCAACGGCACCCTGGCTGCACTTGCCGCGCAACGCGACACGGCGCTGTCCGCGTACGCGATTACCGAGACCGTGCCGCCACGCAAGTACCAGGCGTTGGTCGCCAGCGCGAGCGAGCTTTGGTGCAGCGAGCGGACCTTGTTGCGGCCATAGCGCGCAGCCTCAGGCGCCGACCTGCCGGCGCACGGCAGCCATGTCGCGTATTGGGCGAACCTCGATGCACCCGGTGCGTGCCCAGGGAAGCTCCGCCGCGATGCGGACGGCCTCGTCCAAGCTGTCTGCTTCGATCAGGTTGAAGCCTGCCAGGACTTCCTTGGTTTCGGCGAAAGGACCATCGACGACGGTGGTGCGGCCATTGCGGATACGCACCGACCGGGCCTTCCTGGCGGACTCGAGTTGCTGCGATTCGATCAGTTGGCCACGGGCGCGCAACGCGTCGGCGTGGACGAAACAGTCGCGCATCCGGGTATCGAACTCGCCCTCGGGCAATGCGTCGATCTCGGTATCGTCGTTGTAGACAAGCAGCAGGAATTGCATGAATTCGTCCTGTGGGGAGTCGGCTGCATCATGCCGGAGATCAGGCGTGTGCGCCGTGGCTGGGTCTCCAGTTTAAAGTTTTGCCCTCCTGTCGATTCCCCGCCTTCCGGTTCGTCGTATTTGCAAGAGCGCACCTGGTGACCGAGCCGCGGCTCCATTGGGTGCCTCATCCACGAGTGAGGAAAAACGACATGAAAGTGATGGTAATGGTCAAGGCGAGCCGGCAGTCCGAGGCCGGCGTCATGCCGGACGAGCAACGGCTGGCCGAGATGGGCCGCTACAACGAGGAGTTGGCGAAGGCGGGCATTGTCCTTGCCGGCGAGGGCTTGCAGCCCAGCAGCACGGGCGCACGAGTACGGTTTTCCGGTAGTTCGCGGCGGGTCATTGATGGTCCGTTCGCGGAGACCAAGGAGCTGGTTGCCGGATTCTGGCTGTGGCAGGTGCGCTCGTTGCAGGAGGCGATCGAATGGGTCAAGCGCTGCCCGAATCCGCACGAGGGAGATTGCGAGATCGAGATCCGCCAGGTCTTCGAGGCGGAAGATTTTGGCGCCGAGTTCACTCCCGGATTGCGCGAGCAGGAGCAAAGGCTGCGTGAACGATTGGCGGTGTAACCAGGCTTGCAGGAATCCGGTAAACGACCTTCTCTGGGAGATCCTTCATAGCGATTCCTGACCAGTCCGGCCTGGTGGGTTCGCGGTCCGCACTTGTGGCATGGCGGCGGCGGTGCTCTGATCGGTTGTCATGACCGATCACGACCCACGACGTAACGCCCACCGCGCGATTGAGGCAGTCTGGCGGATCGAGGCGCCGCGGATCATCGCGGCCCTCGCGCGGATGGTGCGCGATGTCGGGATAGCGGAGGAGCTGGCGCAGGACGCCTTGGTAGCTGCGCTTGAGCGCTGGCCGGAATCGAGTGTGCCCGACAACCCCGGTGCCTGGCTGATGGCGACCGCGAAGCACCGCGCTATCGACCGCCTGCGCCGCCACCAGCTGCAGCAGCGCAAGCATGAGCAGCTCGGCCACGAGTTGGAGGGCCGCGACATGGACCGCCCGGACAGCGACCGACGCCTGGACGACGACATTGGCGATAACCTGCTGCGGCTGGTGTTCACGGCCTGCCACCCGGTGCTGTCCACCGATGCCCAGGTCGCGCTGACGCTGCGCCTGCTTGGCGGGCTGGGCACCGATGAGATCGCGCGTGCCTTCCTGCTGCCGGAGGCGACCATCGCCCAGCGCATCGTGCGCGCCAAGCGCACCCTGACCGCCAAGCAGGTGCCGTTCGAGGTCCCGCGCAAGGACCAGTTGCCCGAACGCCTGGCATCGGTACTCGGGGTCATCTACCTGATCTTCAACGAGGGCTATTCGGCGACCGCCGGCGATGACTGGATGCGACCGGCGCTGTGCGACGAGGCCCTGCGGCTGGGCCGGGTGCTGGCCGGGCTGGCGCCGGGTGAGCCGGAAGTGCACGGCTTGTTGGCCTTGATGGAGATCCAGGCTTCGCGTGCCAAAGCGCGGCTGGGACCATCGGGTGAGCCGATCGTGTTGTTGGAGCAGGACCGTGCCCGCTGGGATCGGCTGGCGATCGGCCGTGGCTTCGCGTCGCTGGAGCTCGCCGAAAGAATCGGCGGCGAGCACGGCGTCTATGCGCTACAGGCCGCCATTGCGGCGTGCCATGCGCGGGCACCGACCGCCCCCGACACCGACTGGGAACGCATCGCCGGGTTGTACGCAACACTCGCCGTGGTGGCGCCGTCGCCGGTGGTTGAACTCAACCGCGCGGTGGCAGTGGGGATGGCCTACGGCCCGGCGGCGGGGTTGGCGGTGACCGATGCACTGGACAGCGAGCCACTGCTCGCTCGCTACCACCTGTTTCCGGCCGTGCGTGGTGACCTGCTGTGGAAACTTGGTCGCCACGACGAGGCGCGCCACCAGTTCGAGCGTGCTGCTTCGCTCACTCGCAACCAGCGCGAACGCGTGCTGTTGCTGGCGCGCGCGGCCGTTTGCGCGGATCCCCCGGGTGGCGGCGACTAACGAGATGACGTTGCGTCCACCACCGGGCGTGTCACGATTCGTCCGACCTCCTTGCGGAACACTCCGATGAACGCCGACGAACCCGAATACGACCCCGACGACAACTTCGCCAACAGTTCCCGGGCCAGCGCCGGCATCGACCCGGATGCCGACGACACACCCGAGGCGCTGGTCTGGCAACTGCTGCTGTTGATCAACCCCGGCGACGAGGACTCGGCCTTGCAGCAGTTCGCCGAATACCGCGAAGCGCTGGACGAGGCCGACCCGGACCAGGCCGAGCCGGTCTGGCTGCTCAAGGACGTGGTCGACTGGAAGGCCGGGTTCTACGTCGATGAAGCCGATGCGGTGTCGTTCATCGATACCATCACCGAGCTGGCCGCGCGCTGGAACCTCAGCGTCGACTGGGGCGTGGAGGATGCCAGTGACGAGGACTTCCTGGCCGACGCCGACGTGCCATCACTGATGGCGGTGGCCTATGACCGGCTGCGTGAATACGGCTACAGCCTGTGGACCTGGAACGCCGCCAGCGGGCCGTCCGGCGAAGACGACATGCACGCGGGCTGGATCACCCTGAGCAGCGACGACGAGGCGATGCAGGAACTGGCGCACGCGCTGGACATCGAACTGCGTCCGGGCAGCGATCCGTTTGGCTGATCGCTGCCGTGGTTGATCCGGTCACGGCCCGGGAATAAAGATCGATTCGATCGGCAAGTCGAACAACTGCGCAATCTTGAACGCCAGCGGCAGGCTGGGATCGTACTTGCCGGTCTCGATCGCGATGATGGTCTGTCGCGACACATCCAGTTGCTCGCCCAGGTGGGCTTGCGACCACCCTTGTTGATTACGCAACGTGCGCAGGTGGTTTTTCATTCTTCGCGATACCGTCGTTTGGTCCACCACAGCGCAATGCCGAATACGACAAACAGGCCGGGAAGTACCCACATCAAGCCGGCGTGAATTTGAACGAGACCCGCGGTCTGCAGGAAAGCGGCGGCCATGCTCAGTACGCCGACCGTCAACCCGGCGATGGCCGCAGCCTCCAGGAATACCCGCTGCTCCAGCTCATCGCCGTCGCGAACCCGACGCATCACCGACCGACCGATGAACACCACTGGAAGGATCGGAGACAGGGCGATCAGGGTCCGCGCCGCTGTGCCCTGCACGTATTCGAGCATTGGCCAGACCAGCAGCATGATGGCCATGTAGCTTCCCATGGCGAGGAAGAACTCACGCGCATAGCGCCGATCAACAGTGCGCATGCGGTCGGTGGTGGTCCAGCGTGCGCACACCAGCCAGATTGCGCCGGTGCCGGCACAGATCAACCCCCCGTGGAGCAGTGTCTGACTGTCGATCAGCCATCCACCTAGGATCAGTGCCATGCCTACGCTGGTCGCAGCCAGGCCGAGAGCCAGCATGAAGCGGCGATTGGTCAGCTTGTTCCATACAGTCATGGCGACACCAGTGTGGCGAGGAAGTCATCCACGGTCTCGAGGAACTTCCGCGGCTGGTCGAGCATCACGAAGTGCCGGGACGGGGAGATGGACACCACGTCCACCTGCGGCGCGCCGGCGAGCAGTTGCCGGTAGTAATCGACCTTCTCGGTCTCGCTCATCACCATTGGCGGGGCGCTGAAGTCCGGTGCGTTGTAGGGCGATATCTCCAGGATGGGCACCGTCGCGGCCGATAGCCGGTCGCGCAGGTCGAGCGCCAGGTCTTCGGCGGCGTAGCGCCCAGTCGCGGCAGGATCGCTGCGCGCAGACAAGGCCGCGGTTTTCATCGCCAGGGCCGGATCAATCACCCCGATGGTCTGCATGTAGCCCAGTTGCATGGCCTGGAACTGCTCGGCATTGGCCTCCGCCATCTGCGCGCCGATTTGTTTCGCATGGGCCTGTCGGTCGCTGGCAGCCAGCTGCTCGAACCCGGGGAACACGGGTAGGCCGTCGACGGCAACGACGCCGGCCAGCTGGTCGGCGTGGCGGGTTGCTATATCCAGCGCCAGCGTGCCGCCGAGGCTGTGGCCGATCAGCACCGGCTGCTCGAGGTTGCGCGAGTCAATCAGCTCGACCAGTGATTCGGCAGCGCGATCAAAATAGCTTTCATCACCCTGCGGCGCGGGCACACCGTCAAAGCCCGCCAGGGTCACTGCGTAGACCACGTGGGAGTCGCGCAGGTGGGCGATGGTGTCGTCCCAGACCCATGCTCCGCTGGCCAAGCCCGGAATCAGGACCACTGGCTGGCCGCTGGCGCCGTGTTGTTGCACGCGCAAGGTGCCGATGGTGAAGGTTTGATCAGCCGACACCGCCACCCGATCGGTCGACACCGCCATTTCGGCGGCCGGCCGGGCGACTGCGGGCAACGCCAACAGGGAAAGCAATGCAAGTGGGATCAGCGGGTGCATGGGCGGCTCCGTTTGTGTAAAGGGTGCTTGACACTGACAGTAGGAGCGGGCATCGCATATGTCAAGCATGCTTTACATAAAGTTTTCCGCCGGTCGCATTCAAGGCTCGTCCCGCCGCTTGCCGTACCACATGCCCAGTTCGTGGCGTGACCGGAGCATCTTCCGGCCACGCCACAGGAACCGCGCCAGCAGTCGCAACTGTTCGCCCAGGGTATGGGTGCGCAACTTGCGCGCCGAGGTCATCACCACCTCCTTCAGGATCACCAGACGTCCGTGTCGGGCCAGTGCACGGCCCATCGCGACATCCTCGCCGGCGTAGTACGTCTCATCGAAACCGCCGACCGTATCGAACGCGGCGCGGGTGCAGAACAGGCTGCAGCCCGGGGTAACGCCCACCCAGCGGAATATATGGATCAGCATCACCTGCCCGACCCGCTCGTGCAGCGCCGCCTTGCCGAGCAGCTTCACGCCCGCGCCACCGCCGACCGCTCCGCGCCGCATCGCGGCGAGCGCGGCAGCCAGGTAGTCGGGGTTGATCAACGTGTCGGCGTCGATAAAGAACAGCCATTCGCCGCGCGCCTCGGCTGCACCGGCGTTGCGGGTAGCGGCGATCTGTCGATGAGAGACGTGGATCACCCGCGCGCCATGCTCGGTGGCGATGTTGGCGGTCTGGTCGCTGGAGGCGTCGTCGACGACGATGACCTCGAACCGCCCACCCATGGCGCTCGCGCTGCTGCGAATCGCGTCCAGGGTGGCAGCAATCAACCGCTCTTCGTCATGGGCCGGGACGATGAAGGAAATCATGCGGCTATCGTTGCACATGGCTGCGTGGGCTCCGGGCAATGCCACCGGGTTCGAGTTCGCTGCCGCGCTCTGTTAAGGTTTGCCTTTCACATCGTTGCGATCCGCGCACATGACTGCCCGCTGCGGCAGGGCCGGGTTGCTCAATGACGCAGCTGGACAGGTGGTCATTCCCTGTCATCACGGACTTGATTCCAATCCCACGTGCGCCTTTGCGGCGCTTGTGTGGTTCGGTTTTGGTTTGGCTCCTGCGTCTCACCCAGCGGCCCTCGGCCTGCTGTCATCGGAGGAAGCATTGGCCGTTCCCGCGTTCGAGTTCCATCAGTTGCAAACGTCCACCGTGTTGTTGTTGATGCTGGCCTTCTACGGCGGCACGTTCCTGATTTCCACCCGGATCGGGCACAAGAAGGAGAACGTCGACGGTTACATGACATCGAGCAGTTCGGTCGGTTTCGGTGTTTCGGCGGCCAGCATGACCGCGACCTGGATCTGGGCGGCATCGTTCTATGCGGCGGCCACGTCGGGCTACAAGTACGGTATTTCCGGGCCGATCCACTACGGTTTGTGGGGCGCGTTGATGATTCTCTTCATCTACCCGTTCGGACGCCGTTTCCGTGAGGTCGCGCCCGAAGCGCACACCCTCGCCGAGATCATGCATGCCCGGCACGGCCGCTCCAGCCAGTTGATCCTGGCCGGTTCCAACATCGTCGGCAGCATCATCAGCCTGATGGCCAACTTCACCGCCGCCGGCGCGCTGGTGGCGATACTGTCGCCGCTGGATTTCGTGCATGGCGTGCTCATTGCCGGGATCGGCACTTTGTCATACACGCTGTGGTCGGGCTTCCG
Source organism: Lysobacter sp. A378 (assembly GCF_054052125.1). NCBI lineage: Bacteria > Pseudomonadati > Pseudomonadota > Gammaproteobacteria > Lysobacterales > Lysobacteraceae > Lysobacter > Lysobacter sp. A378. The sequence continues at coordinate 207,799 of NZ_JBSVRK010000003.1, read as the reverse complement.
CGCCTCGTTGCTGACCGATGTGATCCAGGTCGCGGCGATGCTGGGCGCGGCGGCACTGATCATCCCGCTGGTGTTCTTCAGCGCCGGCGGGACGGAAGTGTTCACCCAGGGCTGGGACCGGATCAGTGCCGAGCAGGGCAGCTTCTTCTCGCGCCAGGCATTCCTGGAGCAGGGTGCGCCGTACTTCGTCGCCGTGCTTGCGTACGCGATTGGCAACCAGACCATTGCCCAGCGGTTGTTCGCGGTCCGCGAGGACCTGATCAAACCGACCTTCCTGATGGCCACTGTCAGCTACGGTGCGACGGTGATCGGCCTGGGAATGATCGGCGTGATCGCGCTGATGATCGGCATGGGGCCCGCCGACGGCGACCACAACAACCTGATCCCGCAGATGGCGTCGACCTATCTGTCGCCGTTCATGATCGGCATCTTCTTCATCATGGTGATCGGCTCGCTGTCGTCCACGGCCGACTCCGACCTGGCGGCATTGTCGTCGATCATGATGACCGACATCTACGGCAAGAACCTCGCACGTGGCAAGGTCAACCCGGCCACGATGCTGTGGGTCGGCCGGATCACCATGGTCGTGGCGACCACCGCCGGCCTGGCCTTCGCCAGCTTCCGGATCGACATCCTCGACCTGCTGGTGTTTGTCGGCGCGTTGTGGGGGTCGATCGTGTTCCCGGTGATCGCCAGTTTCTACTGGAAGCGGGTCACCAATCGTGCGTTTACCACCGCCGTGGCGGTGTCGCTGGTGTTCTTCATCGTGTCGCGCTTCGAGCTGGTACCGATTGAAGGCGTGGTCGCGCTGGTCCTGGAGGTCTTCGCTGCGCTGGGGGCCGGCGTAGTGTTGGGGTTGATGGCGTTCGGATTCTTCGGCAAACGCATCGGCCTTGCGGTCGGCGGGCTTGCGGCGCTGGGACTGATGCCGTTCATGCTGGGCTTCCTGCGCGACTACACGGTGCTGCTGAGTTCGTTGAACGCCTATGGCGTCAGCACGCTGGTATGCACGGTGATCAGCATGCGCAACCCGCACGAGTTTGATTTCGAGCTCATCAAGCAGCGCGTTACCGCATTCCAGACCGATGACGGCGGCGCGCAGGCATGACGACATGGACAACAACGGAGGTACTGCATGCGTGACATCCTGATGACGGCCTACGTATTGGTGTGGCCGCTGATCGTGCTGGTGACGATGGTGGTGATGGGCGTTGGCGTGTATCGCGATGCGCGGGCGGCGCGACGCAAGGGCCAGGATCTGGTCTGAGCCGACGGTCTGAGCCGCAGTTTGAACCGCGGTTTGAGCCGGGCGACGCCGAGTGTCCCGTGGGCGGGATGTTGCTTCCTCCGGGCCGGGGTTTAACCGCAGCCCGCAGCCCGCTAACCTGCACTCCACATGGCGCTACGATCACCGTCACTGGCGCCGCCACGGGAACACGCGTGCAACCAATCATCTCCGTCCGCAACCTCGACAAGACCTACGCCTCCGGTTTCCAGGCGCTGAAGGGCATCAACCTCGACATCCGCAAGGGCGAGATCTTCGCGTTGCTTGGCCCCAACGGTGCCGGCAAGACCACCTTGATCAGCATCATCTGCGGCATCGTCAACCCGACGAGCGGTACGGTGCTGGCCGATGGCCACGACGTGGTCGCCGACTACCGCGCGGCACGCGGCAAGATCGGCCTGGTCCCGCAGGAGCTGTCGACCGATGCGTTCGAGAGTGTGTGGTCGACGGTGCGTTTCAGCCGCGGCCTGTTTGGCAAGGCGCCCGACCCGGCGCACCTGGAGAAGGTGCTGCGCGAACTGTCGCTGTGGGACAAGAAGGACAGCAAGATCCTGGCGCTGTCGGGCGGCATGAAACGCCGCGTGCTGATCGCCAAGGCGCTGGCGCACGAGCCGCAGATCCTGTTCCTCGACGAGCCCACCGCCGGCGTCGATGTCGAGCTGCGCCACGACATGTGGCAGATGGTCCACCGCCTGCGCGAGCAGGGCGTCACCATCATCCTGACCACCCATTACATCGAGGAGGCCGAGCAGATGGCGGACCGCATCGGGGTGATCCTCAAGGGCGAGTTGATCCTGGTCGAGGACAAGGCCGCGCTGATGCGCAAGCTCGGCAAGAAGCAGCTGACGTTGACCCTGCAGGAGCCGCTGCAACGCATCCCCGAGGGCCTGTCGGCGCTGCCGCTGGAACTGGCGGCCGATGGCGCGTCGCTGGTCTACACCTTCGATGTGCAGTCCGAGCGCACCGGCATCGCCAGCGTGCTGCGGCAGCTGGCAGAACAGGGCATCGACTTCAAGGACCTGCACTCCAGCGAGAGCTCGCTGGAGGAAATCTTCGTCCACCTGGTGCGTTCCAATGCGGGCCGGTCAGTGGAAACCGCGGAGGCGCGCGCATGAATATCCACGGTGTCCGCGCGATCTACCGCTTCGAGATGGCGCGTACCTTCCGCACCATCACCCAGTCGATCGCCTCGCCGGTGCTGTCGACCTCGCTGTATTTCGTGGTGTTCGGCGCGGCGATCGGCTCGCGCATGGGTGACATTGACGGGGTCAGCTACGGCGCCTTCATCATTCCCGGTTTGCTGATGCTGTCACTGCTCAACGAGAGCATCTCCAACGCCTCGTTCGGGATCTACATGCCCAAATGGGCCGGTACCATCTACGAGCTGCTGTCGGCGCCGGTGTCCTATGTCGAGGTGGTGCTGGGCTATGTCGGCGCGGCGGCGACCAAGTCGGTGCTGGTCGGCATCCTGATCCTGATCACTGCACGGGTGTTCGTGCCCTACGAGATTGCCCATCCGTTCTGGATGGTGGGTTTCCTGCTGCTGACCTCGGTTACCTTCAGCCTGTTCGGTTTCATCATCGGGCTGTGGGCCGACGACTTCCAGAAGCTGCAGGTGATCCCGCTGATGGTGGTGATGCCGCTGACCTTCCTGGGCGGTGCGTTCTACTCGATCAAGATGCTGCCACCGGTGTGGCAGACGATCACTCTGTTCAACCCGGTGGTGTACCTGGTCAGTGGTTTTCGCTGGAGCTTCTACGGAGCGGGGGACGTCGATGTCGGGATCAGTGTCGCGGTGATCCTGGGGTTCCTGGCGGCGTGTCTGGTCGCGGTGTGGTGGATATTCAAGACCGGCTGGAAGCTCAAGGCCTGACCGGCGGCTTCGGCAACACCCGCACCATCTGCGCCAGCAGGTGCTCGATCGCGACCGCGGCATCGGTGCAGCGGCCCAGGTGCACCGGTGAAGTCTGGATCATCGAGCTGCGCCGTGCGGTGAGCCAATGGAAGCGTGCGCGCGCCGGCAGCGCCCCGATTGGACCGCTGCCTGGCCCACCGCTGCAGATCGTGGTGAACGCTGACAGGTGGCGCTGCACCGAGGCCAGTTCGATCGACGGGGCCAGCGTGAGCAGTCGGGACTCGTCCAATTCGATGCGGGCCTGCAGGAACGCGGTCGCCGGGCACGACAGGACCACGCCGACATTGATGAACTCCTCGCGCTCCACCCGCGGCACTACCCGGATCACCGCGTAGTCGTAGGTGTGCAGGGGCCGCGGGTCCATTGCTGCATGTTCAGCGTCGTGCACGGATGGCCTCCTCGACGAAGCGCTGGCGTTGCGCCAGCCGCTGGAGGAAGTGCTCGACGTAGGCGGCCCGGTGCGCATCCGGCTCGGCCAGCCGGCCGTCGCCGATCAGCCAGCTGTCCGGGACGGCGGCCAGGATCGCCTCCAGCACCTCGCGGGTGATGTGGGGCGCGAGCTCGTGATCGGCATGGGCGATCGAGTCGGCCAGCGGCAGCAGCACGTGCTCCTTGATCATCGGGAAGGCGCTGCCGGCATTGGCGGTGGAGCCGTCCCACCCGTGGTGGAAGTACAGCGCCGCGCCGTGGTCGATCAGCCACAGCCGATCGTGCCAGGTCATCAGGTTGGTGTTGCGCCAGGTGCGGTCGACGTTGCTGGTGAAGGCATCGAACCAGACGATGCGCGAGGCCAGGTCGGCTGCCGGCTGGTCGGCGACCGGATCGAAGTTGATCGCGCCCGGCAGGTAGTCCAGTGCCAGGTTGAGGCCTGCGCTGGCGCGGATCAGGTGCTGGATCTCGGGATCGGGTTCAGTGCGAGCCAGTTCGGGGTCCAGGTCCACCAGCACGATCTCGGGGATCGGCAACGACAGCAGTTGGGCGATGCCGCCGGCCACCAGTTCGGCCACCAATGCCTTGGGGCCCTGGCCGGCGCCGCGGAACTTGAGCACATACATGCCCTCGTCGTCGGCTTCGATTACGGCCGGCAGCGAGCCGCCCTCGCGCAACGGGGTGACATAGCGGGTGGTGTTGACGGTTCGCAACTGCATCGGATGGGTCAAGCCTTGGGGGCAGGACTGCCAGCGTAAAGGACCCGGGCCCCGGAAGCTGGCCGCGTTGACTTTATTCAACCCGTGAACCGTCGTACGCTGCAAGCTCGCTGGCAGGCTCCGGCAACCATCGTCGCCGCCATCCGTTGTCGGCTCATCCGCAAGGCGGTCGGGAATGAACCAACGAGGCGACGATGCTCCTGTCCACGCTTGAGGCAAATCCGGTACTCGCAGCGTTGGCTGGCGGCACGGTGGCCGCGGCCGCGACGGCGGTCGGCACGTTGCCGGCGTGGTTCGCCAGCCGCATCGAGCAGCGCACCCAGGATGCCTTGTTGGGCTTCGGCGCCGGGGTGATGCTGGCCGCCAGTGCGTTCTCGCTGGTGTTGCCGGGGATCGAGGCCGCGCGTGACGCCGGTGCGGGCCGTTGGAGCGCTGGATGGCTGGTGGGCGCGGCGATCCTGCTGGGCGCCGGACTGATCATGGCGTTGGAGCGCCTGATCCCCCATGAGCATTTCATCAAGGGTCCGGAAGGGCCGGCATCAACGCGGCTCAAGCGTACCTGGCTGTTCGTGTTCGCTATCTGCCTGCACAACCTGCCCGAAGGCCTGGCCATCGGTGCCGCTTATGCGTCTGAGTTCCAGCATGGGCTGGCGCTGACAACCGGCATCGCGTTGCAGGATATTCCGGAGGGGCTGGTGGTGGCGATCGCGCTGATTGCGGCGGGTTACGACCGCAAGCGTGCGGTGTGGGTCGGCATGGCGTCCGGCTTGATCGAACCGGTTGGCGCGGTACTGGGAGCCAGCCTGCTGATGAGCATGCCGTTGCTGCTGCCGGTGGGGCTGGGTTTCGCCGCTGGCGCGATGCTGTTCGTGGTCAGCCACGAGATCATCCCCGAATCACACCGGCAGGGTCACGAGAACTTCGCCACCACCGGATTGATGGTGGGCTTCGTGTTGATGATGGTGCTGGACACCGCGATGGCTTGAGCGCTGGGTTGGGGCCGGAAGCCCCTGATCGGCCGCCGCCCCGGGCATGTCATTCCGCTGGCGGGGTTTCGGCATCCATGAAATACGGCTCAACCGTCCCCTTGAACTTCATCGTCATCGCATTGCCGCGGCGGTCCAGCGATTTGCCGACCGGCAAGCGCACCCAGCCTTCGCTGACGCAGTACTCCTCGACGTTGGTTTTTTCCTCGCCGTTGAAGCGGATGCCGATGCCGCGCTCGAACGGCTCTGCGTCGTAGTACGGGCTGCGCGGGTTGGCGGCAAGGCGGTCGGGTGGGGTCTGCGGGTCAGTCATGAGGATGGCTCTGGATGGGCGGGCTGACGGCCAAAATGGCGGCCAAGCGTGGTTCGGGAGTGATCACTGGGATGCCATTGTGAACGAAACGCGCCCGAGCCGGACAGGGGTATTGCAATCCATCGCCAGTGCCGCTACGGTGCGCTTGCTGTTTGTCAGGGTCACCGTGAATCGTGGCCCGATGCTGTAGATCCTTGATCCGCTACATCGTTGCACCTCGCTTACTCCTTGCAATCAGCACAACCGCCGCGCAAGCGGTATTTCAAAAAAACTGTTCCAAGGAGCAAGAAAATGTCGAACCGTGAAACCGGTACCGTCAAGTGGTTCAACGATGCCAAGGGCTTTGGCTTCATTTCCCGTGAGAATGGCGAGGACGTGTTTGTTCACTTCCGCGCGATCCAGGGTCAGGGCTTCAAGTCCTTGCAGGAAGGCCAGCAGGTCACCTTCACCGTCACCCAGGGCCAGAAGGGCCTGCAGGCTGACGCGGTAGAAGCTGTCTAAGCGTCGATCAACTGTTGTCGCCTCGGCGACCACACGAGATACAAGGAAAACCCGGCCTCGGCCGGGTTTTCTTTTTGGGGTGCCCCCGGCCTCGGCCGGGTTTTCTTTTGGGAGTGCCCCCGGCCTCGGCCGGGTTTTTCTTTACGTGTCTGTCGCACTGCATTGACGGTTACCGCCCTAGGCTGGGGGACTCCTCGCCGGACGGAGCATGCATGCGACCGCAGGATCACGCTTCCCCGCCGCCGCAAGCGGCGATTGATGATGAGCAACGCAGCCAGGCCCGGGTCGCGCAGATCGCTCCGGCCGATACCCTGACCCCGGCTGATCGGTACCAGGAACTGTTCGTGGCGGTGCAGGGCGGACGGGTATTTGCCGACAGCAAGACCTTCGTCGACTGCGCGCCGCGTGATGCACCCGAGACCATCCTGGAAGCCTATCGGGCGCGCCAGGGAACGCCGGATTTTGATCTGTCCGACTTCGTCGGTGAATACTTCACCCCCGAGCCTCCGCACCACAGCGAGTACGTCGCCGATCCCGAGCGCCCGCTGCTGGAGCATATCGACGGCCTGTGGGACGTGCTGACCCGGCAGCCGCGCGAGCACCCGGTGCGCTCCTCGCTGCTGCCGCTGCCCAACCCCTATGTGGTGCCGGGCGGGCGGTTCGCGGAGATGTATTACTGGGATTCCTATTTCATCATGCTCGGGCTGGCGGCCAGCGGGCGCCGCGACCTGTTGCGGCACATGGCTGACAACTTCGCCTTCCTGATCGACAGCTACGGCCACGTACCCAACGGCAACCGCAGCTACTATCTCAGCCGCTCGCAACCGCCGGTTTTTGCCTTGATGACCGAATTGTTCGAGGAGCAGGGCGTGCGCTCGGCGCTGGCCTACCTGCCGCGGTTGCGCCGCGAGCATGCGTACTGGATGAGCGGCTGCGAGGACCTGCGCCCCGGGGAAGCGCATCGTCATTGCGTGCGGCTGGAAGACGGCACGCTGCTCAATCGGTATTGGGATGACCGCGATACGCCGCGCGAGGAGTCATGGCTGGAAGACGTCAGCACCGTGCGTACGTGCGTGCGTCCGGCTCACGAGGTTTATCGGGAGCTGCGCGCGGCGGCGGCCTCGGGTTGGGACTTCAGCTCACGCTGGTGCGGCGCGGATGGTGCGCTGAGCAGCATCCGCACCACCGCGATCGTTCCGGTGGATCTCAACGCCTTCCTGCACAAGCTGGAGGAGCAGATTGCCGAGCTCAGTGCGGCGGCGGGCGATGAGGCCGGTGCCGCCGAGTTCGACGACCATGCCCGGGCGCGGCGCCATGCGATTGATCGCTGGTTGTGGAGCGACCTGCACGGCACCTACCTGGACTATGACTGGGCCGACGGCGTGCCGCGCCAGCTGCTGAGCGCGGCCATGGCCACGCCGTTGTTTGTCGGCATCGCCAACCCCGGCCAAGCCCGCCGCGTGGCGCTGAGCCTGCGCCAGCACCTGCTGGAAAGCGGGGGGCTGGCCACCACCCGCAACTTCAGCGGCGAGCAATGGGACCGGCCCAACGGCTGGGCACCGCTGCAGTGGCTGGCGATCCGCGGACTGGCCGATTATGGCGAGACCCGGTTGTCGCGCGAGATCAGCCGGCGCTGGCTGGCGACCGTCACCGGTCTGTACCGGCGCGAAGGCAAGCTGGTCGAGAAATACATGATTACCGCCACTCCCGATGGCATTCACGGCGGCGGTGGCGGCGAGTACCCGTTGCAGGACGGGTTTGGCTGGACCAATGGCGTTACCCGGATGTTGCTGGGTGCGGCCGCGCCCCGACCCGTCCGGAAACCTCGCAGGTCGCACTGATCAGCCTGGCAACACCGGGCATGGTTCGATCGGGCATGGGTCGATCCGGTTGATGGACTGGATCCGGTCCACCCAGACGTCACGCCAGCCGGCGCGCTCGGGCTGGTACATCGCGGGCTGGACCAGGCGGACCATGGCGTTGGTGCCTTCGGTGCCATCGTGATCGAAGAACGCCTGGGCGCTGGGCTGCACCACCACGATACCCAGGACCTCGCTGCCGTCTTCCATCTGCAATGCGACATGTGAGCCGCCGGTCAGCTGCGCGATGAGTTGTTGAAGGCGGGTGATTTCGTCAGGTGCGGTGTGGACCCGATAGGCGATGCGGGACATGGTGATAGCTCGAGTGGGGTTCCAGTCCAACCCTAGCTTCGACAGCGCAACGTCGTAGTGAACGGGGCCGCACGAAGCGATTGCCTGCGCCTGGCGGACTCGACACGCGCGTCACGCCGGACTTTCAATACTCCATGGCCCACCGTCCGTCGCCACGCAGGAGCCCGTCATGGCCCGCCCCATCTGGTCTGGAACGTTGTCGTTCGGCTTGCTCAACATCCCGGTGTCGCTGATGTCGGGTGAACGCAAGACCGACATCTCGTTCCGCATGCTCGACGCGCGGGACAACACCCCGATCCGGTACGAGCGGGTCAATGCGGACAGCGGCGAGGAGGTCGCCTGGAAGGACATCGTCAAGGCGTTCGAATACGACAAGGGCAACTACGTCGTGCTGGACCCGGGCGACATCAAGTCGGCGGCACCGGAAAGCCATGATGCGATCGAGGTGGAGGCGTTCGTCGATGTCGCCTCGGTCGGCCCGCAGTACTTCGAGAAACCGTATGTGCTGGTGCCGGCGAAGAAGGCCGAGAAGGGCTACGTGCTGCTGCGCGAAGCGCTGGCCAGCACCGGCAGGATCGGTATTGCGCGGGTCGTGATCCGCACCCGCGAGAGCCTGTGCGCGGTGATGCCGCAGGGCGATGCCTTGCTGTTGCTGATGATGCGCTACCCGCAGGAACTGGTCGACATCGACGAGTACCGCATCCCCGAAGGCAAGGCCGGGGATTACCGGATCACGCCCAAGGAGCTGAAGTTCTCCGAGCAGTTGATCGAGACCATGTCGGGCGACTGGGAGCCCGAAAGCTATCAGGACGAATTCCGCCATCGCCTGCACGAGGTCATCGCCAAGCGGATGAAGGACAAGGGCGTCGTCCACCACGGCGACGAGGAGCCGGAGGTCGAGGAGCACGCCGCCACCAACGTGGTCGACTTCATGGAGTTGCTGCAGCAAAGCATCGCCAGGAACAAACGCACCCCGGCGAAGAAGTCGGTGGCGAAGAAGACGAACGGCAAATCCGCCAAGAAGGCCGCCAAAAAATCTGCCGTGAAGAACCCGGCAAAAAAGGCCGCGAAGAAAGCGGCGAAGAAGACGGTGAAAAAAAGCAACCAGGCCGCCTAGGCCGCCGTCCGCATGAGCCTGCGCGACTACGCCCGCAAGCGCCGACTCGACGCCACGCCCGAGCCGGCTGATGACGCCCGGCGCCGGCGCGGCAAGCGGCCGATCTTCGTCGTCCAGCTGCACCATGCCAGCGTCCGCCACTACGACTTCCGGCTGGAGATGGACGGCGCGTTGAAAAGTTGGGCGGTGCCGAAGGGGCCTTCGCTGCGGGTCGGCGAGAAGCGCCTGGCGGTCGAGGTCGAGGACCACCCGCTGGAGTACGCCTCGTTCGAGGGTGACATCCCCAAGGGCCATTACGGCGCTGGCCACGTCGACGTGTTCGACCACGGCGTCTGGAGTTGCGATGGCAACCCGCTGGAGGCGCTGGCGGCCGGCAAGATCGACTTCGTCCTGCATGGCGGCAAGCTCGGCGGTGGCTGGAAGCTGGTGCGCACCGCCAAGCCGGCGAGCAAGCCGCAGTGGCTGCTGATCAAGCGCGACGACGAACACGCCGCCGACCTGGAATCCGATGACCTGGTCGATGGCGCGACCCCACGGGGCTGGAAGGGACGGCGACCTTCGGCTCCGGCGAAGCCCGCGAAGAAGTCCGCGAAGAATTCGCCCCGCCGACGCAAGATCGACTGGAGCGCGCGCGCCACCGCGCTGGCCGGCGCCAGGCCGCTGCACGGCGACACCAAGGTCGCCCCGCAATTGGCGACCCTGCGCGAGTCGCCTCCGGCCGGCGATGACTGGCTGCACGAGCTGAAATGGGACGGTTATCGGCTGTTGGCCCGGATCGACGCCGGCAAGGCCAGTCTGCGCTCGCGCAACGGCCTGGACTGGACCGCCGATTATCCCGATATCGTCGCCGCGCTGGAGTCGCTCGGCGCGACCGATGCCAGCCTCGATGGCGAGTTGATCGCGCTCGACGCGAAAGGGCACAACAGTTTCAGCGCGCTGCAACACACGATCCAGGGCACCGCCAATGCGACCTTGCGCTACGTACTGTTCGACCTGCCGACGCTGGCCGGGATCGACCTTGCCGGCACCCGCCTGGAGGAGCGCAAGGCGTTGCTGGAACAACTGCTGGCCGGCATCGGGACGAACGGAGTGCTCGCCTACAGCCGGCACATCGTCGGCCATGGCGCCGAGGTGTTCGCCGCCAGCAAGGCCCAGCGGATGGAAGGCATCATCAGCAAGGCGATCGATGCGCATTACACGCCGGGACGCTCGCGCAGCTGGCTCAAGGCCAAGCACGCGCAGACCGACGAGTTCGTCATCGTCGGCTTCACTGCGCCCAAGCAGTCGCGGGTGGGTTTTGGTTCGTTGCTGATGGCGACCCGCGAGTCGGGGCAGCTGAAGTACGTCGGCCGGGTGGGCAGCGGCTTCACCGATGCGCAGTTGCGCGCGATGACCGCACGCCTGCGCAAGCTGGCACGCAAGGAGCCGACGGTGACGTTGCCCGGCCACATCCCGTTTTCACCGCGCGAGGTGACCTGGGTCGCGCCGCAACTGGTGGCCGAACTGGCATTCCGCGGATGGGGCAAGGAGGGTCTGCTGCGCCAGGCCAGCTTCCTGCGCCTGCGCGAGGACAAAGAGGTGAAGGACGTGGAAAAGCAAGTGGAAACCAAGGGCACTGGCGGGCTGAGCAGCCCGGATAAACTGGTCTACCCGGCGGAGAAGATCACCAAGCAGCAGGTCGCCGACTATTACCGCGCCGTCGCCGCACGGCTGTTGCCCGAGGTCGCGCGACGTCCGCTTTCACTATTGCGCTGCCCCGAAGGTCTGAGCGGCCAGTGCTTTTTCCAGAAGCACCATGCCAACGCCCTGGGTGACGCGGTGCACGCGGTGGCGATCAGGGAAAAGGGCGGCGGTCACGAGGACTACGTCTACATCGAGGACGCCGACGGTCTGCTCGACCTGGTGCAGATGAACACGCTGGAGCTGCATCCGTGGGGGGCGCTGATCGACGATATCGAACGCCCCGACCGGCTGGTGTTCGACCTCGATCCCGGCGAGAGCGTGGCGTGGAGCGAGGTCCGCGTCGGTGCGCGCGACGTGCGCGACCGGTTGGCGGAGATCGGCATGGCCAGCTTCCTGCGGTTGACGGGAGGCAAGGGCGTGCACGTGGTGGTGCCGATCGCGCCGGGGCCGGACTGGGCCGGGGTCAAGGCGTTCTGCGGGGCGTTCGCCGATGCGATGGCCACCCGCGCGCCAGGCAAGTACGTCGCCACCGCGTCCAAGGCCAAGCGGCGCGGGGTGATCTTCATCGACTGGCTGCGCAACGGGCGTGGCGCGACCAGTGTCGCCAGCTGGTCGCTGCGCGCGCGCCCCGGCGCGGGGGTGGCGATGCCATTGCGCTGGGAGGAACTCGGCCGCGCTCAATCGGGGGCCGACTACACCATGGCGCGCGCCCTGCGGCGTGCGGCAAGCCTGCGCAGGGACCCCTGGGAAGGCTGGGAAAAGGCGGCCGGTCAGAAGCTGGTTTCGCTGGACTGACTTCGTTCAGCGCTGTTCAGTCGCGTACATGCCCGTGTCGATAAAATGTGAAGCATGTATTCGCGCTCGACAAAGCTGGCGTCGCCGCGCCCGGTGGTCCGCCGCGTGTCATGGCTGTCCACGGTGCTGCTGGTGGCATTGTTGCCCGGCTGCACCAGCGCCCCACCGGTCGAGCCCGCGGTGACGTCCACCGTGGTGCCGCCGCCGGTGCCCGTGCCGCCGCAACCCACGCTCGCCGAACGCCTTGCGCGTGCCGCGCCGGAGGCCGATCCGCAGGTGCTGGCGCTCGCGGTGCAGGCGCAGCAGTGCGCGGTCTCCGGCGGCACAGTGGACCCGGTCCAGCGGCTGGCGGTGATCGACTATTCGCGGCCATCGACCGAGCCGCGGCTGTGGGTGTTCGCGCTGGCCGATGCGCGCCTGCTGTACGTCGAGCACGTTGCCCACGGCAAGCACAGCGGAGGCAACCTCGCGACCGAGTTCTCCAATATCGAGGGCAGCCTGCAATCAAGCCTGGGCTTGTTCAGTACCGCGGAAACCTACATCGGCGGCCATGGCTACTCGTTGCGGATGGATGGTCTGGAACCGGGCGTCAACGACCACGCGCGTGAGCGTTTGATCGTGATCCACGGCGCCGATTACGTCGACCCGGCGCAAGCCTTGCGGCAGGGTCGACTGGGTCGCAGCTTCGGTTGTCCGGCGGTGCGCAGCGGCGTCGTCCGCGAGGTGATCGACAGCCTCAAGGGCGGCCAGCTGCTGTTTGCCTACTACCCCGACATGCAGTGGCTCAAAGGCTCGCGCTTTCTCGGCTGTGCGGGTGAGGGTGAGCCGGGCGGGGCGATCGCTTCAGTTGCGAGCAAGGCTGGCGATCGGCTTTCACGCAACCGCGAACAAGGCTCCAGCAGGATCGAGGGCAATCGATAACGGAAGATTGCCGTGACTCCAGACCCGCATCCGTCCACCTCCATCCATGTTCACCCGCGCCGATGGTTGGTGCTGACCTGTGCGCTGGCCCTGTCTCCGCTGGTCGCAAGCGCGCAGGACACGCAGGACACGCAGGACACCAAGGCGCCGGCAATGGCATCGACAACGCTGGCCACCGAAACCGATCGGCTGGATGCCGCCAGTGTCAACGACACCACCCTCCAGGCCCCCGTGGGTTCCGACGTCGACGCCGCCAGCGCGGCAGTGTTGCGTGCGCAGATCCTGCTCGACCGCGCGCACTTCTCGCCGGGCGAGATCGATGGCGGCTTCGGTTCCAACACCCGCCGCGCGATTGAAGGATTCCAGCGCAGCCGAGAGCTCGAGCCCAGCGGGACGATCGATACCGGGACCTGGGCCGCGCTCAACGGCGACACCGGCGATGCGCTGGTGCAGTACACCGTGACCGCCGCCGATGTCGCCGGGCCGTTCGTGGATGTCCCGACCGACATGGAAGCCAAGGCCAAACTTGACCACCTCGGCTACGGCTCCGCGCTGGAGGCGCTGGGCGAACGGTTCCACGCCAGCCCGGCATTGCTGCAGCGCCTCAATCCGGGCGTCGCACTTGAAGCGGGCGCCACCTGGCTGGTGCCGGATGTCACCACCATCGCGTTGCCGGAAGGCGGCAAGGTCGTGGTCGACCAGTCCGACGCCGTGGTCATGCTGGTCGACGAAGCCGGCAAGACGCTCGCGCAGTGGCCGGCCACGATGGGCAGCTCGCACGACCCGCTGCCGATCGGCGAATGGACGATCAAGGGCGTCGCCAAGGACCCGCCGTTCCACTACAACCCCGACCTGTTCTGGGATGCCGATCCGGGCCATCAGAAGGCCGAGATCGCCGCCGGCCCGAACAACCCGGTCGGCGTGGTCTGGATAGACCTGTCGAAGGAGCACTACGGCATCCACGGCACGCCGGTGCCATCGACGATCGGCAAGACCCAGTCGCACGGCTGCATCCGGATGACCAACTGGAGCGCCCGCGCGCTGGCCGAGGCGGTGGTCCCGGGGACGCAGGCGGTGTTGCGCAAATGACCGCGACGATGAGCTCGGTCACCAAGCGCAGGGGTAGCCGATGAAAGCGCTGCTGGTGTTCCTCGCGGGGCTGCTGATTGGGGCCAACGCCGTGTATTTCGTGATGACCTGGGACGATGCCGATACGGACGCAGCGGTGATGTTCGAGCGCGAACGCAGCCAGCATGCTGAGCCCATGCCTTCACCCACGCCCGCCACGCAAACGCCATCCGCGCTGGCCACCGGGTCGTCGTCGGCCGGGCCTGTGCGGCAACCGGTCGCGCCGCCGGCGTCACGGCTCGATGCACCGCCGTTGTCGCCGACGCTCTCCGCCGCGGCATCACTCCCAACCGCAACTCCAACCACACCCACAACATCGACATCGACATCGACATCAACACCGACGCCACCGGAGGCCACCACCGGCGCGGAACTGGTTGTGCCGGTGCAGGGCATCAAACCGACCCAGCTCGACAACACTTTCGACGACGCCCGCGGGCAGGCCCGGGTGCATGAGGCAATCGACATCATGGCGCCGCGCGGCACGCCAGTGCTGGCGGCGGCCGCTGGCAAGGTGGAAAAACTGTTTACCAGCGTCCCGGGTGGGCTGACGATCTACCAATTCGAACCCAGTGGCCGTTACGCCTATTACTACGCCCACCTGGACCGCTACGCCGCCGGTCTGGAGGAAGGCAAGGTGCTGAAGCGCGGCGACGTGATCGGCTACGTCGGCAGCACCGGCAACGCCAGCGAGGACGCCCCTCACCTGCACTTCGCGATCTTCGTGCTCGGCCCCGAGAAACGCTGGTGGGAAGGCACCGCGATCAACCCCTATCCCATCCTCACCGGCAAGCAGTCCCTGTAATCGTCAAGGGGACGGTCACATCGCGACGCTAGTCGAGCAACGGCGCCAACTTCATCCACACGTGGTCGCGCAACTGGGGCTGCACGGCGGCCACCGGGTGCAGGTTGTCGGCCTGGTAGGCGTCGCGATCAAGGGCAATCGGCTCCAGCAGGAACGGCAGCAGGGCGACATCGAAGCGCTCGGCCAGGGTGCGGTAGTTCTGCTCGAATGCCTTGGTATAGGTCGCCCCCAGGTTCGGCGGCATCTGCATGCCGATCAGCAGCACTTTCGCGCCGGCGCCGTGGGCGGCACCGATCATGCGGGCGAGGTTGGCTGCGGTGAGGTCGGTCGGCAGCCCGCGCAGGCCATCATTGGCACCCAGCGCGATCACGACAACCTCGGGACGATGGCGTACCAGCGCATCGACGATCCGCGCCGCGCCGCCTGCGGTGGTTTCGCCGCTGATGCTGGCGTTGACCACCCGCCAGCCGGGTTTGCGCTCGGCGATGCGGTCGGCGGTCAGGGCGACCCAGCCCTCGGCGGCGGACAGGCCATGGGCGGCCGACAGGGAGTCGCCCATCACCAGCACCGTACGGCTGTCATCCGCCCCCGCAGTACCAACTGGAGCGGCCGGCGCAGCATGAGCGGGAAGACTGTTGGCAAGTACCACCGCGGCCAGCAATATCGCGGCCAAACCGATGGCACATTGAATCAAACCCCGCCATGCCGCATATCTGTGCCTCGGGTGGCACGTCACGTTGCTCGCCAAACCATTCATCCATCCGTCTCCTGTCGCTGCCGCCATGCGCGCGGCAAGGGCGCCGCCACAGGATCCATCATGGCCGATCACCGCGTTTCGCAGCTTGCCAGCGTATCAATGCCTGCCACTTCTGTACCCGCCGCGCTCGACGTTATCGGGCTCGGCAAGCGGGTGCAATTGCCCTCCGGGCCACTGACGATCCTCGATGGCATCGGTTTCACCATCGCCCAAGGCGACACGGTCGCCATTGTCGGCGCGTCGGGCTCCGGCAAGAGCACCCTGCTGTCGTTGATGGCGGGTCTCGACATCCCCAGCAGCGGCAGCGTCACCCTCGACGGCGAGTCGCTGTCGACGCTGGATGAGGATGGACGGGCAAGGGTGCGGGGCGAGAAGGTCGGTTTCGTGTTCCAGAACTTCCAGCTGCTGCCGTCCCTGACGGCATTGGAGAACGTGATGCTGCCGCTGGAGTTGCGCGGCGATGCCGAGGTCGAAGTGCCGGCGCAGACCATCTTGCGCAAGGTCGGCCTGGGCGAGCGGCTGGACCACTACCCCCGGCAACTGTCAGGCGGCGAGCAGCAGCGCGTGGCACTGGCGCGCGCGTTCGTGACCGAGCCCTCGTTGCTGTTTGCCGACGAACCGACCGGCAATCTCGACAGCCACACCGGGCAGTCGATCATCGACCTGCTGTTTGCGCTCAACGCCGAGGCCGGCACCACGCTGGTGCTGGTCACCCACGACGACCACCTGGCTGCACGTTGCAGCCGCCGGCTGCGGCTGGATGGCGGCGAGTTGGTCGCCGACGAGCGCGTCGTCGCGTGAGCCGGCCTCGCAACGGCGCCTCAATCAATGCCCGACCCGGTCTGGGACCGGTCAAGCTGCTGGCGATGGCCTGGCGACAGATGCGCCGTGACCTCAGGTCGGGGAATGTGCGCATCCTGCTGGCCGCGTTGGTGCTGGCGGTACTGGCGGTGACCGCGGTCGGTTTCATCACCGATCGCGCGGACCGTGCCATGGCGATCGAGGCCAACCGGATGCTCGGTGGTGACGCCGTGGTGCGTGGCGATGCGCCGATCGGTGCGGCAATCGAACAGGCGGCGGCCGGATTGCAGCGCACCCACACGGTCGAGCTCAACACCATGATCGGTGTCGGTGTCGGTGTCGGTGTCGGTGTCGGTGTCGGTGTCGGTGTCGGCGACGGCGACGGCAATGAGGCGCGGCTGCGGCTGGGTGACTTGCGTGCGCTCGGCGACGGTTTTCCGTTGCGCGGGACGTTCCGCATCGTCGCGGCCGATGGCATCGAGCGGGATGCAGCGGCAGTGCCCGCGCGGGGCACGGTCTGGCTGAGTCGCGCCGGCGCCAACGTCCTCGACGCAGATATCGGCGACCGGGTCAGCCTCGGCGAACTGCAACTGACCCTGTCGGCACTGGTAGTCGCCGAGCCGGACGCGGCGCTGGACTACTTCAACGTTGCGCCCAAAGTGTTCCTCAATCTTGATGACCTGGCGGCGACCGGCCTGGTGCAGGAAGGCAGCCGGATCGGCTACCGCCTGGTGGTGGCCGGCGAGGCGGGCGAGGTCGAGCGCTTCGTACGCGAGGCCAAACCGGCGCTGGCCCGTGGCCAGCGACTCGAAACTGCCGGCGATGCGCGACCGGAGATCCGCTCGGCGCTGGACCGCGCCGGCCGTTTCTTCGGCCTGGCGGCGCTGGTAGCTGTGATATTGGCTGCCGTTGCGGTGGCGATGGCCGCACGCCAGCACAGTGAGCGGCACTTGTCGGGCACCGCGGTGATGCGCTGCCTCGGTGCCAGCCAGAGCGTCCTGGCCGGCGTCCACATCGGCGAACTGGTGCTGCTCGGGCTGCTCGCCAGCACCATCGGCGTTGCCGTGGCATTCGCACTTCAATGGGGTGTCGGCTTGTGGCTGGCGCCGGTGCTCGGCATGACCATTCCGCCCGCCAGCTGGCTGCCGGCGTTGCAGGGTTACGGGGTCGGTCTGGTGGTACTGCTCGCGTTCGGCGCGCCGCCGGTGCTCGCATTGCGCCGGGTGCCGGCGCTGCGGGTGTTGCGTCGCGACCTCGACCCGACCGAGCCCAGTGCCTGGCTGGTGGCATTGGCCGGGTTGATCGGCCTGGGCGCGCTGCTGTGGTGGAAAGCCGGTTCGGCCGTACTCGGCACCGCGATGCTGGTCGGCATCGTGGTCACCTTCGCGGTGCTGGCGATCCTGGCCTGGGGGCTGATCGTGCTGCTGCGGCGGCTGCGTTCGCGCTTGCGCGGGAGCTTTCGCTATGGGCTGGCCAACGTCAGCCGTCGCCCCGCCACCAGCATCGCCCAGATCGCCTCGCTCGGGCTCGGGTTGATGGCGCTGTTGCTGCTGACCTTCGTGCGTACCGACTTGCTCGACCGCTGGCAACTGCAACTGGCCGCCGAGGCGCCCAATCGCTTCATCATCAACGTGCAGGACAGCCAGGTCGATCCGGTGCGCGCATTTATCACCGACCAGGGCCTTGCCGCACCGACGCTGTACCCGATGGTTCGCGGGCGCCTGCTTACGCACAACGGCGAACCGGTCTCCGGGGAGGATTACCTTGCCGACAGGTCGAGCGACGATGCAGGCCCCGACACCAGCGAAGCCGCTGACGGTGACCGCGGGCGCTCACGCCGCCGCGCTGATCGCGAGTTCAACCTGTCTACCGCCGCCACGTTGCGCGATGACAACCGCGTCGTCGCCGGCAGCTTCTGGGGCGCCACGCCTACTGCCGCGCCGGAGTTGTCGGTGGAGCAGGGTTATGCCGAATCGCTGGGCTGGCAGATCGGCGACCAGGTGGTCTTTGACATTGCCGGCCAGCGCTTGGGCGCCACCATCACCAGCTTTCGCGAGGTCGACTGGGAGAGCTTCCGGCCCAATTTCTTCGTGATCGCCTCGCCCGGCGCGCTGGACGGGTTTCCCGCCAGCCACATCACCGCGGTCAGCGTATCGCCGGCGCACCCGCGCTTTACCGCGGATCTGGTTGCCCGGTTTCCCAATCTGAGCGTGATTGATATCGATGCGGTGCTGGCCCAGGTCCGGGACATCGCCGATCAGGTCTCGACCGTGGTCGAGGTGGTGTTCTGGTTCTCGGTGCTGGCGGGGCTGCTGGTACTGATGGCAGCGGTCAGCGCCAGCCAGGATGAGCGCCTGCTCGAGGGCGGGGTGATGCGGGTGCTGGGCGGCAGCCGGCGTCAGCTGCGGCTGGCGCAGGCGTCCGAGTTTGCCGCGATCGGTTTGCTGGCAGGCGTGGTGGCTGCGGTGGCCGCCTCGGTGCTGGCCGGTGTGATCGCCGTGCGCGTGTTTGACCTGCCGTGGCAGGCCAACTGGGGCATGGCGGCCGTGGGCGCCCTGTTGGGCATGCTGGCGGCGCTGGCGGCCGGCATGTTTGCCACCCGCAAGGTGCTGGACGCACCGCCTTCGGTGACCTTGCGCGAACTGCAAGGGTGATGTTGGTGTCGGACTGGCCCGGTCCCGGCCTCCGCTGGCCGGGCACGGTGGAAATGACGCTCCGGGGTGGCCGCCGAGGCTACTGCTGCGATATCTGCTCGGTGGCGGAAAAGCGCCTTGCGTAGTCGCGTTCGTCGATGATGCGCTTCACCTCATCGGCGGCCATCTCGGGCGCGGCGTAGACCGCATAAGCCACAGCGCCATCGCGCTTTCCGATCTGATGCAGCCGGTAGCGTGGCCGACCGGCACCGGTATTTTCCGGGTAATGGATCGGCGGCTCGCCGTCGATGTCCAACTCGCTGTTGTCGATGGTGCCGCCAACGAAAAGTGCGCGCATACGTGCTGCTCCGGTGTGGATCCAGACCCCAGAATGGCTGGACGAGTGTTGCGTGGCAATGAACACTCCGTTGCCGTGGCGAAAAATGGGGGTGTGGCGCGCACCGCTGCCTGACTGGGAGGATCGTGATGGTTGGGCCGCGCTAGACTGCGCGCCTTCCCCAAGTAGTGAATAAGCGACGTGGCTAGCGACGATCCCGCACTGGAAACCCTGTTGTTGCCGTTCGCGCAAGGCCTGTTGTCGTGGCCGGACAGCGGTGGCGTCTTGTTCCTGCGCGCCCGGGATGGCCAGCCCTTGCATCAGCGGCCGTTGCCCGGCCTGGTGTGCGAACAGAGCTTCAAGCCCGACGCCGACGCACTGCAGCACGCGGGCCTGGCACTGGTCGAGCCCGACGATGACACGCGCTACCCGTTGGTGCTGGTGCTGCCACCGCGCCAGCGAGACGAGGCCCGCGCGCTGTATGCGCGCGCGGTCCAGCATGTCGCCCCCGGCGGGCGGGTGGTTGCCTGCGCCAGCAACAACGAGGGTGCGCGCTCCGCCCAGGACGACCTGGGCAAGTTGGCGGGCGCGCTGGGCAACCTGACCAAAAACAAGTGCCGGGTGTTCTGGACCGCGCCGCTGCACGTGGACGACAGCGCGGCGTCGCTCGACACCACGCTGCTGGCGCAATGGCAGGGCCTGGATGCACCACGCCGGATCGCCGACGACCGCTTCACCAGTCGTCCG
Organism: Lysobacter sp. A378; assembly: GCF_054052125.1. Taxonomy (NCBI): domain Bacteria; kingdom Pseudomonadati; phylum Pseudomonadota; class Gammaproteobacteria; order Lysobacterales; family Lysobacteraceae; genus Lysobacter; species Lysobacter sp. A378. The sequence goes on along the minus strand of NZ_JBSVRK010000003.1, from coordinate 187,756 downwards.
GGGGTATTCGCCTGGGATCGCATCGACCCGGCCTCGGCCTTGCTCGCCGGGCAGTTGCCGGGCAACCTGACCGGTGTTGCCGCCGATCTGGGCGCGGGGTTCGGCTACCTGTCGGCAGAGCTGCTTGCACGTTGCCCGGGGATCACCGCAATCGACCTGTATGAGGCCGAGGGGCGCGCGCTGGACTTGGCCCGCACCAACCTCACCGCAGTGGAAACGACAGCCGCCCTTGGCTTCCATTGGCACGACGTCACCGCCGGCCTGCCGAAGCAGTACGACGTGATCGTCAGCAATCCACCGTTCCACACCCAGGGCCGGGCCGACCGGCCGGACATCGGTCGTCGTTTCATCGTCGTCGCGGCCGAGGCGCTGAAGCCCGGGGGCCGGCTGTGGCTGGTTGCCAACCGCCACCTGCCATACGAATCAGTGTTGAACGACAGCTTCGGCAGCGTGCGCACGGTGGCCCAGAACGACGGTTTCAAGATCATCGAGGCGGTAAAAGCGCTGCCCGCCAAGCCGGAACCGAAGCCGAGGCCATTCAATCGCGGCGAGTTGCGCAGGCAGTCCCGGTGAAACTGGTCAAGCTGATCGCGAACCTGGGTTACGGCAGCCGCAAGCAGGTTTCGCTGATGTTCCGCGAGGGACGCATCACCGATGCGGCCGGCGAGGTGCTGTACGCGGACGACAAGGTCGAGCGGGACACGATCCGGGTCGATGATGAGCCGCTGGACCCGCCTGCTGGTCTGGCGCTGATGCTGCACAAGCCGGTTGGTTACACCTGCTCGACCAAGGACCGCGGCCGGGTCATCTACGACCTGCTGCCGCCGCGCTTCCGGCTGCGTGCGCCATCGTTGTCGTCGGTAGGCCGGCTGGACCGCGACACCAGCGGACTGCTGCTGATGACCGATGACGGCCAGTTGCTGCATCGGATCGTCTCGCCCAAGGCCCGGCTCGCCAAAGTCTACGATGCGACCTTGGCCGAGGACCTGCGTGGCGATGAAGCGGCGGTGTTCGCCAGCGGCGATTTGCTGCTGGAATCGGAAACCACAACGCTCGCACCCGCGCTTCTGGAAGTGACCGGCCCGCGCGCCGCACACCTGACCCTGACCGAAGGCCGCTACCACCAGGTGCGGCGGATGTTCGCTGCGGTCGGCAACCACGTCGAGGCGTTGCACCGCAGCCGCGTCGGCGGCCTGGAGTTGGACGGGCTGCCTGCGGGGGAGTGGCGGGTGCTGGGAGCGGACGATCTGGACCGGTTGTTTGGCGCTGCTGGTTGATATCGATGCGGTACGGATAGGCGTCAGAACAGCGCTGGGAAAGATCTGAAACAACCCGGATCTTGCTCGTCATTCCCGCGAAGGCGGGAATCCAGAGCCATTGCTTCTGACGACTTGATTAGCGACAAAAGCCAAAAGAGCGGCTTCGGTTGTCTTCGCGCTGCGGGAGGCGGGCCGTGGGGGCAATTGCTCCACCCCTCGGTCAGGGCGTCCTACCCTGACTCGGGGTCGCAGGCCCGCTTCGCGGTCCGGCCCGGCGCAGCGCGCCGGGCGTTCACGTGGCCCGCGCGGCAATGCCGCGCAAACGGGCCCCGCTCACCCATGGCCTGCTTTCCGCAATACCCCCACACCCCGCCTCCCGCTGATCGGTCGATGGCTTGGGGTGAAGAAGCAAGTGCTGCGGTCGAGCAAAGCGAGCAACCCGGGAACGTTGCAATCAACCCACCTAAAGTCCTCGGATCCCCGCTTTCGCGGGGATGACGACAAACCCCACGCCAATCACTGGCCGATGCGGCGTCCTGGATGGGTATTGCGTAGAGCGGACATGGATGTCCGCGGCGGCGAGTCGGCCATGGATGGCCGACCGAGCCGAGGAGCAATACCCATCCAGGGCGGCGCTCCCCCCGAAGCGAGCTTTTCAAGGATGCAGCAGTTCCCCCGATTCACAATCGAGCGGCGGCGATGCTTTTCGGGCGGCGGCGGCACCACACCACAAGACGAAACCCTACGCCTCCAGCAGCCGCCAATAGCCGTCGACACCCAGCTTTTCCAGCGTGTCGATATTGCGCTCGACAATCGCATCCGGATCCGGGAATGCGTCCACCGCGCGCTCCACGCTGGCCTCGCGCAGCAGGTGCAGCATCGGGTAGGGCGAGCGGTTGGTGCAGTTCGCGGGATCGTCGATGTCGCTGCCGGCGAACTGGTAATCGGGATGGAAACTCGCGACCTGGATCTCGCCTTCCAGCCCCAGCGCGTCGATGGCGACGTCGACCTGGTCGAGGAAGTCGTTGTAGTCGTAGAAGTCGGTCAGCACCCGCGGGTGGATCAACAGAGTCGTGTCGACCACATCAGGATCGGTATCGTTGAGCCAGTTCAGCTCCGCCGCCAACTCCTCCAGCAACGCATCGGGCGTGTCCGCCTCACTGAGCACGTAACGGATCTGGTCCTTGACCTGCACCGCCTTGGCGAACGGACACAGGTTCAGACCGATCACCGCGCGTTGCAGCCAGTTGCGGGTCGCGGTGATCGGGTCTTCGTGAGTCATCGCAGGGATGTCGGCGGGCATGGTTGGCGGCGGGCAACGTCAATGGTGGGCGGGTCAGCAAGGGCGACGTCGCCGGTCACGTCAGTCGCGGAAGTTGTCGAACTGCAGCGGGCGTTCGAACTCGGTCCCCTTCAGCAGCGCCATCGCCGCCTGCAGGTCGTCGCGCTTCTTGCCGTTGACGCGCAGTTTCTCGCCATTGATCTGGCTGTCGACCTTGAGCTTGGCGTCCTTCAGGGTGGCCTGGATCTTCTTCGCCAACTCGCGCTCGATGCCCTGCTTGACGGTGACCTTCTGCCGCGCGGCGGCCAGGTTGGTTTCCACGTCGCCGAACTCGAGGCAGCGGGCGTCGATGCCGCGGGCGATCAGGCGCGCGCGCAGGATGTCGGTCATCTGCTGGAGCTGGAACTCGCTGGGCGCGGTGAGGCTGACCACCTCGTCGTCAAGGCTGAAACTGGCATCCACGCCCTTGAAGTCGAAGCGCGTGGTGAGCTCGCGGCTGGCCTGGTCGACGGCGTTGGTGAGTTCGTGGCTGTCGACTTCGGAAATGATGTCGAAGGAGGGCATGGCGGGCTCCGGGAATGGATGATGAGGAAGGGTAGCGCAGGGTTGGAAAACTTGCCGGGCGACGGCCCCAGGCCGGTTATGCTGGCGGCCCGCCGCCGATGAACGTCCCCCATGACTGCCTTGCCGCCCCGCCTGCCGGCGCCGTTGATGATGCTGGTGGCCGTTGCAGCGTTCGCGCTGATGGATGCGGGCTTGAAGCAGCTGGCCGGGATCTATCCCGCAATGCAGGTGGCCTCGTTGCGTGGTGCGTCCTCGCTGCCGTTCATTCTGGTCTGGGTATTGGCGACTACCGGCCTGGCGCCGCTGCTGCGGGTGCGCTGGTCGCTGCACCTGCTGCGTGGCGCGATCGGCATCGCGATGATGGCGTCGTTCGCGTTCGCCTTGCGCAGCCTGCCGCTGACCACCGCGTACTCGATCTTCTTCGTCGCGCCGCTGCTGATCACGGCCTTGTCGGTGCCGATACTGGGCGAGCAGGTAGGCCCGCGGCGCTGGACCGCGATCGCGATCGGGCTGCTGGGCATGCTGGTGCTTCTGCGTCCCAGCGGCGAGGGCATGCTCAGCTGGGCGGCGTTGGCGGTGCTGTTCGCGGCCACCGGTTATGCGGTCAGCGCGATCACCGTGCGGGTGCTGGCGCGGACCGACTCAAGCGCATCGATGATCGTCTGGCTGCTGGTGATGCTGACCCTGGGGGCAGGCGCGCTGGCATGGCCAAACTGGGTGTCGCTGCGGCTGGAAGATGGCTGGGTGATCCTGGGGGTCGGACTGTCCGGCGCGATTGGCCAGTACGCGATCACCGAGGCCTTCCGAACCGGCTCGGCGTCGTTGCTGGCGCCGCTGGAATACACCGCGCTGGTCTGGGGCGTGCTGCTCGACGTGAGCATCTGGGGCGTGCTGCCTGACGCGGTGACCTGGCTGGGCGCGGGCATCATCGTCGCCAGCGGGCTGTACATGCTGCGCCGCGAGCGGGTGCACGCCGAAGCCGAGCACCCGTAGGGCGCCATTGACAATGCGCCAGTCAGCTCAGTGCTCGTCGGGCTTCGGTTGCTCCGCGGGGGCCGTCTTGGTACCCGTCAGCGGCAAGGGGTCGGTCGGGTTGCTGGCCGAGATCTCGGCCGGTACCTCGGGGTGGCTGGAGCCGGGCGGGGCGGAGTTCGCGTTCCCGGGCCCTCGCGGCACGGCATCGTCCGGACCCAGTGTGGGGACCGGACGGCTGGGTGTCGCCACCGACGTGCCGGGGTGCGGTGCCGGCGCCGGTTTGCAACCAATCGCCATGGATATCGCCAGCAGCGAGAAGGTCAACGCTGCCATCGATCCAATGCCTGCCTGGCAGCAAGCCAGGGACGAACGGGGTTGAGGGGACGCGATAGGGGGTGGGTTCTGCACGGCTTTCTCCGTGCCGCGACAATTCAGTCCGGCCTTGTCATGGCAACGTAAAATCGCGTTGCAAACCGCCACATCGAACGATGCCTCAGTTGCCGGCGAGACTTCCCTGCAACGCAGCGGCAATGGCGGCATCGCCATTGACGAGATCCGTCCAGAGCAGCTCCTGGCCCTTGCGATGACCTTTCTCGACCAGCTTCAGACCCAATGGGTCGATGGTCAGGGTATAGGCGCGATCATCCACGATGATCTCCCGGCGGACGGGCTTTTCGAGTTTGGTGGTCATGAAAGCTCCTGGCGGAGTGTGGATGGGACCGGCCTGTGGCCTACCGTAGCGATCCGACGGTAAGGCGCCGTGAATGCGGAGCGGCCTTGTCTGGCAGACGGCGCATCAGTGCTGCAGCACGCCAACCCGGTCACGGCCTGGTAGGGCCGCGACCGGAGACGCAGGTGTCGGCTGACCGACTAATCAGAAGCGCACGCCCAGGCCAATTCCTGCCACGACCGGGTTCAACTCGGCATTGCCGACCTTCTGGCCATCGAGCATCACGTCAGAGTCGCCGTGCAGGTAGCGCACGTCGGCACGGGCAAACCAGCTCGGGCTCAACTTGACGTCGACACCGGCGGTCGCCATGGCGCCCTTGGCGGTTTCCACGCCGATGCGCTGGCCCGCGAGGGCACCGGTCGGCTCGGCGGTTTCACCGTCGTAATTGGCCTCGTAATAGCCCAGGCCGACGAACGGGCGCACCACCTGCTCGCTGGTACCGAAGTGATACTGGCCGCTGACCGCATAGGGCTGCGATTCCACGCTGCCGATCTTGCCGCCGTTGGCGTTGCGTACGCGGTGGTCGAACTTGTCCGCCGCGCCCCAGGCTTCAACCGCGATGTTGTCGGTGACGTAGTAGCTGGCGCTGAGGGTGGCTGCCGTGCCGCCGTCCAGCTTGGCGCGCTCGCCGGCGATGGTCGGATTGCTGGTCGGCTCGCTCAGGGCGAAACCGCCCACGATAGCCCAAGGCTTCGCGTCGGTATTGGTGGTCTGGGTGGCGTAACTGTCCTGGACAGTTTGCTGGTCCACGTCCTGCGCGAAAGCGACGGCTGGAGCGACGGCCATGGTGCCCAACAGGGCGATGCTCAAATGGCGAAAACGAATCATGTGGTTTCTCCAAGCTCTTGTGACTTGTGGGGGAGCCCGGCCGCTTGTCTGGCCAGGCCGCGCCACCCTAGCCAGCCGGGAATGAACATCACTTGGCTTGCCGTGCCAGGGCCGGGGAACTTTCTTGAAACCCTGCGGCAACCCATTGGCACAGCAATGTTTTTGGTCCTGAACCGCCGCTGCACCGCGTGCTGGCGTCTGCGCGGCAGCCGTTCGGCCCGGGCGTCGGAGTGGCTCGGGTAGTGCGGTGAAGTGTCGCGCGCGGTGGGCCAAACATTGGCGCGTACGGCCCGCAACAGCCACAATATGGCTTTCGCGCATGGCGGAGCCGAACATGGCTGAGTTGAAGGAAGCACGGGTCCCCGATATCGGTGGTTACGACGGCGTGCCGGTGATCGAGGTGCTGGTTGCCGTCGGCGATACGGTGGAAGTCGACCAGGGTCTGGTCACGCTGGAATCGGACAAGGCGACGATGGAAGTGCCCTCTCCCTTTGCCGGGGTCATCCGTGAGCTGAAGGTCAAGTTGGACGACGAAGTCACCGAAGGGGCCGTGGTGGCGCTGATCGAACCAGTTGCCGAGGCAGCTGCCGACAGCGCCAAAGAACCCGATCAAACCGCCGCCAACAACGAGCCGCCCCGTGCCGAGCCTGCCGCACCGGAGCAGCGCACCAAGGCGGCGGAGACGGCGACCAGCGTACCGCCCACCGAGGTGGGCACGCCCAACAAGCTGGCGCAACGCGAGATCGCCGACGCGCGCGACACTGAAGCGGCTGGCCAGGGCACGACGCAGCGCTCCCCGCCGGTGGTGTTTGATGCCGATGAGTTGCTGCCGGACAAAGTCGCGTACGCGAGCCCGGCGGTGCGCCTGTTTGCACGCGAGCTGGGCGTCGACCTGATGCAGGTGACCGGTAGCCAGCGGGGCGGGCGGATCGGCAAGCAGGACGTGCAGCAGTTCGTCAAGGGCGCGATGCAGGGAGGCCGTGCCGGTGGTGTGGCGGCGGGTGGTGGCGGCCTGGACCTGTTGCCGTGGCCGAAGGTCGACTTCAGCAAGTTCGGCGCGACCGAAACCCGTGCGCTGACCCGCATCCAGAAGTTGTCCGGCGCGAACCTGTCGCGCAACTGGGCGATGATCCCGCACGTCACCCAGTTCGACGATGCCGATATCACCGAGCTGGAAGCGCTGCGCGTCAGCCTCAACAAGGAAAACGAGAAAGCCATCGCCAAGGGCGGCGCGACCAAGCTGACCATGCTCGCGTTCCTGATGAAGGCCAGCGTCAGTGCATTGAAGACGTTCCCCGACTTCAATGCCTCCCTTGACGCCAGCGGCGAGAACCTGGTGTTGAAGCAGTACTTCAACATTGGCTTTGCCGCCGACACCCCCAACGGACTGGTGGTACCGGTGGTGCGCGACTGCGACACCAAGGGCGTGATGCAGATCGCCGCCGAGACCGGCGAGCTCGCCGCCAAGGCGCGCGAGGGCAAGCTCGGTCCGGCGCAGATGAGCGGCGGCTGCTTCACCATCAGCTCGCTGGGCGGCATCGGTGGTACTGCATTCACCCCGATCGTCAACGCTCCGGAAGTGGCGATCCTCGGCGTCTCGCGCTCGGACATGAAACCGGTCTGGAACGGCAAGGAGTTCGTCCCGCGCCTGACCCTGCCGCTGTCGCTGAGCTACGACCACCGCGTGATCGACGGCGCCGCCGCCGCACGCTTCACCAGCTATATGGCGAAGATCCTCGCCGACATGCGCAGGATGCTGCTGTGACCGTGGTGGGGCAATCGTTGCTGCAGGCGGCTGGCTGACGAGGCCATGCAAGCCAGCACGCCCGCGGAGCGGATCGAGCACGCCAGTGGCCGCGTGATCGAGTCGGTCGACGCTGCCACGCGGGAGGGTTGGCTGGGGCTGCAACCATTACTGGATTACCGGTTGATCAGCCTGGGCGGCTTCCAGTTGACCGTCGGCGGCCTGGTCGCGGCGGTGCTGGCGGTACTGGCCGCGCAACTCTTGTCGATGCTGTTGCGACGCGCGCTGGTCCGTTACGGCAAGCAGCGCCAGAACGTCAATCACGCCGCGATCTACGCGGTTTCGCGAGTCGCCCACTACCTGCTGTTGCTGATCGGCGTGATGGTCGCGCTGCGCCTGACCGGCGTTCCGATCGGCGAGTTCGCGGTGTTTGCCGGCGCACTTGGTATCGGCCTGGGGTTCGGGCTGCGCGAGATCTTCGCCAACTTCATCGGGGGCCTGGTGCTGCTGTTCGACCAGTCATTGAAGGTCGGCGATTTCATCGAGCTCGATGCCGACGTGCGCGGCACCGTACGCGACATCAACATGCGCGCGACCCGCATCATCACCAACGACAACATCGATATCCTGGTGCCGAACGCCGAGTTCATGACCGGGCGCGTGGTCAACTGGACCCATCGCGACGTCCTGCGCCGCATGCGCGTGCCGTTCAAGGTCGCCTACGGGGTCGACAAGGAGCTGGTCAAGAAGGCCGCTCTGGAAGCCGCCGCCAAGGTGCCGTTCACCCTGGCGATGGAGGGCCGGCACCGGCCGCAGGTGTGGTTGGCCGATTTCGGCGATGGCGCGGTCGAATACCTGCTGGCGGTGTGGTTGACCGAGGAGGCGACCAAGCGCAACGCCGCGATCAAGGCCGCCTACCTGTGGGAGCTGGACACCGCGTTCAAGCGCCACGGGATCGAGATTCCATTGCCGCAGCGCGACCTCCACCTGCGCAGCGTGTTCGGCCTCAGCGGCGAGGACGCTATTGCCCTGCTGCGAGGTCAGCGGATTTCGAGCCCGGACCCCCAGACAGCGGAGACCGTCCTGACGGCGGCCGAGCGCGTGACGCTGGCGAACAACGACGCACGCGACTCGATCTTTCCCGAATCCAATCAACATCCCGCTGCGCCCGACCCCTCGCGCGGCCAATAAGGAGACACAGCCATGGCACAGATTGAAGTGAAGGTTCCCGACATCGGTGATTACGACGGCGTGCCGGTAATCGAGGTGCTGGTCGCCGTCGGGGACACCGTGGTCGTCGATCAGGGCCTGGTCACGCTGGAGTCGGAGAAAGCCACCATGGAGGTGCCATCCAGCGTGGCCGGGGTGGTCAAGGAGCTGCGGGTCAAGGTCGACGACACCGTGGCCGACGGCGCTGTGATCGCGGTGATTGAAACCGAGGCCGAAGGCGGGAGCGAGGCCGGGAGCAACGGCAAGGGCGAAGATGCCAAGGCAGACGCATCACCGAAGGATGCGAAAGCGGCGGCCGCCGACACCGGCGACAAGTCACCTCTCCCGCCCGCGGGAGAGGTCGACGCGCGCAGCGCGGCGGGTGAGGGCGCTCCAAAAGCGTCACCGACCGCGCCGCCAGCCGCGCCCGCGTCTGGCCGTAAAGCCGATGTCGAATGCGCGATGCTGGTGCTTGGCGCGGGACCGGGGGGTTACACCGCGGCGTTCCGGGCCGCTGACCTGGGCCTGGATACCGTGCTGGTCGAGCGTTACGCGCAATTGGGCGGCGTCTGCCTCAACGTGGGTTGCATCCCGTCCAAGGCCCTGCTCCACGCCGCTGCAGTGGTCGACGAGGCCGCGCATGCGGGTGATTTCGGGATCGACTTCGGCAAGCCGAAGATCGCGCTGGACAAGTTGCGCGGCTACAAGCAGAACGTCGTCGGTCAGCTGACCAAGGGTCTGGCCGGCATGGCCAAGCAGCGAAAGGTGCGCGTGATCACGGGCGTCGGCACCTTCATTTCCGCCAACGAGTTGGAGATCCAGGGCGAGGATGGCAAGCCGCAGCTGGTCAGCTTCAAGCAATGCATCATTGCCGCCGGCAGCCAGGCGGTGAAGCTGCCGGGCTTCCCGTGGGACGACCCGCGGGTGATGGATTCAACCGACGCGCTGGAGCTGGCCGATATCCCGAAACAGCTGCTGGTGGTGGGTGGCGGCATCATCGGCCTGGAGATGGCAACGGTGTACCGCGCGCTGGGCAGCGAAGTCACCGTGGTCGAGTTCATGGACCAGTTGATGCCCGGCACCGACAAGGACCTGGTCAAGCCACTGGCCGACCGGCTGAAGAAGCAGGGCGTAACGGTCCACCTGAAGACCAAGGCGGCCAAGGTCGAGGCGCAGAAGAAGGGCCTGAAGGTCAGCTTCGAGCCGGCGGCCGAAGGTGGCAGCGTGCCCGATCCCGGTCTCTACGACCGGGTGCTGGTCGCCGTCGGCCGCGCGCCCAATGGCGGCAAGCTCGATGCGCAGAAGGCCGGGGTGGAGGTGACCGATCGAGGGTTCATTCCCGTCGACCGCCAGATGCGCAGCAGTGCGCCGCACATTTTTGCCATCGGTGACTTGGTCGGCAACCCGATGCTCGCCCACAAGGCCACCCACGAGGCCAAGCTGGCCGCGGAAGTGGCCGCGGGCGAAAAGAAGGAGTGGGTGGCGCGTGTGATCCCATCGGTGGCGTATACCGACCCGGAAATCGCTTGGGTCGGCCTGACCGAAACCGAGGCCAAGGACAAGAGCCTGAAGATCGGTGTCGGCAAGTTCCCGTGGGCGGCGTCCGGGCGCGCGATCGGCATCGGTCGTACCGAGGGATTCACCAAGTTGCTGTTCGATGAGGCGACCCAGCGCGTGGTCGGCGGCGGCATCGTCGGGGTACACGCAGGTGAGCTGATCGCCGAGATCGCGCTGGCGATCGAGATGGGTTGCGAAGTCGGCGACATCGGCCACACCATCCATCCGCATCCAACCCTGTCGGAGTCGGTGGCGATGGCCAGCGAGGTGTTCGACGGCACCATCACCGATCTGTATATCCCGAAGAAGGGCGCGTCGAAGAAAGGCTGAGCCGACCGGCGCTCGTCGTCCAGCCCGGTGAAAAAGATGAAGCCCCGGCGGATCAGGCCGGGGCTTCGAGCCCGCCGCTACTTTTTTGCCTTGACGAGGAGAGAGAGACGACGGGGTCGGGCAGAGATACTGACCCGCGCCCGCGACAAAGGTTCCGCAGCCGCGCAGTTGCCCCGCTTTCCACCATATCCCGGTCCCCATTCAGGTGGATTCCACGACGCCCGACCTTCGAAGCTGAATGCGGATCCGGGTCTTGTTGGGGGACGGTGACCGCTAGCAGTTGCCGCAACCATCCGCGCCCTCTATAATTCGGCGGCTTCATCGGGCGTTCTTCATGCCCACTCCCGGACGACAGGCAAGCGTGCACGATCCAATGTTCGCAGGTCGCCGACTGGCATCGCGCGTCATCGCCTTCCAGGCTGGCGTGACGGTGTTGGTTGCGCTGATTTTCCTGATGCAGGGTGCGCCATCGGCGTTCGGCGCCCTTGTCGGTGGTGGTGCTGTTGCGGTCGGCAGCGTGGTGGCGGCACTGGTTGCGCTGGGCGGCGGGGTTCAACCGGCTGGCGCGGTCATGGGACGGTTGCTGGCAGGCGTTTTGTTGAAGTGGTTGGTGGTGTTTGCAGTATTCACGCTCGGCTTGGCCGGGTTGAAGTTACCGCCGCTGCCGATGTTGGCCGGCGTAGTAGCGGCGACGCTGGCCTTCGTGCCGGCCCAAATCCTGAAACGGAAAGGTGTCCTTCGTGAGTGAACAGACCGGCTCTGGCGGCCTGAACGAATACATCCAGCACCATCTCGAGCAGAACACGATCGAGTTGGTAGGCGGCGGCTTCAACATCGACACGTGGGCCGTGTCGTTGGCGCTGGGGCTGATATTCATTGCATGGTTCGGCTATTTCGCACGCAAGGCGACCTCCGGCGTGCCCTCCAAGGGGCAGGCTTTCGTCGAGATCATCCTGGAGTTCGTCGACAACCAGGTCAAAGACAACTTCCACGGTGATCGCAGTTCGCTGACGCCATTGGCGCTGACCATCTTCATGTGGGTCGTGTTGATGAACGCGATGGACCTGCTGCCGCTGGATACCCCCGGCATGGCCATCCAGGTGGTTGCCGGTGCCGAAGTGGCCAGCCACACCTACTTCCGCTGGGTGCCGACCGCCGACCTGAATACCACCGTGGGTATTTCGCTGGTCGTGTTCTTCCTGATTTTCTACCACTCGATCAAGGCCAAGGGCGGCTTCGGTTTCGGCAAGGAACTGCTGACCTCGCCATTCCATGCCGAGGGCAAGGTCACCCGGGCGATCCTGCTGCCGGTCAACCTGGGCATGAACGTCATCGAGTACGCGGTCAAGCCGGTATCGCTGGCCATGCGACTGTTCGGCAACATGTACGGTGGCGAACTGGTGTTCATGCTGATCGCCGGCATGCTCGGCGGCAGTCTGCTGATGTTCGTGCCGGGCGTACTGTTCAACTTCGCCTGGGCGGTGTTCCACGTCCTGATCGTGCTGCTGCAGGCCTTCATCTTCATGATTCTCTCGGTGGTCTATATCGCCAGCGCCTACGAGAGTCATTGATCCGGCAACTCCCGTTTTTCAGTTCCCGATTTCCCAGTTCCTCATTGCTTCATCCTTCCGCCAGTTCGAATCACACATACAAGTAGGAGAAAACCATGGAATTTATCGCCAGTTTGCAGGGCATGACCGCGATCGCGATCGGCATGATGGTCGGTCTGGGCTCCATCGGCGCATGCCTCGGCATCGCGCTCATGGGTGGCAAGTTCCTCGAGTCGGCCGCGCGCCAGCCCGAGTTGGTGCCGATGCTGCAGGGCCGCATGATCCTGTTGGCCGGCCTGATCGACGCCCCGTTCATCATCGCGTTGGCGGTTGGCTTGCTGTTTGCCTTCGGCAACCCGCTGCTGAGCGCGGTCGGTGCTGCCTGATCCACGGTTTTGACTCCCTGAGCCGTCCGGGTTTCCGGGCGGCTCTCCCGGGCCTTCGTGCCCGCAGCGTCCCTACGGAGCTGTCATGAATATCAACATGACCTTCCTGGGCCAGATGCTCTCGTTCGCGTTGCTCATCTGGTTCACCATGAAGTTCATCTGGCCGCCCCTGAACCGGGCGATCGAAGAACGCCAGAAAAAAATCGCCGAAGGCCTTGCGGCTGCCGAGCGCAGCCAACACGACCTGGCCGAAGCGCAGCACAGCGTCGACGCTGCCATGCGCGAAGCCCGGACCAAGGCCAACGAGGTGATCGAGCAGGCGCACCATCGCGCCAACCAGATCATCGAGCAGGCCAGGACCGATGCGATGGTCGAAGCCACGCGCCAGAAAGCGCTGGCGGACGCGGAGATCCTTGCGGCGCAGAACCGTGCCCGCGAAGACTTGCGCAAGCAGGTCTCGTCGCTGGCGATCAGCGGTGCCGAGAAGCTGCTGCATCGCGAAATCGACGCCAATGCCCACAAGGCGTTGCTCGACGAACTCGCAGCCCAGCTTTGAGCCAGCCATTGACCAGAGGCCACAAGCGATGAGCCAGAACGTGACCCTCGCCCGCCCTTATGCGCGTGCCGCCTTCGCGGCGGCGAGCAATGACGGCCACGCCGCCGATTGGTCGCAAGCGCTCGGGCTCGCCGCCCGTGTCGCCGCCGACCCGACGGTAGAGGCATTGTTGAAGCACCCACGCTTGTCGACCGGCGACGCGATCGCGTTGCTGGCCGATGACGGCGCGAACCAGGAGTTCCGGCAGTTCATCGGGCTGCTTGCCGACAACAACCGCTTGCCGTTGCTGGCCGAGATCGCCGGGCTGTTCGAGCAGTTGCGCGCGCAGTCGGAGAACCTCGTCAAGGCGCGGATCACCTCGGCCAGCGAAATGCCGGCAGGCGAGTTGGAGTTGATCCGGGTCGCGCTCAAGAAACGTTTCGACTGCGAGGTCGAGCTGGAAACCGCGATCGACGAGTCGCTGATTGGCGGCGCGGTGATCGACGCCGGCGACGTGGTCATCGACGGATCGCTGAAAGGCAAGCTGTCGCGGCTGCAATCGGCCCTGGCCCACTGACCGACCCCAGTCGCATCCACGAATCATCGTTTACTTCCGGCGCGCGCGCCGGGCACAAGGGAAACACCCATGCAAACCACGCTCAACCCGTCCGAAATCAGTGAACTGATCAAGACCCGCATCGAGAAGGTCAAGCTGTCCGCGGAGTCGCGCAACGAAGGCTCGGTCACCTCGGTGGCCGACGGCATCGTGCGCATCCACGGCCTGGCCGACGTGATGCAGGGCGAAATGATCGAGTTGCCGAACAACATCTTCGCGCTGGCCCTTAACCTGGAGCGCGACTCTGTCGGCGCCGTGGTGCTGGGCGGCTACGAGAACCTGCGCGAAGGCGACGTGGCCAAGACCACCGGCCGTATCCTGGAAGTGCCAATCGGCACCGAGTTGCTGGGCCGGGTGGTCAATGCGCTGGGCGAGCCGATCGACGGCAAGGGTCCGGTCGACGCCAAGCTGACCGCGCCGGTGGAGCGCGTCGCCCCGGGCGTGATCTGGCGCAAGTCGGTCGATCAGCCGGTTCAGACCGGCTACAAGTCGGTCGACTCGATGATCCCGATCGGCCGCGGCCAGCGCGAGCTGGTCATCGGCGACCGCCAGACCGGCAAGACCGCGATGGCGATCGACGCGATCATCAACCAGAAGGGTACCGGCATCAAGTGCGTGTACGTCGCGATCGGCCAGAAGGCCAGCTCGGTCGCCAACGTCGTGCGCAAGCTGGAAGAGCAGGGCGCGATGGACCACACCATCGTGGTCGCCGCGACCGCGTCCGAGTCGGCGGCGATGCAGTACATCAGCGCCTACTCGGGTTGCACCATGGGCGAGTACTTCATGGACCGCGGCGAAGACGCGCTGATCGTGTACGACGACCTGTCCAAGCAGGCCGTGGCGTACCGCCAGATCTCGCTGCTGCTGAAGCGCCCACCGGGCCGCGAAGCGTATCCGGGTGACGTGTTCTACCTGCACTCGCGCCTGCTGGAGCGCGCCGCGCGCGTGTCCGAGGAATACGTGGAGAAGTTCACCAACGGTGAAGTGACGGGCAAGACCGGTTCGCTGACCGCGCTGCCGATCATCGAGACCCAGGCCGGCGACGTGTCCGCGTTCGTGCCGACCAACGTGATCTCGATCACCGACGGCCAGATCTTCCTGGAGACCGACCTGTTCAACGCCGGTATCCGTCCGGCCGTGAACGCCGGCATCTCGGTGTCGCGCGTGGGTGGCTCGGCGCAGACCAAGATCATCAAGAAGCTCTCGGGCGGCATCCGCATCGCGCTTGCCCAGTACCGTGAGCTGGCGGCGTTTGCACAGTTCGCTTCCGATCTGGACGAGGCGACCCGCAAGCAGCTTGAGCGCGGCCAGCGCGTGACCGAGCTGATGAAGCAGAAGCAGTACCTGCCGATGTCGATCGCCAACCAGGCATTGTCGATCTACTCGGTCAACGAGGGTTACCTTGACGACGTCGCGGTGAACAAGCTGCTGGCGTTCGAGGAAGGCCTGCACGCGCACTTTGCCAACACCCAGGGCGAGCTGATCGGCAAGATCAACACCAGCGGCGCGTGGAACGACGAGATCGAGGCGGCCTTCAAGCAGGGCATCGAAGAGTTCAAGAAAACCGGCACCTGGTAAGGCGGACAAGACGATGGCAGGCGGACGTGAAATCAAAACCAAGATCAAGAGCGTGCAGAACACCCGCAAGGTGACGCGCGCGCTCGAGATGGTCTCGGCTTCCAAGATCCGCAAGGCGCAGGAGCGGATGAAGGTATCGCGGCCGTATGCGCGGGTGATGAAGCAGGTGATCGGGCACCTGGCCCAGGCCAACTCCGATTATCAGCATCCGTACATGACCGAGCGCGCAGATCCCAAGCGCGTCGGTTACATCATCGTGTCGTCCGACCGCGGACTGGCCGGTGGGCTGAACAACAACCTGTTCCGCAAGCTGCTGGGCGAGATCCGCAACTGGCAGCAGCAGGGCGTCGAGGTCGACGTGGTCACCATCGGCCAGAAGGCTTCGGTGTTTTTCCGCCGGGTCAAGGTCAACATGCTTGCCACCGTCACCCATCTGGGCGACCAGCCCAAGCTGGAGCAGCTGATCGGCGTGGTCAAGGTGGTGCTGGACGGGTACAGCGGCGGCGACATCGACCGCGTGTTCGTCTGCTACAACGATTTCGTCAACACCATGACCCAGCAGGCGACGTTCGAGCAGCTGTTGCCGCTGCCGCCATCGGACGCGCCGGTGTCCCGGCACGATTGGGACTACATCTACGAGCCCGATGCGCAGACCGTGCTGGATCACGTGTTGACCCGTTACATCGAGTCGCTGGTGTATCAGGCGGTGTTGGAGAACGTGGCCTCCGAGCACGCCGCTCGCATGGTCGCGATGAAGTCCGCCTCCGACAACGCGAACAAGCTGATGGACGAGTTGCAACTGGTCTACAACAAGGCACGGCAAGCGGCGATCACCCAGGAAATTTCCGAAATCGTCAGTGGTGCGGCAGCGGTCTGACCGGCATCACAACGGTTCCAATCCAACATCCCGCGGCCGCGACCTGCGATCCGCAAGCAGCATTCAGAGATACGAGGAAACATCATGAGCCAGGGCAAGATCGTTCAGATCATCGGTGCCGTCGTCGACGTCGAGTTCCCACGCGAATCCGTTCCGCGCGTCTACGACGCGTTGAAGGTCGACAACACCGAGATCACGCTGGAAGTGCAGCAGCAGCTGGGTGACGGCGTGGTGCGTGCGATCGCGCTGGGCTCAACCGACGGACTGAAGCGCAACCTGATCGCGACCAACACCGGCAAGGGCATCTCGGTGCCGGTCGGTCTGGGTACGCTGGGCCGCATCATGGACGTGCTGGGTCGGCCGATCGATGAAGCCGGTCCGGTCGAGGCGACCGCGAACTGGGAAATCCATCGCGAGGCACCGAGTTACGAAGAGCAGGCCGCGGCCAACGACCTGCTGGAAACCGGCATCAAGGTCATCGACCTGATGTGCCCGTTCGCCAAGGGCGGCAAGGTCGGCCTGTTCGGCGGCGCCGGCGTCGGCAAGACCGTCAACATGATGGAGCTGATCAACAACATCGCCAAGGCGCACGAGGGCCTGTCGGTGTTCGCCGGCGTGGGTGAGCGTACCCGCGAGGGCAACGACTTCTACCACGAGATGAAGGACTCCAACGTCCTGGACAAGGTCGCGATGGTCTACGGCCAGATGAACGAGCCGCCGGGCAACCGCCTGCGCGTCGCGCTGACCGGGCTGACCATGGCCGAGTACTTCCGCGACGAGAAGGACGAGTCGGGCAAGGGCCGCGACGTGCTGTTCTTCGTCGACAACATCTACCGCTACACCCTGGCCGGTACCGAAGTATCCGCGCTGCTCGGCCGCATGCCGTCGGCGGTGGGCTACCAGCCGACCCTGGCCGAGGAGATGGGCGTGCTGCAGGAGCGCATCACCTCGACCAAGACCGGCTCGATCACCTCGATCCAGGCCGTCTACGTGCCTGCCGATGACTACACCGATCCGTCGCCGGCGACCACCTTCGCCCACCTTGACTCCACCGTCGCGCTGTCGCGCAGCATCGCCTCGCTGGGTATCTACCCGGCGGTTGATCCGCTCGACTCGACGTCGCGCATGATGGATCCGAACGTGATCGGCAACGAGCATTACGACACCGCCCAGCGCGTCCAGCAGACCCTGCAGAAATACAAGGAACTGAAGGACATCATCGCGATCCTGGGCATGGACGAGCTGTCCGAAGAAGACAAGCAGGCGGTATCGCGCGCGCGCAAGATCGAGCGCTTCTTCAGCCAGCCATTCCACGTCGCCGAAGTGTTCACCGGCTCGCCCGGCAAGTACGTGCCGCTGAAGGACACCATCCGTGGCTTCAAGGGCATCGTCGATGGCGAGTACGACCACCTGCCGGAGCAGGCGTTCTACATGGTCGGCAGCATCGAGGACGCGGTCGAGAAGGGCAAGAAGATCATCGGCGAAGCAGCCTGATTCATTGAACAAAGAGAATGTCCATGAGCAGCACGTTCCGTTGTGACATCGTCAGCGCCGAGGAAGAGATCTTCCGCGGCGAAGCCACCATGCTGGTGGCGACCGGCGAGCTCGGCGAGCTCGGCATCGCGCCCAGGCACGCCCCGCTGATCACCCGGTTGAAGCCGGGCAAGGTGGTGGTGACCCTGCCGAGCGGTGAGCAACTGGACTTCGCCGTCACCGGCGGGATCCTGGAAGTGCAGCCGCAAGTGGTCACCGTGCTGGCCGACACCGCCGTGCGCGCCCAGGACATCGACGAAGCCGCCGTTCGCGCCGCCAAGGAAGAGGCCGAGCGGATTCTTTCCGGCCGTGGCGAACCGATGGAGATTGCCGAGGCGCAGGCGCGACTGGCCGAGGTTACCGTCCAGTTGCAGGCACTGGAGCGGCTGCGCAAGAACATGAAGCACTAGGCAGCGATTCCCGCGACAGCAATGCCCGACGCCGGCCCCGTGCCGGCGTCGTCGTGTCCGGGACGGTAGGGCGCATTAACAATGCGCCAACCAGCCGCGTCAGCGTCGATACACCCAATGCCGGGAAAGCAAAAAGCCGACGCCGCCGAGCACGACTTCCACCCCCGGCTTAGCCAACCACGCCCATTTCAGTCCGGCCATCTGGTTGATCGCGCCAAGCGACCAGGTGCTGATCGCGGTGGTCAACATCCACATCAGCAGGAACCGGAAGAACTGCCGCTTGCCGACGGTGGTGTGGTCGCCGGCAAAGGTGATCCGGCCGTTGAGCCAGAAGCCCAGCAGCGCGCCGCTGATCCGGCCGGCGACGTTCGCCGGCTCCACCGGCATCCCGTAATGGCTCAGCGCCACCATTACCGCCCAATCGAGCAGCCATTGGACGATGCCGATCATCAGGTAGTGCCTGCCTTCGCGCGACAGGCTCATGGAGCAATGACCGCACGGGGCACAGCCACGACCCCGCATTGGCGCGCGGCAGGCGGGGTGCGACGAGCAGGGAGCGATGACAGGTTGGGCACCGCGGCATCCTAGCAGGAGCGTCACTCGCCCTGGATCGCTCCGGCCGGATAGAATTGCGGCTGCAAACCACGTTGCAACCTGGAGTCCGCATGTCCCCCCCATTGCACGTCGTTATCCTCGCTGCCGGCGAAGGCAAACGCATGAAGTCGGCACGGCCCAAGGTGCTGCAGCAGGTCGCCGGCAAGCCGATGCTGGGTCACGTCATCGATACCGCCCGGGCGTTGAACGCGGAAGGCATCCATGTGGTGTTTGGGCACGGCGGGCAGCAGCTGCGTGATGCTTTCGCCCTGCAGTCGGACCTGACCTGGTCAGAGCAGTCCCTGCGCCTGGGCACCGGGCATGCATTGCAGCAGGCGATGCCGGCGGTGCCGATGGATGCGCGGGTGCTGGTCCTGTACGGCGACGTGCCGCTGATCACGCTGACGACCCTGCGTCGTTTGCTTGCGGTGTCCGGTAGGCTCGCGGTCCTGGTGGCCGAGCTCGAGGAGCCGAACGGATATGGGCGGGTCATCCGCGATGCCGAGGGCAACGTGGCCCGGGTCGTGGAGCAGAAAGATGCGGACCAGGAGCAGCGCGAGATCCGCACCGTGAACAGCGGCATCCTTGTGGCCGATGGCGAGCCGCTGCGTCGCTGGCTGGAGCACCTGGACAACGACAATGCACAGGGCGAGTACTACCTGACCGACGTGTTTGCCGCGGCGGCCGAGGAGTTCAGCGCCGCCGAGATGGTCCACGTCCACGATCCTATCGAGGTCGAGGGTGCCAACGATCCGTGGCAGCTGGCGCAACTTGAACGCGCCTACCAACTGCGTGCCGCCCGCTCGCTGTGCGTGGCCGGTGCGCGACTGGCCGACCCGGCGCGGGTCGACGTGCGCGGGGAGGTCAGCGTGGGTCGTGACGTCGAGATCGACGTCGACGTGGTGTTCGAGGGGACGGTCGAGCTGGCCGATGACGTGCGCATCGGGCCGTTCTGTCGCCTGCGCAACGTCAAGCTCGGCCCGGGTACCGAGGTGCGTGCGCATTGCGACCTTGACGGCGTGGTGGTCGAAGGGGCGGCGACGATTGGACCGTTCGCCCGGCTGCGCCCCGGCACGGTACTGGCTGACGGCGCCCACGTCGGCAATTTCGTGGAGATCAAGAACACCTCCATGGGCGTGTCCAGCAAGGCCAACCACCTGAGTTACCTCGGTGATGCGGTGATCGGCAGCGGCGTCAATGTTGGCGCGGGTACCATCACCTGCAACTACGATGGGGTGAACAAATCGCGCACGGTGATCGAGGACGGCGCCTTCATCGGCTCCAACACCTCGCTGGTCGCGCCGGTGACGGTCGGCAAGCAGGCGACGATTGCCGCCGGTTCGGTGATCACGCGCACGGCACCCGCGGGCAAGCTCAGCGTCGCGCGTTCGCGGCAGTCGGTGGTCGAGGGCTGGCAGCGGCCGAAGAAAAAGTAGAGTTGCCCCTCGCGGGTTGACCGCTCCCTGTGGCCATACGCAGATGGGCAGCTACGGACTCCTTGCGTCCGGGATCAGCAACGTCACGCACAGCCCGCCACCTTCTCGGTTCAGCAGCGCGACGCGGCCACCATGGGCTTCGGCGATTTCGCGTGCCAGGGCCAATCCCAGACCGGTGCCATGGCGTTTGGTCGAATAGAACGGCAACAGCGCGTTGGCCAGCACCGCCTCGTTCATGCCACTGCCGCGGTCAAGCACGTCGATGCGCCACGCCTGGGGCATGCGGCGTAGCGACAGGCGGACATCTTCGGGTGCCGAGCCGGACTCGTGGGCGTTCTTCAGCAAGTTCAGCAGGCACTGTTCCAGCTGCGCCGCGTCCAGGCGGGCGATGCCGTCGATGCCGCCTTCGTCGGTGGCGAAATCCACCTGGCTGCGCAATTGCTCGATGAAGCGCGACCACGCCACCGGCTCGCGTCGGGGCGCGGGCAGCTTGGCGAAGTGGGCGTAATCGCGGATGAAGCCTTCCAGGTGCCGGGCCCGCTCCTCGATCGTGGCGAAGGCGGTCGGCAGCCGTTCGTACTGGCCACGTCGCAGCAGCTCGGCGCCCGAGTGGGCGAGCGAAGCGATGGGTGCCAACGAGTTGTTGAGCTCGTGGCTGATGACCCGGATCACCTTCTTCCAGGTCTGCACTTCCTGACGGCGCAGCTCGGCGGTCAGCGCACGCAACAGCACCAGCTCGTGGCGGCGGCCGTTGAGGCGGAACTCACGCCGGCTCAGGTGATAGATCTCCTCGTTGCCGTTGTCGCTGCCCTGGTTGATGTCGCCCGGGTCATCGCTGACGGTGAATATCCCGTCGCCGCCGCGTTCCAGGGCGTCGCGCAGTGCGTCGGGCATTCGCGATACCAACGCGTCGAACGACTGCCCTTCCAGCTTGTGACCTTCGCCGAGCAGCGTGCGGGCGGCGAGATTGGCGTGGACGATCCGGCGCGACGGGTCGACCAGCAGCATCGCCACCGGCGTGTTCTGCACCATCGTGTCCAGCAACAGCTCGCGCTCCACCAGCGCCAGCCGCTGGTCACGCAGGGTGTCGCCGAGGTGGTTGTGGGCCTGCACCAGTTCGCCCAGTTCGCCATGCACGTTCGATACCAGGCTGAAGTTGTAGTCGCCGTCGCGGTAGCTGGCGACGGTCCCGGCCAGGGCCCGGAACAGCGACTTCATCGGCGCGAAGACACGCCGCACGTGGTACGCCAGCAACGGCAGATCAATGGCGAGCGACAGCGCCCAGGCCATCCACGGCTGCGGCAGCCAGTGCGTGAACCACAGCGCAAGCGCGGTGACGCCGGCGGCATGCAATAGCGCCAACAAGGTGAAGACAAGGCTGATCGGTAGTCGCCGTAGCCAGCTCATGGCGGTTCAGTCGCGCTTGATGCCGAGCCGGTCGAGGCGGCGATACAGCGCCTGCCTCGACAGTCCCAGCTCGCTCGCCGCCTGCGCCAGTACACCGCCATTGCGCTCCAGCGCGGCTTCGATCTGGCTGCGGTCGGGTTCATCGTTCACGATGGCTGCAGCGCCGCGCGTGGGGCTGCCGGCCGCAGGTGGGGGCAGGCCGAGGTCGTTGGCGACAATGCGCTGGCCGCGACCCAGCAGCGCGGCACGTTGCAGGGTGTTGCGCAGTTCGCGCACGTTGCCCGGCCAGGCGTGGGCCAGCAGGGCATGCTCGGCGCCGGTATCGAGTTGCTTGCCTGGCGGCAGGAAATGGCGCGCCAGCGGCAGGATGTCGTCAGGCCGGTCCGCCAGCGCCGGCAGTTTCAGCTCGATCGCGTTGAGCCGGTAGTACAGGTCCTCGCGGAAGCGGCCGTCGGTGATCAGTGCCGGCAGGTCGGCGTTGGTCGCACTGATGATGCGCACCTTGACGCTGCGCTCGCGGTTGCCGCCCAAGCGCTCGAAGCGGCCGGTTTCCAGCACCCGCAGCAACTTGACCTGGCCAGCCGGGGACAGCGTGCCGATCTCGTCGAGAAACAGCGTGCCGCGGTCGGCGGCCTCGAACTTGCCCTCGCGGGCACGGTTCGCGCCGGTGTAGGCGCCCGCTTCGGCGCCGAACAACTCCGCCTCGATCAACTCGCCCGGTAGCGCACCGCAATTAAGCGCGACGAATGGGCCGTCGCGCACCGCTGAATTGGCGTGCACGATCTCGGCAAACTTCTCCTTGCCGGTGCCGTTGGGGCCGGTGATCAGCACCGGCAGGTCGGAGCGTGCGACCTGGCAGGCCAGCGACAGCACGTTCTCGCTGGCGGGATCGGCGTAGACCAGCCCACACAGATCATAGTCGCGTGCCAGTGCATCGCGGCGACGGCGCTCACCCTGGCGGTGGTGCCGCAGCTCACGCCGCGCCTCCGACAACTCCAGCAGGTTGTTTACCGTGGCCAGCAGCTTGCGGTCGTCCCACGGCTTGGCGAGGTAGTCGGCGGCGCCGGCCTTGACCAGGTCGACGGCCGATTCCAGGTGCGTCCACGCGGTCAGCAGGATCACCGGCAAGTCCGGGTGACGCTCGCGGATCTGGCCGAACAGCGCCATGCCTTCTTCGCCAGAGGTGGTGTCGGCGCGGAAGTTCATGTCCTGCACGACCAGGTCGACCGGGGACCGGTCGAGCAAGGCGAGCCCGTCTTCGGGGCTGGTTGCCGCGCAGGTGTCGATCTCGTGCAGCGAAAACAGCACCTCCAGCGCGGTGGCGACGGCGGGGTTGTCATCGATGACGAGGATGGTGGGCATCGGGCAAGCGTACTGGAGGCCGCAGTCAAACGCTGCGCGTGGCCACCGCCGGCGGCACCGCGGCCGCGCGCCGGGCCGGCCCGAACACCGCGATCTGCCCCAGCAGCCATAGCGCGATCGCGCCGACCGGCAGGTAGATCGCCGGTAGCCGCGCCAGCTCGTAACGCTCCATCAGCATCAGGTTGATGCCGTAGGCCAGCGCCATTCCGATCACGATGCCGACCGTGGCAAGGATGAAGTTCTCGGTCTGGAAGTAGCGCAGGATCTGGCCGCGGGTTGCGCCCAGTGCACGGCGCACGCCGATCTGCTTGGTGCGCTGCTGCACCCAGAAACTGGCCAGCCCGACGATGCCCAGTGCGGTCACCACCAGCAGGCCGATGATGACGGCGGCCAGTAACCAGGCCATGGCACGGTCGGCCGCGTAATAGTCGGCGCGGCTCTTTTCCATGGTCTCGTGGTCCATCAGGATCCGGTTCGGATTGGCCTGTTCGAGCGTCGCCACCGCGGCCTTGAGCACTTCTTCGCGTCGATCCGGATCGGTGCGCAGCACGTAGTTGCTGCCCAGCGTGAACGGCACACGGATCGGCAGGATCAGCGACAGCTGGACCTCCGATGAGCCGCCCTGTTCATTGGGCCTGATCAGATAATCGACCACGCCGACTACCCGGATCGGATCCTTGCCCCAGGTATAGAGCCGCTTGCCGATGGCGTTCTCCCCCGGGTACAGCCGCTCGGCGACCGCGCGGGAGAGGATTACCGAGTGCGCCTGGATGCCCGAGTTCGGCGTGTTGAACGCCTCCCAGTCGATGTACTCGTCGGGGTTGAAGTCGCGGCCGGCCACCAGGCGCAGGCCGAGCGTTTCCAGCAATTGCTCGTCACCCAGGTAGGTTGCGGCATTGAGGGTTGGGACCTGCTGGTCCGCCATCAGGTTGACCGAGCTGTTCCACGAGGAGTTGCCGAATGGCAGCTGGTTGGTCAGCGCGGCGGACTTGACCCCGGGAATGGCGCTCAATGCGGTGACGTCCGCGCGGCTGAGTGCCTCGGCGTTGTCGTCGCGGCCGATACCGGCCAGCTGCAGCCGGACGATCTCGGACTCGACCAGTCCGCTCGGCTGGTCCATGCGCTGCAGCCGGTCGTTGATCAGGAATACCGCGTTGCAGATGATCGCGCAGCTGAGCGCGACCTCGAGCACGATCAGCGCGGCGGCGGTCTTGTGCCGACGCAGGGTCGACAGGATGGGGCGGATATCGGCCATGGTGTGCCTCACTGACTCTTGAGCTGGATGGCGGGGGCGATCTGGCAGGCGCGCCAGGCCGGCAACATGCCGGCCAGCAGGCTCGCGACGACCGCGATGACGAACGTGAGCAGCAGCATGGCCGGGTCCAATTGGGCGAGCTCGGCGTAACCGGTCGGTTGCTGGCGAACCGCCCACAACCCCAGCAGCGCGAGCCCCAGACCGAGCACGCCGCCGGCCAGGCCAATCGTCCCGGCCTCGACCAGACACTGGGCGAAGATCGCGCGACGCGAGGCCCCCAGCGCCCGGCGCACGCCGATCTCGGTGGAGCGGCGCAGGAACTTGGCCAGCAGCAGGCCGACGGTATTGACCAGGCACACCAGCAGGAAGCCCATCGCCAGCCACACCTGCAGGCGCACGTCGCCGGGCACGACGCCGTTGTAGTCCAGCCAGCCCATCACGTCGCGCAGGCGCACGTTGGTCGGGCGCTCGAAGCGGCCCGCGGCGCGCTGCTGATCGGAATAATTCGTCAAGTAGCGCTGGTACGCTTCGACCTTCTCCGGGGTCTCCAGTTCGACCCAGTACTGGATCCAGGCGCACGGGGCGTTGATCGAGTAATTGTCGCCATCCTGGGCGGCACCGCCGGCGGGGTCCCAACAGTTCATATTGCCGCGGGTGATCAATTCCAGCGCGCGCGAGGTGGAGAAGGGGAGGAACACCTGCTCGGCCTCGCCATAGCGGGCATTGGTCAGGTCGTAGTAGCGCGGCGTCGGTCGCCATTCGTCGAGGACGCCGATCACCTGGAACGTCAGCTGGTCCAACTGGATGGTCTTGCCGACGCTGTTGCCGCCGCCGAACAACTTCTCGTTGAGAGGCCCGGAGATCACCACGACCCGCGCATCGGCGGCATCCTCGGCGGCGCCCCAGCCCTTGCCCTGGGCGAACGGCAACTCGAACATGGAGAAGAAGTCAGCCGAGGTGTAGCGCGCGTTGGCGTAGAACGGCGCCAGCCCCTCGACTTGCGGCTCGACGGCCACCGCGCCGCCGGACATCATCGCCTGGCGATCACCCTTGGCGTCACGCAGCAACGCCTCCGCGTCGAAACGGGTCCATTGATCCGACGGCTCCTCGCCCGCGACGTAGCCGCCCATCGAGCGCGGTTCGATCTGCGGATAGAACACCGTATGGCTCTTGCCCGGCAGCGGATCGCCCGACAACACATGGAACACCGTCAGCGTGGTCATGCTGGCACCGATGCCGAGCGCGATGGCCAGCACCATCAGCGCGGTGAGGACCTTGTTGCGGCGGAAGCTGCGCAAGGCGAGGTCGAAGTAGTAGCCGAACATGCTGTTGCGGAACATCGTGGTGGCCTCGGGCAGTGCGTGAAAGGAAGGTTGTGGGTGAAGGGGTAGCGCCTTACAACACCGAGCGTGTCGCTATCGCCGGCGGCACCGACGCCGCGCGCCGGGCCGGGGCCAGCACCGCCAGCTGGCCGAGCGCCCACAACATCGCTGCGCTGATTGGCAGGTAGTACAGCGGTAGCCGTGACAGTTCGTAGTAGCGCATCAAGGTCAGGTTCAACAGCACGGCCAAGGCCAGTCCGACCAAAACACCACCACCGACGATCAGGAAGTTCTCGATCTGGAAATAGCGCCGGATATCCCCGCGCGTGGCACCGACGGCGCGACGTATGCCAATGTTGCGAGTGCGTTGCTGCACCCAGAAGCTGGCGAGGCCGGTGATCCCCAGCGCAGTAACGAACAACAAGCCGAGCGCCGCGGCGAGCAGCAGGCCGATCATGGCGGTGTCGCGGCGGAAGTAGTCGGCCCGTATCTGCGTGAACGTGCGCACGGAGTCGTCGTCGATCAGGCGTTGCGGGTTGACTCGGGTCAGGGTCTTCACCGCTTCGTCCAGCACGCGTTCGCGGTCTTCCGGCGCACTGCGCAATACGTAGGTTACGCGGCTGCGATTGGGCAGTTTCGGCCACAGCATGGTGTGCTGATCCGTCGCCGGCTTACCCAACCGCGGTGCCAGCAACGTGTCGACCACACCAACGATACGCACGCTGCGGTTCGGGCCTGTGTACATCGTCTGGCCGACGGCTTGCGCGTCCGGATACATGGCATCGGCGAGACTGCGGCTGACGACGGCGCTTGGCACCTCGTCGCCGATGACGTATTCATCGGGTAGGAAGTCGCGCCCGGCCACCAGTTGCAGACCAAGCGCGTCAATTTCGCCGGGGCTGCCATTGTATTCGCTGACCTGGAAGCAGCCGGCGACTATCCCACGCGTCGCCATCGCGCGCTTCATCGCGTCCGTGTCGGCGCAGACACCGTAACTGTCGATGCTGCCGCTCAATGGCAACGAGTTGACCGCGACCACGTTGTGCACGCCGGCAATGGTGCGCAACGCGGCCAGATCGGCGCTGTGCGCAGCTTGCAGATTGGCATTGGGGTCGATGTTGGTGCTGCCGAGCATCGACAGCTCACTCTCGGCGACACCGGACGGCAGCAGCATTTGGCCGGCGCGGTCGGCGATCATGAACGCCACGTTGCAGACGATGGCGCAGGTCAACGCCACCTGCAGCACCAACAGGCTCGCGGTGAGTTTGTGGTGTCGCAGACTGGAAACGAGGGGGCGAAGTTGCATCGTGGCGTGCCTCACAGGGTTTTCAGTTGCAGCGCCGGCGCAATGCGGCACGCGCGCCAGGCGGGCAGCAAGCCAGCCAGAACACTGGCGGTGACGGCCAGTCCGACGGTGCCCAGTAACAGGGCCGGATCCATTTGTGCAAGCTGGGCGTAGTCGTCCGGACGCTGGCGCACGCTCCACAGCCCGAGTTGTGCGATCCCCAGACCGAGCACGCCGCCGGCCACACCGATCACTGCGGACTCCATTCCGAATTGCATAAAAATGTCGCGCCGCCTCGCGCCCAGCGCGCGGCGCACGCTGATCTCACCGCTGCGCCGCAGGAACTTGGCCAGCAACAGGGCGACGATGTTGATCAGGCACACCAACAGGAATCCCAGCGCCAGCCACATCTGCAAGCGCACGTCGCTGGGCACCAGGTTCTGGTGATCCAGCCATTGCACCAGGCTGTACAGCTTGGCGTTGCTTGCCGGGCGCTCGAAACGGCCCAGCTCTTTCTGTTGCGCAGAATAATCCACCAGGAAGCGCCCGTAGGCCGCGACCTGCGCCGGCGTATCAAGTTGCACCCACACCTGCAGCCACGAAGTCGCCGGGCCGCTGCGGTCGGCATCGCCTTCGACCCAGGTGGAGATGTTTCCGTTCACGTCTAGATCCATATCGAGTGCGGTCGATAGCGGCAGGAAAAACTGGTCGGCCTGGCCGAACGCGCTGGCGCTGGCGTCGGCATAGAATTTTGGCTGCGGCTGCCAGTCGGTGGTCACGCCGATCACTCGAAAGTCGTTTTCGCCAAGGCGCACCAGTCGGCCGACACCGTCGGTCTCGCCGAACAGGGTGTGGGCCAGCGATTGCGTCAGCACCACGACGCGCGCGCGGTCATCGTCTCCGCTCTGTGACCAGCCGCGTCCGTGGAGGAACGGCACGCCGAACATGGCGAAGAAATCTGTAGTGGCGTATCGACCCGCGGCGAAGAACGGCCGTGCATCGGCCTGTGCAGGATGTACCAGCACCCGGCCGCCGGACATCGCCGCCTGATGCTGCGCGCGATCCGCCTTGAGCAGGGCCATCGCGTCGGGCCAGGTGAAGTTGTCCGCCGGATTCCAACCACCGTTGGGAGGAAAAACCAGAGGCAGCGGATCGATGTGCGGGTAATACAGCTGCGCGCTTCGTTGCGGTAACGGATCACCGGACATCACGTGCAACACGGTCAGCATGGTCATGCTGGCGCCAATGCCCAAACCGATTGCCAGCACCATCAGTGCGGTCATCATTTTGTTGCGGCGGAAGCTGCGCAGGGCCAGATTCAGGTAGTAGCCGAACATTGGCTTGCCTCAGTCGCCCGCAGTGGCAGGAGCTGTCTCGACCGGCCGTGCCAGGCCGTGGTTGGTCGAGATATCGGTCGCCATGCCATCGACGATATGCACGTTGCGTTGTGCGCGTGCCGCCAGCTCCGGGTCGTGGGTCACCATCACGATGGTGGTGCCTTCGGCGTTGATTTCCTCGAGCATCTCGAGCACGCCGCGGGCCATCTGCGAGTCCAGGTTGCCGGTGGGCTCATCGGCCAGCAGCAGGCGCGGGCTGCCGGCCAGGGCGCGTGCGATCGCGGCGCGTTGCTGTTGGCCGCCGGACAACTCAGCCGGGTAGTGCTTCATCCGCGAGCCCAGGCCGACCCGCGCCAGCGCCGCCTCGATGCGCTGCTTGCGCTCGGCCGCCGGCATGCCGCGGTAGCGCAATGGCACGTCGGCGTTGTCGAACAGGTTGAGGTCCGGGATCAGGTTGAAGCTCTGGAAGATGAAGCCGATTTTCTGGTTGCGCAGTTTGCTGCGGGCATCATCGGACAGGGTGCTTACGTCCTCGCCATCGAGCTTGTAGACGCCGGCACTGAAGGTTTCCAGCAACCCGGCGATGTTGAGGAACGTGGTCTTGCCCGAGCCCGACGGACCGGTGACGGCGACGAACTCGCCTTCGCGTACGTGCAGGTCGAGCGATCGCAGCGCGTGGGTTTCGACGAGTTCGGTGCGGTAGACCTTGGTGACCTGGCGCATGTCGAGCATGGGATTGTTCCTTGCAGGTGATAATTGGTTAGTTGATGACGACGCGCTCGGCGTCGCCGAACTGGTCGGCGCCGGAGACCACGATGCGGTCGCCAGGCTGTACGCCTTCGAGTATCTCGACCGCACCGAGGCTGCTGACGCCGGTGCGGATCTGGGTCAGCACCGCGATGTCGCCGTCCATCACGTAGGCGCGGGTGCCGCCGCCCTGCTCAAGGAACGGTCCGCGTTCGACCTGCAGCACGTTGTCGCGGGTGTCGAGCAGGATCCGTGCGCGCATGCGCTGGTTCTGGCGCAGGCCCGGTGGCTGCTCGTCGGTGAAGCGCAGGCGGCCGGTGACCTCGCCATTGACCACTTCAGGCGACACCGATGACACCTTGGCCGGGTACTCGCCGCGACCGCCGGACAGTTGTGCCGGCATGCCGATGGCCAGATCGCGGGCGAAGCTTTCCGGCACCTTGATCTCCACTTCGAACCGGGTCAGGTCGACCACACCCAGCACCGGAGCATTTGCGGCGACGTTGGCACGCTGGTCCACCAGCACCTGCCCGACCTGGCCATCGAACGGCGCCCGCAAGGTCAGCAGATCCACCTGGCGTTGCAACTCGGACACGACCGCGCGCTGGCGGTCGGCAAGCAGTTGCTTGTTGCGGCTGTCCAGCCCGGCGCCCTTGCCTTGCAGGGTGAACTCGCGGCGCGCATGGTCCAGGCCAATCTCGGCCTTCTTGAGGTCGTCCTGCGCCCGGGCGACATCGATCTGCGCGACCGCACCGCCGTCGTAGCCGTGCTGGTTGCGCTGCAGGTCACGCTCGGCGGCCTGGCGATCAATGCCGGCCTGATCAAGGTTCTGGCGTGCGGCGGAGCGTGCGATCTGCGCATCCAGCGTGGCGCGGCTGGCCTCGGCCTCCAGACTGGCCAGTGTCGCCTCCTCCTGGGCCAACTCGCTGAGCAGCTCGGGGCTGTCGATCACCGCCAGCACGGCGCCCTTCTTCACCACATCGCCGGCAACCACGTCCAGGGTGACGGTGCCGCCGGCGATCGCGTACAGGGTCGGGCTGTTGGCGGCGATCACCCGGCCGTCGGCGGAGATGTCACGCACCAGGTCGCCGCGGGTGACCTCGGCAATACGCACGCGGCCAGCGTCGTACGACCGGCTGCCCGCGCTCCAGCTCGATACCAGCCAGACAACCAGCAACACGACGGCAATTGCGGCGACGACGGCCAGCAACCGGTTGCGACGCTTGCGCGCCTGTCCGGAAGCACTGGAAACGGGTTGGTCCTGCGCGGAGGTGTCGCGGATGCTCATGGATTCGCCTTGGGTGATTACCAACACTCACGCAGGTTCCATGCCAACGCGTAACCAATTGATATCAAAACGAAATGCA
This sequence comes from Lysobacter sp. A378, assembly GCF_054052125.1. Classification (NCBI taxonomy): domain Bacteria; kingdom Pseudomonadati; phylum Pseudomonadota; class Gammaproteobacteria; order Lysobacterales; family Lysobacteraceae; genus Lysobacter; species Lysobacter sp. A378. Next base: position 157,681 of record NZ_JBSVRK010000003.1, on the reverse strand, counting down.
TCGTCGCTTGGCGTCCGGCGGACGGTCTTCCGCGTCCGGCCGGACGACCGTGGGGTGATAAAGCCCCGGCCAATATTCCGGCCCGGTCCCGGCTAAACTGTGCCGCTACCTGCAGGAGTTCTAGCCATGTGTGGAATTGTCGGTGCGATCGCGGATCGTGATGTGGTTCCGGTCCTGATCGAAGGCCTGAAGCGGTTGGAGTACCGCGGCTACGACTCGGCCGGCATTGCCGTGATCGACGGTCAGGATGTGCGCCGGGTGCGCCGTACCGGCCGGGTCGCACAGATGGAAGGTGCCGCCCTGGCCGAGGGCTTCCACGCCCAGCTCGGCATCGGCCACACCCGATGGGCGACCCATGGCGGAGTGACCGAAGCCAACGCGCATCCGCATGTCAGCCACGGCGTCGCGCTGGTGCACAACGGCATCATCGAGAACCACGACCAGCAGCGCGAAAAACTCATCGCGATGGGCTACGAGTTCGAGTCCCAGACCGACACCGAGGTCATCGCCCATTTGATCCATTCCTTCCTCACCCAAGGCAAGGATCTGCTGCACGCGGTGCAGGCCGCGGTGCAGGAGTTGCACGGTGCTTACGCGTTGGCCGTGGTCAGCCGCAAGGAACCGCACCGCCTGATCGCCGCACGCATGGGTTGCCCGCTGCTGATCGGGGTGGGCGAGGGCGAGAACTTCATCGCCAGCGACGTCTCCGCGATCCTGCAGGCGACCCGCAAGGTCATCTTCCTGGAAGAAGGCGACACCGCCGAGATCACCCGCGATGCGGTGCAGGTATTTGGCCCCGACCACGCACCGGTCGAGCGTGAGGTGCACTTGTCGGACGTGTCGCTGGCGTCGCTGGAGCTCGGCCCCTACAGCCACTTCATGCAGAAGGAGATCCACGAACAGCCGCGCGCGATCGCCGACACCATCGAAGGGGTAATCGACGCCGACGGCTTCTCGCCGGAGTTGTTCGGTGCGGACGCGGCGGAAGTGCTGGCCGGCGTCGAAGGCGTGCAGATCCTCGCCTGCGGCACCAGCTACTACGCCGGCCTGACCGCGCGTTACTGGATCGAGGCGATCGCCGGGCTGCCGTGCTCGGTGGAGATTGCCAGCGAGTACCGCTACCGCGACGCGGTAGCCAACCCGAAGCACCTGATCATCACCCTGTCGCAGTCGGGCGAGACGCTGGACACGATGGAGGCGCTGAAATACGCCAAGTCGCTCGGCCACGATAAGACCCTGTCGATCTGCAACGTGCCTGAGAGCGCCATTCCGCGCGCCAGCCGGCTGGTCTACTACACCCGCGCCGGCGCCGAGATCGGCGTCGCCTCGACCAAGGCCTTCACCACCCAGCTGGTCGCGCTGTTCACCTTGACCGCGACCCTGGCCAAGCTGCAGGGGCGCCTCGACGAGGCCCGCGAGGCCGGGTACCTCGACGCCTTGCGCCACCTGCCCGGCAGTGTCCAGCACGCGCTCAACCTGGAGCCGCAGATCATCGCCTGGTCCGAGCGGTTTGCCCCCAAGGAACATGCACTGTTCCTCGGCCGCGGCGTGCACTACCCGATCGCCCTGGAAGGCGCGCTCAAGCTCAAGGAAATCTCCTACATCCACGCCGAGGCCTACCCCGCCGGCGAGCTCAAGCACGGCCCGCTGGCACTGGTGACCGCGGACATGCCGGTGGTGGTGATCGCCCCCAACGACAGCCTGCTGGAGAAGGTGAAGTCCAACATGCAGGAAGTCCGCGCCCGCGGCGGCGAGCTGTTCGTGTTCACCGACGAGGAAAGCCAGTTCGGCCCCTCCGAGGGTGTCCACGTCATCCGCGCCCCCCGCCACGTCGGCGTGCTCTCGCCGGTGATCCACACCATCCCTGTGCAACTGCTCGCTTACCACGTGGCATTGGCACGCGGTACCGACGTGGACAAGCCGAGAAACCTGGCCAAGTCGGTGACGGTGGAGTAACAACCGCCGTCATTCCCGCGAAGGCGGGAAGCGCTCCACAACAGCCCAAAGGGCTGGTCATTCATGGACGTTAAGTGCTTGAGAATCCAGGTCCATGGATCCCCGCCTTCGCGGGGATGACGGGCGATAGCGGGAATGACCGGCGAAAGCGGGGACGACCGGCGAAAGCGGGGACGACCGCCTTCGCGGGGATGACCGGCGACAGCGGGGGTGTTCAGGCTTTCCCTGGACCTACTGCGCGGGCGCGTAACGCAAGGTCACGAACCACTCGCGCCCCGGCTGGTTGTAGAACGAGGTGGTCTCGTAGTCGCGGTCGAACACGTTGGCCAGCCGGCCCTGCAGGGTCAGCACATTGGTCAACGCGTATTCGGCGCGCAGGTCGAGAGTCGCGTAGCCGGGCAGGCGGCGGGTGTTGGCGACGTCGTCGAAACGCGCGCCTTCGGCGATGCCGGTCAGGCCGATGCGGAAGTCGCCGAACGCGCGGTCGAGGTCGAGACGGGCACTCTCGCGGGCGCGGCGTGGCAGGTCGTTGCCGGCCTGGAAGCCGGTCAGGCTCTCGGTGTCCAGGAAGCTGACGCTGGCGGCCACCTGCCACTGTGCGAGCTCGGTGTCGATGCCGAGTTCGGCGCCGCGCATGCGTGCGCGATCAATGTTGTTGGGCAAGCCGATAGCGGCATCGAACGCGATCAGGTCGTCGACGGTGGTCTGGAACGCGTCGAGGCGGACATCGAAGCGGTCGCCACTCCAGCCCAGGCCGAGTTCGGCGCTCTTCGATTCTTCTGGACGCAGCTCGGCATTGCCGAAAAACGGGTAGTACAACTCGTTGAAGGTAGGCGCCTTGAACGCGGTGCCGTAGCCGGCACTGAGCCGCCAGTTATCGGAGAAATCGATGCCCCAGGCCGCGCTGCCGGTGGTGTGGCCGCCGAACTGGTCGTTGTCGTCGCGGCGCACGCTGGCCTGCAGCGACTGCGCGCCGAAGCGTCCCTGGTACTGCGCGAACGCGGCACGGTTGCCGCGCTCGCTCTCGTCATAGGTGGTGCTGCCGGCGACCCGGTCGCGCAGCCAGTCGACGCCGGCGGTGATGGCCTGCTGCTCGCCGATGCCAAAGTCGCCCTGCAGGCTGGCACTGTCGCGGTCGGTGTCGAAATTGCCGAGGTTGACGCTGTCCTTGAACTGCTCGGAGGCATCGACGTTGCGGCCGGCAGTCAGCTTCAACTGCAGGGTGTCGGACGGTCGCCAGCGCACGCTGCCCCCGACCACCTGCTGCACGGTCTCGGAGCGGTTGGTGAAGTCGCCATCGAAGTCGTTCTCCCCCTCGCTGCGCAAGGCCACCGCGCTGAGTTGCCAGGCGTCGTTGAGGTCGATGCCGCCGCGCAATGCCAGCGCGTTCTGGATGTAGCCGTCCAGGTCGGGTTCCGGCGCGGCGATGAAGCATCCAGCAGCGAACGGGTCCGGGGCGGCGACGCTGCACGCGTTGAAGCCCTCGGTACGCTGGAACTGGTAATCGACACCGAACCAGGTGCGCTCGTTGCGTCCGCCGAAACCGACGCCGTACTCATGCGCGCCGTGGCTGCCGCCGCCGACGTGCAGGCGCGGCGCGTAGCCCGGGGCATCGCCAACGCGACGGGTAAAGATCTGGATCACTCCGCCGATCGCCTCGCTGCCGTACAGGCTGGAGCGCGGCCCGCGGACGATCTCGACCCGTTCGACCAGCGCCAGCGGCAGGTTCTGCAGCGACACCAGGCCGGAGGTGGCAGACCCGATCCGGATGCCGTCGACCAGCACCACGACGTGGTCGGACTCGCTGCCGCGCAGGAACAGCGTCGTCAGCTTGCCGGCGCCACCCTGGTTGGACATCGACACGCCGGCGCGGCCGCGCAGCAGGTCCGGCAGCGAACGGGCCTGGCTGCGCTCGATCTCGGCGCGGTCGATCACCTCGACCGGAGCAAGTGCGGTGTCGACGTCGATCGCGGTACGGGTGGCGGTGACCACCACGCCATCGAGATCGGTGGCCGATTGCGGAGCGGCTTCGAGCAGGGGCGCGCCGGCGGCGTGGGCCGGCCCCGTCAAGGCGGCAACAGGCAGGACAAGAACGGCCGCAACGGCCAGGGACAGCGAACGGGACTGCATCGATGGTTCTCCAACGCGCACGGAAATCGCCGTGCCGGGCTTGGGGAAGCTGCTTGGAGGGGAGTTGTTGCGAAAACGGTCGGACGGGCACCGGCGTTGTCGCCGCAATGCCCGCCGCATCGCAACCAATAGTGGGTCGAAACCCTGCATCCAGGCCGGTCTCCGGACTCGCGAGTGGTGTCGTTGTCGACACCGGCCGTGGCGCCTTCCCATGCAGCATTCTTGATGAATGCCTGCAAGTCCCAGGAGACTTGCCACACAGTGGCGGTGAGCCGCGGCTGGGCTCGCTTACCGTTGCGGGGGCAGTGCCGGGGTGACCGCGTTGGCGGTGTCACCGGCTTCCCGTTTCAACCCCTTGGCAGGACGCCGCCGGGTCACCTCGAAGCGTGCGCAGTCTAAGCGATCGGCGGTGGCCAGCGCAAAGGGTGGCGGCAACGCGGCGGCTCAGTAGTTGCGCCGATAGGGCGCGTCCGGGTCGGGCCTGGCGGGCACAGTGTCGGCGGTCAACACGGTCGTGGTGACCGGGCCGGCCGGTGGACTGTGCCGGGGCGGCGGCAACTGGCCGGTGGCCGCTTCGGCGGCGGCGACCAACTGGTCGCGGCGTTGTTCGGGAATATCCTGCCAATGGCAATCCAGCAGCGCGCCCTCGAGGGAATAGAGCAGGTTGAGGGTCGGTTTGAAACCCGCGCGCTTGACCCGCATGAATGCCTCGACCGGACCGAGTTCGACCAGCTCGTCGCGGCTGTGCAGGCCGACCTGCCGCAACCAGGCACTGGATTTGGGCCCGATATTGCGCAGCTTCTCCTTCATTCCAGCGACTCCAGGAATATCCGTGCAATGGCTTCCATCCCGACTTGGTCGTCCGCGTCGAAGCGGTTCGTCTGCGGGCTGTCGATATCGAACACGCCGATCAGCTCATCGCCGCGAAACAGCGGGACCACCAGTTCCGATCGCGAGGCCGAGTCGCAGGCCACATGGCCTTCGAATTCATTGACGTCGGCAACGCGTTGGGTCTTGCGAGTGGATGCCGCCGCGCCACACACGCCCCTGTCGAGCGCGATGCGCACGCAGGCCGGCTGGCCCTGGAATGGCCCGACCACCAGTTCGCGACCATCGAAAAAATAAAATCCGACCCAGTTCAGCGCCGGCAGTGCGTGATACACCAGCGCCGACAAATTGGCCGCATTGGCGATCCGGTCGCGCTCGCCAGCGAGCAGGGCGCGGACCTGGGCCGCAAGGTCGGCATATTGTTCCGGCTTGCTGCCGGACAGAGAGGTGGGATTGAACATGGTTCCAGTCTAGCAGCGGTGATGTCGGTGGGCCGGGACTACCATGTGGCCATGGATATCCGTAGTTTCTATGTCACCGGTACCGACACCGGGGTGGGAAAATCCGTCGCCAGCGCGAGTTTGCTGCACGCCTTGCGCGCACGCGGCCGGCGCGCGGTCGGGATGAAACCGGTGGCCAGCGGTTGTGGGTTCATTGACGGTGCCTGGCGCAACGAGGACGCCTTGTTGTTACAGGCCGCCAGTGACCCGCGACCGGCGTATGCCGACATCAATCCGTTTGCACTGCAATCGCCGATTGCGCCCGAACTGGCGTTGCGCGATGAGGGCGTCGAGTTGCAACTGGCACCGTTGCTGGACGCCCATGCGCGGCTGGCGGCGCAGGCCGACACGGTGGTGGTCGAAGGCGTCGGCGGCTGGGCCGCGCCGTTGTCGGCACGGCTGGATCAGCTCGACCTGGTCCGCGCGCTGGACCTGCCGGTCGTGCTGGTCGTGGGTCTGCGGCTGGGTTGCATCAACCATGCGCGGCTGAGCGTGCGGGCGATCCAGGCCGATGGCGTGCCATTGCTGGGCTGGATCGCCAATGAAGTGGATCCGGCGATGGCGCGCATCGACGACAACTTCCAGACGCTGTGCGATCGCCTGCCAATGCCGTGCTGGGGACGATTGCCCCATCGACCCCAGCCTGATCCCGCTGCCCTGGCCGGGCACCTGCAACTGCCCGATACCGTGCTCCCGGCCTGATCGGCGGGCAACAAAAAACCCGGAAGCCTGCGCTTCCGGGTTTCGTGTTCCGGCCGTAGCTGGAGAGAGAGACTTACTTGGACTTGGAAGCCTTGGTCGCACCCTTGGTGAACGACTCGGCCTTCTCGGTCACGGCCTTGGCGACTTTCTCGGCATTGGCCTGGGTGGTCTTGGCGGTGGCTTCGAGCTGCGACTTGGTGATGTCGCTGATCTGCTCATTGGCCTTGGTGGTGCGGCCGATCACTTCCTGGCCAATGGCGACGCCGCGCTCGACGTTCTCGCGGGCGACCTGCACGCCCTTCGGCCAGATCTTCTTGAGGCCGTCGGCGTCGCGCACTTCGGCGGCTTCACCGAGGAACGCAAAGGTGGCATTGGCGCGGTCTTCGATCGCGGCCATCTGCAGGCCGAATACGGCTTCGACATTTTCGATCGCGAGGCGGTTGACCTGGGCCGCGGCATCCGCGAACTGACGCGTGGCGGCGGCGAACTGCTCGTTGAATTGCTGGTACATGGCGGGAGGCTCCTGCTGGCGTCGACAAGAGATTTGTCGATTTGTGCGTTGCAGCATAACTGCCCATATGTTGCGATGCAACATCGATCAATCCGCAAGCTGAATATCGTTCAGCTTTTACCCCCGGTACCGGCAGCCCGACGTGCAGGTCTCGTGCACCACCACTTCACTCAACAATGGCAAGGCGGGTTTGAGCCGATCCCAGATCCATATCGCGATGCGCTCGCTGGTCGGGTTGTCGAGACCCTCGATGTCGTTGAGGTAGTTGTGGTCGAGCTGGTCGTACAGCGGCTGGAAGGCGGCTTTGACGTCGGCAAAGTCGACCACCCAGCCGGTTTCCGCACCAGGCTCGCCTTCCAGGTGGATTTCGACCCGGAAGGAGTGGCCGTGCAGGCGCGCGCACTTGTGTCCTTCGGGAACGTTGGGCAGGCGATGCGCAGCCTCCAGGGTAAAAATCTTGAAGATATCCATGCGTCATTGTATCGCCGCGGTTGGTGCTCGGGCGGTATTGGTGCGGCGGGGACGGACTCAGGTCGCGCGCGGCAGGCAGCCCAGCGCAGACAGCAGGCCATGCATCGCCGGCACCTGCATCAGCCACGGCGAGGCCAGCGTCAACAGGCCCGCCGCCAGTACCAGCAAGCCCGCGCCCAGCCGCCAGCCGCCACGCTGCAGGCGCTGGCCCAACCGCGCCCCGGACCAGGTCAGCGACACCATCAACGGCAGTGTGCCAAGGCCAAACGCGGCCATCGTCAACGCACCGTTGCGAGCATCGGCCTGCAGCCACGCTGCGGCCAGCATGGTGGTGCTCAGGCCGCATGGCATCCAGCCCCACAACATGCCCAGCCCGATCCGTTTTGCGCTGGTGTTGGCGGGCAGCAGCCGCCGTTGCAACGGTCGCAGTTTCGACCACAGCGCGCCGGTGCCCGGCCCGGACAGGAACGCCAGCCGGCCCTTGCGATCCAGCAGCCGCGCCGCGACCACGATCAGGACCAGTCCGACCGCAGCGCGCAACCCCCACGCCAGCCAATCCAGCCGGGCCAGGTCGACGATGCCGTGACCGATGCCGCCCGCAATCGCGCCGGCCGCAGTGTAGCCAAGCACCCGGCCCAGGTTTGGTTCGATCGCATACTTCCAGCTGGCCTTCGGCCCCATCGCCGAGAACCCGGTGGCAATGCCGCCGCACATCGCCGCGCAATGCACGCCGCCCATGAGTCCGGTGAGCAGGGCGGCGCCGAGGGTGAGCCAGTCAATCGGCATGGTCAGTCAGCTTGCCGGCCGTCGCCGGTACGGCGGCCGTCTGCCGGCGCGACAGCATCGATATCGATATCATCAGCGGTGCCAGTGGCCGGAGGTGGCAAGGGTGCGACGCGGTCGTGCTCGTCCTCGCGCAGGATATCCAGTGCCGGGGTATCCAGGTCCTCGAACTGGCCACGCTTGACCGCCCAGATGAACGCCCACAGCGCCACGCCCAGGGCCAACATGCTGACGGGGATCAGGAACAGCAGGATGTTCATGGGTGCAGGTCCGCGGTGGCCAGGGCAGGTGTCGGCGCGTCGCCCGGTGCAGGCGACCGGGTCAGCCGCAACGCGTTGGCGGTGACGATCAGTGATGACACCGCCATCCCCAGCGCGGCGATCCACGGCGTGACCATGCCGGCGGCGGCCAAGGGCAGTGCCAGCAGGTTATAGCCCAATGCCCAGCTGATGTTCTGGCGGATGACCCGACGGGTGCGGCGGGCAATCGCGATTGCCTCGGGCACACGTGTCAGCGAGTGCCCCGTCAGCACCAGGTCGGCGGCGCGCTGGGCGAGTGCCGCGCCTTCTCCGATCGCCAGCGATACATCCGCACCGGCCAGTACCGGTGCGTCGTTGAGCCCGTCGCCGACCATCGCCACCGCGCGGCCACGTTGTTGCAGCTCGCGAACGAAGGCGAGTTTGTCCTCCGGGGACTGCCGCGCATGCGCCTGGTCGATCCCCACCCGTTGTGCGAAACCCCGCACCGGCTCGGCGGCGTCGCCGCTGGACAGGTGCACCGTGAGTCCCTGGTTGCCCAGCAGCGACACGGCGGCGCGCGCATCGGTGCGCTCCGACTCCGCCAGCTGGAACCGTGCCGCCGCACGTTTGCCGTTGCCGAGCCACAGCCGTCCGTCATCCTCGGTGCTGGCGGCAAAGCCGGCCTGGCCCAGCCGCCAGCGTTCGCCATCGACGACGCCTTCGATGCCCTGGCCCGGGACCGCCTGCACGTCGCGGGCATGCGGCGCATCGGCGACCGCGGCAAACGCCAATGCGATCGGATGGCCGCTGTCGCGTTCCAGCGCGGCGGCGATGCGCAGGGCGTGATCACGGTCGATGCCGCCGAAGGTCTCGATGCCCGCCAGCACCGGGCGCCCATCGCTGAGCGTGCCGGTCTTGTCGAACACTATGTCGGTGACCTTGGCGAGTCGATCCAGGGCGTTCTCGCGCACCGCCAGCACGCCGATCCGGGCCAGCGCGCCATGGGCGGCGGTCAGTGCCGTTGGCACCGCGAGCGACAACGCGCACGGGCAGCTGATCACCAGCAGGGCGAGGGTGACTTCGAACGCGCGAGAGGGGTCGTAGGCGCGCCAGCCGAAGTAGACCATCACCGCAGCGACCAGCAGCGCGGCGACGAAATAGTGGGCGATGCGCTCGGCGGCACGTGCGAGTGCCGGCCGTTGCGACTGGGCCTGCTCGACCAGCCGCGCCAGTTGCGACAGGCGGGTGGCGCTGCCGGTCCGGGTCACCCGCAACCGCGCCGGCCGTTCGCGGCAGACGGTGCCCGCGTACACGGTTGCGCCGGCCTGTTTGTCGACCGGGCTGGATTCGCCAGTCAGCAGCGCTTCCTCGAAGCGGGCGTGGCCATCAAGCAATTCGCCATCGGCCGGCACCACTTCGCCGGCCGCCACGCAGGCGACATCATCGACCGCCAGCGCGGCCAGTGGAATCGATTCGCGACTGCCGTCGGCCAACTCGCGGGTCGCGAATGCGGGGCGTGCCCGCGCCAATGCATCGACCTGGGCACTGGCAATCCGGCGCGCACGCTGCTCCAGCATCCGCGCGACCAGCAACAGGAATACGAACATCACCGCCGCGTCGTACCAGACATGCTCGCTGCCGCGGATGGTGCCGACCACGCTGGCGAAGTAGGCCAGCAGGGTGGAGCCGGCGATCAGTGTGTCCATGCCCAGCTGGCGATGGCGCAACTCGCGCCAGGCGCCGGCGATGAACGGCCAGCCGGCGTAGAACACCACCGGGGTGGACACCAGGAAGGTCAGCCAACGGAAGAAGTCGCGGGTCGGCAGCGGCATGCTGCCGTTGGTGTCCAGGTACAGCGAGCCGGCCAGCATCATGGCCTGCATCGAGCCCAGTCCGGCGACGCCAATCCGGATCAAGTCACGGTTGCGTTGTGCCCGCTGGGCACGCTCGCGCGCCTCGCCGCTGGCCAGGTAGGGCCGGTAGCCCAGGGTGACCAGGCGTTGCAACGGTTGCGACAGGTTGGTGAGCCGTGGATCCCAGGCCAACCGGATACGACCGGTGACGGCGTTGGCGCCGGCCTCCAGCACGCCCGGCTCGCGCGCCAGCACGCGGTCGATCAACCACGCGCAAGCCGCGCAGCGCATGCCGTCGGTAAGCAGGGTGATCTCGCGGCCGCCGTCGATGTCGTGGGCATGCTCGGACAGCAGCTCGTCGCGGTCCCACACCGACAGGTCGACCGGTTCGACACCGACCCGGCCGGCGTGTTCGCTGCGCAGCCGGTAGTAGTCGCCCAGGTCGGCTTCGCGGATCCACTGCGCGGCGGCGGCGCAGCCGTCGCAGCAGAACCTGCGCGTTGCCCCGTCCAGATCGACCCGTGCCGGGCTGGCAGGCAAGACTTCGCCACAGTGGTAGCAGCCGTCGGTATCGGCCAGTAACGCTTCGTTGCGAGCCGGCACGGCGCGGGTCAATGCCACCGCCATTGCATGACCTAGGGCGCCTGCAACGACGGGTGCAGGTTCGCGGCCAGTTGGCCCTTGGGCAGCCGGCCCTTCAACCGCCAGCGTGCGTCCTGGGGCTCCAACTGGAGTTTCCAGTCGTGACTGGCATCAATGGTGGTCGGGAGGCGCCAGCCCAGCTCGCCCGGTTGCAGCAGCAGCACCTGGTCGACGGCGGCACGCGTGGGGTGGATCAGGGTCAGCTGCAGCGGTGCGGCACGGTCGAAGTCGCCACTGACCGGCAGTACCTCGATGAATGCCTGCTCGGTATCGATGCGCACGATCGCGCTGAGCTTCTCCTGCTGCGCGATCGCATCCGGTCCCAGGTCGGCGGTCTGGATTTGCGCGGTACGCGATACGGTATCGATGACCTGGTCGCTGTAGCCCTCGCCACTGGCGATGAAAATCATCACCACGCTGGCCACCACGACCACGGTTGGCAAGGCAATCACCAGCCAGACGATCGGTTGGCGCCAAGGCGATCGGCTGCCCCCGGTTGGTTCCTCGGTGGCAGGTTTGTTGCGGGGAGGCTTATTCGGTTGGAAATCGGGAGTGCTCATTACTGGGGTCCAAAGAAACTGCTGTCTACGGTTTCGCGGGTGCTGCCGTCGGCCGATTCGATGACGAATCGCAGGTCATGGCGGCCGGTGATGGTGGCCGGCGCGGTAACGGCCAACGGCAGTGATACCACCGCGGCGGCCCCGGCTTTCACGCTCTGCGGGCCGGTGCGCAAGACCATCCCGTCGGTGGCCGCGTCCAGGCTCACACGGTACTCCTGCGGCTGGTTGGTCTTGTTGACCAGTTTGAGCGTGTAGCCATTCTCGATGCCATCGCTGACCTCGCGGTACAAGGCGTTGCGGTCACGCAGCACGTCGGCGATCAAGGGGCTGCGGGCGGCAACGCCCCAGCCCCAGCCGACCACCAGTACCAGCAACAGCGCCGCATACACGAACATCCGCGGGCGCAGGATCCGGGTCGGCTTGCCATCAATGGCGTTCTGGGTGGAGTAGCGGATCAGGCCACGCGGGTAGCCCATCTTGTCCATGACATCGTCGCAGGCGTCGATGCACGCACCGCAGGCGATGCAGTCGTATTGCAGGCCGTTGCGGATGTCGATGCCGGTCGGGCAGACCTGCACGCACATGGTGCAGTCGATGCAGTCGCCGGCGGTGTCGATCTCCGGCCGGGTCAACGGGTGATCCAGGCTGGCGGTAAATGTGGCGTCGTTGGCCAGGCCTGCGTCTTCGCGCGCCTCCACCATGGCGTTTCCGGCCGCGTCGTGGCCACTGGCGCGGAATACCAGCTCATAGGCAAGCGCCTTGTCGAGCAGGCCGCGGCCGCGGGAGATGACGTCGCCCAGGCCGCGCCGGCGTGGGCCACGCGGCTCGCCGCGCATCGGGTCGTAGGCGATGATCAGGGTGTCGCGATCGAACATCGCGCTCTGGAAGCGCGCGTACGGGCACATGTACTTGCAGACCTGTTCGCGCAGGAAGCCAGCGTTGCCCAGCGTCGCTGCCCCGTAGAACAGCACCCAGAAGGTCTCCCAGCCATTCCAGTCGAGCGGCCAGGTGCGTTCAGCCAGACTGACGATCGGGGTGAAGAAGCCGACAAAGGTGAAGCCGGTCCAGAGTGCGAAAACCACCCACAGCACGTGCTTGGAGCCCTTGCGCAGGATTTTGTCGCGGTTCCACGGGCCGGCATCGAGCTTCATTCGTTTGGCGCGGTCACCCTCGGTCCAGCGCTCCATCCACAGGAACACCTCGGTCCACACGGTCTGCGGGCACGCATAGCCGCACCACACCCGGCCGGCGAGCGCGGTGACGAAGAACAACACCAGCGCCAGGATGATCAGCAGCATCGCCAGGAAGGTGAAGTCCTGCGGCCAGAAGGTCAGTGCGAAAATGTGGAACTGGCGCGCGGGCAGGTCGAACAGCACGGCCTGGCGGTCGTCCCATTGCAGCCACGGAAAGACGTAATACATTCCCAGCAGCCAGAACACCGAGATCTTGCGCAACCGGTCGAGTCGACCCGATACATCCCGCGGGTACACCTTGCGTTCCTTGACGTAGAGCGACTCTCCGCCATCGAGCAAATCGATGTCAATTTTTCTGCTCACCGCGAAACTTCTACTCCCGGGGTAATGATCTGTTGAAGCGGCTCGGTGGACGCAGCAGCAGCCAGGTGAACAGGCTGGACGATGCCGTCGCCAACCAGAACATCAGGCCGCCGACCGTATAGCCGAGCCCGCGGTTGATCGTCAGGTTCGGGAAGGTCATCTCGCACAGTTCCAACGGGTCGACGAAGGCGAAAAACACCATCGTCGCCACGCAGGCGGCAAAGAAGCTGGGCCAGAGAATGGCGCCGATCCGCTGCACCATCGGACGCGGCGGATGGTCGATTGGGGGCGTCGTCGACAGGTTCACAATGACGCCTCGTCGGTCGCCGGCGCGGCATCGGCGGCGGGCGGGTTGGACAACGACCAGACATAGCTGGCTACCAGGCGCGTGCGGGTTTCACCCAGCAAGTCGCGGTGCGCCGGCATGACGCCATGGCGTCCGTTGACGATGGTCTCGCGCAGGCTGGCGTTGCTGTCGCCGTACATCCAGTAGTTGTCGGTCAGGTCCGGGGCGCCCAGCTCGCTATTGCCCTTGCCTTCCACCCCATGGCAGGCGACACAGACGCCGTCGTAGAGCTTCTTGCCTTGCGCGGCCAGGTAGTTGTTCTGCACCGACTGCTCGGGCGTGCCAAGTACGCGCACGTAGGCGATCACGTAGTCGACCGCGTTGTCCCCGCCCATGCCGGTCAATACCTTGCCCCATGGCGGCATCACCCCGTCGCGACCATCCAGCACGGTCTGCAGGACCTGCTCCGGCGCTCCGCCCCAGTGCCAGATGTCGTCACTCAGGTTGGGGTAGCCGATGGCGCCCCGCGCGGACGAACCGTGGCAGGTGGCGCAGGTGTTGGCGAAGATCGAACGGCCGAGCTCACGCGCGACCGGGTCGGCGGCGAGTTGGTCGATCGGCAGACCGTTGTAGGGACGGAAAGTCTCATCAAGCGTCGCATCCCAGACCTTCTTGTCCTGGGCATGCTCGCCCTGCGAGCTCCAGCCGCTGATGCCCTCGTAGTTGCCCAGACCGCCGTACCAGATCAGATAACCGATGCCGAAGGCGATGGAGATGAAAAAGCCCTGGATCCACCAACGTGGCATCGGCTTGTTGTATTCGGTGATGTCCTCGTCCCAGTAATGACTGGTCTCCTCCGGCTTGGGGTCGCCGGGCCGGCGCTTGGACGTCCACCACAGCAACCAGGCCACGCCAAGGATGTTGAGCGCCGTAAGGGCGATGAGGTACCACGACCAGCCAGTGCTCATGGGCGTGGCTCCACTGGGTTTTCGTTTTCGTTTTTGTTGTCGCCGTCAGCGTCGTGCCTGGTATCTGTGGGCGTGTCGTCCAGGGCCAGACGTGCGGTGGCGTCGAATGCCTGCTTGTGTTCCGGTAGCCACGCCCAATAGCAGATGGCCAGGAACAGCAGCATCAGGGCGACGGTGATGATTCCAGAAAGCATGGCTCAGCCTCCCTTCGGGCCGTGGATGCCCAGGCCTTGCAGATAGGCCACCACTGCGTCCAGCTCGTTCTTGCCGGCGACGTCTGCCGCGGCCTGCTCGATCTGCTCATCGGTGTAGGGATCGCCCAGACGCTGCAGGGTCTTCATGCGGCCGGCGATCTCCGCGCCATCCACGGCGGTTTCCTCCAGCCACGGGAACGCCGGCATGTTGGACTCGGGTACCACCGCACGCGGGTCAGTCAGGTGAACGCGATGCCAGTCGTCGGAATAACGCCCGCCGATCCGGGCCAGGTCCGGACCGGTACGCTTGGACCCCCATTGGAACGGGCGGTCGTAAACCGACTCGCCGGCCAGCGAATAGTGGCCGTAGCGTTCGGTCTCGAAGCGCAGTGTACGGATCATCTGCGAGTGGCAGTTGTAGCAACCTTCGCGGACATAGACATCGCGTCCGGCCAGTGCCAGCGCGGGATACGGCTCGACCCCGGGCAGCGGTTCGATCGCTTCGGCCTGATACATCATCGGCACGATCTCGGCCAGGCCGCCCAATGACACCGCAATCGCGGTCAGGATAGCCAGCACGGCGATGTTTTTTTCTATTTTCTCGTGACCAAAACTCATTTCTTCGTCCTCAGCCGCGCGCCGCAGTCGGGTGCGGTGCCAGCACCGGATGGTTTGCCAACGCACGCACGCTCTGATGGGTGCGCCACAGGTTCCAGGCCATCAGGCAGGTGCCGGCCAGGATCATCAGTCCGCCCAGCAGGCGGCCCAGGTAGTACGGGTAGGTCGCGCTGAGCGCTTCCACGAAGCTGTAGGTCAAGGTGCCATCGGCGTTGGTGGCGCGCCACATCAGGCCCTGGGTAATGCCGGCGATCCACATCGAGGCGATGTAGAACACCACGCCCATGGTATGCAGCCAGAAGTGGTAGTCGATCATCTTGGTCGAGTACATCTTTGCCGCCCCGATCAATCTCGGGTACAGGCAGTACACCGAGCCGAACGAGATCATCGCCACCCAGCCCAGGGTGCCGGCGTGGACGTGGCCGATGGTCCAGTCGGTGTAGTGGCTGAGCGAGTTGACGGTCTTGATTGACAGCAACGGGCCTTCGAAGGTCGCGATCATGTAGAAACTGATGGCGACGATCAGGAATTTCAGGATCGGGTCGGTACGCAGTTTGTGCCATACCCCCGACATGGTCAGCAGGCCGTTCATCGCGCCGCCCCAGCTGGGGGCGAGCAGGATCACCGAGAACACCATGCCGACCGACTGTGCCCAGTCGGGCAGGGCGGTGTAATGCAGATGGTGCGGGCCTGCCCACATATAGACCGAAATCAGTGCCCAGAAATGCACGATCGACAGCCGGTAGGAGTAGATCGGCCGCTGCGCCTGCTTGGGCACGAAGTAATACATCATTGCCAGGTAGCCGACAGTCAGCAGGAACGCGACCGCGTTGTGGCCGTACCACCACTGCGCCATCGCATCCACCGCGCCGCTGTAGATGGGGTAGGACTTGGTCAGGCTGGCCGGCAGCACCAGGTTGTTGACCACGTGCAGGAAGCCCACGCCGATGATGTAGGCGCCGTAGAACCAGTTGGCGACATAGATGTGCTTGACCCGGCGCTTGGCGATGGTGCGGAAGAACAGCCAGCCGTAAGCGACCCAGACCAGTGCGATCAGGATGTCCAGCGGCCATTCCAGCTCGGCGTATTCCTTGCTCTGGGTGATGCCCAGCGGCAGGGTGATCACCGCGCCAACCATCGCCGCCTGCCAGCCCCAGAACACGAAGCTGGCCAGCTTGTCGGAGACCAGCCGGACATGGCAGGTGCGCTGGACGACGTACAGGCTGGTGGCGAACAGCACCGAGCCGCCGAAGGCGAAGATCACCCCGTTGGTATGCAGCGGCCGCAACCGTCCGTAACTCAACCAGGGGGTGTCGAAGTTCAGCGCCGGCCAATACAGCTGGGCGGCGATGAACACGCCGACCGCCATGCCGACGATGGCCCAGAACATGGTCGCGACCACGAACTGGTGGACCACCTTGTCGTTGTAGTAACCGCGGGGCGCGGCCAGCGCGGAATCACCGGTGTCAGCCGGCATTGCCACGGCATCGTCATGCACAGACATTCAGGAGACCTTCCATTTTGTAAGCACGTATTTTCCCCGGGATCAGCGTGTGGATAGTTGATCTGGGTCAATTGGGTGAAGCGGGACCACGGTCATGGCCGTGCAGGCGATCACGTGCGATCCGTGTGGATCGATAACGGGAATGCCTGTCGGCGCGTTGGCCATGTGTTTGCCGTCCGGTTCAGACGGGATCGAGCCAGGGGTTGGCACCGCGATTGTAGATGATCACACCGGAGGAAGCCGAGGATGCGGGCGCGTTTCATGGCGTCGGCTCCCGCACGGCTGCCTGCGCAGGTGCCGGTTCTGGCTGCCGCGACCCGCCGAGGCGAATGCGCCGCAGCCAGCGATGGCGCAGCCATACCGCGACGGTCATCACCAGCAGGAACATGGTGTAGGCGCACATGGTGGCGACCACCTGCTTCCACATGCCGCCGTGAATCGCAGTGGCGTCGTTGAAGCCCCAATACATGCCGTACGCGGCCAGGCCGGTGGCGATTACCAGGCTGGTGACATCGAACAGTTTTCGCGCCCGAGTACGCGGCTGCCGGGGGTAGATCCAGAACAGCACCGCGAGGATCGAAAACCACGGCACGAACAGGATCAAGGCAAGGTTGAGTTCGACTAGCGGGTTCATCGGCGGTCGTCCCCCGTCGGGGCTCCAGTCATGGGACATCCAGTTCAACGGGTCAGGATAGGGCGACCGGATCAGTTGGCGTAGACTCAAAAATCGACCAAATGACCGTATCAGATGGCTCCGTTCAGTTCCGCGAGCTTTGCCGGAATTTTGGCCAGGGACATCGGGAGTTGCGATGACGCTGTATCAGGCGCTTGCTGACGACATTGCCGAATCGATCCACCAGGGCCTGCTGAAACCTGGCGACCGGCTGCAGTCGGTGCGCCAGACCAGTGCGGCGCGCAAGGTCAGTCCAGCGACCGTTTTCCAGGCCTATTACCTGCTCGAAGCCCGTGGCCTGGTGGAGTCGCGGCCGCGTTCGGGCTACTACGTCACTCGCGCCGCCGTCATGCGGCCGCCGGAGGCGGACCTGCTTTCGCAGCCTGATGGCGAGTCGCGCGCGGTGGACGTCAGCGACCTGGTGTTCCAGGTGCTGGAATCCTCGATGTCGCGCGACGTGGTGCCGCTGGGGTCTGCGTTCCCCAGTCCACTGTTGTTTCCGCTGGACCGCATTGGCCGGCTGCTGGCGTCCGCCGCGACCCACCTGGACCCGTGGAGCACGGTCGACGACCTGACCCCGGGCAACGCCGAGCTGCGGCGGCAGATCGCGTTGCGCTACCTGCTGGCCGACATGCACGTGGGCGCCGACGAGATCGTGATCACCAACGGCGCGATGGAAGCGCTGAACCTCTGCATCGGCGCGGTGACCGAACCCGGCGACGCGGTGCTGGTGGAATCACCGTGTTTCTACGCCACTTTGCAGATGCTGCAGCGGATGCGCCTGCGCGCGATCGAGGTGCCGACCCACCCGCGTGAAGGCATCGACCTGGCGGCGATGGAGGTGGCGATCGCCCGCCACTCGCCGAGCGCATGCTGCCTGATGAGCAGCTTCCAGAACCCGCTTGGGGCAAGCATGCCGGAGGATCACAAGCGCGCGCTGGTCGCATTGCTGGCGCGTCACCGGATCCCGCTGGTCGAGGATGACGTCTACGCCGAGTTGTACTTCGATCCGCAGCGGCCGCTGCCGGCCAAGGCCTTCGACCGGGAAGGCCTGGTGCTGCATTGCTCCTCGTTCTCCAAGAGCCTGGCGCCGGGTTACCGGATCGGCTGGGCCGCGCCGGGCCGGTTTGCCCGGCGTGTCGCCCGTCGCAAGCTGACCACCACCTTGAACACCAACGTGCCCACCCAGGTCGCGCTGGCTCAGTATCTGCAACGCGGTGGTTTTGATCGCCACCAGCGGCGCCTGCGCAAGACCCTGGCGGAGCAACAGGCGGATTACCTGGAAGCGATAGCGCGACATTTCCCGCGCGGCACGCGGGTGCCACGGCCGGCTGGCGGATATTTCCTGTGGCTGGAATTGCCCCAGGGCGCGGACGCGCTGGCGATCCAGCAACGCGCCGCCGCACTGGGCATCAGCATCGCACCGGGGCCGATGTTTTCCGCCAGCCGCGGCTTCGGGCACTGCCTGCGCCTCAATTGCGGCCACCCGCTGGATGCGCGGGCGGCGGCGGGACTGGCGACCCTGGGACGACTCGCGCACTGAGCGGGCCGGGCCGAATGGCGCGCCGGTCGGTTGTGGCCGCTGTGGGGGTCACTTGATCCACGTCATGGGTGTCGCGGGTAACCCATGGTCTGCTGCCAACCCGCGCGACGGTTGCGTGCGTCTGTGGCAAAGAGGGCCGGGAGCCGATGGCCGACTACGAATCCGCGTTGAGCCGGGTGCGCCGCGTGATCGACGGTGTCGACGCCACGATGTTGGTGCTGCTGGCCGGTCGCGGCCGGCTGGCGCGCCGTGTCGCACGGATCAAGCAAAACGCCGGCATACCCGGTCGCGACCCGGACCGTGAGGCGCGGGTGCATGCGCGCGCACAATGGCTGGCATTGCGTATCGGGCTGCCTGCCACGACCGCGCAGGCGATGACCTGTGTCGCGATTGACCACGCCTGTCGGCAACAAGGGCTTGTAACTGATCTGGGTCAAGGCCGAGAACCGGTCATCGACCGCATCATCGCTCCCGCCATGCATGAGACCTCCGCACACAACGCTTCCTCCCCTCGCCATTCGTCGCTGCTGCGGTTGATCCCGCCGCCGTCGCGGTTGGCACCGTTGTTGCGCGTGGTGCCCCTGGCGGCCCAGCACCGGCTGCTGGAGCGCGCAATGCAGCGCGTTCTGGCTGCCCCGTTGGCCGACGGCACGCTGGACTTCATGCAGGGCCGACGGCTCGGCATCGAGGTCACCGATCTGGGGCTGCGCTGGGTGATCGAGCAGCGCGGCTCCTGCCTGACCGTCATCAATGATGTGCCGGAGGCCAGCGTGCGCGGTACCGCCACCGACCTGTTGTTGCTCGCCAGCCGGCTGGAGGACGCGGACACGCTGTTCTTCCAGCGTCGGCTGGTACTGACCGGCGATACCGAGCTGGGCCTGACCGCGCGAAACCTGCTGGAACGGCTGCCGTGGGAATCGGTGCCGCTGGGACTGCGCATCGGCCTCAACCGCGGCGCCCGCTTCGCCCGTGCAGCCCGGACCGCCCATGCGGCCGGTCGCGCCGCCTGACCACCTTTCACTTCTGGATGCCATGAACCACGCCGCAGCTCTCGCCAACCCGCGCTGGCGGCCCGAACTCGAAACCGAGTACGCGCCGCTGGTGGAAAAACTGGAACGCCTGATCCCCTGTCTGGAAGTGCCCATCCACCTGCCGTGGGTCGACGCGATCAACACGCTCAAGCGCGAGCGCGGCGCGGTGATCATGGCGCACAGCTACCAGTCGCCGGAGATCTTCCACGGCGTGGCCGACATCACCGGCGATTCGCTGGCGCTGGCCCAGGCGGCGGCCGATTGCGACGGGGACCTGATCGTCATGTGCGGGGTGCACTTCATGGCCGAGAGCGCGAAGATCCTGGCGCCCGACAAGACCGTGCTGCTGCCGGACATGGACGCGGGCTGTTCGCTGGCGTCGTCGATCACTGCCGCTGACGTGCGCGCATTGCGGTTGCGCCATCCCGGCGCGCCGGTGGTCAGTTACGCCAACACCTCCGCGGCGGTCAAAGCCGAGTCCGATGCGATCTGCACCTCGGCCAACGCCGTGCAGGTGGTCGAGTCGATGCGCGCCGACAAGGTGATCTTCCTGCCCGACCAGTACCTGGGGAAATGGGTGGCCGGCCAGACCGACGTCGAGCTGGTGCTCTGGCACGGCACCTGCGAGGTGCACGACCAGTTCACCTCGCAGCAGGTGCGGCACACCCGCGAACAGTTCGACACCCTGGTGGTCGCCCACCCGGAGTGCTCGCCGGAGGTGCTGGCCGAGGCGGATTTCGTCGGCTCCACCAGCGCGATGGGCCAGTGGCTGGAAAAGGTCAAACCGGCACGGGTGGCGATGGTCACCGAATGCTCGATGGCCGACAACCTGCGCGACCGGTTTCCGCAGGTCGAGTTCATCAAGCCCTGCAACCTGTGCCCGCACATGAAGCGGATCACGCTGCAGAACATCCATGCCTGCCTGCGCGATCTCAAGCACGAAATCGTGATCGCGCCCGAGGTGGCCGCCCGCGCCCGCGCCGCGCTGGACCGGATGCTGGTCGTGGGCCGGCGCGAGCGCATCTGATGAGGAAGCGCGCGCCGGTAGTGGTCGTTGGTGCCGGGATCGCCGGCCTGTGCGCCGCGCTGGCCGCCGCACCACGACCGGTGTTGCTGCTGGGTCGCGGCGCACGCGTCGAAGACAGTGCCAGCATGCTGGCCCAGGGCGGTATCGCCGCCGCGCTCGGGGCGGGTGACAGTGTCGAGTCGCACGTCCGGGACACGCTGGCGGCTGGGGCGTCATGCAATGAGACGGCGCAGGTCCGCACGCTCGCCGCCGGCGCGGCCGATGCGGTGGCGTGGCTGGCGACGCTGGGCGTGGCGTTCGACTGCGATGGCGCCGGACTGATGTTGGGGAGGGAAGGCGGGCACACGAGTGCCCGCATCGTGCACGCTGGCGGCGATGCAACCGGCGCCGGTGTGATGGCCGCATTGTCGGCGGCGGCCTCGCGTGCACCACACATCCAGTGGCGTGGGGGCGTGGATGTGGACGCGTTGCGGCTAGGCGCAGGCCGCGTGGGCGGCGTGCGACTGCGGGACGGAGACCACAGCGCGTGGGTGGACACCGACGCCGTGGTGCTGGCGACCGGTGGCATCGGCAGCCTGTTTGCGCGGACCACCAACCCTGCCGGCTCCGATGGCGCGGGATTGGCACTGGCGCTGGCCGCGGGCGCACAGCCGCGCGACCTGGAGTTCATCCAGTTCCATCCCACCGCGCTGGACGTGCGCGCCAAGTCGCTGCCGCTCATCACCGAGGCGCTGCGCGGCGCCGGCGCACGGTTGCTGGATGCATCGGGCCAGCCGTTGATGGATGGCGTGCACCCGCTGGGCGATCTCGCCCCACGCGACGTGGTGGCGCGCCGGGTCTGGCAGGCCCGGCGCGATGGCGGACTGGTCAGGCTGGACGCGCGTCGGCTGGGGATCTGCTGGCAATGCGAGTTCCCGACCGTTCTGGCGGCCTGTATCGCCCACGGTATTGACCCGCGGGTCAGCCCGATCCCGGTTACCCCGGCCGCGCATTTCCACATGGGTGGCCTGGCGGTTGACGATCTCAGCCGGACCAGCCTGCCGGGCCTGCATGCGGTGGGCGAGGTGGCCTGCACCGGCGTCCACGGCGCCAACCGGCTGGCCAGCAATTCGCTGCTGGAGGGCGTGGTGTTCGGCCGCCGCCTCGGCGCGCATCTGGCCTCCGGTCGTGCGGCGGATGCCAGCGCGGTGGGTGCAAGCAGGGGCGTCGTCGCAAAGGCCGTGTCAATCGAGCGCGGGCCGGGTCTGGCTGCCGATGGCCTGCATGGGCTGCGCGCGTTGATGTGGCATGCGGCCGGCCCAGCGCGTTCGGCCGACCGGTTGCGTGAGGCCATTACCCGGATGGAAGCTCTGGAAACAGCCGGTTGGCAGGCGCGGCTGGCCAACGCGATCCTGAGGGCGGCGCTGGATCGACAATCCAGCGTGGGCGCGCATTGGCGCAGTGATTGCGCCGCAACTGCATCCACCAGCCAAGCCGCCTGAGACGGACGGATACCGCCAGAATCTACCCGGAGCAAGGATTCACGCCTACATACGCATTAGTATGGAAGTGTGATGTTGATGCGCGTCAATACAATTTTCGCGCCAAACCTGCAAAATCCAAGGTTTCCCCCGTTGCGTGAACACATGACTCGACCTTCTTCCTTCGACTACGAGCAGTTGCTGGCCTGCGGCCGCGGCGAGATGTTCGGCCCCGGCAACGCGCGCCTGCCTGCTCCGCCGATGCTCATGTTCGATCGCATCACCCAGATCACCACCGACGGCGGCAAGTACGGCAAGGGCTTCGTCCGCGCCGAGATGGATATTCGCCCCGACCTGTGGTTTTTCCCCTGCCATTTCGAGAACGATCCGGTCATGCCCGGCTGCCTCGGTCTGGACGCGATGTGGCAACTGTGCGGTTTCTACCTGCCGTGGCTGGGTGCGCCGGGCCGCGGCCGTGCGCTGGGCGTGGGCCAGGTCAAGTTCAGTGGCCAGGTGCTGCCGGACGCAAAACTGGTGACGTACGAGCTGGATATCCGCCGGGTCATGCGCGGTAAGCTGGAGCTGGTCATCGCCGACGGACGAACGCTGGTCGACGGCCGCGAGATCTATAATGCGTCCGACCTGCGGGTTGGATTGTTTACCTCAACGGAGGGTTTCTGAGCATGGCGCATGCATCCGACCGACGCGTAGTCGTCACCGGGATGGGCGTGGTTTCGTGCCTGGGCAATGACTTGGCCAGCGTTTCCGATTCGCTGCGCGACAGCCGTCCGGGCATCCGTTTCATCCCCGAATATGCCGATCTGGGGTTGCGCAGCCAGGTGGCTGGCGAGCCGCAGATCGACCTGACCGAACAGATCGACCGCAAACTCAAGCGCTTCATGGGCGATGCCGCCGGTTTTGCCTATGTCGCGATGCGCGATGCGATTGCCCAGGCCGGTCTGAGCGACGAACAGGTACACGACGTGCGCACCGGGCTGATTGCCGGTTCCGGTGGCGGCTCGCCGCAATGGCAGATTGAAACCGGCGATCTGCTGCGCAACCGCGGCGTGCGCAAAGTCGGCCCGTACATGGTGCCGCGCACGATGGGTTCGACCGTGTCGGCGACGTTGTCGACCGCATTCGGCATCCGTGGCCTGAGCTATTCGATTTCCGCCGCCTGCGCGACCTCGGCCCATTGCATCGGCGCCGGCGCCGACCTGATCCGCCATGGCGCGCAGGACGTGATCATTGCCGGCGGCGGTGAGGAGCTGCATTGGGGCATGACCGCCCAGTTCGACGCGATGGGCGCACTGTCGACCAAGCACAACGACACTCCGCTGACCGCATCACGCCCGTACGACATCGGCCGCGACGGCTTCGTCATCGCCGGCGGTGGCGGCATGCTGGTGCTGGAGGAGTACGAGCACGCCAAGGCGCGCGGCGCGAACATCCTCGCTGAGCTGGTCGGTTACGGCGTGACCTCTGACGGCGTCGACATGGTGGCCCCGTCCGGCGAAGGCGCGGTGCGCTGCATGCAGATGGCGCTGGCCGGCTTCGGCGGCCGTGAGGTTGGCACGATCGACTACCTCAACACGCACGGCACCTCGACCCCGCTGGGCGATGTGGTCGAGCTGCAGTCGGTGCGCAATGTCTTTGGCGACAAGGTGCCGCCGTTGTCGTCGACCAAGGCGCTCAGTGGCCACTCACTCGGTGCGGCCAGTGTGCACGAGGCGATCTACTGCCTGTTGATGATGCAGGGCGGCTTCATGGCCGGCTCCGCCAACATCGAGAGCCTGGACCCCAAGGTCGAAGGCTTCCCGATCGTGCGCGAAAGCCGCGCCGCGACGCTGGACACGGTGATGTCCAACAGCTTCGGCTTTGGCGGCACCAATGGCAGCCTGGTGTTCGCGCGGGTGTGAGGAAGAGCCGCTGCGGCGGCTGCGACTGACAGGTGATTCAAGCGCGCCGCCCGGGAGGGCGGCGCGTTTTGCTTTCTGGAGGCCGGGTTTCCTGGCGCTGTGAGAACGGCTTAGCTTTGATGAGGGCGCGGGCTGCGTGCGCCGGCCTGCGGGGGATTGCTCTTCCGCTCGGTCAGCCATTCATGGCTGACTCGCGGCCGCGGCCATCCATGGCCGCTCTACGCAATTCCCCCGCAGCCCGTCGCCCGCGGTTGGGCGCGCGGGTGTTTGGGGAGAAAAGCAGGTTGATGTGACCTGTTGAAACCGCCGCCAAAAGCAGACATCCCCTTTTGATAAAGCCGCCTACTACCCGCTACCCGGCCGCAATCTCCATATGCTCCGGCCGCATTCCCGGCTCCCCATGCCAGAAGCCGTTGCGCGCTCCCCTGCGGGGTGGCGGCGTCATCGATTGCCGGGCGAGGTCGAAATGTTCGACCACTTCGCGGCAGCCTTCGGCTTGCGGGTAGATCCGCAGCAGGTCGACGCCGAGTGCGCGCAGGGAGGGCAGTTCCGGGCCGAGGTCGACGGTTTCCTCGCCCTGGATCTGGATGCCGTTGATGCGCAGGAAGGCGTTGCCCTCGCGGGTGTCCAGTGGCATGCCGTCGGGGTAGTCGATGCAGCGGAAGCCGCACTGGTCCTTGGGCACGTCCAGCGCACGCGCGGTGAAGCAGCGCGCGGAGTACGACAACGGCAACCGGCCCCAGACGGTGACTTCCAGCTCGGGCATCGCGATGCCGTCAGCGAGCAGGGCGTCCTTGAGTTCGCCGATCAACTGCTCGCCCTGCTCGACGCCCGGTACCCAGCGACGCAGGCCGTCCTCCATCAGCATCGCCAGTGCGCGGTGGTTGTAGATGTTGAGCGTCGGCCCGGCGACGAACGGCAGGCCGGCGGTGCGGCACATCTGTACAGCGGACAGGTCGTTGGCCTCGACCCAGAAGCCGCCGTGCTCGACCAGTCGCGACAGCACGCTGAGCTCGGACTCGGCCTCGATCAACGCCAGGCTCGACAGCACGATCTGCTTGCCACTGACGGCCAGCTCCTCGGCCAGCGCAATCCAGTCGCGCGTGCCCAGCTCGCGGCGCTTGCTGCAGACCGTCTCGCCCAGATAGATCACCTCCAGTGGCCAGCCGGCAACCTCGCGATAGAACGCCAGCGTGCGCTCGCGGGGCCAGAAATACTGCAGCGGTGCCAGGCTCAGCTTCATGTGTTTCGCCATCCGGGTTGCCTCAAGAACATGCGTGCTCAGTCCTGCACTAGTGCCAGGCACGGTGATACGGGCCGAGCGTGGTCTGGTGGCCTTCGGCGTGGCCCGACAGCGTGCGTTGCCAGTCCGGCTGCAACGCCCAGGCATCGGGGTTCGCGCGGTACCGGTCCAGTGCCGACCGCCAGGTGCGGGTGACCGAGCCGACGTACGCGACGCCGCGCTGGCGACCCTCGATCTTCAGCGCCACCACACCGGCTTTCGCCAGCCGCGGCAGCAGCTCCAGGGTGTTGAGGCTGGTCGGCTCTTCCAACGCGTGGAAGGTCTCGCCGCCGACATCAAACCGACCCTTGCACACGGTCGGGTATCCGGCCGGCTCCTCGGGCTGGAAGCGGTCGATCAACACGTTGTTGAGCCGCGCGGTACGGCTGCCGTCGTCGAACTCGTCCCAGCGCACGAACTTCGCCGGCGAGCACACGCCGTGCCGGTTGGGCGATGCGCCGGTGACATAACTGGAGAGTTGGCAACGGCCTTCGACCATGATGCACAGGCTGCCGAACGCGAACACCTCGATGGCCACTGGCGAACGCTCGCACAGGCGCTCCACCTGCTGGATCGACAGCACCCGCGGCAACACAGCGCGGGCGATGCCGAAGCGCTCGTAGGCGTAACGCAGCGCCGGTTCGGTGGTGGCCGATCCTTGCACCGACAGGTGCCGCGCCAGGTCGGGGTGGGTGCGCGCGGCGTAATCCAGCACGCCCATTTCGGCGGCGATGATCGCGTCGCAACCGAACTCGGCTGCCTTTTCGACCGCGGCATGCCATTGCCCCAGGCGCACGCTGTCGGGATAGGTGTTGAGGGCGAGGTAGACCTTCGCGCCCTTGGCGTGGGCGTAACGGATGCCGCAGCGCAATTCCTCGTCGGAGAAGTTCAGGCCGGGAAAGGCGCGGGCGTTGGTCTGGTCGCGGAAGCCGGCGTAGACGGCGTTGGCACCGGCATCGACCGCGGCCTGCAGGGCCGGCAGGTTGCCGGCGGGACATACGAGTTGCATGGGCGCTCCGCGGTCGTCGAGATCGCCGGGATCGTCGCCCCTTGTGACGGGGGCGTCGTTGATCTGGGTCAGGTGGTGGCCGGGTAGGTCGGTCGCAGTAGTGATCAACCACGAATCCCGGACCACAGCGCGTCGACCCGCTGCTCGATGTCAGGGTCGAGGCGGATCGGCTGGCTCCATTTGCGAGTGGTCTCGCCGGGCCATTTGTTGGTGGCGTCGAAGCCGAGTTTGGAGCCCAGTCCCGGTGCCGGACTGGCGAAGTCGAGGTAGTCGATGGGCGTGTTCTCCACCAGCATCGTGTCGCGCGCCGGGTCGACCCGGGTGGACATCGCCCAGACCACTTGCGACCAGTCGCGCACGTCGATGTCCTCGTCGGTGACGATCACGAACTTGGTGTAGGTGAACTGGCGCAGGTACGACCACACGCCCATCATGATCCGGCGCGCGTGACCCGCGTACTGCTTGCGGATGCTGACCACCGCGATGCGGTACGAGCAGGCTTCGGGCGGCAGGAAGAAGTCGACGATCTCCGGGAACACTTTCTGCAGGATCGGCACGAAGACATCGTTGAGCGCAATCGCCAGCACCGAGGGTTCATCGAACGGTGCGCGGCCCATGTAACTGCCTTGGTAGATCGCATCCCTGCGCAGGTGCAGGCGCTCGATGGTGAGCACCGGGAAGTGGTCGGCGGCGTTGTAGTAGCCGGTGTGGTCGCCGAACGGGCCTTCCAGTGCCGTGTCGCCGGGATGGATGACGCCTTCGATCAGCATCTCCGCGCCGGCCGGAGCGTCCAGTCCGGTGCGCTGGCTGTGCCAGATGCGCGTGCGTTGGCCGCGCAGCAGGCCGGCGAATTCGTATTCCGACAGCGTGTCCGGTACCGGCGCGACTGCGGCCAGCGTGGTCGCCGGGTCCGCGCCAATCGCGACCAGCACCGGAAAGGGCTTGTCGGGATGCGCCGCTTGCCAGTCCGCGTAATCCAGCGCGCCGCCGCGGTGTGGCAGCCAGCGCATGATCACCCGGTCCGGGCCGATCACCTGCATGCGGTAGATCGCCACGTTCTGGCGCGGTTTGCGGGTGCCGCGGGTAATCACCAGGCCCAGGGTGATCAGGCGCGCCGCATCGTCCGGCCAACAGCGCTGGACCGGCAGTCGCGACAGATCGATGTCTTCGCCCTCCAGCGTCTCGTGCTCGAATGCGGCTTCGCGAACGCGCTGCGGGGCGACGTGGGCCAACTGGGCCAGTTCGGGCCAGGTGGACAGCGCCTGTTTCAGGCTCGACGGCCAGCGTGGTTCCTTGATCGCCGCCAGTAGCTGGCCCAGTTCGCGCAGGCTTGCCAGCGGTCGCCCGGCCAGCGCGGCCTCGATCCGGTCGCGGTGCCCGAACAGGTTGCCCAGCAGCGGATGCGCGCTGCCGACGGGGTGTTCCATCAACAGCGCCGGCCCGCCTTCGCGCAGCGCGCGCAGGCACAGCGAGGTGGACTCAAGGTCCGGATCGACAGATGCCGATACCCGGTGCAACTGGCCGGAGCGCTCCAGCCGGGACAGGAACGTACGCAGATCGTGGTCGGCCATGAGGGCACCGCAAGCAGGGGTGGCGACAGCCTCGTCGCTGCGTCAGCGTCGTGCCCTGATGCGGATCAAGTGCCATCGTCTTCGGGCTGGGATCTGCAACCGCTCCACTGCGTTGTTCAGACCGTCGGGTGCCACTCGCCGGTGGCCAGCGTCGCGCGCAAGGCCGCTTCCGCAGCGCTTGGGTCCAGCCCGCTACGCGACAGCCAGTCCGGGTCGTAGAGGGTCTGGTCGTAACGCTCGCCCGGATCGCACAACAGACTGACGATGCTGCCGCACTCGCCTGCGGCACGCATCCGGGTGGCCAACTGCAGGCAGGCAACCAGGTTGGTACCCGATGAGCCGCCGTAGCGTCGGCCGATGTGTTCTTCCAGCAGGCTCATTGCGGCGATCGAGGCGACGTCGGGCACTTCGACCACGTCGTCGACGACTTCGAACAGAAAGCCCGGCTCCACCCGCGGTCGGCCGATGCCTTCGATGACGGTCGGCTGGCTGCCAACGACCGTGCGGTCGCGCGCATGCCAGCCGTGTACGAATGCACTTCCGGTTGGCTCGGCCACGCACAGACGGGTTGGCAGGGCGCGGTAGCGCAGGTAGCGGCCGATCGTCGCCGAGGTGCCGCCGGTGCCGACGCCGCAGACGATCCATGCCGGCTCGGGATGCGGCTCCCGGGCCAGCTGGCCGATGATCGACTCGGCGATGTTGTTGTTGCCGCGCCAGTCCGTCGCACGTTCGGCGAGTCCGAACTGGTCGAGATGGCAGGCACCGTTGGCAGCATGCCAGGCGGCGCGCTCGTAGACCTGCGAAGGGTCGTCGACCAGGTCGCAATGGCCACCCAGCACCTGCACATCGGCGATCTTGCGCGGCGCGGTGGCCGCCGGCATCACCGCGGTGAACGGCAAGCCGAGCAATCGCGCGAACCACGCCTCGGAGATGGCGGTGCTGCCCGAGGACGCATCCACCACCGGCTGGCCCGGATGCAGCCGCCCGTTGCACAGGGCATACAGGTACAGCGAACGTGCGAGGCGGTGCTTCAGGCTGCCGGTCGGGTGTGCCGCCTCGTCCTTGAAGTAGAACTCGATGCCCGGAAAGCCCGGGAACTCCAGCCGTAACAGGTGGGTATCGGCCGAACGAGCAGCTTCCTGCCGCAACCGCGACAGGGCCTGGCCGGTCCATGAGCGCTGTGCGTCGGTGTCGTAGTGGCGCCCGGGCGGCTCGTCGCTGGAGCCGAACGCCGGGCCGGGGTGGAAGGAGTCCGGACTCATGGTGACGCCTCCGCCAGCAACGCACCGATGCGCCGGCCCAGGTGGGCCAGGTACAGGTCGATGTAACTGATGCCGTTCTCGTGGTCGATCAGGTACGGGTTCATCAACGTGTGGCGCAGGATCACCAGGCGGTCGTCATCGGCGTCATTGGCGCCGTCGCCCAGCGTGTCCGGGTCGATGCGCAGTGCCGACAGGATGCGGTGCATCTCCGCCGTGCCCACCGCCTCGGGCTGCAGGGTGGTCATCGAGCCGAAGAACTGCTTGAGCTGCAGCGGCTGGCTGGAATCGGCGCGCAATTCGTCATGGATCCGACGTACGAAGGCATTGGCGCGGGCGATGTCGCGGTTGCCGGCGGGGTTGATCGCCACGCAGACCAGGTTGCTGTCGGGCGCGAACGGCACCAGCACGTGGGCGATGCCTTCCAGCTCGGTAGCCAGATGGTGCGTGCGGGCATGGAATGCCTCGGCGGCCAGCACGGTCTGGCGCGGCAACCGGCCGAAGTTGGCGTGGTCCAGCGGCAACACTTTGTGGGTGACGTAAACCGCAGCGGCCGCGGCACCGGATTTGGAGCCCTCCGGCACGAACTGGCCCAGCCGGCGGTAGCGGCTCAGGTAATCGGTGGCGCGGGTGTCGTGGAACACGTAGTCGGCAGCTTCGGCCAGTAACGCCGTCGCGCGGTGGTCGCGGCAGATAAAGGCGCCCGCGCCATAGGGCAGGTAGCCCAGCTTGTGGGGATCCACGGTGACCGAGTCGGTCTGTCCGAGCGCGGCGAACGCGGCGTGTACTTCCGGCAGCGGAAATTGCCTGAAGCCAGTGCGCACCTCGGCCAGGCTGCGCAGACTGCCGTCCGGATTGCGAAACAGGGTCGCCAGATAGCCACCCCAGGCGGCATCGACATGCACGCTGAAGCCCAGTCCTCGCGCCTGTGCGCGATCGCGCGCGGCAACCACGGCATCCACTGGATCGACCGTGCCGTACTCGGTGGTGCCAAGTACGGCGACTGTCATCAACACCGGCTGGCGCTCGCGTTCGCAGCGTTGCAATGCGTCTTCCAGCGCGTCCGCGTCCAACCGCATGCCGCGCTCGGGCAACAGTTGTAGTTGGTCGCGACCCAGGCCGAGCAGCTTCAGCCCCTTGCTCCACGAGTAATGCGCGGTGACCGGGGCGAGCACCACCGGCACGCGTAAATCGCGGTGACGGGCGAAGAATTCGACCAGACCCAGGTGCTCCAGTCGCTGCGTCTGCACCGCGTCGCGCCAGTGACGACGCTCGCGTGACGGCTGTGCGGCCAGCCACGCCTGCCATTGTTCGAGCAGCTCGATACCCGCCGCCGGGCCGAGGTTGAAGGCGGCCCAGTCGGTGGCCGGCAGTGACAGATCCGGCACGCCGGCGGCACGCAACGCGACCGGAAACGCCTTCAGCGCCAACGCCAGTCGCAGCGCCTGGTAGTTGGCGACGGTGCCGCCGGAGGTCAGGTGCCCGAACGCGCAGTCCGGGCGCGTGGTGTCGTCCGGATAGCCCAGCATCCGCGCCAGTTGCAGGCCGACCTGGACCTCCAGGTCGATGGTGACCGGGGCGGCATCCTCGCTGACATTGTTGGGGTTGTAGGGCAGGGTCAGCATCTGCGCAGCCAGTCCCGGCAGCAGCAGGTCGGAGGCCATGTGGCCGATATAGCGTGGACTGTGGAACGGCACCGAGCGCTTCAACGATGCCGACAACTGGTGCAGCTCGCGTCGCAGCCGTGCCTCGAAGGCCTGATAGTCCGGATGTTGGGCCGCGTGGGTCGGGATCGCCGGTGGATCCTCGGGGTGGAAGTTGCGCCGCCAGTACACATGGTCGCGCAGGAACTCGACCATGAGTTTTTCCAGCAAGGCGTCGTTCTCGCCATACGGGCCGAGGAACAGCGCATCCAGCAGTGGCCGGTCCGGGTCGGTGCCGGCGGGGACTGCTGCGACCGACCTGTCCGCAGGCAGGTCGCCAACGGGCAGAGCTGTCGCGACGGGAATACCGTCGTCACCTCTGCCGCTGATTGCCAGGAGGTCAGCCGATAATTCCATACAGGAATCCCCAGGGGCTATGCGCGCGGGCAATCGAATACACCATCGCGAAGGTCAGCAGCGCGGCTACGTAGAACCCGGCCTTGGCCATCCGCGTGCGTCCGCGTTTGATCGCCATGACGCCCAACACGATGTAGACCACCAACAGCAGCAACTTCGCTGTCAGCCAGCCATTGGCGAACAGCGCGCCGGGCAGGATCGTCAACAACATCAGCGCCGCGGTCAGCAGCGCGGTATCCACGGTATAGCTGGTCCAGCGCACGACCAGCCAGTGCGGCCAGCGCATCCCGGCCAGTACGCCAGCGCCGCGCAGCGCAAAGATCGCGCCACTGGTCAGCGCCATGGCGACGTGGATGCTCTTGATTTGCGGGTAGAACTCGATCACGGGGAATCCTCGACGGTCGTGGTGACGGTGGCTGCTGGCCGTCAACCCGGCCTGCCATCTGCGCGGGGACTCAGGTAGATGCGTCCGATCCGCGCCACCCAGGGCACGAAAGCGACCAGCCAGCCCAGCCCGGCCACAGCCTGCCATGCGCCGGCATCGGGCAACACCTCGGCGCCGACCCGCATGACAGTCACGACCTGGATGGCGATGAATGCGAACCATGCCACGCCCGACATTTCCAGCGCGCGGCCGGCATGGCCCTGGGTGACCCGGGTCACCATCGCAATGAGGACACTGCCGAAGAAGCCGACGAACAGCGCGTGCGCCGGACCGCGCCCAAGCCAGTAGACGTCGGTCATCGCGTGGATGATGCTCTGCGCCGAATACAGTGCGAAGGCGATTGGCAGCCACGCCAGGCCAATGAACAGCACCGACAGCAGGCCCGGTTGCTTGCCACGCGGCCACCAGCGCCACAGCATCATGGTGGTCAAGGCCAGCAGGGGCAGGTCGACCAGCCATAACCAGCTGTAGGCGTGCAGCAGGTCCAGCGCCAGATGACCCAGCACCAGCGGCCAGAACACTCCCAGCAGCCACATCGGTCGCCACGGCTGGTAGCCCGGCACGACGCGGCTGGCAAAGAACGGGAACATCCGGTGGGCAACGGTCAGGTACACCGGCAGCAGCAATCCGAAACTGCCGATCTTGATGCTGGCGAACAGCCATGCCGATGATGCGCCAAGCAGGAATGCGCCCCACGCCAGTACGCCGATAAAGCCCAGTAGCAAAGCCGCGAAGCATGACCGTGCATGCCAGGTGACCCCCTTTTCCCGCCACAACAGCAGCCCCAGGGTCAGCAGGCCAACCAGCCAGCCAGCTGCGGTCATCCACATGCCGATGACGACGCCGGCCTCCCAGCCCAGTGCGCCCAGCAGCGTCGCGATCTGGCCACCGAACAGGCCCAGGCCTACCGGGATATATCGCCAGCGATCAATCTCCGGCAGGCCGAGCCATTTTGGGAAGGTGGTCAGCAGGAAGCCGAAGAAAAAGCTCGGCAGCACCTGGTATTGCATGACGAAGGCATGGACCCAGCCGGCATACGGCTGCGACTGCGGCATCGTCCAGGCCGGCCAGCGCGCCGCCAGCAGCCATGCGGCCCACCACGCCATTGCGATCAGCACGTTGGTCGCACCAATGAAGAACATCAGCCGGTGCGGGGCGGTGCCCAGCAGGCGGGGCGAAAGGCGATGCGCTCGGGTGTTCATGGGCGGAGTCTGGCGCGTCGGCGACGGCGGGGCATTGATCCAGGTCAGCCCGCGGCTGGGGAGCACCGAGTTGTGCGCCGCTGGTGCATCGATCGAGCAGCCAGTAGCTGCGTACGAGTTGGACTTACTGCTGCGACCGTGCGCCAGATGCCTGGTATCGCTGTCGCGACGTCGCAGGGCGACCATTACGAAGCAATTGGAGTGCCATGACTCTTCTTGTTGACGCCCATATGTGAGCAGGTAGCCACCTTTCGTGATGTTCTGGCAGGTCGACATTCTCCAAAGCGGTTGACTGTAGGCCATCCACGCGATGAGGGACGGGGCCAACGTGGCATGCGTTGCATCTTATGAGTGGCGTGGGCCGCGCGCCAACGGCGCATGGACCTAGCGCTTGGCCCATGGTTAAATCACGCGTTCGACGGCTCAAGGATCCTGCTGGGGAGTGGGGGTGGGCCGTTTGGGGGCGACATGAAAAAGAAATTTTTGCGCGAGCCGATGGCCCGGGCGGTGATGCTGAGCCTTGCGCTGACGATGGCCGGGTGTGGCGGTGGCGGTGGGGGTGTGCGCAGCGATCCACCGCCCGCGGGACAGCTTCCCACGCCACCCGACGTGCTGCCGCCTACGTCCCCCGTTGAGCCGCCGGTGACGCCTACGCCCCCCGTTGAGCCGCCGGTGCCGCCTGCCCCCGCTCCGTTGTTGCCGGCGGGCGAACTGGTGATGCCCACGCGGTTACAGGAGCCTCCGATGAATGGTGCCGCCCATCTGCAGGTCATCAATGCCGTCTCCGCGCATCTGAACGGCAATCGCGGCAACGGGCAGTTCATCGCCCTGTACGACTCGGGCGCACGGGGCGGCCACCCGGCCCTCGACCAGCACCTGTGGTGGGGGAACGGTTCTGACCTGGTCGACTGGTCCACCAATGACTACAAACAGGACGATGCCAACGGCCACGGCACATCAACCGCCCTGGTCGCCATCGGCAGCCCACAGGGTGACTGGGCTGGCGGTGCCGCGCCCGACGCGAACCTGCACGTGATGCGGATCATCCCCGATCGTCCCACCGACGGAAATCCGTTCGGCCAGCCCACCGTGGAAGACGGAATCAGCGCGCTCGAACGCGGGCTAGCCAGCAAGAGTGCATTCACCCGCGCAGCGGGCTTCACTTGGGACGGCAATTTCCGATGGCAGGCCCCGGCCATCACGCAGCGCCTGTTCGATGCGTTCGAGGCCTACGTCGACTGGTCGGCCGATTCGCCGTCGTACGACGGTCTGGTGGTGTTCGCCGCAGGTGATGGTGGCAACGCTGATCCGACTCAGATGGCGAGCCTGCCGAGCCTACCCGGTGCGCCGGCATCGCTTTCGGAGCACTGGATCACCGTCGCCGCTGTGGAAACGGCGCGTCCCGATCGTCTGGCTGCATACTCCAACGGCTGCGGCGTGGCGATGGACTACTGCGTGGTGGCACCGGGCGACGTGACGCTGGTCGGCAACGCCGATACGGCAGGCAACCCCAGCTACTGGTCAATGACCAGTACACAGGCAGCGTCACCGCTGGTGCTCGGTGCGGCGGCGATGGTGTGGCAGGCGTTCCCGCTGATCAGCGGCGAACAGGTCCGCGATATCTTGTTGGGCACGGCGACTGATCTGGGCGTGCCGGGGCCGGATCCGATATTCGGCCAGGGACTGATCAACGTCGAGAAAGCGCTGCGCGGTCCCGGCCGGCTCGACTGGGGCGACATGGATGTGTGGCTGCCCTATGGCGAACAGATGACCTGGTGGAACGACATCTCTGGCGGCGGCGGCATCAGCACCTCGGGCGACGGCTGGCTCAGCCTGAGCGGCAACAACACGTTCACCGGTCCGTTGCACTTGACCAACGGTTCCGTGGTGACCATCAACGGCCGCATGGGCGCGGACGTGACCATCGACGCGGGCACGCAATTGTATGCCTGGGACGTGACAGTCGAAGGCGATGTGGAAAACCACGGCAATCTGTCAATCAACACCAACAACAACCCCAAACAGCCAACGACATTCAAGGGCAACGTTGTTAGCGATGGCGTGCTCTACAACGGGCCGATGCCGAGCACGACGCTGGAAGGCAACCTAGAACTGCGCGTGCCAGGCCGGTACTCGATCTACCTGGGCAATGCGCCGCTGCACGTGAAAGGCCGGGCTAACATCGACGGCGAGCTGTACGTCGCGGCCACGGCACCGGGCTATGTGGCGCGAAGCAACACTGAGGTACTGGTCGCCGACGGCGGCGTGCACGGCGTGTTCTCCAGCCTCCATGCGCCCATGAGCTTGATGCTGCAAGCGACCATCGGTTACGACGCCAACCGGGTCTGGCTCGATGTCACGCAGGTACAGGCGACGGCGCTGAGCGGCATGAACTTCACGCCCGCCAGCTTCAGTGCCGCGCAGCGCGTGGACAATGCGCTCGACACGCTCAACGGAATGGCCGACATACCGGCAGGAGCGGCGGGTTACCATCCGGTCGACACGTTTGCCGATGCGGCCGGCGTGCTCCAGCGCATCGACAGCCGGCAGGTGTTGCAGGACTCGCTGGACAGTCTGTCCGGCGAACTCCATGGGGCCGACATGACCTTTGCGATGATGGCCATCGACGGCAACCGTCGCAAACTGGAGTCGCGCGTGGATGAACTGGCCAACGGCCGTGCCGGCGTCTGGTCAGACACGCAGCAATCGCATCGCCAGTTCGGACGTTTCAGCATGCAGTCCCAAGGGTGGGCGATGGGCGTGGATGTCCAGCGCGACGATCGCTTCACCATCGGTGCGGCGTTGTCGCAGAGCGACGGTACCGGGTACCACGCGCAGCGCCGCGACCGCGAGCAGAACCGCCAGACCGAGGGTCAACTCTATGCCACCCGGGGCCTGGGCCGAGGCTACCTGCTCGGTGCTGCGTCGTTCGGGCAGATGCAGCGCTGGACACAGCGCGACGTGCTGATCGGTACGAACGCATTCCGGCTCGATTCCGACCACACCCAACATTACTTCACGGCCGGCGTACAGGCGGGTCTGACCTTTTCCTGGAACACGGGCCGGGCAACGCCGTACGCCGGCGTGCAGAGCGTGCAACTGGATCGCGACGGCTTCGAAGAGTCGGGTGCCGCGGGTTTCGGCCTGAGCACGGCCGACTCGACGTTGCGCGCCAGTCAGGCACTGCTTGGCGCGCGCTTCGATCAGGACGTCAACTTCGGCTGGAGTGCGTGGACACTGCGTGCGCGGATAGAATGGCAGCACCTGCTGTCGCAGGTGGGCGAGGATATCCAAGCGCGATTTTCCGCAGTGGATGCGTGGGCACCGATCGGCGGCGAGGGACTGGGCCGCGACGTGGGTGTGTTCGGATTGGGCTTCGACGCGCGGTTCGGTCGTCGTGGCAGACTCGGCTTGAACCTGGATGCGCGTCGCGAACACGGCGAGACGTTGACCGGCGCAATGGCGACCTGGTCGGTGACCTACTGAGACGGAGCTGCCTCTCCCCTCAGTTGGGAGAAGAACCAAAAAAAGGGCGACCGAAGTCGCCCCTTGGTGTTACCCGTTGCCGCTATGGATCAGCTGCTGCGCTCCGCCTCCAACACTGCCGGAGCGGGCTTGTTGACCGGACGCGGGCCCAGCCACAGCGAGACCACGAACAGTGCGATCAGGAATGCACCGATCGCGAACACCGTGTCACCCGGCACCCGCAGCCATACCAGCAGGTCGATGATCGGGCGGTTCATGAACTCCGCCGAGCGTGCATACCAGTAGCCGTGTTCCAGATTGGCTTCCAGTTGCAGCACGCCCATCGGCAGCAGGGTCAGGAGGGTCATCAGGGCCAGTCCGATATTCAGCGACCAGAAGCCGCTGCGGATCAGTCCTTCCATCCACACCCGCTCGGGCCTCAGTCCGCGCAGGCAGTACAGCATCAAGCCGATACCCAGCATGCCGTACACGCCAAACAACGCGGTGTGGCCGTGGGCGGCGGTGATGTTGGTGCCCTGCATGTAGAACAGCGCCAGCGGGGTGTTGATCAGGAAGCCCAGCAGTCCGGCACCGATCAGGTTCCAGAAGCTGACCGCGAGGAAGAACATGATCGGCCACTTGTAGCGTTGCATCCATGGCGTGGCGCGGCTGTTCCTCCAGGTCTCGTGGGCCTCCAGTCCGATCAACGCCAGCGGCACCACCTCCAGCGCCGAGATGCTGGCGCCCAGTGCGATGACGCCGGTAGTGACGCCGGCGAAGTACAGATGGTGGAACATGCCCAGCACGCCGCCGGACA
The DNA here is from genome assembly GCF_054052125.1 of Lysobacter sp. A378. NCBI lineage: Bacteria > Pseudomonadati > Pseudomonadota > Gammaproteobacteria > Lysobacterales > Lysobacteraceae > Lysobacter > Lysobacter sp. A378. Next base: position 120,617 of record NZ_JBSVRK010000003.1, on the reverse strand, counting down.
TGAACACGATGGTGGCGAACAGCACGTTGATCGTCGCCGACTTGCCGCGCACCAGCCCCAGCTTGACGAAGATGAAGCTGATCACCGCGACCGCGAACACCTCGAAGAACCCTTCCACCCACAGGTGGACGATCCAGAAACGCCAGTAGGTGACGATCGAGATATGGGTGTCCTCGCGCCACATCAGGCCGGCGGCGTACAACAGGCCGATTGCCACCGTGGACAGGAACAGCAAGCCGGCAATCGAGGACGTCTGGTCCTTGCGACGCATCGCCGGCCACAGCGCGCGGCCCAGCAGGACCACCCACAACATCAGCCCGATGAACAGGTAGATCTGCCAGAAGCGGCCGATATCGGTGTATTCCCAGCCCTGGTGGCCGAACCAGAAGTTGTTGGCGAGCCCCAACTTCTGCATCACCGCGAACCACTGGCCGGCAAAGGCGCCCACCACGATGATGATCAGGCTGATGAACAGGAAGTTCACCCCGAATTTCTGGTACTTGGGCTCATGCCCCGAGATCGCCGGGCCGAGGTACAGGCCGGTGGCCAGCCACGCGGTTGCGATCCACAGGATGGCCAGTTGCGTGTGCCAACTGCGGGTCACCGCGTAAGGCAGGTAGTTCGCCAGTTCGAAGCCGTAGGCCTGCTGGCCTTCAATCTGGTAATGCGCGGTGGTCGCGCCCATCAGGATCTGGAACAGGAACAACGCCATCACCAGCCAGAAGTACTTGGCCGTGGCCCGCATTGATGGGGTGACCACGATCTTGGCGACCGGATCCTCGACGGGCGGCACCAGTGGCTTTTCCTTGCCGTGATAAGCCGCGTAATGCCAGGCCAACAACGCGATGCCGGCAATCATGAACAGGATCGAGAACATCGACCACATGAAGCTGCTGGAGGTCGGCTTGTTGCCCACCAGCGGCTCGTGCGGGAAGTTGTTGGTGTACGACTTCACGTCGTCGGGGCGGTTGGTCACCGTCGCCCACGACGCCCAGAAGAAGAACCCGGTCATCAGGCGCCGGTGCTCCTCATCGGGCACCGGGTTCTCGCGCAGCGCGTAGGCTTCGCGCAGATGCGCGGTTGCCGGATCTGCGGAAAACACGCTGATGTAGTGCGCCGCGACCTGCGAGATTGCCTGCGCACGCTCGTCGGAGATGACGATGGTACCGGTCTCGGGATCGTAGGTATTGCGACGGATCTCCGGTTTGATCTCCGCCTGCAGCTTGGCTTGGGTGCTGTCGTCGAGCTCCTCGTAGGGTTTTCCGAACTCGGACTGTGCACGCAAATCCAGCCAGGCCACGACCTCCAGGTGCAGCCATTCGGCCGACCAGTCCGGAGCAATCAACGCGCCGTGGCCCCAGATCGAACCGTTCTGCTGCCCACCTATGCTTTGCCACACGTGACGGCCGGTCAAGATCCCGTCGCGGGTGTAAACCACCTCGCCACTTTCGGTCACGACCTGTTCCGGCATCGGCGGTGCCGTCTGGTACAGGTCCTTGCCGATCCACAACATGATGCCGAAGCTGACGACCAACAGGGCCCCCAGGCCCCACCAGAGTCGCCTGGTGATTAGCACGCTTTTTGGTTCCATAGCACTCGTTCTCCGGACAGATGCCGCATCTTCGCCGGTTGCCGGCGCGGGCATGTTGATTTGAGTCAAGCTTGGAGCGCCATCCCCTTCGGCGTGTCTTGCTTATACCAGTCCGGCGGCAGTTTGTTGCTGCGACGCCGGACATCACCGGCGGCAAAGGCAACGCAGCTCAGCGATGCAGTATGGGATCGGCCAGCGCGTCGAGCCGGTCGCGATCAAGCAATTCCAGTTCGCGTCGATCAACCAGCAACAGGCCATCCTTCTGGAACCGGCGCAACACCCGGCTCACCGTTTCCGGCGCAAGGCGCAGGTAGTTGGCGATATCGGTGCGCGCCATGGTCAATTGGAACCGGTTGGCCGAGAAGCCACGCGCGGCCAGTCGTCGCGACAGGCCGATCAGGAACGCGGCCATGCGCTGGTCGGCCGTCCAGTCGCCGGCCAGCATCGCCGCACGACCGATGTCGCGGCTGAGCAGCCGGAACAGGTGGTGTTGCAGGCCGGGCAGCTTGGTTGCCAATACCGCGATCTTGGGGAACGAGAACCGGCACAGCATCGCCGTGTCCAGTGCGACCGCATTGCACGGGTAGGTCTCGCCATCGATCGCGTCCAGGCCGATCACCTCGCCGGGCAAGTAGAAGCCCAGCACGTGTTCGCGCCCGTCGCGGTCGATCATGTAGGTCTTGACCGTGCCCGCCCGCACCGCCGCGATGGCCTCGAACGGGTCGCCCTCGCGGAAGATGTGGTCCCCGGCGTGGTACGGGCCGACATGCTCGACCAGTACGTGCAGGTCTTCTAGCGAGCGCTTGTCCATGCCCTCGGAAAGGCACGCCTGGGAGAATGCGCAGGTCGAGCAGAATGTCAGCTCGTCGCCGTCATCGGCCAGCGTGCTCGCATCCTGCCGCGGAAATGCGATTGGGCTCACCCGCGCCTCCATGCTGCGCTCAGATAGCGCGGGAGAAGCGGGGCGGGTCGGAAGGCAGGGTCAGGTAATGGTCGAAGCACATGGCTATGTTACGCAGCAAAAGCCGGCCGCGCGACGTTGCGACGATGCGTCGTGGCTCGACCCGCACCAGGCCATCGTCGATCAGTGGCTGCAGTTGTTCAAATGCGTCGGCGAAGTACTCGTGGAAGTCGATCAAATACCGCCGCTCCAGCGCGTCGATCGGGATCTCGCCCTGGCACATCAGGCGCTGGATCACATCGGCACGCAATTGATCGTCCTCGCTCAGGCGCATGCCGCGGAACACCGGCAGCCGGCCTTCGTCGAGGGCGACCTGCCAGCTCGGCAGGTCGCGCGGATTCTGGCTGAAACTGTCGCCGACATGGCTGATCGCGCTCACGCCCAGGCCGATCAGGTCGGTGTCGGAGTGGGTGGTGTAGCCCATGAAGTTGCGATGCAGGCCACCGCGGTCTTGCGCCGTGGCGAGGTCGTCGTCGGGCAGGGCGAAATGGTCCATGCCGACATAGCAGTAGCCGGCGTCGGTGAGTTTCTCGATCGCCAACTGCAGCAGTCCCAGCTTGACGTCGGCCGAGGGCAGGTCGGCTTCGTTGATCTGTCCCTGGGCCTTGAACAGGTCGGGCAGGTGCGCGTAGCTGTATACCGCCAGCCGGTCCGGCCGCGCTTGGATCACCGTGTCCAGCGTGCGTGAGAAACCGGAGAGACTCTGCTTGGGCAGTCCGTAGATCAGGTCGACATTGACCGAACGCATGCCGTGTTGGCGGCAGGCCTCGATGATCGCCACCGTCTCGGCGACCGACTGGATGCGGTTGACCGCCTCCTGCACCGCGGGGTCGAAGTCCTGCACGCCCAGGCTGGCGCGGTTGAAGCCGATCGCGGCCAGTTCGCCGACATCCGCCGGCGAGATGAAGCGTGGGTCCAGCTCGATCGACAGGTCGCGCTTGGGCGACTCGGAGAAATGGAAATGGCTGCGCAGCGAGTCCACCACGTCACCCAGTTGCGCCGGCGACAGAAAGTTCGGGGTGCCCCCGCCGAAGTGCAGCTGGATCACCTCGCGGTCGCGGTCGAACAGCGCCGCGGTCATCGCGATCTCGCGGTACAGGCGTACCAGGTAGGTTTCGCCGCGAGCCAGGTCGCGGGTGATGATCCGGTTGCAGCCGCAGTAGAAGCACGGGCTCATGCAGAACGGCACGTGCACGTACAGCGACAGCCGGCGCGGGATCGGGTCGCCATTGCTGGCCATCACCGCCTCGCGCAGCGCCTCCTCACCGAAGGTGGTGGAGAACTGCGGCGCGGTCGGGTACGAGGTGTACCGCGGCCCGGGCCGGTCGTAGCGCTGCAGGAGCGCCGCATCGAAGAGCAGGGGGCTGGACATGCGGGTCAGGCTATCCAGCGGCCTCGCCGCGCGCCTTGATCGGCGTCAAATGACTGCGGGAAAGAGCGTCTTCGGCTTGCGGATGCGGGTTTGGTCAGACCAACTCGGCAGTGGGGTATAGCTCACGATCCTCGCGCCCGCAGGGAATCGGGCTGGCCGCGGATCTTTTCACCCCGGCGTCGGCTGGTGCATGGGTCTATCGCTTGCGTCGGACGATCGTAGCTTTAGAGACGGCGTACACGCTTTGAAGCTTCCATAGGTGGCGTTTCAGATACACCAGCCTGACTGACGAGGGCATTGTCTGACGAGTTAGGTTAATATCCGGCCCAAATCGGGAAGCAATCACCACGAATCGTGGTGCTAAATGGAAGTTCGCGCCTGTCGGGCGGTTCGACAAACCCTGGAAAGCCTCTTTCGGCGGGCCAATTGGCCCGCCGAAATAACGTTGCGCGAGCGCAGCAAACGAAAATGATGGAACAGGGTGAAGCGTGATGGCTCGGAAGTCTCTTTGTGGCGGTGGATTTTTTGCCAGTTGTCGCGCGGCAGCGTGGAAGTTACTCCAAGTGAGCAGGCCTGCTTTACGGCGGAGCGCCCCGTCGACCGCACGCCGCAGCTGGGCGCTCGCCTGGGTTGGGACGCTGTTGTGGCTGGGGTTGGCGGCCCCGGCGACCGCAGCCAACGAATGCCGCATGGCCGATCCCAACTCAAACGGTGAGCATGTCAACGAAATTTGCTGGCTGCAGTTGGACGGTGTCTTGTTGGGTGCCAATGGCTCGACACCGCTGACATTCGATCTTCCGGATGGCTCGACCATGGAGGTCACGGTCGTTGTTGCCAACCTGAGCGGGAACGGCTTGGCTGCCGTCCAAGCCCCGAGTTGGACCGGTTCGCAATTCAGCGGCAACACCGATTTTTACACCATCTATACGCCCAATAGGGCGGTTTTGCAGGGCAATGGAAATAACAATACGAGCGTGACGCTGCAGGATATCCGGCTGTTCAATCCGTTGGGCGTCGAGGAGACCAATGCGTTCGAGCTGATTCTCGCTGACGGCGAGAGCACCAATAACGGAGAGTCGCTGGATTTTGGCGTCGTCGCGGGCGGAACCCCCCTGCAACTCCTCGAATGGTTGGGAGCCAGTCCCAGCAACAACTTGACCATCAATACGGTGCCTACTGGGTGTGGTGGCGTAGGGGCTGTCGACTGCAAGCGCCTGGTCGGAAAGGCCGGCACCGCCAACGCAGCTGTTTTTTCCACGACTCGAACCGGCACTCCATTCTCGGTGGTGGGCCAGTTGCATGCCGTTAGCGGCAATCAAGGCTTCGCCTTCGGGGTGCGCTGGGGCGGCGTGAAAGTACGCAAGCTGCTGCCGGAAGGCCGCATGGAGCCGCAGGATCAATTCGACTACAGCGCTGCCAACGTCAACATGGTTCGGATGGATGGCAATGTCACCTCGGGTGCGGCAGCCGAGTACCCCTACGTAACCGGACAAGCGGTCATGCCCGGTAACACCATTACGCTGCAAGAGGTGATGGTTGCCGGAAGCCCGTCGAGGCTGGAGCAATACGACAGCACGATCAGCTGTACCAATAGCGGTGCTTCCAGCACGGCGTTGCCCAGCGGGCCCTATAACCCGGCCAGTCCGCCAACCATCGACCTGGCGAACAAAGGCGACAACGTTGCCTGCGACATTATCAATATCCCCCGTATCGTCGACCTGACGGTAGTCAAGACGGCGCCGGCAATGGTGGGGGCTGGGGAGGAGTTCGATTACACCCTGACCATCAGCAACAACGGTACCCACACCGCCACCGGTGCGAAGTTCACTGACAACTTGCCTGCCGGAATGACCATTGACGCGGCCGATCTCACTTGCGGCAGCGCCCTCAATGGCGCTGTTTGCGGCGTACTGGGTACTGCGGTCGCCGGCTCTGTCGTGACGGGATCAATCCAGAGCCTGCCGGCGGGAAGCTCGGTTGTCATAATCATTCGTGCAATCGCACCAACAGTGGCTGGGGATATAGAAAATAACGCCGTCGTGGAAGTCGATTCCGTGCTCGATACAACGGTTGGCGAACCCACGGACAGGCGTGGGGATAACAGCGACTCAGTCATCACCGAGGTCGCATTGGCGGACTTTACGCTGGCCAAGGTGGCGAGCGTGGCGGACACCAATGGCAACACGGTGGCCGGTGACGAAGGTGACGTGATCACCTACACGTTTGCCGTGACCAACACCGGCACGATGGACCTGACAGATGTCGTCGTCAGCGACGTAAACCTGCCAGGTCTGGTGTGCACCATCGCCAGCCTGCCGGTGGGCGCGACGGACATTGCGTGCGCGCCGAGCAACAACACCTACACGATCACCGCGGCCGATGTGACCGCGACTAAGGTGACCAACACCGCGACCGCGACCGGTGTGCCGCCAGGCACGCCGGGGGCGATCCCGCCGCCGACGCCGAGCAGCCCGCCGGTGGACACCCCGACGGTGGGTCCGCCGGTGGCGGACTTTACGCTGGCCAAGTCGGCGAGCGTGGCGGACACCAATGGCAACACGGTGACCGGTGACGAAGGTGACGTGATCACCTACACGTTTACCGTGACCAACACCGGCACGGTGGACCTGACGGATGTGGTCGTCAGCGACGTAAACCTGCCAGGCCTGGTGTGCACCATCGCCAGCCTGCCGGTGGGCGCGACGGACATTGCGTGCGCGCCGAGCAACAATACCTACACGATCACCGCGGCCGATGTGACCGCGACTAAGGTGACCAACACCGCGACCGCGACCGGTGTGCCGCCAGGTACGCCGGGGGCGATCCCGCCGCCGACGCCGAGCAGCCCGCCGGTGGACACCCCGACGATGGGTCCGCCGGTGGCGGACTTTACGCTGGCCAAGAGTGCGAGCGTGGCGGACACCAATGGCAACACGGTGACCGGTGACGAAGGTGACGTGATCACCTACACGTTTACCGTGACCAACACCGGCACGGTGGACCTGACGGATGTGGTCGTCAGCGACGTAAACCTGCCAGGCCTGGTGTGCACCATCGCCAGCCTGCCGGTGGGCGCGACGGACATTGCGTGCGCGCCGAGCAACAACACCTACACGATCACCGCGGCCGATGTGACCGCGACTAAGGTGACCAACACCGCGACCGCGACCGGTGTGCCGCCAGGCACGCCGGGGGCGATCCCGCCGCCGACGCCGAGCAGCCCGCCGGTGGACACCCCGACGGGGGGGGCGCCAGTGGCGGACTTCACGCTGGGTAAGTCGGCGAGCGTGGCGGACACCAATGGCAACACGGTGGCCGGTGACGAAGGTGACGTGATCACCTACACATTTACCGCGACCAACACCGGCACGGTGGAGCTGACGGATGTGGTGGTCAGCGATCCGATGCTGCCGGGTCTGGTGTGCACCATTCCGACCCTGGCGGTCGGTGATACGGACATTGCGTGCGCGCCGAGCAACAACACCTACACGATCACCGCGGCCGATGTGACCGCGACTAAGGTGACCAACACCGCGACCGCGACCGGTGTGCCTCCAGGCACGCCGGGGGCGATCCCGCCGCCGACGCCGAGCAGCCCGCCGGTGGACACCCCGACGGAAGCCACACCGGTTAGTAGTCTTACTTTGGTCAAGAGCGCGGGCACCCCGAGCGGCAACGCCGTGGGCGACAGCATCGAGTACAGCTTCCTGTTGACCAATACCGGTAATACCCGGCTTACTGATCTGGTCGTCATCGACGACAAACTTGACGTGGCGCCGATCTGCTTGGCAACGATCCTGGAGCCGGCAGAGAAGACAACGTGTACGGGTGTGTACGTGCTGACGCAGGCGGACGTTAACGCGGGTCAGGTGGTGAACAGCGCGACTGCCGAGGCAACCCCGCCCACCACGCCGTCCAACCCGACGCCGCCGCCGGTGGATAGTCCGCCGTCGACGACGAACACGCCGATTGCCAGCACCCCGTCGATGACGGTGGTGAAGAGCGCGGCCGCCCCGAGCGGCAACGCCGTGGGCGACACGATTGATTACAGCTTCCTGGTGACCAACACCGGCAACGTGACGATCGACGCCCTGGTGATCAACGATGACCAGCTGACGACGCCGGCGGTGTGCCCGGTGACGACGCTGGTTCCGGGCGACACGACGACCTGCACCGGCACCTATGTGCTGACGCAGGCGGACGTGAACGCGGGTCAGGTGGTGAACACCGCGACTGCGGCCGGCACGCCGCCGGTCACGCCTGGCAATCCGACGCCGCCGCCGGTGGATAGTCCGCCGTCGACGACGAACACGCCGATCGCCAGCACCCCGTCGATGACGGTGGTGAAGAGCGCGGCCGCCCCGAGCGGCAACGCCGTGGGCGACATCATCGATTACAGCTTCCTGGTGACCAACACCGGCAACGTGACGATCGACGCCCTGGTGATCAACGATGACCAACTGACGACGCCGGCGGTGTGCCCGGTGACGACGCTGGTTCCGGGCGACACGACGACCTGCACCGGCACCTATGTGCTGACCCAGGCGGACGTGAACGCAGGTCAGGTGGTGAACACCGCGACCGCGACCGGCACGCCGCCGGTCACGCCGGGCAACCCGCCGCCGCCGCCGGTGGATAGCCCGCCGTCAACGACGAACACGCCGATCGCCAGCACCCCGTCGATGACGGTGGTGAAGAGCGCGGCCGCTCCGAGCGGCAACGCCGTGGGCGACACGATTGATTACAGCTTCCTGGTGACCAACACCGGCAACGTGACGATCGACGCCCTGGTGATCAACGATGACCAGCTGACGACGCCGGCGGTGTGCCCGGTGACGACGCTGGCCCCGGGCGCGGAAACGACCTGTACCGGCAGCTACGTGCTGACACAGGCCGACGTGAACGCGGGTGAAGTGGTGAACACCGCGACCGCGACCGGCACCCCGCCGGTCACGCCAGGCAACCCCGCGCCGCCGCCGGTGGATAGCCCGCCGTCGACGACCAACACGCCGATTGACGCCGACCCGACCATCACGTCGAGCAAGGTGATGTCCGGCAATGCCGACGAGGACGGCAGCGGCACGGTGACCGTTGGCGACACGATCACCTACGCCGTGACGGCGACCAACACCGGCAACGTGACGTTGACGGACGTGACGGTGGCGGACAGCAAGATCGTCCCCGCCACGATCACCTGCGGCACATTGGAGCCGGGTGCGGCATGCGTACTCACTGGCGCCTATGTGGTGACCGTAGAGGATGCCCTTGCCGGTGTAGTGGTCAATACCGCGGTGATTACCGATGGCAAAGCCTGCCCGGTGGGCTCCACCGCCGAGGCCTGCCAGCCAACCATCGAAGTGCCTGTGGTGGTGCCGGAAATCAGCGCGGACGACAACAGCGACATCACGCCGCAGAACACTCCGGTGACTACGTCAGTGCTGGTCAACGACAGCCTCAACGGTTCCCCGATCGAGAATCCGCAGGACGTGTCGGTAACCGTAATCGCTCAACCTGAGCACGGTGAAGTTGTGGTCAACCCGGACGGGACGATTACCTACACGCCTGTACCGGGGTACTCCGGCACTGATACCTACCAGTACGAGATCTGTGAGGCGGCCAACCCGTCAAACTGCGCCATCGCGACGGTGACAATCACCATTTTGCCGAACGTGGTGGAAGCGATCGACGATGCCGAAACCACCAAATCGGGCACGCCGGTCAAGATCATGGTGCCCGGCAACGACACCAGCATCGGAGCCCCGCTGGATCCGGGCTCGGTGACCCAGGTCAGCCCGCCGTCCCATGGCAGTATCACCATCAACCCGGATGGCAGCATCAGCTATGTGCCAACTCCGGGCTTTGCCGGCGAGGACAGTTTTGTCTATCGCATCTGCGATGCCTCGACACCGACTCCGGTGTGCGACGAGGCGACGGTCACGATCACGGTGACGGGTGAAGCTTCCTTGCGCCTGAGCAAGGCCGCCAGCGTGCGGGAAGTGAAGATTGGTGACCTGGTCCGTTACACCTTGAACGTGGAGAACACGGGTGTGGTGGATGTCGCCAACGCGATGGTGCTGGATACGGCACCAGCCGGATTCAGCTATGTCGAGGGCTCGCTGACGGTCGCTGATGGCGACAACGCCGGCACGGTCGTCGGTCAGAGTCCGCTGCGCTTCGAGGGACTGGATATCGCGATCGGCCAGCGCGCCACGCTGGTGTACCTGATGCGGGTCGGTGCGGGTGTCCGTCCGGGCAGCCACATCAACCAGGCCCAGGCATATTCCGGCGATGGCGAACAGCCGCTGTCCAACATCGCCACCGCGGAAGTCGCATTGACCGCCGACGCGGTGCTGGATGACAGCCTGTTGCTGGGCACGGTGTTTGATGACCGTGACGGCGATGGCTGGCAGGACGGTGCCGCGCTGACCAAGTTGCATGTGCAGGGTGGTTTCTCGCCGGATGCCTATATCGCGGGCTCGACCACGGTCGACCGTGGCCAGGGGCCGGTAGCGGAGCCTGATGCCAGCTCGCCGATGCTTCACGGCATCCGGGTGGGTGAGATCAGCGGGCGTGGATCGCTGGCTGACCCGGTGGATAGCCATCGGGTGGTGATCAGCCAACGACTGGACAAGCTGAGCTTCACGAATGACTTCGTAATGACCAGCGCGCAGGGCGTCACCGTACGGATGGATGCGGGTGGCAAGACTACGGTCGAGCAACGCGGGGATGCCGCCAAGGGCCTGACGGCCGCGGCGCCTGTAGTGGAGCGTCGTGTCGCGCAGGTCGACGCTGGCTATGCGGTGGATTACGTAATCACCAACACCGGTATCGACGAGCGCGGGGTCCCGGGAGTCCGGATCGCTTCGGTGGAAGGCCTGTTGATCGAGACTGACCAGTTCGGTCGTTATCACCTGGCCGGAATCGCCGGTGGCGACTGGGCACGTGGCCGCAATTTTATCCTCAAGGTTGATCCGTCGACGTTGCCGCCGGGAGCGGAGTTCACCACCGACAACCCGCTGGTACGGCGTATCACTCCGGGTTTGCCAGTGCGCTTCGACTTCGGTGTGAAGCTGCCGGTGGAGGAGATCCCTGGCGGTGAAGAGCAGGTCGAGATGATGCTGGAGGAGATGTTGTTCAGCCCCGGCAGCGCACAACTCCGGGATATCTACCTGCCCGCAATCGGAGAGTTGGCTACCAAGTTGGTCCAATACGACGGCGGCGAAGTGGTGATTGATGCGAACGGTGGCGAGGCTCTGGCGTTCGAACGCGCTTCTACGGTGAAAGCGGCGCTGATGCAGCTACTGCCCGAGCAGGTGGCTGGAAAAACATCGATCAGCGTGCGTGCCGATGTGGACGATGCCAGCACCCGGCTGGTTGGCTTTGACGGCGATGACACCCTGCTGGGGACGGTGTTGTTTGATACCGACAAGTCCACGATCCGGCCGGAATTCAACGCACTGATTGCGCAGGTTGCCGCGGAGCTTGAACGCCGCGAGGGCGGGACGGTGGTGCTGGTAGGCCACACCGACGTGCGTGCGTCAGCTGAGTACAACGCCGCCCTGGGTTTGCGTCGGTCCAGAGCAGTTTACGAAGCCATAGCCGAGCGATTGAGTCCCCAGGTCCGCGCCACGTTGCGTGTGGAATCCAGCAACGATTCGGCAGCCCCTGCTGCTGGCAAGAACTGAGGGGCGAGTCATGAAAATTAAAATGAAACTGTTGGATTGCGCTCTCATCACCCTGCTGGCCGGCATGGCCGGATCGGTTTCCGCGCAGGAAGCGGGGGTTGTCGACAGCGATGTTGCGGCAGGCACCGTTGTATGCGGTGATGAAAGCTGCCGCGGCGATGATGATGTCCTGTTGTTCCAGTTGCGTACCCGCGGCCTGGATGAGCCAGCGACCCACGGTACCGACCTGCACTCCTCGTCGAATGCGCTGGAGCCGGACCGCCGGGTGGAGATCGGCCTGCAGCAGCCGGGCAAAGCCACCGTAGCGGGAAAGTTCACGATGACGCTGCCCAATGGCGGCATTATCTGGGCGACCGAAGATCCCACGCTGGGCCAGCCCGAGCTGTCGATATCGGCGCCATCGATGGTGGCTTTTGATGGCCGCCGCATCACCGAGCCGGTGGCGTTCTTCGTCCGCAGCAACTACCCGAGTTTCATCGAGCGTTACGAGCTGACGCTCTACCGCGCCGCCGATGGCGATCTGATCGACCCGATTGCGCAACTGCCGATCGATGTCGCCGCCGTGTCCAACATGGACTGGAATGGCGAACTTCCATCCCGGTTCAAGCACCGTGCTGGCGACGAGCTGGTGTACGTCTTGCGTGCCTATGACAAGGATGGGCGCTTCGACGAGACCCAGCCACGCACCCTGCAACTGGTCACGCCGGAAGAAGCGGCGCGTGGTGCCAGCATGATCCGCGACAACGTGGAGAAGTCGCTGGGAAGCGCGATGACGACCGAACAGGCGCAGATGCAGAGTCTGGTTGACAGCGTATTTGCCGCCAATGGGCTCCGCCAGCAGAACATCCCGATCCACGGCTCACGTATCCGCATCCAGGGGCGCGACCTCCCCGACGGTTACGCGCTGAAGATCAATGGCGATACCTATCCGGTCGATATGGAGCGCAAGTTCGTAGCCGAATTTTTGGCTCCGGTAGGCAATCACCCGTTCGCATTGGAGTTGCAGAAGGGAACCGACAACACGCTGAAGCAGACGCTGGATGTCGAGGTGTCAGGCAAGTACCTGTTTGCGGTGGCGTTGGCGGACATCACCGTCTCCGAGAACAACATCAGCGGGTCCACCACGCCATTCGACAATGACCGCCGCTACCAGGACGACATTCTCAGTGATGGCCGCCTGGCGTTTTATGGCAAGGGCAAGTTTGCGGGAAAGTACCTGGTCACTGCCCAGGCCGACACCACCCAGCGTGACCTGAAGCATCTGTTCAGTGGATTCACCAACGCCGACCCGCAGGATATTTTCCGTCGTCTGGATCCGGACATGTACTACCCGGTCTACGGTGATGACTCCACCACCTATCGTGACGTGGACACGATGGGACGCTTCTACCTGCGTGCGGACTGGGACAAGAACCAGGCGCTATGGGGCAACTACGGTGTCGGCTTCACCGGGACCGAGTACGCCCAGTACGTGCGTTCGCTGTACGGCGCGGCGCTGGATTGGCGATCGATGGGTAACAACGCCTGGGGCGACCCCGGTAGCCAGCTGCGGGTATTTGCGTCCGAGGCGCAGACTTCGCCGGGGCACAGCGAATTCATCGGTACCGGCGGCAGCTTGTACTACCTCAAGCACACCGATGTGCTGCCCGGCTCGGACGTGGTGGTGCTGGAAGTACGCGACCTGACCACCGGTCGGGTCGAGAACCGCATCGACCTGGTGCGCGGCGCCGATTACGAGATCGACGAATTGCAGGGCCGACTGTTGCTGACGCGACCCTTGGCACAGGTCACGCTTGAAAACAGTCCTACCCTCACGCGTGACGCGCCTCTGGACGGCCTGGAGCAGCGCCTGATGGTGGACTACGAATGGGTGCCGTCGGGATTCGATTCGGATCAGGTCACTGCCGGCTTCCGTGGCAAGCACTGGTTCGGCGATCATGTCGCAATCGGCGCGACACACGTCGACGAGAATCGCGCCGGGGATGATTACACCTTGGCCGGTGTCGACCTGACCTTGCAGGCAGGAAAGGGTACCTACCTGAAGCTGGAGCACAGCCAGACCGAAGCCACCGGCGCGCCGGTTTTCTTCTCCGACAATGGTGGCTTCACCTTTACCCAGCTCAACCCGGTAGGTCCGCGCGAGGGCGAGGCCAGTGCTGCCGAAGCGCGGTTGAACTTCAAGGAGCTGGGTATCACCGAACAGGACTGGAGTACGGGTGCCTGGTGGCGTCGCGTGGATGCCGGCTATTCGGTGTCGCGCCATGACATCGGTAGCCAGATCGAAGAGTACGGCGCGGAACTGATTGGCCAAATCAATCCGAGCCTGGGTATCTACACCCGTGCCAGCCGTGCCGAGCGCGGTGCAGAAGCCTTGACCCAGGCGCAGCTCACCGCGGAGTGGCGGATCAACGACGACAGCACCTTGAGCGGCGAAGTCCGCCGAGTCAACGAGGATCGCGTGACGGGTGACATCAGTGGTGTGCTGGGCGCACTGAAGTACAGCCAACGTGTCGGCACCGCACTGGAGTTGTATGGCACCGGCCAACTCACGCTGGACGATGATGGCGGCAAGTACGCGGCAAACGACGCGCTGATCGTGGGCGGCAAGTACCTGTTCGGGGACTTGTCCACCGTGGGGGCCGAGGTCAGCACCGGTGACCGTGGCGACGCCGCGCAGGTCAACGCCGAGTATCGGATCGATCCGGACCACAGCCTTTACGGCGCATACACCCATTCGACCGATCGAACCGAATACGACCCGTTGTTCAATGCCAATCGCCAGAATGGCTGGACCCTGGGGCAGCGTTGGCGCCTGTCCAATCAGGTCAACATGTTCAACGAGAGCCAGTTCCTGAAGACGCCCAGCGCCTCGGGTCTTGCCCACACGTTCGGCATGGATTTCTATCCGGCGCAAGGCTGGAACCTTGGTTTCACGCTGCAGGATGGCGACCTGACCAATGCCGATGGAGACAATGTCGATCGTCGTGCGGTCAGTGTCAGCGGTGGCCGGAGCTCGCCGGGCACGGATTGGCAGACCAAGCTGGAATGGCGGCGTGACACCGGTGCGGAGCAGCGCGAACAGTGGGTTACCACCAACCGGCTGATGCACAAGGTCAACGACAGCTTGAGCCTGGCGGCACGCGTGAACTACTCCGAGACCACCGACAAGCTGGACGTGCAGGCCGGCGCCAGGTTCGCGGAAGGCAACCTGGGCTTTGCCTACCGTCCGTGGAACAGCACCCGCTGGGGCCTGTTCGGCCGTTACACCTACCTCTACGACCTGTCCACATTGGGCCAGGTCGGTGGGGCGGACTACGACCAGCGCTCGCAGGTGCTGTCGCTGGAAGGCGTGTACAAGCGCGACCAGCACTGGGAATTCGCCGCCAAGCTGGCCCGTCGCGAAGGCGAAGTGCGCTACGGCCGCGGCACCGGTGCCTGGGCGGATTCGGCAACCACGTTTGCTGCCGGACAGATCCGTTACGAGTTGATCCAGCAGTGGCATGGACTGGCGGAGTACCGCTGGCTGGATGTCGACAATGGCGGCACCAGACAAGGCTGGTTGGTCGGTCTGGACCGGGATCTGAATCGGCACTTCCGGCTGGGCGTCGGCTACAACTTCACCGACTTCAGCGATGACCTGACCAATTTTGATTACGACCACAAGGGCTGGTTCATCAACTTGGTGGGTAGCTACTGACGGGAGTCACCCGTATCGCGAGGCATGGATGCATGCCTCGCCCACACCCGGCCGCTATGCAGCGGCTGGTGAGGCAGCCGTTTGTCTCGGTTTGCGGAAACAAAAAACCCCGCAATTACGCGGGGTTGGCTGTGCCCTGGTCTCGCTCCAGGGTGATCATCACGTGGTGGCTATGGGTGGACTCGAACCACCGACCCCAGCATTATGAGTGCTGTGCTCTAACCGGCTGAGCTACATAGCCGCGCGGAGAACCGGGAATTCTTCCTGATTCCGGCCCGTGTGTCAATTGCCGCAACCGTGCGTTGCGCCCATGTTCAAGCAAACCCGCCACGCTACAATTTCCGTCGCATCGCATCGGGTACAGGCGTGATGCGACGCA
The DNA here is from genome assembly GCF_054052125.1 of Lysobacter sp. A378. Taxonomy (NCBI): domain Bacteria; kingdom Pseudomonadati; phylum Pseudomonadota; class Gammaproteobacteria; order Lysobacterales; family Lysobacteraceae; genus Lysobacter; species Lysobacter sp. A378. The sequence continues at coordinate 104,932 of NZ_JBSVRK010000003.1, read as the reverse complement.
AATTGCAAAGCCACCGTCGGCCCGCTGTGCCGGCACCGCGGATGGAGTCGTGACTCAGGCAGGGTCGGTACCGTCTCCACGGTTAAGGGACCAACTGGGGGAGGGGAATGCGATGAATCGTGATCTGGCCGGATGGCTGCGTAGTGCACTGATCCCGGGGTTGCTTGGGCTTGCCTGCTGGGCTCCGCAGGCGTCGGCATCCTCGTTCTGCCAGGTGATCAACAATCCCGACGGCACGCCGCGCAGCGGCAGCGTTGCCGATGGCGGCAGTGTCGACCTCAATGACGTCTCGTGGGCATCGAACGTCGGGGACACGGTCTCGTTCGAGATCTCCAATATCACCGCGGGTTCAACCGGATACTTTTCAGGCGCCGATATCTCCACCAGCTTCGACGATGCCGGCGCATTCCAGGAAACAGTCGGGAACTACTACTCGGGAGGTGCCGGCAGCATCTCGCTCAGTTCCGACACGGGAGGGTTCGACTACACCATCAGTTGTGCATCGGCGCTGCCGGTGCTGGCCAGCGTGAGTCCCGACAGCGGTGAGGTCGGCACCAGCGTCACGCTGAGCGGGCAGGCGCTCTATGGCTTCGACACTGAATTGTCGATCACCATCGGTGGCGTTGCGGCCACCATCACCGAGAACAAGGGCGATACGGTCACCGTGACCGTGCCCGCCAGTCTCGCCGCCGGCACTTACGACGTGAGCGTCACCACCGATGCCGGTAATTCCTCGCTGCCGGGCGCATTCACTGTTGTGGCTGCCGACAACACTCCGCCCGTGGTCACGGCGATTGACCGCCTCGATGCCTCCCCCACCAACGCCGGCAGCGTGCGTTACGCGGTGTCCTTCTCCGAGGCCGTCACCGGCGTGGACGCGGCCGATTTCGCGTTGGCCGCTAGCGGCACGGCGGCAGGCACCGTCGCTTCCGTCACGACCACCGATTCCAGCGATTACACCGTCACCGTCAACGGCGTTGCCGGTGACGGCAGCCTGCGGCTGGATCTCAATGGCAGCGGCACGGGCATCATCGATGACGCGGGCAACGCCGCGGCCGGCTTTACCGGCGGGCAGGCGTATGCCGTGGACAACACGGCGCCGACGGTGACGTCGGTTTCCGTGCCGGCCAATGGCCGCTACTTCGAGAACGACAATCTCGACTTTACCGTCCACATGAGCGAAAGCCTCACCGTCAACACGGCTGGAGGAACCCCGCGCCTGGCATTGACGCTGGGTGCCGGCACGCGATATGCGAGCTATCTGACGGGCTCCGGGACCAGCGCGCTTCTCTTTCGTTACACCGTTCAGTCCGGTGACCGCGACGACGATGGCGTGGTGTTGGGTGCGTCCATCGAGACCAACGGAGGGACTCTGCGCGACGCCGTCGGGAACGATGCTGCACCGGCACTCAATGCCGTGGGCGACACGAGCGGCGTGCTGGTCGGGAATAGCGCGCAGACCATCGATTTCGGCACGCAAGCTGCACAGTCGTTCGTGTCCGGCGGTACGTTCGCACTCGACCCGGTGGCGACGGCCAGCAGTGGCCTGCCGGTGAGTTACACCACGCAGACCGCGGCCGTATGCACCATCAGCGGCACCATGGTGACGATGCAGTCGGCCGGCACCTGCACGATTGCCGCAGACCAGGTGGGCGATGCGAACTACGAAGCCGCGCCGACGGTGACGCAGGACATCGCGATCGGCCAGGCGGCGCAGGCAATCACCGCGTTCGTCGCCGATCCGGCGGCGCCCGCATTCGTGCCCGAGGGCACGTTCACGGTGTCGGCGACCGGTGGCGCATCAGGCAATCCGGTGCTGTTCGGTACGGCGACGCCAACCGTCTGCGCCGTCAGCGGCAGCACGGTGACGATGCAGTCGGCCGGCACCTGCGCCCTGACCGCCGACCAGGCCGGCGATGCCAACTACAGCGCGGCACCGCAGGCGAGCCTGGATGTCGTCATCGGCGCGGGCAGCCAGGCGATCACCTTCGGCGCGCAGGCGGCGCAGGCGTTCGTTGCGGGCGGCACGTTCGTGCTGGATCCGGTGGCCACGGCCAGCAGCGGGCTGCCGGTGAGCTACGGCAGCCAGACCGCCGGCGTATGCACCATCAGCGGCACCACGGTGGCGATGCAGTCGGCCGGCACCTGCACCATCGCCGCTGACCAGGCGGGCGATGCCAGCTACGCCGCTGCGCCGACGGTGACGCGGGACATCGCGATCGGCCAGGCGGCGCAGGCGATCACTGCGTTCGTCGCCGATCCCGCGGCGCCCGCATTCGTGCCCGAGGGCACGTTCACGGTGTCGGCGACCGGTGGCGCGTCGGGCAATCCGCTGCTGTTCGGTACGGCGACGCCAACCGTCTGCGCCGTCAGCGGCAACACGGTGACGATGCAATCGGCAGGGACCTGTGCCCTGACCGCCGACCAGGCCGGTGATACCAACTACAGTCCGGCACCGCAGGCGAGCCTGGATGTCGTCATTGGCGCGGGCAGCCAGACGATCACCTTCGACGCGCAGGAGGAGAGGACGTTCGTCGGCGGTGGCACATTTGCACTCGACCCGGTGGCGACCGCCAGCAGCGGGTTGCCGGTGAGCTACACCACGCAGAGCGCGGCCGTATGCACCATCAGCGGCAGCACGGTGACGATGCAGTCGGCTGGCACCTGCACCATCGCCGCCGACCAGGCGGGCAGCGACGACTACGCGGCCGCGGCGACCGTGACCCGGGCCATCGCGATCGGCAAGGCCGCGCAGGCGATTACCGGATTCGTCGCCAATCCGGAGGCGCCAACCTTCGCATCGGGCGGCACGTTCGCGGTATCGGCGACCGGTGGCGACTCCGCCAATCCGGTGGTCTTCACCAGTACTTCGTCGCAGGTCTGCGTCGTCAGCGGCAGCACGGTGACGATGCAATCGGCCGGCACCTGCGCGCTGACCGCCGACCAGGCCGGCAACGACGATTACGCCCCGGCGGCGCAGGCCACGCTCGAGGTAGCGATCGCCGCAGCTACGCCTACTTTGGCCTGGATCGAGGACCTGCAGAAGGTCCTGGGCGAGCCCGCATTCGACCTGCCCGATCCGGACAGCGACAGCACCGGCGCCTTCAGCTTCGAGAGCAGCAACGCGGAGGTGGCGACGGTGAGCGGGTCCACGGTGACGATCGTTGGTACCGGTACGACCATGCTGGTGGCCACGCAGGCGGCGAAAGGCAACTACACCAAGGGCACCGTGAGCCTGATCCTTGCCGTGATGACGCGCCCGGACCCGACGCTCGACCCGGAAGTGGTGGGCGGCCTGCAGGCGCAGGTGGACGCCAGCGTGCGCTTTGCCAATGCGCAGCAGGACAACGTCCGTGGCCGCCTGCGTCAGCTGCGCGACGGGCGCGGTAACCCTTCGGCCAACAACGTGACGTTCAGTGCGAGTGCGGGCCACGGTTCGGGGCTGTCGCTGGGTGCGGAGCAAGTAGCCGGTGGCATGCCCGCCCTGGCGCACGGCTGGGGCCTATGGATGGCCGGCACGATATCGCTGGGCGAGCGCGACACCCGCGGCGGGGCCAACGGCTTCGATTTCCGCAGCGACGGCGTGACTCTCGGCGTGGACCGCCTGTTCGGCGAACAACTGGTGCTGGGCGTGGCCGGTGGCCTGGGCTGGAACGACACCGACTTCGATGACTCACCCTCGCAGCAGGAGGCGCGCCAGCGCAGCGTGGCGTTCTACGGTCTGTGGCGTGGCGACGGTCCCCTGTTCGTCGACGGTCAGTTGGGACTGGGACGCCTGGACTTCGACCTCTGGCGCTGGAGCACAGTAGCCGATGCCACCGCCCGGGCGAGGCGCGATGGCGACCAGCTGTTTGGCGGGCTGACCTTTGGCTACGAACACGCCGGCGAGCACGGCCGCCTGGCCGGATACGGCCGCTACGACGCGAGCCACACCACGCTCGACGCCTACCGTGAACGCGGGCTGGGCATCTACGACCTTTCCTACGACCGGCAAACGATTGACAACAGCACGCTGGCGCTGGGCGTGGAGGGCAGCCATCAGTTCAAGACCGCCGCAGGATCGCTGCGACCGTTCTGGTCGGTCGAGTACCGACAGGCGCTGGAAAACCGTGGCGACGCACGGCTGAACTACGTGCTGCTGCCGGTGGCGCAGGACTATCTGCTGGGCATGCGCAGCTACAACGACGACACCCTGGCCTTTGGGGCCGGACTGGATATCGATCTGGACTCGGGATGGAGCCTGTCGTTCCTGCTGCGACGCGAACAGTCATCGGGAGTCGGCTCCGCCAACAGCTTTGGATTGCGTTTCTCCCACGGGCAGGCGTCGACTATGCCCCGCGGCCTGGACCCCACACAGACCCATGACCCGCGCTGGGGCCAGTCGATGCAGCCCTAGATACGCAGGCGTGCACGAGGGCAGGGTCGCATCCACTCCACCCTTGTCGTACCGCGAACCCCGTGGCAGAGTCGGAACCAGTGACGCAAGTCAAATAAAATCAGGAGTCCGCGTCGTGATCGATCCGGACGGTTATCGACCCAATGTAGGCATCGTGCTGATGCATTCCGACGGACGCCTGTTCTGGGCGCGCCGGGTGCATCGCGACGGTTGGCAGTTCCCGCAAGGCGGGATGAACACCGACGAGACGCCGATCGAGGCGATGTACCGTGAACTGCGCGAGGAGACCGGGCTGCGGCCACGGCACGTTGAAGTGCTGGGTGCGACCCCGGGCTGGTTGCGCTACCGCCTGCCGCAACGATCGATCCGCCGCAACGATCGATTGGTCTGCATTGGCCAGAAACAGGTCTGGTTCCTGCTGCGGTTGACCGGTCAGGAAACCGATCTGCAGTTGGACGCGACCAGCAAGCCGGAGTTCGATCATTGGCGCTGGGTCGACTTCTGGTACCCGTTGGAGCATGTCGTGATGTTCAAGCGCGGCGTGTATGCCAGCGCATTGCAACATCTGGCTCCATTTGCCCGGCATGTGGCTGGCGCACAGGCGGTGCCGCTGCCGGGTCCGGGGCATGGCGGGTGGAATCGGCAACGGCCGCGGACCCGCCCCCTGAGATCCCCTTTGCGGGGCGATAGCGGCGGCGGAACTCCGTCGAATTGACAATCATTCTCATTCGTAGTTGAATTGGATTGCAGCCAGTCCGGTTGCCAACCTGCCGCCGCCGCGCGGCCTTGCCCGCATGTACGTATGCATCTGCAACGGAATTACCGACCACGACATCCGCGAGGCTGCGCAGGCAGGTTGCAGCTCGCTGGCCGAGCTGACCATGCGCACCGGGGCGGGTGCCTGCTGCGGCAGTTGCGTAGAGATGGCGACGAGTCTGTTGGAAGAAGCCCACGCCGTACGTGAACTGCCATTGCCGGTCTTGCGCCGGGCCGCCTGACGCCGCCACGCGCTTTGCAATATCACCCTCAGAGCAATGATTCTCGCCCGCGGGCGCACTCGATTCGCATTCCGTCAGCGTCTGTCTGAAGCGTCTACAGTGGTCGCATCCCCACAACGGAGCGGGCCCATGAAAGGCGACGCCAAGGTCATCGAGTTTCTCAACAAGGCGCTCTACAACGAGCTGATTGCGATCAACCAGTACTTCCTGCATGCCAAGATGCTGAAGAACTGGGGCTTGAAGGAACTTGCCGAGCACGAGTACCACGAGTCGATCGACGAGATGAAGCATGCCGACTTGTTGTCGGAGCGGATCTTGTTCCTGGACGGCTTGCCGAACTTCCAGTCACTGGGGAAATTGCGCATCGGTCAGGGCCCACGCGAGGTCCTGGAGTGCGATTTGGCGCTGGAGATGGACGGACTGCCGGTGCTGCGCGAGGCGATTGCGTATTGCGAAAGCGTCAGCGATTACGTCAGCCGCAAGTTGTTCGCCGACATCCTGGAGTCGGAGGAAGAGCACGTCGACTGGATTGAAACCCACCTCAGCCTGATGGATCGCCTGGGCGAGCAGAACTACCTGTTGACGCGCACCGAAAGTTGATCATCGCGCCGTAGCACCAGTGATAACGGCCAGACCGGCGGCTTTTGCTCGTCATCCCCGCGAAGGCGGGGATCCATGGACTTACGTCGCCGGCCCGACCGGGCCTTTCGGCCGGCGCCGGAACAGCGTCCGCCATAGCCACCACAGCACGGTGGCCATGGTCACGCTGACCAGCACCACGATCGACAGCGCAACCCACGGGTAACTGAACACCAGCGCCAATCCGCCGACGGCGGTCAGGTCCTCGGTGAGGCTGGCGGTCCAGTTGGTCACCGGTTCGGGCGAGGTATTGAGCAGGGCGCGAGAACCCGATTTCAGCGCGTGGCTGGCCAATGCGACGCTGGCACCGGCGGCCAGCGCGCCGACGCCGAGATTGCCGTCCGGCGACAGCGTGGCCGCCGCAAGGAACGCGCCGGCAGGCACCCGCATCAGGGTGTGCAGCAGGTCCCAGACGGAATCGACGCCAGGGATCTTGTCGGCAAAAAACTCAACCGCCGCCAGCAGCCCGGACACGCCGATCACCCAGGGCGAGGTGGTGACTTCCAGCGCCTGTGGCAGGTCGAGCCAGCCAAAGAACCCCGCCAGGCCGACTCCGAACACGGTCATGTAGGCCCGAATGCCGGCCAACCAGGCCAGAACTATGCCAACTGCGAACAGGTGCGCATCCGTCATCGGGCAATCTCGCTAGAATCGGGTCGAGTATAGGGAACTTCGGCGATATCCTCGCCTTTGCACCATGGGGAAAAAAATCAACTCTCGTTACGTGATCGTGCCGCATCGGCCCGGCCACCGCACGCAGCTGTGGGCTGTGCTGGGGTTGGCGTGGCTGCTGTCGCTGGCGGCGCTATGGGCGGCCACCAGCTGGAATGCCACGCCGATACTGCCGGGCCTGAGCTCGGAGCTCACGTCGAGTCGCGGGCATTTGCACCAGGTCCAGGAGCAGTTGCAGGCGTCGCGCCAGCAACAGGCCACGCTGGAGCGATCCGACCAGATCAGTCGCGCGGCCAACCGCAAACTCCAGCAATCGCTGGCCGAGCGCGAGGAAGATATCGCCGACCTGCAGGCCAATCTGGCTTTTTACGAGCGGCTGGCCGGGGCAACCGGCAAGCCCAAGGGGCTGAGTGTGCATTCGGCCGAGTTCACTGCCGAGCGCGGCGGCACCTGGCGTTACCAGATCGTGCTGACCCAGAGTCTGGAGCGTGGCACGGTCAGCGCCGGTAAATTGCGTTTTTCCGTCGATGGCGTGCGTGACGGGAAACTCACGTCGATCGCCTGGGACGAGCTTCACCAGCGCGAGGACGCCCCCGCTCATGGGTATTCATTCCGTTACTTCCAGCAGATCAAGGGCAGCGTGATGTTGCCCGTGGGCTTCACGCCTCAGCGGGTGCGGGTGTCGTTGCGGGGCGAGAATGCCTCGTTCGACCAGGCACTGGCATGGGTGCAGCCCGCGCAAACCGGAGACATCTGACATGTTCAAGAACAAATCCGTGCCAGCAGCCCAGATCGACACGTTGATTGGCGCGCACGTGGTGATCCACGGCGAGTTTCATTTCAGTGGTGGCTTGTATATCGAAGGTCGGGTCGTCGGCAAGGTGATCGCCGAAGAGGGCAAGGAGGCCGTGCTTACCCTGGCCGACAGCGGCAGCATCGAGGGCGAGGTGCGTGCGCCGGTCATGGTGGTCAACGGTCGGATCGATGGCGATGTCCACGCCAGCGAGCGGATTGAGCTGGGCGCGAAGGCGCGGGTGGAGGGCAATGTGTACTACAAGGTGGTCGAGATGACTGCTGGCTCGGTGCTCACCGGTCGGCTGTTGCACGTGGAAGCGGCGGCAGCCCAGGCAACCGAGCCGCATGGGGGCCAACTGCATGAAACCGAAACAGCCGCCGATTTCGCGGTGGTCGGCGGCTGACCGGCACGGGGTGACGTTGTAATCTGGTCGCCGTGCAACTGCCGGCGACCCCCATGACCGAGCCTGAATCTGCCCAGATCCCTGATGAAGCCGGCGCCGATACCAAGGTGCAAGCGCGCCCGGATTGGCGCCGCCGCTTGCGGATAGGCGCGATGGTGGCGTTCGTGCTCGCCTTGGCATTTGGCGGCTGGGGGCTGTGGCGGGTACTCGCGCCCGGATCCGCCGACGTGCGCACCAGGCTGGCCGTGAGTGAGGATGTTGCCGAGCAACTGCAGGGGCGCGTCGAGGGGTTGCAACAGCGGGTCGCAACGCTGGGCCGTTCCGACCAGATCAGCCGCGACGCCAACCGGGACTTGCAAGGCACCCTGGCCGAGCGCGACGAGGAGATTGCCGGTTTGCGCGCCGATGTCGCCTTCTACGAGCGTCTGGTAGGTGCCACCGCACAACGTCGTGGGCTGAGCGTGCACGCGTTGAAGGTGGAGCCGCAAAGCGACAGTGTCTGGCACTTCCAGACCACCCTGACCCAGAACCTGAACCGCGGCGCGGTCAGCAGCGGGCAACTGAGCCTGTCCATCGAAGGCTCGCGCAATGACAAGCTGCAGACCGTCGACTGGGATGCCTTGCGCCAGCAGCCCGATGCCGACGATGTGGAATTTTCCTTCAAGTATTTCCAGCAGGTCCAGGGCGATGTGTTCCTGCCCGAAGGTTTCACGCCGGTGCGGGTAACAGTGCGGTTGCAACCCCGTTCCGGTGCGCAGGTCGAGAAGTCATTTACCTGGGCGGAGGCGACCGGGGCAGTGCCACCGGCGAGGGCGCCAACGGTGGAATGAACCTTTTCGCGCCGCCGGCTTGAATGCACCCGTCGAACCCCCCATCCTGAGCACATGGAAAGCCAGATCATCCCGTTACCCGGCATCGACAGCGCGCCGGACTATCAATCGCTGGATCGCCCGTTGCAATTCACCTCCGCCGCAGCAGCCAAGGTCACCGAGCTGGTGGCCGAAGAAGGCAACCCGGCACTGAAATTGCGGGTGTTCATCCAGGGCGGTGGTTGCTCGGGCTTCCAGTATGGGTTCGAGTTCGACGAGGAGCAGGCCGGAGACGACTTGGCCGTGCAAACCGACGGAACCACGCTGCTGGTGGATCCACTGAGCCTGCAGTACCTGATGGGCGCGGTGGTCGACTACACCGAAAGCCTGCATGGCGCCCAGTTCGTGATCCGCAATCCGAACGCGAAGACCACCTGCGGCTGCGGTTCCTCGTTCGCCGCGTGAGTGCCGCCCGCACGCCTTTCGCATTCGTCGAGGCGGGTGCATTCGCCACCGGTGACGCCATCGGGAACCGGGCAAGAGCCATCCCCACCCGGGACGACCCGTCCTCATCTGGAGCGCTCGACCGCGCCGATCACCTGCGTGATGATCCCGAAGCGCTGTCAGCGCTATGGGCGCACGCACGGGTAATTCTGCTCACCGATGATGGCCAGGCCCTGGCCGATGCCGACGGCGTGCTGTACGCCCCGTTGGGCGAAGACCTCAGCCAGGGCCCGGGAGGCACCGGTGCGGCGATTTTCCTGGGCAAGGACGGAGATGGTCGCGGCTGGTTTGCGCTGGATGCCGCGCTGACCGCCGCCAACGCACCCAATTGCATCGATCTGCGTACCGCGGCCGCCCAGTGGCCGGCGTTCGACGCTTGCGTGTTTGCCCAGGCCCGGGCGTTGCAACACTGGCGTACCCGACACCGCTATTGCGGCGTATGCGGCGGTGAGATCGGTTTTTCGCGTGGTGGCTGGCTGGGGCGCTGCAGCGGCTGTGGCCTGGAACACTACCCACGCACCGACCCGGCGGTGATCGTCGCGGTGACCGATGGCACCCGCTTGCTGCTCGGTCGCCAGGCGGGTTGGGCGCCGCGGCGCTACTCGGTCCTGGCCGGGTTCGTGGAGCCGGGGGAATCACTCGAGCAAACCGTTGCGCGCGAGGTCCTGGAGGAATCCGCGGTCCGGGTGCGGGCGTCGCGCTATCTGGCGTCTCAACCGTGGCCGTTCCCCGGTCAACTGATGCTGGGGTTCATCGCGCTGGCCCATCCCGATGAGCCCCGGGTTGATGACGAGCTGGAGGATGCGCGCTGGTTCAGTGTCCAGGAGATCCGGGCCGCCGTGGTGGCGGGCGATGACGATACCGGCGAAGGGTTGCGGTTATCGCCATCGATCTCGATCTCGCGCTGGCTGATGGATTACTGGCTGGCCGCCATGGATGAAGCGGCGTCGGGCGACTGACGCGGATACCGGTACCCGCGCCGATCGGGATGCGCCACCCTGCACCCGGTCGCCAATCCCGATAGCGGGTTCGCCGTTGGAGTTTCCCCGTTAGAATCAGGCATCAATGCACTCGGTCGCAGCCATAGCGACGCTGGGAGGGAAGCCAACATGTCCATCGCCCTGATCGCCACGGTCGTTGCGCTCGTACTCGGCCACCTGGCGCCGTCGTTTGCGGCTGCGGTACGTCAGCACGCCTGGTATGGCGACCTGGCTGGCTGGCTCAACGGGCGCTTCGGCGAGCAGACCTTCTGGCGCAGCCGCTGGGGCATCGTGTTGGCGCTGGTGCCTGGGCTGTTGATCGTCGGGCTGTTGCAACTCTCGCTCGAAGGCCGCTTGGCGGGTACTGCCGAACTGCTGTTCGGCGTTGCCATGCTGTTCTACGCATGGGGGCCACGTGACCTGGACCGCGATGTCGGCGCAGTCCTGGATGCGACCGATTCGACCGCCCGTCGGGATGCCATTGCGAATCTGACAGGCATGGAAGCCGATGCACCGGTGGATGGAGCGGGTTTGGTCGAGCCGGTATTCCGCAGCGCGGTGCGACGCTGGTTCGGCGTACTGTTCTGGTTCCTGGTGCTGGGTCCGTTTGGCGCGGTGCTGTATCGCTTGAGCGTGCTGTCGGCGGCCGGCGATGTCGCCGCTCGTGTGCCGGATCAGACCCGGCGTGGAGCGCGAACCTGGTTGGCCGTGCTGGAATGGCCGGTGGCACAGTTGGTGACCCTGTCATTGGCGCTGGTTGGAAACTTTGACAGCGTGCTGGACGCATGGCGTTCCGGCGGAGGGGCCTCGGCGCGGATCGATAACCGATTCCTCGGGGCCGCGGCGCGCGCCAGCGTGCGAAGTGAGCTGGCCGAAGAGGTAGCCGACGGAGCGGCTTTGGGTTATCCCGCCGCCGGCATCGACGATGACGCCGATGAGGCCGGGCCGGGCGTGGCGGCCCTGCCCGAATTGCACGACGCGATGAGCCTGGTTTGGCGCTGCCTGCTGGTCTGGCTCGCTGCGCTGGCGCTGTTCGTGATTGCCGGCTTCGTGAGCTAGAGCTTGCGACAAAGCCGGGGCAAGGACCCGGGGGTCCTAAGCGGCATCCCCACGTAGCGCACGCACCTTCGCCTCCAGCACTCCCGCATCCACGTGGGCGCCTTCCAGCGGGCTAGCGACCACCACTTCGACCTGCGCGCGGAAGCGCCGCGGCACACGCATACGGCCCAAACGTGTTTCGCGCCGGCTCCACATGCTGGTCCACATTCCGCGCAATGCCATCGGGATCACCGGCACCTGTCGTCGTTCCAGTATCTTCTCCACCCCCGACTTGAACGCGGCAATTTCGCCATCGCTGGTCAGCCGGCCTTCGGGAAATATTCCCACCACCTGGCCGTCCGCAAGCGCCGCGTCGATCTCGTCGAACGCGCGCTGCATCAACTCGGGGTTCTCTTTCGCGCCGGCGATCGGGATCGCCTTGGCGGTGCGGAAGATCCAGCGCATGACGGGCACGTTGAAGATCTTGTAGTACATGACGAAACGCACCGGCCGCGGGATGCAGGCGGCCAGCAGCAACGCGTCCATGTAGCTGACGTGGTTGCACACCACCAGCGCCGCGCCCTCGTCGGGAATGTGGTCGATCCCCTGCACCCGAAGCCGGTACAAGGTGCGCACCAGTACCCAGCTCAGGAAGCGCATCAGGAACTCGGGCACGATCGTGAAGATCCAGATCGCGACCAGCGCATTGGCGATCGCCAAGGCCAGGAATACCTGCGGGATGTCCAGGTCGGGCATCGGCACGCGCATGCCCGCCAGTTCGAACGGCGGTAGCTGCAGCGCCAGCCCGAGCACCGCGGCCAACACGATGAAACCCGAGTTCTGGATGTTGAGCCCGGCGAACACCCGCGACATCTCCGACTTTGGCGTGCGGCTCTGGATCAACGCGAACAGCGGCACCACGAAGAAGCCGGTGAACAGGCCGATGCCGAGCAGGTCGACCACGATCCGCCAGCTGCCCGGTTGCTGCATGAAGCCGAGCAAATCCAGCCCGCTGACCGTCGCCGCGCCGGGACGGGCGAAGTACAGGTCGAGCATGAAGGCCGTCATGCCGAATGCGCCCAGCGGTACCAGCCCGATCTCCACCGTCCGTGCCGACAGCCGCTCGCACAGCAGCGAACCCACGCCGGTACCGACTGAAAACAACGCCAGGGCGAAGATGTACAACGTCGCCGAGCCGCCCAGGTTGACCTCGGCGTAGGACGGCAGTTGCGAGGTCAGAACGGTGCCGACAAACCAGAACCACGACACCCCCAGCACCGCATTGCGCACCGCCAACTGCTTCTTGGCCAGACGCAACACGGCAATCGACTCGGGGATCGGGTTCCAGTTGATCTTCAGCCCGGGGGCGCCGGCACCGGCCTTGGGAATCGCCCGGCTGACCAGGTGGCCGATGATCGCCAGCGTGATCACGGCCGCGCCGGCGACCCACGGCCCGTTGGCGCCGGCCATGGCGAAGATCGAGCCACCCAGGATCATCCCCAACAGGATCGAGAACGAAGTGCCCATCTCGACCAGCCCGTTGCCGCCGGTCAACTCACGCGGGTGCAGCACCGCCGGCAGGATCGAATACTTCACCGGCCCGAACAGGGTCGACTGCAAGCCGGTACAGAACAACGCAACCAGCAACACGGTCATGCTTTGCAAGACGAAGCCGACCGCCGCCAGCGACATGATGCCGATCTCCATCGCCGTGGTGATGCGGATCAGGGTCGACTTCTCGGTCTTCTCGGCGATCTGTCCGGCCAATGCCGAGAACAGGAAATACGGCAGGATGAACAGCGCCGGCGCCAGGTTGGTATACAGCGTCTTCTGCTCGCTGCTGACCCCCAACCAGAACAGCAGGCCAATGATCGCCTGGCGGTAGACGTTGTCGTTGAAAGCCCCCAGCGACTGGGTCGCGAAGAACGGCAGGAAACGGCGTTGTCCAAGCAATGCGTACTGGTTGTGCGACATGCGGGTTTTCCGGAACAGTCAGTGGTACCGCTGGGAGGTGCCACGATGGGAGAACACGATCACACCTTCCGGACTTCGCTCAGCAACTCGGGATGGCGATCCAGCACCCTGAGCAGCTTGACCAATGCGAGCGGTGGCTTGGTCTTGCCGTTCTCATAGCGTGAAAAGGCGTTTGCGCCACCGCCGAAGATCTCGGCGGCCTCACGCTGGTCGAGCGCGAGCTTCTTGCGGACGTTGACGATGAACATCGGGTCCACAATCGCGGCGTTGACCTGCTTGTTGAACGCGAGCATCGCCAAGTTGACCCGAGTCGACTGCGTCGCATCGAGTACCGACTCGCCGCAGGCCGGGCAGAACCCGCCCGTCACCGCTGCGATGACGGTTGATTCGCCCTTGTAGATGTAAGGCAGGTCGCGGGTGTCCTGCACCAGTTTGGCAGCGCACGATGGACATTTCATGCTCATAACTCCTTGAAGGACACGATCAACAAGTCCTCCATCACCGTCAGCTTCAGGTAAACCATGCCAACCGGGGTGGCGGGTCGATACACGTCCTGCCAGATCCGATGGTCAGCATGCGTCGACATACTCTTGAAAAAATCCATTGGGGCAAGCTCATGCACGATGGCAAGCATGTCGTCGAAGTCCAGTCCCAACGTAGCGGCACCGGACAAGGCCGAAAACGTGGCGCGCACTTTGCCGGCGTCGAGCAGCGCTTCAACCACCGGCAGCCGGCAATGGGGCGTCCTTTTCTCCATTGCCGGCAGGATAATTCGCCCGGAAGAATTTGGCAAGTAGGGTAATTAAGCGACAGATGGACACCCGGCTCTAACTAGTGCGATGCGGTCCGAGCGACCCCTGCGCGCCGCGTTCCTGCGCATGGCCCGTCGGACAATGGGCTCAGCTCTTGGCTGCGCCCCGTTTGATCGCGCGCCAGCCGATGTCGCTGCGATGGAACTCGCCCTCCCAGGAGATTTTCGCAACCGATTCGTAGGCGTGTTCCTGCGCGGCAGCCACGGTGTCGCCGAGCGCGCACACGCACAGCACGCGGCCGCCGGCGGTTACTACTTGGCCGTCGACAAGTTTTGTGCCGGCGTGGAAGACTTTTGTGTCGGCGATGTCGGGCACATCCCGTTCGCTGATCGGGTCGCCGGTGCGTGGGGTGTCAGGGTAGTTCTCGGCGGCCATCACCACGCCCAGCGATGGGCGCGGGTCCCATTGCGCGGTGACCTCGTGCAGGCGCTCGTCGATCGCGGCCTCGAGCATGTCGAGCAGGTCGGATTGCAGGCGCATCAGGATCGGCTGGGTTTCCGGGTCGCCGAAGCGGACGTTGAACTCGATCACCTTGGGGGCGCCGGTCTGGTCGATCATCAGCCCGGCGTACAGGAAGCCGGTGAACGCGATGCCGTCGGCAGCCATGCCTCGCACGGTGGGCTCGACCACCTCGCGCATCACGCGCGCGTGGATCTCGTCGGTCACTACCGGCGCCGGCGAATACGCGCCCATGCCACCGGTGTTGGGGCCGGTGTCGCCATCACCGACGCGCTTGTGGTCCTGGCTGGTGGCCATCGGCAGCGCGGTGGTGCCATCGACGATCGAGATGAAGCTGGCTTCCTCGCCGTCCAGGAATTCCTCGATCACCACCCGTGCGCCGGCGGCGCCGAATGCGTTGCCGTCAAGCATGTCGATGATCGCGGCCTCGGCCTCGGCCAGCGTCATTGCGACGATCACGCCCTTGCCCGCGGCCAGGCCGTCGGCCTTGACCACGATCGGTGCACCCTTCCCGCGGACGTAGGCCAGCGCCTGCTCGACGTCGGTATGCACCGCGTAGAACGCCGTCGGAATACCGTGGCGGGCGAGGAAATCCTTCGCGAATGCCTTGCTGCCTTCCAACTGCGCGGCTGCGGCGCTGGGGCCGAAAATCCGGTGGCCGGCCGCGCGGAAACGGTCGACCACGCCGGCTACCAGCGGCGCCTCGGGGCCGACCACCGTCACCGCAATACCCTCGCGCTCGACCAATGCCAGCAAGCCATCGATATCGGTCGCTGCGACATCCACATTGCGGCACTTGCCCTCGGTCGCGGTGCCGGCGTTGCCGGGGGCTACCAATACCTCGGTGACACGGGGTGATTGCGCGAGCTTCCAGGCCAGTGCGTGTTCGCGGCCGCCGGCACCGATGACGAGGATTTTCATTGCGTGGTCCTTGTAGATGGGTCTGTCGATCGGCTGGTTCGATGATTTGTCAGATTTTACCGGAGCGGGAGGATTGCCGGCTGCTAGCATCCCCTGCTTCGGTGACAACAACGGAAATCGCGATGGAGTTCATCCTCGGCGGCATCGAGGCGCTGCTGGCGCCGGTGATCGAGCTGATCAATCTGGTGCTGTGGAACTACGTGCTGGTGTACGGCTTGCTCGCAGTCGGGGTGTATTTCACCGTGCGGCTGAAGTTCCTGCAGCTGCGCCGGTTCCCGCACATGCTGCACGTGATCGGTCGTGGCACCGATGGCGACGCCGCCGGCATCTCGCCGTTCCAGGCGCTGTGCACCAGCCTGGCCTCGCGGGTCGGCACCGGCAACCTCGCCGGGGTCGCGATCGCGCTGAGCCTGGGCGGGCCCGGGGCATTGTTCTGGATGTGGATGGTGGCCGTGGTCGGCATGGCCACGGCGTATGCCGAGAGCGCGCTGGCGCAGCTGTACAAGGTCCGCGATGAGGACGGCCAGTACCGCGGCGGGCCAGGCTACTACATGTCACGGGGGCTGAAGCTGCCGTGGCTGGGCGTGGCGTTCTCGGTCTGCCTGGTGTTTTCCTATGGGCTGATTTTCAGTGGCGTACACGCCAACGCGATGGCGCAGTCGCTGAATCTGGCGTTCGGCTTCAGCCAGGCGCAGATTGCGACCGGACTGGTGCTGTTGACGGCGCTGATCATCTTCGGCGGCGTGCGCTCGGTCGCGCGGGTGGCCGAGTGGGTGGTGCCGTTCATGGCGGTTGCCTACCTCGGCCTGGCGGGGTGGGTGGTGGTCACCCACATCACCGAGGTGCCGGCGGTGCTGGCGCTGGTGGTGCGCAGTGCGTTCGGCCTGGAGCCGGCGGCCGGCGGCCTGATGGGTGGGTTGGCCGCCGCAATGCTCAACGGCGTCAAGCGCGGGCTGTATTCGAACGAAGCGGGCATGGGCAGCGCGCCCAACATCGCCGCTGCGGCCACGCCGGTGCCGCACCATCCGGCCAGCCAGGGGCTGGTGCAGTCGCTCGGGGTGTTCATCGACACCTTGCTGATCTGCACCGCGACCGGGCTGATGATCCTGTTGTCGGGCGTGCTGGCCGACGGCGGCGACGGGGTGGTGATCACCCAGAACGCGCTGGTGGTGTTCTTCGGCCAGTGGGGCAGCTGGTTCGCGGCGATCGCGCTGTTTTTCTTCGCGTTCACCACGATCCTGGGCAACTACGCGTATGCGGAAAGCGGCCTGTTGTATCTCGGTGGCGGTGATCGCGGGCTGTTCGTGCTGCGGGTCGCCGCGCTCGGGGTGATCGTGTGGGGCGTGTACTCGAAAGTACAACTGGTCTGGAACGCGGCCGACGCGGCGATGGCGATGATGGCGACGCTCAACCTGGTCGCGCTGCTGGGGCTGTCGGGCGTGGTGGTCAAGCTGACCCGCGACTACGACCGGCAGCTCGACGCCGGCAAGTCGCCGGTATTCCACATCGCCGACTATCCCGAGCTCGGTGATGGCGTGGACCACGAGATCTGGAAGGATCGGGCCGGGTAGCGATGCGCGCCGGACCGCATGGCTTGATAACAGAATCCCCGTCCCGTCCATGAGGTAGGATTACGCCATCCACACAGGACGTGTCGGGGCAGTGCCCCGGTCAAGGAGCGACGGGCGTGAACATCATGGATGCGGTGCAATCGGTACTGGCGGGGTTGGCCCGGTACACCGATGCAGACCGGCTATATGCATTTGAACTCGACGGACTGGCCGCCGGGGCGCTCACCGTCGAGCGCTGGCAGGGTTGGGAGTCGCTGTCTTCGGGTTATGAATGGTGGATCGAGCTGCTGTCGACCGACGCCCAGTTGCCGCTGGACGACCTGCTCGGCAAGCGCGCAACCCTGCTGACCCGCAGCGCCGATGGCACTCGTGTGCCGCGCAGCGGGCTGGTCAACGAGGCCACGTGCGTCGGCTCCGACGGTGGCCTCGCCCGCTACCGGCTATGTGTGGTTCCGTGGACGTGGTTGCTGAGCCAGGGCCGGCACAGCCGGGTGTTCCAGGACAAGACCGTGATCGAGATCGTCGAGACGGTGTTCACCGACTACGCGCCGCTGGCAACGTGGCAGGTCGGCGATGAGGTCGGCCCGTTCCTCAACGAGGTACGCCCCCGCAGCTATTGCTGCCAGTACCGCGAAAGCGACTTCGACTTCATCAGCCGTCTGCTGGCCGAGGAAGGTCTGGGTTGGCGGCTGGAGGAATCCGCTGACGCCCCCGGTGGCCACGCCATGGTGCTGTTCGCGGCCAGCGGACAGGGCTTGCAGGACGCCACTGCCGAGGCCGGCAACGGCATCCGTTTCCACCGCAGCGATGCCACTGAATCGAGCGATACCATCCAGGCGCTCGGGACTGCGCACGGCGTTGAGTCGACCGTACTGACCCTGCTCAGCGACGACTACAAGAGCCACAGCCTCAGCACCAGCCTGCCACTGGGCGCGGCAACCGATAGCGCGGCAATGTTGGAGGACTACGACCCGTCCGGCGCTTACGCCTTTGCCAACCAGACCGAAGCCAGCCGCTACGCCGAACTGATCGGCCAGGCCCGCGCCGCCCAGGCCACCCAGTGGTTCGGCCAG
Source organism: Lysobacter sp. A378 (assembly GCF_054052125.1). Lineage (NCBI taxonomy): Bacteria > Pseudomonadati > Pseudomonadota > Gammaproteobacteria > Lysobacterales > Lysobacteraceae > Lysobacter > Lysobacter sp. A378. The sequence goes on along the minus strand of NZ_JBSVRK010000003.1, from coordinate 86,887 downwards.
TCCAGCGTGCGCAGCTTTCGCGCCGGCCAGTGGTTCGCCGTCATCGACGCACCTGCCGACGGCGAGGCGACGCCCGACGAGCTGCTGCTGGTCGCCGTCCACCAGGCTGGCATCAATAACCTGCCCGAGACCGTCCGCGACAGCGCCGCCCGCCTGTTTGGCGACGCCGGTGCCAGCACGGTCGCCGACCTGTCCCGCACCACCTGGGCCGCGGTGCAAGCGCGGGCCGAAGCCGTCGGCTATGGCAACGCCTTCACCGCAGTGCCGCGCGACCTGTCGTGGCGGCCGGTCCTGACCGACGATACCGGCGCCCGCTTGAACCCGCGGCCGACCGCGCCGGGCTACCAAAGCGCAATCGTGGTTGGCGCAGACGGTGCCAGCGCGGGCGAGTTGCACAGCGACGGCCTGGGCCGGATCAAGGTGCGCTTCCACTGGCAGCGGGATGCCGACGGCGCCAGCGCCAGCGCCAGCGCCAGCGCCAGCGCCAGCCACAGCTGCTGGTTGCGCGTGAGCCAGCGTTACGCGGGCCCCGGCGTTGGCAGCCAATTCCTGCCACGGATCGGCCAGGAAGTGCTGGTCGGCTTCCTGGACGGCGACATCGACCGCCCGGTGATCGTCGGCGGCCTCTACAACGGCCAGGGTGAAGCCGGCATCCCGGCGACGCCGGGCGGTCAGGGCGCCGAGTCCAACACCGACACTTACGCCGACGCCCGCGACCACCGTCCCAGCGCCCAGTCCAACCTCGCCGGTGGCAACGCCCCGGCCTGGCATGGCATGAGTGGCGACAAGGACGGCCACCGCAACCCGGCGGCGCTATCGGGGTTCAAGTCCAAGGAGTTTGGCGGCAGCGGCCACAACCGCCTGGTGTTCGACGACAGCGACGGCCAACTGCGGTTGCAGCTGGCAACCACCCATGGTGCGACCGAGCTCAACCTCGGCCACCTGATCCACCAGGCCGACAACTACCGCGGCAGCTTCCGCGGCGAAGGGTTCGAGCTGCGCACCGACCAGTGGGGCGCGATCCGCGGCCAGCGCGGCGTGTGGGTCAGCGCCTACGCCAACGACCCCGACGCCCCGGCCGGCGAGCAAGTGGCCGCCACCGCCTTGCTCCGGCAGGCCGAACAACTTGGCCAAGCCTTCAGCGACATCGCCGGTACCCACCAGACCGTCCGGCTGGCCGCTCACCAAGGCGAGGCCAAGCCCGGCCAGTCGCGACTGATCGATGACCAGTCGCCGCTCAAGGCGTTGCTGACCAGCGCCAAGACCGTCGTCGACGGCAGCGCCTTCGCCTCCGGCGAAACCGACGCCCGCAACCGCAAGCCCGATGCCGGCAAAGACCGCGTCCCGCACAGCGGTGACGCGATCCTCGGCTTGACTGCCCCGGCCGGGATCGGCCTGGTCGCCGGTCAGAGCCTGCACTGGAGCGTCGGTGAGACCCTGGCCATCGCCAGCGGCCAGGCCAGCAATGCCGCCATTGCCGGCGACCTGCGCATCCATGCCGGCCAGGCCATCGGCTGGCTGGCGGGCGCGGTCGACACCCCCGGCTCAAGTCCGGAGCAGGCTTTGGCCTTGGTCACCGCCGAAGGGGAGCTGGACCTGCAAGCCCAGCACGACCAGATCAAATTGCAATCGAAAGACCAGCTCAAGGTCATCAGCGCCAACGCCGAAATCGAACTGGCCGCCGGCAAGACCATCCACCTGGCCACCGCAGGCGGCGCCAGCATCACCATCGAAGGCGGCAACATCAGCGTCAGCTGCCCCGGCAATATCACCGTCCATACGGGGAAGAAATCGTTTATGGGGCCGGTGAAGGAAGCCTACGGGTTACCCGAGTTTCCCGGCACGGTCTGCGTGGAGTGCCTGTTGAAAGCGCAGGCGCAGGGTGCGCCATTGGCGGCCAAGAATGGATAGTCAAATCCCGACGGCCGCAGCCAAGACGCCATTGCGCGTCGAAGACTGGTGCGAACAAGTTCGGCATGGACCGCTGAGTCTGTTCGCGCTGGTCAACCCGGTATCGGCGTCCATCCCGCGCCCCGTGCGGAGTCTGGTCGAGCGCGAGGCGGTCAATTTGTTCGCCACCCGAACCAAGAGTGTGGATGCGTTGGAGGTCGCACCACGCCTCCTGCACTTGTCGGTGGCTGCAGCTAGCCCCGTGCCGGCAGCCATAGGCGCACAAAATGCGGAAGCGCCTTGGGGAACACTCGTCTCCTCGTCGCTATCGTTGTCGCACCTTGCCGATCGCCTGCGTCGCCGTATCGACGTGACGGCCGAGGGAAAGGACATGATGCTTCGGTACTGGGACAGCCGCGTCATGCTGAGTCTGCATTCCGTTCTGGCTGATGCCACGAGGGACCGCTTGTTTGCTTTCGGCAAGCAGGCGCTTGTTTCTGATCGTCGTGGGGGATGCATCGTCTTTGACTTGAACTGTCCAAACGACGACCCGGTCGAAACCAGTCGCATCGCGTTTGATCGCGAAGACATGCTCGCACTTGGCCAGGCGTCCCGGGTCGACGCCGTCCTGAGCCTGTTGCGGCAAGGCAATCCCGAAGCGCTGGATGCGCTCGCGGACACCGAGCGGCATCCGCTGGCGAAATCGCAACTGGACACCTGCCTGAAGCGCGGGCTGCGCTCGCCGCGCGATCATGCATTGGCATTGAATCTTGCGATCGAACATGGTCCACGCTGGTGGGATGACGAGGCATGGGCATCGGTGCTGGAACAGGCAAAGCAGGCCACGCTGATCAAGGCCTACACAGACTATCTGGAGGTGGCATGAAGACGTTTGGCGGAAAGCTATGGCTCGCTTTCGTGACGCTGTTACTGGTCGTTCCGATGCTCGGCGGTTGCCGGGAAAAGAACGAGACGGTGATGCTGGGGATCGTTGGCTACAACTACACCGACCGGTACATCGATCGGTTCTCGGTGGGAGGGGCAGGTGGAAGTAACGTCTTTCTCAGCGATCACGATTCCGGGGGTGGAAAAACTGCCTGCTGCATCGGCTACAACCCGGACCGCCCCCTACCGATCACCATGGATGTTGAATGGATGTTCGGCTATCAACGTGGCCCAAGTGGCCAGGTTACCGTGCCGGACGAGTACCACGAGACAACCGCTGTCTTGGACGGGCCGGTACCAGAGGACCCCTACAATCTTGAGGTGCACTTCATGCCGGACGGAACAGTGCAGCTTCTCATTACTGCGGAGCACTCCAAGCCATTGCTGCAAATAGACCGCAGCGGCGCCTCCCGGGCATCGCTGGGACGACCAGCAACATTCTTGGAGCAGCATCCTCATGAGTAATATTCGCTATCCGCGTGCGGCCACCGCTGGAGTACCGCGAGATCGGACTCTGACGGGCTCGGCATCGGCCCGGTTTGCCTTCCGAGCCGCGTACCTTCCGGACCCCAGCGGAGTTGTCGCGGACTGCAACCAAGACCTGTGGTTGACGGTGTACTTCGATGGCACCGGTAACAATGAAAAGATTGATGCGCCAACGTTCGAGCACAGCAATGTGGCGCGACTCTATCGCGCGATGCCAGACGATGCACGGGCCGCAGGACGTTTTACGTTCTACGTTCCCGGGATCGGCACCCCCTTCCGCGAGATCGGTGACCCCGGCGGCAAACTGGCGATGGTCGTTGCGCTCGGCGGCGAGAAGCGACTTGAGTGGGCAATGCAACGGATAGAGAAGGAAATCCGGTCGGCCGAAGCCCGCGCAAAAAATCCCGCCAACAAGATTCGCTCGATTAACATTGCCCTGTTCGGATTCTCACGAGGCGCTGCGCTGGCGCGCGCATTCGCGCTGCAGATCGAGCACAAGTGCCGCAAGAACCTGAGTGGCCTCGGCCAGTTATGGCAAGGCAAGTACCCGACGCGACTTTACTTCATGGGCCTGTTCGACACGGTCGCAGCGGTGGGCGCGCCGACCAGCGCACGCAAGTATCGACGCGAGGCCGCATTGACCCAACCATTGGCGAGCATGATGTTGGGTCCTGTGGTGGGCGTGGTACCGGTGTTGGTCACCTCCACCGCCGACGGTCACATGGATTGGGCAAGTGACCTGCGCATCCCGGCGATGGTCGAGGACTGCGTCCACTTCTGCGCTGCCCATGAAAACCGCAACTCGTTTCCACTCGATACCGTACTGGAAGACGCGCGCTACCCCGGCAACTGCACCGAAATGGTATACCCCGGCGTGCATTCCAACGTCGGTGGCGGTTACCGCCCGGGCGAAGGCGGCCGAAATCGGAACCGATTCGCCATGATCAGCCTGATCCCATTGAAGGCGATGTACAGCCGTGCGATCAAGGCCGGTGTGCCTTTGAAGGATATCCACGCCGCAGAATCCCGTGTAAAGGACGATTTCCTGCCACCAGAAGCCAGCGACATCATCGCCCGCAACCAACTCAGCGAGCGCTTCAATCACTACATGACCGTCGTCGGCTGGGGCGGCAAGCCGATCGGGGTCACCGTTTCCGATCACATGCGCATGTACTTCCGTTGGCGGATCCATCATGTGGTCCAGAAACGTCAGGCCCGGGAGGCGGGACACAGCCATTGGGAGGCCGAACGCCTGCGCGCCTACGACAACGCGCTGGCGCCCGAGCGCACGGCCAAACGGGCAGAGGAAGAGCGCAAACGTGCAGCGTTGCTGAGGGCGGCCGACGGCAGTGCGGACAAGGAGCAACTGAAGTGGGCGCTGATCCAGCAATCGGCCACGGTCAACACGATGCCGAGTGAAGCCCAGACTCTGATCGACGCACTGGACAAGTACGACCGGCAGTTCATCGAAGACAGCAAGCGCGTGCTCAACGCGGAACTGGACGGACTTCGCCCGTTTGAGCGTGTCCTGCGCGACGCCTGGGACGCGCCGGACCTAGCCGATGAAAAGATCATCGCGCTCTTCGACGAGTACGTTACCGACTCGCTGGCTGGGTTCGATAGCGACCGCACGCGCGCGGTTGATCATCGTTGGCTCTACCAGGGCGGCGACGACACGATCGATTACGCCGCGTTGCCGTCGTCACAAGCAGCGGTTGCCTGATCGCGCCGCAGAGCAGACAACTCCGCAGCGAAGCTCTATCAGCGCCGGAAGTGCCGCACGCCAGTGAACACGATGGCGATGCCGTGCTCGTCGGCGGCGGCGATCGTTTCCTTGTCGCGCATCGAGCCGCCGGGCTGGATCACCGCCTTGATGCCGGCGGCCGCGGCGGCGTCGATGCCGTCACGGAACGGGAAGAAGGCGTCGCTGGCCATCACCGAGCCGGGCACGCTCAAGCCGGCTTCTTCGGCCTTCAATCTGGCGATCTTCGCCGATACCACGCGGCTCATCTGGCCGGCACCGATGCCGATGCTGCGCTGGTCGCGGGCATAGACGATGGCGTTGGATTTCACGAATTTGGCGGTCCGCCCGGCGAACATCAGGTCGGCCATCTGGGCATCGGTCGGGGCTAGTTGGGTTACCACCTTGAGCTCGTCGCGGGTCACTTTGCGGATGTCGCTGGACGGCCCGTTGAATTTTCGCGTGGCTGAGTGCGAATCGCCAAATGCGTCAATAAATCGCACAAGGGAAGCAGTTGATCTGGTTGTCTAGTCTCGAAATAAGCGTTGACAGAGCGGCCAGATTCAATCATTGCATCCAGGTAGTTGCTCATTTGAGTCATCGAGTTAAAGGTATCAACGGCATCTAGGAGATTCTCAAATATTTTCTCTTTAGACAAGTGTTTTGTCCAAAGCTGCAAGGCAGCAGTTGATGTCGCAAGCTCGGACGAGGTGCCCGGCGCTTTTTGGCATAATGCATCTGATGCAATCATTGTGATGATAAATGACGGGAATATATATGATTCATCAGTAGGGTTTATTTTACCGTTTGATTTTTCGAGAGTGATCTCGGTGATGTTTGCAACTACATTTGCAATTTCTTCTTCCAGTCTAGTCTTGGAGTTGGGGTCAACGAGAGTCCCAATCGACGAGAATTCATCCATGTTCTTTCTGAATAAATATGCGGATATCATTTCATCACTAAGTTCGCCGGGAGAGGGTGCACGGCTTTTCCCAAATAGTTTGTTCTTGATTGCTTTAAACATAAATTGATGCCTCAGTGCCGGAAGTGCCGCACGCCGGTGAACACCATGGCGATGCCGTGCTCGTCGGCGGCGGCGATCGTTTCCTTGTCGCGCATCGAGCCGCCCGGCTGGATCACGGCCTTGATGCCGGCGGCTGCGGCGGCGTCGATGCCGTCACGGAACGGGAAGAAGGCGTCGCTGGCCATTACCGAGCCGGGCACGCTCAAACCGGCGTCTTCGGCTTTCAATCCGGCGATCTTCGCCGATACCACGCGGCTCATCTGGCCGGCGCCGATGCCGATGCTGCGCTGGTCGCGGGCGTAGACGATAGCGTTGGATTTGACGAACTTGGCGATCCGCCAGGCGAACATCAGGTCGGCTAGTTGGGCGTCGGTCGGGGCAAGCTGAGTGACCACCTTGAGCTCGTCGTGCGTCACCTCGCGGATGTCGCTGGTCTGCATCAGCAAGCCCGAACCGACACGCTTGACGTCGATGTTGTTGCGACCGTCGCCGTGGGGAATCTTCAATACGCGGACGTTGGCCTTCTTGTTGCAGTAATCCAGCGCGGCCGGCTCGTAGTCGGGTGCGATCAGGACTTCGACAAACTGGCGGTCCAGGATGGACTTCGCGGTGGCCTCGTCGAGCGTCTGGTTGAAGGCGATGATGCCGCCGAACGCGGAAGTTGGATCGGTCGCGAAGGCGGCCTCATAGGCGTCGCCGTTGTTCGCCGCCACCGCCACGCCGCAGGGGTTGGCGTGCTTCACGATCACGCAGGCCGGGGCGTCGAACTGGCGCACGCATTCCCACGCGGCATCGGCATCGGCGAGGTTGTTGTAGCTCAGCGCCTTGCCCTGCAACTGGGTGAAAGTGGCCAGGGTGCCCGGCACCGGCCACAGGTCGCGGTAGAACGCGCCCGACTGGTGGGGGTTCTCGCCGTAGCGCAGGTCCATGACTTTGACAAAGCTGCTGTTGCTCTGCGCCGGGAACAAGGCGCGGCTGCCGTCGTCGTTGATCGATGACAGATAGTTGCTGATGCAGGCGTCGTAGAAGGCGACGCGGTTGAACGCGGTGACCGAGAGCGCGAAGCGCGTCCGTGCCGACAGCGCACCGTCGCTGCTCGCCAGCTCATCGACCAGTGCGGCGTACTGTGCAGGATCAGTCGCCACCGCGACGCGGGCGAAGTTTTTCGCCGCCGAGCGCAACATCGCCGGCCCACCGATGTCGATGTTCTCGATGATCTGCTCCATCGAGCTGTCCGGGTCGGCCGAGACCCGCTCAAACGGATACAGGTTCAGCACCAGCAGGTCGATCGCATTGATGCCGTGTTCGGCCATCACCCCATCATCGGTCCCGGCGCGGCCCAGCAGGCCGCCATGCACGACCGGGTGCAGCGTCTTGACCCGGCCATCCATCATCTCCGGGAAACCGGTGGCATCGCTGACGTCCCTGACCGTCAGGCCGGCGTCGCGGATCGCCTTCGCGGTGCCACCGGTCGACAGCAATTCGACACCATGGCCGACGAGGGCGCGAGCCAGCTCGATCAGCCCGGTCTTGTCGGAAACAGACAACAGGGCACGGCGAATCTTGACCGGATGGTGGGTCACCGGGCCGGGCGTGGAGGTTGCGGTCATGGCGGCAGGCTTTGGTCGGGAAAGCCGTTAATTATACCGGCCGGCACCCGACTGGTCCGGCCGGCAGCGCTCTTGCCGGCGGCAGTGCCGGGCGACGGGTCAGCGCGCTTTGCGTCAGCGGGTATCAGGCCAGCCCGTACTCACGCAGTTTCTTGCGCAGGGTCGCGCGATGGATACCCAGCATCGCCGCCGCGCGGCTCTGGTTGCCGTCGCAATGGCCGAGCACTTCGGCGAACAGCGGGATTTCCAGCTCGCGCAGGGCGATCTCGTACAGATCGCCGTTGTCGCAACCGTCCAGGTCTCCCAGGTAGCGCCGGATCGACGTGGCAACGTGATCACGCAGCGGCACCCGTGGCCCGGGACGGGAAGAGTCGGTACGGCTTGCAGCGTTCAATGGTGTCCCCCAAATCCTGTGGCGTCCGTCATCGTGTGTTTCCATCGCGAGGCGCGAGACGACGACGGCCTAGGAGTCTAACGTGCGATTGCCCTGCAACATATCGATTTTCTCCGCATCAGCGGAAGTCGAATGCAAACGCGACGACCGGCACGGCCGGTTCGATGATCTCCAATTCGACGCTGGCGCTCTGGCCCGGCGCCAGCTCGCTGCGGGCACCACCTGAACCCGGATGCGGGTACTCCGACGCGTCGAACACGCGCGCGGCGACGGGCTGCCCGTTGATATCCGACAGGTTCAGCACCAGTGCGGGCCATGGTTGTGGCCAGCGCGCGTCGTTGCGGAAGCTGGCCCGGACGCGGAGTACGCCGGTCTTGCCGGGGGCCGGCTGCACGCTGCGGGCCAGCATGGTGTATGCGCCCGGCTCGTGCCAGGCGGGCAAGTCACACCACAGCGCGGTACAGATGGCGCCGATCACCGGGCGCCAGCGCTCGTTGGCGGCGAGCTCATTGCGTTGCGCCAGTACCAGTTGCGCCACCAGCAACAGACCCAGCGCGGACACGCCCAGCATCTTTGGCCAACGAGGACCAGTCGTCCGGGACCGTGAGGCGATGCGGGCAAAGCTGGGAATGCCCCGCTTTGTGCGACCGCGCCCAGTACGCACCGAAACGGTGTCGGCTGGCGCTTTCGATGCGGTCGGGGAGGAGGCTTTGGTTGCCGGTGCGACAGGGCCGCTTGGAGGGGGACGGGTCGAGTGGGCTTCACTTCGCAATTCAGTCTGGCAACGTGGACAACGTTGCGGCGCACCGGCGCCAGAGACGATCAGTGCAACCAGGAAGCCACAGTGTGGGCACGGAACGAACATCGGCGCAGTCTAGCCGACACCAACTGGCGAACGGCGAGACCGGCGCATCACTATGACCATGGCCATGGGCTGTCCGCCGGGTCAGTGGCGCCGGATGCCGCTGATCCGGATCCAGTCTTCGTGTTGTGCAACCTGCAGTTGCTCGAAGTCCGCCTCATAGCGGGCCAGGACCTCGTTCTCTTGTCCGGCGAGGATGCCTGACAGTGCGATCCGGCCACCCGGCGCGACCCGCGCGGCGAGCACGTCGGCGAGGGCGATCAGCGCGGTGGCGAGGATATTGGCGACCACCACCGGATAGCGGGTCCCGGCAGGCTCATCTTCGGGCAGGTACACCGCCAGGCGTGCTTCCACCCCGTTGCGGTGGGCATTGTCGGCGGTGGCCGTCAGCGCCTGGGGATCGTTGTCGACCCCGGTCGCCTGCGAAGCGCCGAGCTTCAGTGCGGCAAGAGCGAGGATGCCGGAGCCGCAACCGAAGTCCAGGACTCTCGCGCCGGGCAACACGCCGTCGCTGGCGAGCCCGTCCAGCCATTGCAGGCAAAGCGCGGTGGTCGGGTGGGTGCCGGAGCCGAATGCCAGGCCGGGATCAAGCCGCACCACCGCAGCGTCGGCCGCATCCGCGCCATCGGGGAGATCGTGGTTCCACGGCACGATCCAGGTGCGTTGGCCGAATTTCAGCGGCTCGTACTGGTCCATCCACGCGCGCTCCCAGTCCTGGTCGGCGACCTCGCGGAACGTTGCGCGCGACCAGTCGATGCCTTCGTCGGCGGCCGACAACGCATGCAGCAACAACTCCGGCAAGGTGTCGCCTTGGAACAACGCCGTCAGCGACAATTCGCCCCAAAGGGGAGTCTTGCCGACGCCCGGTTCGAAGATCGCCTGCTCGTCGGGCGCGTCGGCGTTGGCATCGGTCAAGGTGACCGCGAGTGCACCGACGTTTTCCAGCGCGCGCTCATGGCGGGGCTGGTCGGCCTCGGTGCAGGGCAGGGTAAGTTCGAGGAAAGGCATACCGGCGGGGTGGGTGTGGGACATTGCATGTTGGGGCGTAGTGCGGCCGCAGGCAACCGGCTGATCGGTGTTTGATCTAAGATGACGCCGGGTCCGAACCCAGGGAGTCGCCGTTCCGTTGCCAGCAATGCCTCGCCAACTGCTTCTGCTCTGCCTGGCGTCGTTGCTGTTGTTGGCGGCGGTCCTGGCGTATCCAGGTGGGGAAGGCACGGTCGCCTCCACCGGCGCGGGACCGGTCGAGGCCGATATCGCGGTTCCGGTTCCGGTTCCCGCGAATGCGCAGCGAGCCCCCGTCGATCACGCCCCCCTCGACCCGCGTCGCCAGGCGCACCGAGCCACGTTACCCGGCAAGTCCAGCCGCCGCGCGGAACTTGAAAGCGCGCCGGACCTGTATGCCTATGCCAACACCCTGGCTCCCGCCGTACGGGCCGGGGATCCGGAAGCGGCCTGGATGCTGAGCCGGGTACACGAATACTGTTCCGCTTATGCGATGGCTCCGGCCGACTATGCCCGTGACACGCAGGCGATCGGCGAGATGCAGCTGAGGACCTCCGAGGCGATGGTCGCCGCCCGAACCCGAACAGGTAAGCGTTGTGCCCGGTTCGTGCCGCGCGATGACCTGTCCTATACGGCGATCCTCGTGGGGACAACCGAGGCGGCCGAGGCCGGCAGCCTCGCCGCGGAGGCGGCTCTGTTGGCGATCGGCGAGCCGCTCGAAACGAGCGACGCGTACAGGCATGACCTGGTCGAGCGGGTGCAGCGCTCCGGTGACCCGGAATCGTTTGCCGCGCTGTCGCCGGCGATGGGCATCCGTGCCAGCGGCCAGCAGGCTTTCGCCGGGCAGGTGGCGGGCACCCAGCTGGCGGAGGTGGCCTGGAAGGTCGCCGCGTGCGAGCTGGGAATGGATTGCAGCGCCGGCAGCACGTTGATGACGTCGCTGTGCGCCAATGGTGGGATCTGTTCGCGGAATTCCGGTCAGGATTTCCGTAGTTTTGTCTTCGATGCTGCAGTTCCGCGACAGGGGGCGGACGTGGTGAATGAAATGGTCAACTCGCTGACAGGCGAGGAGAAGGTGCCGAAATGAAGAAGGAAGCCACCGTGCGCAGGATCAAGATGATGTTCTGGACGTTGTTGCTCGCGGCGTATTCCGTCGCTGCCACCGGGGTCATGATCGACGTGTTGGGACAGGATTACCGCGAGATGTCGGCCGTGGCGGTAACCTCGGTGCATTCGTCGCTGGATAAACGGATGGCGGGAGCCGCGCAGGTGGCCGCTGCTTACCGGGCCAGCAGCGGCGCGCCGTTCTCCGCGCTGCCGACCGGCAGCACCTTCAAGGTGGTCTGGCCCGACGGTTCAAGCGAATACGTGACCGTGGTCAGTGTGTCCTCGAGCGACGGCGTGAAGCCGGTCGAGGGGACGCAGCGGCCGGCACCGGGAGTGGCCGCCGAGCCGCGATAGCCCGCTGGGCCGACAGCCCGACAGCCCGATCAGACGATCGAGAGCGACTTTTCCTTCTGCTCCTTCAGCCGCTTTTCCAGGTAATGGATGTTCTGCCCACCCTGCTGGAAGCCGACGTCGGCCAGAATGCGCTGGTGCAGGGGGATGTTGGTCTTGATGCCGTCGATCACCATCTCGCTGAGCGCCACGCGCATGCGGGCGATCGCGGTTTCGCGGTCGGGGCCGTGCACGATCAGCTTGCCGATCATCGAGTCGTAGTTCGGTGGCACGCGGTAACCGGCATAGATGTGGCTATCCACGCGCACGCCCGGGCCGCCCGGCGCGTGGAACTCCTGGATCAGGCCCGGACTGGGCATGAAGGTTTCCGGATCCTCGGCATTGATCCGGCACTCGATCGAGTGGCCGTTGATCACGATGTCTTCCTGCTTGATGCTCAATTTTTGACCGCTGGCGATCATCAGCTGCTCGCGGATCAGGTCGATGCCGGTGATCATCTCGGTGACCGGGTGCTCGACCTGGATGCGGGTGTTCATCTCGATGAAATAGAACCGGCCGTCCTCGTACAGGAACTCGAACGTGCCCGCGCCGCGGTAGCCGATGCGGATGCAGGCATCGACGCAGACCTGGCCGATGTCGGCGCGCTGCTGGTCGCTGATGCCGGGCGCCGGCGCTTCCTCGACCACCTTCTGGTGACGGCGCTGCATCGAGCAGTCGCGCTCGCCCAGGTGGATCGCGCCGCCCTGGCCGTCGGCAAGGACCTGGATCTCGACGTGGCGCGGGTTCTCCAGGAACTTCTCCATGTAGACCATGTCGTTGCCGAACGCGGCCTTGGCCTCGGCCTTGGTGGTCTGGATCGCGGTGACCAGCGCGGCCTCGGTGTGGACGACGCGCATGCCGCGCCCGCCGCCGCCGCCGGAGGCCTTGACGATCACCGGGTAGCCGATCTCGCGGCCGATCTTGATGTTGGCCTGAGGCTCATCGCCCAGCGGGCCGCCACTGCCCGGCACGCACGGCACGCCGGCTTCTTTCATCGCGCGGATCGCTTCGACCTTGTCGCCCATCAGGCGGATGGTCTCGGCCTTGGGGCCGATGAAGATGAAACCCGACTCCTCCACGCGCTCGGCAAAATCGGCGTTCTCGGCCAGGAAGCCGTAGCCGGGGTGGATCGCCTGGGCGTCGGTGACTTCGGCCGCGGAGATCAGCGAAGCCATGTTGAGGTAGCTGTCGGTCGACGGCGCCGGGCCGATGCAGACCGACTCGTCGGCCATGGCCACGTGCTTTAGGTTGCGATCGACAGTGGAATGCACCGCGACCGTGTGGATGCCCAGTGCGTGGCAGGCACGCAGGATACGCAGCGCGATTTCGCCCCGGTTGGCGATGACGACTTTGTCCAGCATCGACCCGGCCTCAGCCGATCACGAACAGGGGCTGGTCGAACTCGACCGGCTGGCCGCTCTCGGCCACGACCTTGAGCACGGTCCCGGAGGCGTCGGCCTCGATCGGGTTGAACATCTTCATCGCCTCGATGATGCCGATGGTGTCGCCGGCGGCCACGGTCTGGCCAACAGTGACGAACGGCGGCTTGTCCGGCGCCGGGGACGAGTAGAACGTACCGACCATCGGTGCGCGCACGACGTGGCCCTCGGGCAACGCCTGCCCCGGAGTCGATCCGGCGCCGCTGTCGGCCGGTTTGCTGCCGCCGGTGGCGGCATCCACTGGCGAGGCCATCGGCATCGGCGGCAGGGGAGCCGCCATCGGCGCATACGCTGGTGCAACCGCCGGAAAGCCGCCGCGCGGCGTGCGCGCCAGGCGGACGGATTCCTCACCTTCCTTGATCTCGATCTCGGCCAGGTTGGACTCTTCCAGCAGGTCGATCAGTTTCTTTATTTTTCGCAGGTCCATGGTGGGCCCTCTTGATGTTTGATCGGGTGCCGCCGAGGCGACGGAATAAATGGTCGGTGTGCCTGGGGTTCAGGCGGTCGCCAGCCGCAACAAGGCGGCATCGAGGGCGTAACGGTAGCTGTCGGCACCGAAGCCGGCGACCACGCCCAGTGCCAGGTCGCTGAAGTAACTGTAGGAGCGGAACGGCTCGCGGGCGTGCGGGTTGGACAAGTGAATTTCGTAAAACGGTATCCCAACGGCGGCGAGCGCATCGCGCAGGGCCACGCTGGTATGCGTGAAGGCGGCCGGGTTGAGCAGGATCAGCGTGGTGCCATCACTGCGCGCCACATGCACCCGTTCCACCAGTTCGTGCTCGGCATTGGACTGCAGGCTGTCGAGTTGATGCCCCGCGGCGACGGCGGTGGCACGCAAGCGGGAATCGATCTCGGCCAGGGTGGCACTGCCATAGATGGCCGGCTCGCGCTCGCCAAGCAAATTGAGGTTGGGACCATGCAGGAGCAGCAATTTTGCCATGTTGGGCCGGCTATCGGAAAGGTCGGCAGTGTGGCGGAGCGCGGGTCAGCTGTCCAGAAGTTCGCAGTTGTTTCGCCGAAGTTGTCGCAAATTAAGCGGCTGTTTGAAAAATGCCAAGGTTCGGGAATACCGCTGTCCCGGCGGTTATTGGCGCACCCAATGATCAATCTCGCCGGGCCGAAAGGGGCCGATCTTCTGCTTGACGAGCCGGCCCTGGCCATCCAGCAGGACCGTATACGGCAGCACGCCTCGCAGATTGCCCAGTTGCACGCCGGAATCGGCCGGTCCGGCGGCATCGATCAGGATCGGATAATTGACTGGAACCTTCTGCAAAAACGCGGCCACGGCGGCCGCTTCGTCCAGCGCGATGCCGACCACCTGGGTCCCATCCGCGGCTTGGCTGGCGGCAAAGCGGTCCAACTCCGGCATCTCCTCGATGCACGGGCCACACCAGCTGGCCCAGAAGTTGATCAACTGGGGACGGCCGAGGTGCGCCGCTGGCAATTCGATGATGCGGCCGTCCAGGTCCGGCAGCTGCAAGGTCGGTATCGTCTCGCCGCGCTTGGCGACTGCAAGCCCGGCCGGCGCGGGCGGCGCCGTGGCCGAGATCGCCTGCTGCAGGGTGCGCTGGCCGAGATCACTGCGCAGCAACGGATCGGAACCGTTGAACCACAACCCGGCAACGGCGCCCACGATGCCGGCGGCCACCGCGACCAACACGATCCGGGTGCCGGACTTCATGTTCCAGCTCCCATCGAGCTACGTGCGACTTGCGCGCGTTCGGCGAACTTGCCTGCTTTTTCGAAGCCGAACAGCCGCAGTTCGCGTTTCTCGGCACCGTCGACGTAGTACAACGTGGCCGGCGGGCCGATGATGCCGAGTGCCTTCATCAGTGCCTGGTCCGTGGAGTCGTTGGCGGTGACATCGGCCTTGAGCAGGACGAAACCATCCAGCGCTGTGTGCACTTGCGGCTCGGGGAAGGTGTATTTCTCCATCTCCTTGCAGGCCACGCACCAATCGGCATAGAAATCCAGCAGCAGCGGTTGGCCGGCGTCGTGCGCGGCAGCGACTTCGCGCTCCAGGTCGGCCACCGACTTGATGAATCGGAACGGCAGCTCGCGCGATTCCGTCGCCGTGCCCGAGGCCAGACCGTCGAGCGGACGCAGCGGGTCGCTGCTGCCGGCCAGCGAGCCGACCAGCTGGCTCGCCCCGACCACGCCGAGTGCGATGGCGGCGGTCCAGCCCAGCACTCGCAGCACGTCGCGGGCGGCGGGTCTGGTGGCCGCCAGTGCCAGCGACGCCGCCGCTGCAATCAACAGCAAGCCCCACAGCGCCAGGGTCCAGGAGTCGGGTAGCACCCGCGACAACATCCATATCGCCAGACCCAGGAACACGAAGCCGAACGCGCGCTGCACCGCGACCATCCACGGCCCGCTGGTCGGCAGTCCCTTGCCGGCGGCGACGCCGAACGCCAGTAGCGGCACGCCCATGCCCATCGCCAGCAGGAACAACGCGGCACCACCAAATACCGGGTCCTGGGTCTGGCCGATGTAGAGCACGGCCGCGGCCAGTGGCGGTGCCACGCAGGGGCCGACGATCAGCGCCGACAGCGCGCCCATCACGGCCACGCCGGCCAGTGAGCCACCGCGCTGATGGTCGGCCAGCGAGCCCAGCCGATTGCGCAGGCCCGACGGCAACTGCAACTCGTACAGGCCGAAGCTGGACAGTGCCAGTGCGACAAACAGCAGGGCGAACGTGCCCAATGCCCACGGGTTCTGGAAGGCAATCTGCACGTTCGCGCCCACCAGCCCCGCCACCACGCCGGCGACCGTGAACACCAGCGCACTGGCGAACACGTAAACGAAGGACAGCCCGAATGCGCGCCCGGCCCCCAGACCCTTGTCGTGGCCGGCGGACGCGCCGGCAATCAGTCCCGACAGGATCGGGATCATCGGCAGCACGCAAGGCGTAAATGCCAACAACAGGCCGAATCCGAAGAAGCTCAGCAGCGCCCACCAGCGGCTCGGTCCCGACAAAGCGTCGGCCAGCAGGCTGTCCTGCGCTTGCGGTAGCTGGTTGGTTGCTGGTGCACCGGCACCGTCGGTGTTGCCGGGGGAATCAAACCCATTGGCGTCCGCCGTGGCGGCCTCGGGGGTGGCTGTCCCGATCGCGGCCCTGGAGTCCTGGTCGGCACTGCTCGCTACCGGCGAATCCGGAATATCGGCGGCCACTTCGTTGACGGTAGGCGCGTCGGCAGGGGTGCTCGCCCCTTTTACCGCAGCCGTTGCGATGGCCACCGTGCCGGTCGGCAACGCCACCTCGACCGTTCGCGTCATCGGTGGATAACAGATGCCATCGTTCTGGCAACCCTGGAAGGTTGCGGTCAGCGCGACCGTGGTCGCATCCGCGCGTTGGCGTATCAGTGGCAGGGGTACGTCGATCTGGTCGAAATACACCACGACATCGCCGAAATGTTCGTCGCTGTGGTCCGTCCCGCGCGGCCATTGAGGTTTGCCCAGGCGGATGCCAGCGTCGTTTGCGGCCAACGCCAGCGTGGTGTTGTCGCGATACAGGTAATACCCGCTCGCAGGAGTGAAGCGCAGTAACAACGAGTCCCCGTCGCCGGCAATGGCCTCGAAGCCGAACGCCTGCTCGGGCGGTAGTGGCAACGGGTCGGTGCCGCTATTCGTCCAGCCGCCAAGCAACGAGCCCGATGATCGGGAGCCCGACAGCAGCGGATTGGCACTAATCGTGTTCGACAGGCCGCTCCCGGAACGCGGCGACACCACGTTTGCCGGGTCCGCGTTTGCCGGGCCCGCGGCGGATGGGTCCAGTGTCGCTGGCTGCGCCGGCAACGCTACCGTCAGCGTACGGGTCTGGGGCGGGTAGCAGATGCCCAGGTCCGCACAGCCCTGGTACTTGACCGTCAACGTCGTGCTGGCCGCCGCCGCCGTGCCCGGCAGCCTGGCGCTGAGCCGGTCACGATAGGTTTCGACCTTGCCGAAGAACTCGTCTTCGTGGGCCTGGCCCTTGGGCAGCTGCAGCGGCCTTGCCTCGAAACCGGCGTCGGTGGTCACCGAGATGCGATGGCGGTAGAGGTAGTAGCCATCGGCGATCTTCCACTGGATGGCGACCGCATCGGCGCTTCCGGCGCGTGCGCTGACCGCGAATGCCTCGTCGACCGGCAACAGGTCATCGGGATTGATCGCCGCACCTGCGGGCAATGCCAGCGCCGCCAGTACGACAAGGGCGCTGACCCATGTCGTCCACCTGCCCATGCGTCGAATGCAGCGCGGCGAAGGGTTCGGTTCAGTCATCGTCATCATTTATCTGTTCGGCGATCCACGCCAGGTACGGGGCGTGTCCGCCGACGGCTTCGACCGCGATCAACTCCAGGAGTTCTTAAGCAATAAACGATCACGACCGACATGCGGACGATTGTACTGATGCGGGCTGTCCGTGACGGCGGTGGCCTTTGCCCGCCGTCACGACCCGGGATAGTGCTCGGGCGGCAGCACCGATAGTGTTTGCCTATGGCAAAAGTGACGAAAATCGGCCAATATTGCCGCTGGCCGACAAGGAGTTGGCTTTGACGAGGGGGTCAGGTCAGGGAGGGGCGCAGGGATGCGCCGAGCTGGATGCCATTCCCGAACCAGGAGAGCGCGTTTCCCATGGGAGGCGCGCTTTTTCTTTATCGGATTACGCCGGCTTGGAGCTTGCCGCCGCCGTGGGCAATTAATCCGCGGACGAGCCCTTGAAAGCCCTGCCGCACGCCCCATCTTCGTGTGCAGTCCCGGCTTGTCGGGCGCGCTGGCAGTTGATCCGGTATCGGTCGGGTCGGCGCGAGCGTCGAAATCCCACCGTTTTACGATTTTTTCAACCATCTACGAGGTTGCTGCAAATGAATATCAAGCCGCTGTTCGACCGCGTGGTCATCAAACGCATGGAAGAAGAAAAGATGTCCGCTGGCGGCATCGTGATCCCGGACTCCGCCACCGAGAAGCCGATCAAGGGCGAGGTTGTCGCCGTTGGCGAAGGCAAGACCCTGGACAATGGCAGCGTGCGCGCCCCGAAGGTCAAGGCCGGCGACAAGGTGCTGTTCGGCAAGTACAGCGGCACCGAGGTCAAGCTGGACGGTACCGACCTGCTGGTGGTGAAGGAAGACGACATCTTCGCGATCCTCGACTGATCCGAGTGTTGCCGGCCATATCGGCCAACTACTTTTTCCCTAATTTTAGTTTTTTGAGGTTTTAGACAATGGCTGCCAAGGAAATTCGTTTCGGCGAAGACGCGCGCTCCAAGATGCTGCGCGGTGTCAACACGCTCGCCAATGCCGTCAAGGCAACTCTGGGCCCGAAGGGCCGCAACGTCGTGCTCGACAAGAGCTATGGCGCCCCGACGATCACCAAGGACGGCGTGTCCGTCGCCAAGGAGATCGAGCTGGCCGACAAGTTCGAGAACATGGGCGCGCAGATGGTCAAGGAAGTCGCCTCGCGCACTTCCGATGATGCCGGCGACGGCACCACCACCGCGACCGTGCTGGCCCAGGCGTTCATCCGCGAGGGCATGAAGGCGGTCGCCGCCGGCATGAACCCGATGGACCTCAAGCGCGGCATCGACAAGGCCGTGACCGAGGCCGTCGCCGAGCTGAAGAAGCTTTCCAAGCCGTCCTCGACCAGCAAGGAAATCGCCCAGGTCGGTACCATCTCGGCCAACTCCGATGCCAACATCGGTGACCTGATCGCCAAGGCGATGGACAAGGTCGGCAAGGAAGGCGTGATCACCGTTGAAGACGGTTCGGGCCTGGACAACGAGCTGGACGTGGTCGAGGGCATGCAGTTCGACCGTGGCTACCTGTCGCCGTACTTCATCAACAACCAGCAGTCGATGCAGGCCGACCTGGAAGACCCGTTCATCCTGCTTTACGACAAGAAGATCTCCAACGTGCGTGACCTGCTCCCGGTCCTGGAAGGCGTGGCGAAGGCGGGCAAGCCGTTGCTGATCGTCGCCGAGGACGTGGAAGGCGAAGCGCTGGCGACCCTGGTGGTCAACACCATCCGCGGCATCGTCAAGGTCTGCGCCGTCAAGGCTCCGGGCTTCGGCGATCGTCGCAAGGCGATGCTGGAAGACATGGCCGTACTCACCGGCGGCACCGTGATCTCCGAGGAAGTCGGCCTGCAGCTCGAGAAGGCGACCATCGCCGACCTGGGCCGTGCCAAGAAGGTGCAGATCTCCAAGGAGAACACCACCGTGATCGACGGCGCCGGCGAGACCGGTGGCATCGAGGCGCGCATCAAGCAGATCAAGGCGCAGATCGAAGAGACCTCTTCGGACTACGACCGCGAGAAGCTGCAGGAGCGCGTGGCCAAGCTGGCCGGTGGCGTGGCGGTGATCAAGGTCGGTGCCTCGACCGAGATGGAAATGAAGGAAAAGAAGGCCCGCGTCGAAGATGCCCTGCACGCCACGCGCGCTGCAGTGGAAGAAGGCGTGGTCCCGGGCGGCGGCGTCGCCCTGATCCGTGCGCTGGCCGCGATCACCGGTTTGAAGGGTGACAACGAAGACCAGAACCACGGTATCGCCATTGCCCTGCGGGCGATGGAAGCGCCGTTGCGCGAGATCGTCATCAACGCTGGTGAAGAAGCCTCGGTGATCCTCAACAAGGTCATGGAAGGCAAGGGTAGCTACGGCTACAACGCCGCCAACGGCGAGTATGGCGACATGCTCGAGTTCGGCATCCTGGACCCGACCAAGGTCACCCGCACCGCGCTGCAGAATGCCGCGTCGATCGCCGGTCTGATGATCACCACCGAAGCGATGGTGGGCGAGCTGCCGAAGAAGGACGAGCCCGCGATGGGTGGCGGCGGCGACATGGGTGGGATGGGCGGCATGGGCGGCATGGGCGGCATGGGCTTCTAAGCCTTTCCACCGGCACTGCCTGCAAGACAAGAGGCCCCGCAGCGATGTGGGGCCTTTTTGTTTCCAGACGGTCGTAATACAGAACCCGCTGGTTCTGTTTTGCACTGCAGCGTGCAACCCGACTAACAACTCCTTCACAGTTGGGCCGCATCCCGACGTGGGGGAGGGAGCAGGCCCGTTACCGGTTCGTCCGGGGCGGGCTTTTTAGTGGTTCTTCGAAAGCCGGGGAACCGCTGATCCAGTCGAGCGTGATCCAGTCAAGCGCATCGTGTCGTCGGATGCCGCGTCGTGTCCGCGAAGCAACGATGAACGGGATCGTGCCAAAGCCGTCGTCCCAGCGTTGCAGCATCTGCGGCAATGGCGTCCGTGTGGTGATGGATCATCGCTGTCTGCCGATCAAGGCGGGATGCCAGGAAGGCGCTGATGACGTTGGTCCAGTTGCACCAGTTTGTCGCGATCGTCGACTGCCGGTTGAACATTACGGCGGCTGCGTTGCGGATGCATGCAACCCAGTCCGGGCTGTCGAAGCAGCTCAGGCAGTTCGAGGACGGGTTGGGCTTCCAGTTGTTCACGCGCAGTGGCCGCAGCCTGGCGGCGTTGACGCCGGCCGGTGAGCGTGTGCTGGATCACGCCCGCAGGGTGTTGGCCGAGGCCGCCAACATCCAGGCGCTGGCGGCCAACCTGCGTCGCGACGAGCAGGGCGAGCTGCGTATCGCCACGACCCACACGCAGGCGCGTTATGCCTTGCCCTACCTGTTGTCGCGATTGAAAAAGCGCTTTCCCGGTGTTGCCGTCCACCTGGCCCCGGGTGGCGATGCCGAATCGTTGGCGCGCCTGGCTCGGGGTGAGGCCGACATGGCGATCATCAGCACCGGTGGTGCGGCGCCGGAAGCCCACCTGGCGCTGCCGCTCTATCGTTGGGACCGGGCGGTGCTGGTTCCGGCAGGCCATCCGCTTGCACGGCAGCGGAGTCTTGCGGTGGCCGATCTGGCGCGGCATCCCCTGGTGAGCTACGAGTCCAGCCGCGAACCCGGCTCTTCGTTGCGTCGTGCCTTCGGTACGGTGGGCCTGGAGCCGCAGATCGCCCTGACCGCCCGCGATGGCGATCTGATCAAAACCTATGTGCGCGAAGGAGTGGGCGTCGGCATCGTGGCCGAGATGGCCGTCACGGTCGACGACCGGGATCTGGTGGCTCTGCCCGGAAACGGACTGTGGCCTTCCTGCACCACCTGGCTCCTGTTGCGGCGTGACCACTTGCTGCGCGACTACAGCCACGCGTTGATCGCCAGCCTGATGCCGCATGTCCCCGGCAACGAACTCCGGCGTGCGTTGAATGATGGCGAGGTGCCGGCGCACGAACCGCTGTATTGGCAGGCGTGGTGCAAGGCGCGGACAGCGGGCCGGACGCTCCCTTCCTGAGCGCGTCCGGCTTGCTGTACGGGGTTATTTGCGTGGCGTGGTGGTCAACGGCAAGTAGACCGAGAACGGCTCCTCGTTGGGGTCCAGTTCCACCAGACGCTCGTCCCAGTGGTCGATGGTGAGCGACCAGCGCTCCTTCTCGGCCCGGACGTAGTCCTTCAGGTTGGGGTAGAGCTTCTTGATCAGTTCGGCGCGCGAGATGTCGGCCGGCTGCTTCGTCGGGTCGCTGATGCTGATGATCGCGATATCCCAGGGCTGGCCCGGCGAGTGATTGCCGGCCGCGTAGATGGTCGAGCTGATGGTGTTGCCGTGGTCGACGCCGTATTGCACGATCGGCTTGTGGTACTGCTTGTACAGCGCCAGCCATTCATCCTGCTTGCCGGGCGGGGTCTTGTAGTAGGAGAGGCTGACCTGGTTCTTGCCGACGCCGCGGCCGTTCTGGGCCTGGGCGGATGCCTCGCCCAGGCCGAAGGTGCCGATGAAGCCCAGTACGGCGGCGATGACGAGGGTTTTTCTTGCGGTGGCGATGCTCATTTTTCCTGTTCTCTCGTGGTGGTGGTTGAGGTGGGGTTACAGCCGGACGTTGAGGCTGAGGTAGTACTGGCGCCCGTAGATGTCGTAGACGCTTGCGTTGGTGGAACCCGATGAACTCCCGACCTGTGGCGGCCCCTTGTCGGCGAGGTTGTTGATGCCTCCACGGATCGACCAGGTACCGTCGATGCGCCAGGTGCCGTACAGGTCGAAGTAGTCATGCGCGGCCACGCCCGGTGTGGTCGAGGCGGGATTTGTCACCCGCGATGCGTGCTGTTGCGAGCCGAGGTGGCGCCAACGCAAGCCGGCGGTGAACGCGCTGTCGTCGTATTCCAGGTGGCTGACGGACTTCCAGCGCGGCAGCGTGCCGATCGTTCCGGCGTAGTCGTATACGGGCCCGCCCGGTTCCAGTTGCTGTTCGAATTTCTCGACGTAGCTGACGATCGAGCCCGCGCTCAGGCGTCCGTTGGCGCGGTCGAAGCCCAAAGCGTCCAGCTTGGCGTGCCAGTCGAACTGCACGTCCACGCCCGATGTCCGGTAGCCGCCCAGGTTGAGGGTGGGCAGGCCCACGCTGGTGATCAGGCCGGTGACCGGATCGCGGGTGATCTGGCGGCAGTTGTCGTTGGCCTGCGACAAGGCGGGGTTGGAGACGCCGTCCTGGTTGAAGCAGCGCGCCAGGATCCGGGTGGCGTCGATGGTGCCGATCACGTCCTTGATCCGGATGTCGTAGTAGTCCACCGCCGCCGACAGCCCGGACCACAGTGGCCGGGAGGAGGTCGAGTTCCAGACCGCGCCGACGGTGTAGGTGTCGGCGGTTTCCGGCTTCAACAGAACATTGCCGGAGCTGGTGGCCAGCACTTCGTCCTGCAGGTTGTCGAAAGTGTCGACCAACCCGGCCGGGACACCCTGTTGCAGGCAGAGTTCACGTACCGCCGCCGCATCGGTCCCGGTGCGCGCCTGGCTCAAGGCATGGCACTGGTCGCCGGCGCCGCTGGCCATCGTGCCGATGTTGGGAATCGACACACTGGGCGCGACGAACAACTCGCCCACGCTGGGTGCGCGCACGGCGCGCTGGTAGCTGCCACGCAGCCGCAACGGCTCGTTGATGCCCCAGTTGATGTCGGCCTTGTAGGTGTTCACGCCGCCGGCATGCTGGTAGTCCGAGTAGCGCCAGCCCAGGCCGACGTCGAGGGATTCGGCGAAGGTCCGTCCGCTGAGCAAGGGCAGCAGGGTCTCGGCGTAGATCTCGTGGACCCGGCTGCTGCCGGCGCTGGGCCCGGTGCGGAACACGCCGACGATGTCGCCGCGCTGCAGCAGCCGATCGGGCTGGTAGGCGTAGGCATCGTTGCGGTACCCCAGTCCGGCGGCGAAGCGCGCATCGCCAGCGGGCAGCGACAGCAGCCGGCCTTCCAGGTTGGCCTCGACCACGTCCTGCTCCAGCACCGTGTGGCTGAGGGGTGTGGCGACCAGGAAATCGCGGCAGCTGTCCGAGAGCACGCTCAGCCCGAACGGGTTGTAGCCTCCCGTGCACAGGCTCTTGCCGCCATCGGGTGCATTCAGCAGTGAGGTGAGCGCGGAAACCACCACCGCGCCGCGGTTTGCCTCCAGCAGCCGGGTTCGGCCGCGGGAGGCGTATACGTCCCAACTGCCATCGACCGCCGGCAGCGTGCCCTTCACGCCTGCCAGGAACTGGTGGACATCGAAATCGCGCTCGAAGGTTCGCGGCCCGGCTTCCGCCTGGAAGCGCTTCTCGAACCGGAAGGGTGCGTCGGGATCTGCCCGCGACGCGAGGATCGCCTGCAGGTCGGCAGAAATGAACGGGTTGCTCACCGGCACCGAAAAGGCGTCGTTGCCCGCTTCGGCGCCGACCCAGGCCGAGGTGGTGGTGTAGATGAACTGGCCGTAGGCAGTGATGTCCTCGTTGATCGAGAAACGCAGGCGGCCGAACGCGCTCTGGCGCTCCAGCGGCACCTGCAGTTGCACGAACTGGTTGAGGTTGTTGAGCTGGGTGCCGGTGTTGAACAGCAGCCCGTCCGGGCCACGGTAGTTCAGCGGGCCGTTGTTGGCGGAGAACAGGCTGCCGTCATCGTTGTAGCCCAGCACCGACTGCGCCGGCACCCGGCCCGGATCGATCCCGTAGCCGTCGAACACCGCATCCACTGCGGCCTGCGAGGGTGGATTGATGCTGGGCCGGTAGATTCCGGTAGGCAGGCGGAAGTCGCTGCCGCCCTGGGATTGGCGGAAGAACGCGCGGGACATGTAGTCCACGCCGTCGCGCTCGGTATGGGACAACGACAGCGTCGCGTTGCCGCGCCCGTCGGCGAAGTTGCCGCCCACAGTGAGCGACACGTCCCTGGTCGCGCCATCGCCGGGCTCGTAGACCGAGTACTGGCTGTCCAGTTCGACGCCTTCGAAGTGCTCGTCGAGCTTGACGTTGACCACGCCGCTGATCGCATCCGACCCGTAGGCCGCCGATGCGCCGCCGGAGATGATCTCGATGTCCCGGATCAGCGCCTTGGGGATGGTGTTGATGTCGACCACTTGCAGCGTGTCGGAAGGCTGCAAGCGGCGGCCATCCAGCAGCACCAGATTGCGGCGGGCACCCAGACCGCGGAGGTTCAAGCTGGCGCGGCCGGTCCCGCCCCAGGCCGCGTTGGTCTGGTTGGCGCCGATGCCCAGTTGCGGCAACTGGTTCAGGGCGGCTTCGATGGTGACGGCGCCGGTGTGGTTGAGCGCCTCGCGGCTGACGGTGGTGGTGGGGCTGCTGGCCTCGTAATCCGGACGCGTGATGCGTGACCCGGTGACCACCACCGCATCCAGTTGGGTCGCCAATGACGCGGTGGACGGCGCGCTGGCGATGGGCGACGAGTTGCTGACGGTGGCGTTGGATGCGTCGGGAAGGGCAGCGCTGTCGCTGCCGGGAGCTTCCTGCGCCCAGGCGGTCATCACCAACGCTTGGCCGATCAGCAGGGTGAGAAGTGCCGGTCGCAACGCGTGACGCGTCGCTTTGGAATGGGAGTTCATCGTGAGTTCCAGCAGGTGGGGTGAAGGTCGGAAGTCCCCGTGACGCGTGTTGCGGTGCGTCATGATTTCCGACGGACCGACTTTGCAGGCTGGGTTTATATCTGTCTATGCGGATGGATGTAATTTCTTATGACGTTTGCTTATGTCGATATGAGCGCCCTGCCGGCTCCGCTGCGTTGCGCCGCTCTGTCGATGACGCGAAGGTGGCGTCTGCCGTGATGGCGCGCGGAGGTCGACCGACGGCATGCCATCATTCCGGCATGAGTCCCATATCCCTTTCTGTTGCCGAGCTCGTCCAGCCGGCCGTCGAACGTGCGTTGGCGCAGTTGCAGGCAAGCCAGGCGGCGATTGGCCGGACGTGGGACGAGCGCGCGGCGCAGCGTTGCCAGCGAGTGGCGATCGCCAGCGACTTTGCGATCGCCACCCTGGCAAAACAACCCGCGCTGCTGGCCCGGCTGTTGGCGGACGATGGCGATGTGCCGTTGCCGGTACCGGAACTGCTGGCCGACAATCGTGACCAGTGGCCCTCGTTGCTGCGGCGCTATCGCACCGCCGAGTCGACCCGGCTGGTCTGGCGTGACGTGCACGGGATGGATGACGTCGATGCCACATTGGCCGGCAGCACAGCCCTGGCCGAAACCTGCCTGAGAATCGCCTTGGATGCGCTGGAACAGGAATTCTCCGTCCACCACGGGGTGGTGCGCGACACGGACGGCAGCGTGCAGCGGCTGGTCGTGTTCGCATTGGGAAAACTGGGAGGCGGCGAGTTGAACTTCAGCTCCGACGTCGACCTGGTCTATGGCTACGACCAGCCCGGCGAGGGGACGCTGGCGGCCAGTGACGGCGCGCGCGGGCTCGCGGCGGAAACCTGGTTTTCCCGCCTGGGCCAGCAATTGGCCAAGTTGCTGGACGAGGTCACCGCCGACGGTTTCTGCCACCGCGTCGACCTGCGGCTGCGCCCGTATGGCAACGCCGGACGGGTCGCGTGGTCGTTCCCGGCGATGGAACAGTACTTCCAGCGCGAGGGGCGTGACTGGGAGCGTTACGCCTGGCAGAAGGCGCGGCCCGTGGCCGGCGATATCGAGGCAGGCAGGCTCTTACTGGAAACGCTGCGCCCGTTCGTGTATCGCCGTTATCTCGATTACGGAGCGCTCGACGGTCTGCGCGCGATGAAGGCGACCATCGCCGCCGAGGTGGCGCGAAAGGAGCTGGCCGATGACATCAAGCGCGGCCCCGGCGGTATCCGCGAGGTCGAGTTCCTGGTCCAGGCGCTGCAGCTGATCCGTGGCGGGCGGGAGCCGGCATTGCGCCAGCGCGCGCTTCAACCGGCGTTGACGGCGCTGGTGGAAGCCCACCAGATAGAACCCGGAGCCGGTGCCGCATTGGCCCAGGCCTACCGGTTCCTGCGCCGGCTTGAGAACCGTCTGCAGATGCTGCGCGACCAGCAAACCCACGCGTTGCCCGAAGACGCGAGCGACCGGGCCCGGATCGCGGTGGGCCTGGGCTATGCGGACTGGAATGGCTTGCATGAAGCACTGGACGGTCACCGCGCGGTGATCAACGAGGAGTTCAATGCACTGCTGGCGCCACGTGAACGCAAACAGGCGCCGGGCGCGCTGGCCGACTACTGGCTGGCTTTGCCCACAGCCGGCGATGCACAGGTGTTGGCCGATGCCGGGTTTGACGATGCTGCGCAGGCGGACGGATTGCTGCGTGATTTCGCGCGCAGCCTGGGTGTGCGGGGGTTGTCGGACATTACCCGCGGGCGCCTGGGCCGGGTTTTGCCCGCATTGGTCCAGGGCGCTGCGACCTCCAGCCAGCCGCTGCTTGGTCTGCGCCGGATGCTGGCACTGCTGCACAACATCCTGCGCCGTAGCGCCTACCTGGCCTTGCTGGATGAGCAGCCCGCCGCATTGGCGCGCCTGGTCGAGGTGGTCAGCCAGAGTGCGCTGCTGGCCGAGCGACTGGCGTCGTACCCACTATTGCTTGATGAGTTGTTGGATGCCCGCATTGGCGGCCCGTTGCCGGACCGCGAGGCGTTGATCGCCGCCTGTACCGCGGTCGCCAACCACGTCAACGATAGCGCCGTCGATGCGCCGGAGGCGGTGCTCAACAAGTTGAACGAAGTGCGCCAGGCGCTGAGCTTCCGCATTGCCATGGCGCATCGTGATGGCCGGCAACCCGCCGGTGCCAGCGCGGGCCAGCTGGCGTGGCTGGCCGACGGTGTCATACGGCGGGTAGTGGCATTGGCGGAGGGTGAGATCAATCGTGCCCACGGCCGCTTGCCGGGCGCCCGTTTTGCGGTGCTGGGCTACGGTTCCCTCGGCGGGGAGGAGCTGGGTTTCGGGTCCGACCTGGACCTGGTGTTCCTGTACGACATCGACACCAGCAGCGAGCCCGGCGGGCGCGATGGCGATGTCCGCGATGGTCATGGCAAGGACGTGATGTCCGATGGCAAGCGCCCGCTGGACGCGTCGCGCTGGTTTGCCAGGCTGGCGCAGAAGGTAGTCGCATTGCTCGATACCCCGTCGGTCGCCGGTCGCCTGTACGAGGTCGACGTGCGCCTGCGGCCCGACGGTGCCAAGGGACTGCTGGTGTCCAGCCTGGCGAGTTTCTCCGAGTACCAAAGCCAGCGTGCGTGGAACTGGGAGCACCAGGCGCTGGTCCGCGCACGATGCGTGACCGGCGATCCCGGCCTGTGTGCCAGCTTCGGCAAGCTTCGTCGCGACATCCTCGCGCGCCCGCGTGATCCGGCGACCGTGCGCGCCGATGTATCGAAAATGCGCGTGCGGATGCGCGCCGAGCTCGACCGCAGCGAGAGCCCCGGGTCGCCCGGCGCACGTTTTGATCTCAAGCAGGGCGAGGCCGGTCTGGTGGACCTGGAGTTCCTGTTGCAAGCGCTGGTGCTGGACCATGCCGACGGGGCGCCCGGGTTGATGCAGCCGCGCGACACGTCGGGCTTGATCGAGGCGATGCACGATGCCGCGGTGTTCGACGACCCGACCCGGGCGTCGCTCCAGGCGGCCCATGCCACGTTGCTGGCGCGCGGCCTGGAATGCAGCCTGGATCGCCGGGCGCGTCGGCTGCCACTGGACGAATCCATCCAGCTGGCGCGCAGCGCGATCCGCGCCGCGGTGCAGCGCCATGGCCTGGAATTCAATCCTGCTGGAATTTAATCCTGCCGGAATTTAATCCTGATTGAGCCGACGCTGCACTTCGGCGGCCACGCGCGCCGTCTCGCGCAGTGGGGTCACCGCAAAGGGCGCCATCGTGTCGTCGACCGGGCGCACCCGGCCCGAGCCGAGCAGGGTATCGAGGAAGCGCCGGGGCCGGCCCTTCAGTTGCTCCAGTCCGGCGACGAACACCGGCACATTGGTTGCGCATGCCTCCGACAGCATGTTGACCGAATCGGCGGTGCACACGATGCGGTCCGCGCACGCCAGCAGGCCCGGATAGGGATTGGCACCATCGCCGGGCCCGCTCCAGACCATGCCGCTGCGGCCGGCGACATGGTGACGAAGCCGGCCTGCCAACTCCGCCGGTGTCCGCCGGGAAGTCGTAACCAGCAGGCAACCGTCTTCGGCTTCCGTGCAGCGTTGCACGCGGGTGGCAATGGCCTCCAGTATCGCCGGCTCGTATCGTGCGTGCGCACTGCTCCCGCCCAGCAACAGCGCGGTCCGCGGTTGCGGCAGGGTCGCCAACGCGCTGAACCGGCGTCGCGCGGCGGCCAGCCATTGCTCATCGACCGGATGCAGGCTGCCCAGCAACGGAATCACGTTGTCGC
This sequence comes from Lysobacter sp. A378, assembly GCF_054052125.1. NCBI lineage: Bacteria > Pseudomonadati > Pseudomonadota > Gammaproteobacteria > Lysobacterales > Lysobacteraceae > Lysobacter > Lysobacter sp. A378. The sequence goes on along the minus strand of NZ_JBSVRK010000003.1, from coordinate 58,380 downwards.
CTTCCAACTGGTCATGCTCCGGGGCGATCACCAGATCCCAATGGCGGGTCGCGATCCGTGGATCCAGTATCTGCACGCTGCGCGACCCGAGCCGACGCAGCAACCGGGTCGCCAGTGCGGCTTGACGGCCGCAGCCGATGGCCAGCTCCGGTGGCTTGGACAAGGCTTGGGCGAAGTCCGGCCCGAATGCCCGGCGCGCCAGGATGGATCCACGTGGTGCCGTCCACCGCCAGGGTACGCGGGCGTGCAGCGTCCAGTCGCGCGCCGACCGGGACAGTGCCGCCGCCAATGCGTGGGCCTGGCGCAGGTTGCCGGAGTGACCATCGGTCAGGACCCAGGTGGATCCCTGGGGGTTCAATCGTTCCATTTTTGTACGTAATCCGTTTTAAAACGCTCAATGGCAATGCATAATCGAGACCATACACTTGTCGGGTACGCGGCAATCCCGCAGTGCGGCCACCGACCGGCGGCAATGACGGCAGGCGCCGCTTTCCCACTCAGACTTGTCCGATCCCATGGAGATCATAAATGCCCCAGACCCGACACGACGCGCTCGACCAGCCGGCACTTGACCAGTTGTTCCGCACCGCCCGCACCCACAACGAGCTGGGAGGGGAGGTCAGCGACGCGACCTTGCGCCAACTGTATGAGCTGGTGAAGTGGGGTCCGACCAGTGCCAACATGAGTCCGGCGCGTTTCGTGTTCGTGAAATCGACCGAGGCCAAGGCCAAGCTTGGCCCGGCGCTGGATGAGGGCAATCACGCCAAGACCATGGCCGCGCCGGTCACGGTGATCGTCGCCTTTGACGAGGACTTCCACGAGAAGCTGCCGTACCTGTTCCCGCATACCGACGCCAAGGGCTGGTTCGACGGCCCGCGCGAGAACCGCAGCCCGGCGGCGTTCCGCAACGGCAGCTTGCAGGGCGCCTACTTGATACTTGCCGCGCGCGCGCTGGGCCTGGACACCGGCCCGATGTCGGGTTTCGACAACGCGAAGGTCGACGAGGCATTCTTCAAGGGCACGGCGATCAAGTCCAACTTCCTGGTCAACCTTGGCCATGGCGACACCGACGCGTTGTTTCCCCGTTCGCCGCGACTGCCCTTCGATGAGGCGGCGCGGATTCTGTGAGTCGGCACGTCCTGCGCGCCGATAGCTTCAATACCCCCCCAATACCACCCGATATTTTGAGGAATTACATCATGTTCAAGCGACTGATCCTTGTTGCCGCCCTGGCCACCGCCAGCACCGCCGTCTTTGCCGCTCCTGTGACCTACCAGCTCGATCCCGCGCATACCGACGTGATCGCGCAATGGAGCCATTTCGGCTTCTCCAATCCGAGCATGCACTTCGGACAGGCCGATGGCGTGCTGGTGTATGACGCCGACAACGTTGCCGCATCCAGCGTGCAGGTGACCCTGCCGATGTCGGGCCTGGACAGCTTCACCGCCGACTTCGACGAGCACCTGCGCAGCGCCGATTTCTTCGATATGGCGGCCTTCCCGGCGGCCACTTTCAAGAGCACCAAGGTCGAAGCCGCCGGCGAAGGCAAACTGAAGGTCACCGGTGAGCTGACCATCAAGGACATCACCAAGCCGGTGGTGCTGGATGTGACCCTCAACAAGGCCGGCGAGAACATGGGCGGGCAACAGGCGATTGGTTTTGATGCCACCACCGTGATCAAGCGCACCGATTTCGGTGTCGGCATGTACGCCCCGGCGGTCAGCGATGAGGTGCGCATCCGCATCACCACCGAGGCGTCGGTGCCCAAAATCGAAACAGCGGAGTAACCTCCGCGCATGATCATCGAACGCCCTTCCGACAGTCGTGGCCACGGGCCGGAGCAGGTGGATTGGCTGGACAGCCGGCACACCTTCTCATTCGGCAGTTATTACGACCCTGAGTGGATGGGCTTCGGTGTCCTGCGGGTCATCAACGAGGATCGCGTCGCGCCCGGTGCGGGTTTCCCGACCCATCACCACGGCAACATGGAGATCCTAAGTTACGTGTTGTCGGGCTCGCTGGCGCACCGCGACAGCAGCGGCGCCGAGGGCGTGGTCCCGGCAGGTGGCTTGCAGTGGATGGGTGCCGGCCACGGGGTGGATCACAGTGAGTACAACCACTCCTCGACCGAGCCGGTGCATTTCCTGCAGATATGGCTGCAGCCTGACCGGGTCAACGCGGCACCGGGCCACGCGTTGCGGGAAGAGACCAGCGGCGAAGGCTGGCAACTGCTGGCCTCGCCCGATGGTGCGAGTGGCAGTATCGCGATCCGCCAGGACGCTCGACTGTACAAGATCGAGCTTGAGCCAGGCCTGGCGGCGTCGCATGCGCTTGATCCCAAACGTCGCTATTGGCTGCATGTGGCCAGCGGCGAGGTGGTGGCGAATGGTCGCGAACTCGGCCCGGGGGATGCCCTGGGTTTCAGCCAGGAATCGGTGCTGTTGCAACTGGTCGGGAGCGGCGCACGGACGGCCGATGTGCTGCTGTTCGACTTGCCCGGCGCAGCTGACTGGTAAACTGGCCTTCCATTTCGCATCGGCTTGAATCCGCCATGACTGCAGTCCAGGACCACCCCACACAGGCCAACGCCGAGCGGCTTTACAACGTCACCCGGGCCGACCTGCCGTTGAGTTGCCCGTTGCCGTCCATGGCGCTGTGGAACTCGCACCCCCGGGTCTACATGCCGATCGAGGAAGAGCTGGAGACCGATTGTCCCTACTGCGGCGCGCACTTCGTCCTGGTCGACTGATCCTCCCATGCGCCCGTTGACCGTCGTCCAGCTGTTGCCGGCGCTGGAATCGGGTGGGGTCGAGTTGTCGGCGCTGGAAGTTGCCGGCGCGCTGGTAGACGCGGGCCACCGGGCGATAGTCGTCTCCGCTGGCGGGCGCCTGGTGCCGCGTTTGCAGGCGCTGGGGGCGGAACACGTGAGCCTGGATATCGGGCGGAAATCATTATCGACCCTGGGCCAGGTGCGCCCGCTGCGGGCATTGTTGAGCCGGCAGCATGTGGATATTGTCCATGTGCGTTCGCGCCTGCCGGGCTGGGTGGCCCGGCTCGCGCTGCGCCGCGTGCCGCCAGACCGCCGGCCACATCTGGTCAGCACCGTGCATGGCCTCAACTCGCCGTCGCGCTACAGCCAGGTGATGACCCGGGGCGAGCGTGTCATCTGCGTCTCCGATACGGTGCGCAAGCACGTGTTGCGGCATTATCCGGGTACCGATCCGGACAGGTTGCGGGTAATCCCGCGCGGGATCGACCCGGCCCGGTTCCCGCGCGCGCCGCAGCCCGATCCGGCATCGCGTGAATGGGTGGCCAAGCAACATCCGGCATTGGCGGGCGAGGGCCCGCTGCTGTTGCTACCCGGCCGCGGCACCCGGTTGAAGGGCCACGCGGACGCACTGGCGCTATTGGCGCAGCTGCGTGGTGACGGTCTGGACGCGCGGCTGTGGTGTGCCGGCGCACGTCAGCCGGGACGGGAGGCCTACATCGCGGAACTGGAAGCAAAGGCCGTTGCGCTGGGTATCGGCGCAGCGATCGCCTTTACCGCTCCCACCGATGCCATCGCGCGTGCGTACGCGGCCAGTGACCTGGTGTTGCAGCTGTCGCGCAAGCCCGAAGCCTTCGGCCGCACCGTGATCGAAGCACTGTCGATCGGTAGGCCTGTGCTGGGTTGGGCACATGGCGGCGTTGGCGAGTTGCTGCAGCAACTGCAACCGGGGGGTGCGGTCCCGGCGTTCGATGAGCGCGAGCTGTTTCAGCGGACCCGGTGTCAGCTCGCGCGGTCGCCAGCAGCAGCCGCCGCGATGCCAGAGGTTACGATGGACGACCTGTCGCACTACACGCTGCGCGCTATGCAGCAAGCCACCTTGGCCGTCTATGCCGAACTCATTGACTGACACCCCCATCGATACGCCGTCCCAATCCGGTCGCGCCGGTCATTCCGGCCCCGCTCAAGGGCCCGTCCAGGGCTGGCGCTGGGCGCCCGCGTGGATCCTGGCCTATGTCATCTTGTGGCCCGCGCCTGGCTATGCCGAAGGGGTGCTGGTGCTGGGCGCCCTGGTCGCGATCATCAAGCTGGTAGGTTCCCGGTTCCGTGGCGGCAGCGCGTTGTTGAGCGGACAGGCCTGGGCGCTGACCAGTGTGCTGTTCTTCGCCTACTGGTTGCCGGAATTGTTTTCCGCGTTCGATGCGGTCGACCCGGGACGCGCGATGCGTGAAGCCGCTGTCGATCTTCGCTACTTGCCGTTCCTGTGGCTGGTGGCGTCGGCGGTGGCCAACGAGCGCGGCCGCCGGATCACCTTTGGTGGCTTGGCAATCATCATCGGAGTCTGGACCGTGGATGCGCTGGCACAGGCGCTGACGGGTACCAGCCCGCTGTTCTTTGGGATCGACACCATCAAGCACGCCATCAGCGGTTACGGCATGTGCAGCGCGAAGGAGGTCGCGGGGCTGGATCGCCTGAGCGGCGTCCTGGGGCCATGCAACCTGAAGCTCGGCCTGGTCATCGCCAGTTTGTCGCCGTTTCTTTTGTACGCCGCCGGTCGCCGGTTCGGCACAGGTGGCTGGCTGGTCACGGCGGCAGCGGTTGGGGTGGTGGTGGTACTGGCTGGCTCGCGCGCGTCGTGGCTCACCTACGCGTTGGTACTGGTGCTCTCGGGCTGGCGCCTGCTTGGGTGGAAGAAACTCTTCGGCGTATTCGCCTTCGGTGCGCTCATGCTGGTGGTGTTGGGGATTGCGTCACCGGATGTGCGGCAGCGGGTGGTGCGGACCACCCACGTATTTGCCGCCGACCAGGAGGGCGTTGATCGTGCCTTGTCGGGACGTACCCGGATCTGGGGTGCGGCGGTGTGCATGGCCGGCCGCCATCCGGTCAACGGCGTGGGCGCCCGTGGTTTTCGCGAGGCGTTCCCGGCCTGCGACCCGCAAAGCGGCGAGGTCGCGCAATGGGGCGAGGGTCCGGCGCTGCATGCGCACCAGATCGTGCTTGAGATACTCAGCGAGACCGGTGGTCTGGGCCTGCTGTTATGGCTGGCCGGCGTCGCCTTGGCCTGGCGCGCGTGGAGCTTTGCCGATGCGGCTGCGCGCGAGCGTGCCCGGCCGGCGATGCTGGCGTTGGTGGTGACCGTGTTCCCGATCAACACCCACCTGGCGTTCTACTCGACCTTCTGGGGCGGGTTGACCCTGCTGCTGGCCGCCTTGTACGCCGGCAGCTTGCTGTCGGTGGGTGACCAGCACGATCGATCGCTACGACGCTGATTGTACGACCCTGATTGGGCTGTCGCGCGCGGCCGCGTCCCGGCTCAAGACGATTCGCTGGTCTGCGGTGGCAGGTACGGTGACCGCATTCCGGGCGGGCGCCGCTTGAATCGCCGATGGATCCACAAATACTGGGTGGGTGCTTCGCGGACCATGGCCTCGATTGCGGCATTGACCCGGGCACTGTCGGTGGTCGCATCCGCCGATGGAAAATCCTCCAGCGGCGTACCCAGCCGCAACACATAGTCGCCACCCTCGCGACGATGGAAGAACGGCACCACGGCACAGCCGGTCAGGCGGGCGAACTGGTGGGTCGCGGTGATCGTGGCCGCCGGCACGCCGAAGAACGGCGCGAACACGGTGTCCTTGCCGCGCATGTCCTGATCGGGTGCGTACCACAGGATCCCGCCCTGCTTGAGATGGCGCATCGCTGGACGCAACTCGCCGTTGGCGAACATGGCAGTGGCATAACGCAACCGCCCGCGCTTGACCGCCCATTCCATTACCGGGTTTCGATGGGGGCGGTACATACCGGCCAGCGGCAGGTGATCGCACATCAACCGGCCGCACATTTCCAGGGTCAGGAAGTGGCCCGATACCAGCAACACGCCGCGTCCCTGGGCGCGCAGTGCCTGGATGGCTTCGACGCCTTCGATCCGGACGGTACTTCGCATCGGCCTCGCCGACCCCCACCAGGCACGGGCAAACTCGAACAACCCGATGCCCAGGTCGCGAAAGGCCTCACGCAGCAGCACGTCGCGACTGGCTGCATCGAGCTCGGGAAAGCACAGCTGCAGATTGATGGCCGCCGCGCGCCGGCGCTCGGTTGCCAGCCGCAACGCGATGGCCCCGATGCCGGCACCCAGGACGCGTTGCACTGTCCACGGTATGCGCGCCACGAGCCAAAGGCCGCCCAGCAGCAACCACGTTGGCCAGTGGCGCGGACCGAGAGGGGGGGCGCCAGGGGAAGCGGGAGAACGGATGGGAGCGGACGTGGACATGGCCCGATTCTACCGGCGCAGCGCGGATCAGGCTGCCTGTGCAGTATCCTGAGCCGATGCGAAGCGAGCTGACCGAGCGCCTGTTGCGCGGCCTGTATTCGGCCGTGCTGTACTTGTTGGTGCCGCTCACCGTGTACCACCTGATCTGGCGTGGTTTCCGCCAGCCCAGCTATCTGCTGCGCTGGAACGAGCGCTATGCGCGTTACCACGATGATCCCCACCGGGAAACATTGTGGGTGCATGCGGTGTCGGTCGGCGAGGTCAACGCGGCGGTACCGCTGGTCAATGCGCTGCGTCGTGGCCGCCCCGACCTGCACCTGCTGGTGACTACCATTACCCCGACCGGCTCGGAGCGGGTGCGCGCGTTGTGGGGCCATGATGTCGAGCATGTCTACCTGCCATACGACCTGCCCGGCGCGGTGACGCGGTTCATCGGCCACCACCGGCCGCGCGCGGGCCTGATCATGGAAACCGAGCTGTGGCCGAACCTGCTGTTCGGCTGCCGTGACCATGGCGTACCGGTCTACGTCCTCAATGCGCGGTTGTCGGAGCGCTCGTTGCGCGGCTATCGGGTGTTGGCACCACTGGTGGGGCGGGCGCTGCGAACGGTGACCATGGTGGCGACGCAGTCATTGGCCGATGCGGTGCGCTTCGTGCGACTGGGCGCGCGAAGCGAGCAGGTGGTCGAGGTCGGAAACCTGAAGTTCGACGTGACCGTGCCGGAGGGACTGGACGAGTTTGCGGCCGGGTTCCGCGAGCAGTGCGGGGATCGCCCGGTGTGGATCGCGGCGAGTACCCACGAGGCCGAGGAGGCCGCGGTGATCACCATCCATCGTCACTTGCGCGAGCGGTTTCCGGATCTGCTGCTGGTGTGGGGGCCGCGGCATCCGGAGCGATTCCGGGTGGTCGCCGATCATGCGCGCGCCGCCGGCTGGAAGGTATCGACACGCTCGCGCGGAGTGCTGCCAGGAGCGGACGATGTGGTGTTCGTGGTCGACACCATGGGTGAGCTGGTGCACTTTTATGCCTGCGCCGACGTCGCCTTCGTCGGCGGCAGCCTGCAGCCCATTGGTGGCCACAACCTGCTGGAGCCAGCTGCGGTGGGCACCCCGGTGGTGACGGGTCCGCACCTGCACAACTTTGCCGAAATTTCCCGCCAACTCGATAACGCCGGCGCCTTGCGTATCGGTGCAGATGTCGATGGCGTGCAACAGGCGCTGTCGATGCTGCTGGATGACCCGTCATTGCGTCGCGCCATGGCCGACAATGGTCGCAAGCTGGTAGAGACCGGGCGCGGCGCGTTGGCACGGACGATGGCATTGCTGCAGCCGACGCTGGCGCCGGTCGCGTCGGAGCGGGACGATCCGGCCGAGGATCGGCCCGCGTCGGCTATTGCCGGATTGGAGACTGGACCTGCGCCTCGGCGTCGGCGGTGAGCAGGCGGTTGATGTCCTGCACGTCGTCGATGTCCAGGGTGCCGGCGGCCTGTTCCAGGGTCAGGCGCTGCTGCAGGTAGTTGTAGCGTGCCAGTGCATACGCCTGTTGTGCCTGGAACAGGTTCTGCTGGTTGTTCAACACGTCCAGGACGGTGCGGGTGCCGACCTCCAGGCCGACCTGCGAGGCGTCGTACGCGGCCTGGGCCGAGACCAGCGCCAGGCGACGTGCCTCGACCTCGCTGATGCCGGCAACCAGGGTCTGGTAGGCATTGCGGGTATTGCGCTCAAGCGCGCGCTTCTGCTGCTCCAGCTCGTCGGTGGCGATGTCGCGCTGGCTGATGGCCTGGCGAACCCGTGACTGGGTAGCGCCGCCGGAGAAAATCGGCACGTTGAGGGTGATGCCGATTTCCGGGCCCCGGCTTTCGCTCTCGATCGGGCTGTTGACCGAGTCGGGCAGGTCGCTGCTGCTGAAGGTGCGGTCGCCGGTGGTCTTGCCCTTGCTGTAGCCGCCGCTGAGGTACAGGGTCGGCAGGTGGGCGGACTGCGCCGTGCGGACGTTGGCCTCGGCCGATTCGACCTGGAGTTGCTTGGCCTGCAGAGCCGGGTTGGTCTCGAACGCGGTCTGCACCCAGGAATCGACGCCCTCGCTGACCGGCAACTGTGGCTGGAAGTCCGCGGGCAGGCCCTTGACGTTGTTGACCGGCGTGCCGGTGATCTCGGCCAGGGCCTGGTAGGCATCGGCCACGCGGGTGCGCGCCAGGATGGTGTTGGCACGCGCGCTGTCGTACTGGGCGCGGGCCTCATGGACGTCGGTGATCGGTGCCAGACCGACTTCCAGTCGTTTGGAGGCGAAGTCGAACTGCTTCTGAAGCGCTGTCTCGGCGGCTTCTGCGGCGGCCAGGGTCTCCAACTCGACCAGCACGTTGAAATAGGCGGCCGAGGTGCGGGTGATCAGATTGTCACCGGCGGCCTCGAGCTGGAAGTCGCTGGCCCGGCTCAATGCGTTCTGGCTGCGCAGCGTGCTGAAGCGGGACATGTCAAACAGCATCTGGGTGCCGTTGATGCCGACGCTGCGGGTGGTGGTCTCGCTTTCGATGTCACCACTGAACTGGACCGGCTCGCCCTGGTCATTGAATTGGTTCTGGGTCGCCGGACCTTCGCTGCGCGAGCGCCGGATGCTGGCGCTGCCGTCGATCTGCGGCAGCATCGCCGCACGTGCCTGGACCGAGCCTTCCCGGGTGAACAGGCGGTTCGACTCAGCCGCGGAGAACTGCGGGTCGCCGGCACGCGCCAGCTCGTAGGTCTGCAACAGATCCTCCGCGGCGGCGGTGGCCGGCAACAGGGCGAAGGCGAGGGCGAGAACGAGTGGGCGGTGGATCATGCGGAGTCCTTTCAATCAGAATTCGAAGGCGGGCACCGGAGCTGCGCCTGCAAGATAGGGAAGGTCGGTCTCGAACAACGATTCAATCCGTGGTCCGTTGGCCTCGTTGTATACCAGCACGGCCTCCATTGCCGGTGCCCGGCCGCGCACGATGAACATGCGGCCGCCGGGTTTCAGCCACTGCAGGAAGGCATCGGGAATGGTGTCGACCGCGCCGGTGACGCAAACGGTGTCGAAGCGGCGCTCGGTCCGGTATTCAAATGCGTCGGCATGCAGTACCTGGATGTTGGCCAGGCCACGGGCCTCGAGCCGCGCGCGCGCGGCATCGGCCAGGTCGGCATGCCGTTCCAGGCTGAGCACCTCACGGCCAAGCCGCGACAGGCACGCGGTCAGGTAGCCGCTGCCGGTGCCGATCTCCAGCACGTCTTCGCCCGCCGTTACCAGCAGCTCCTGCAGCGTGCGGCTCTGCACGACCGGCTTCATGATGACCTCGCCATGGGCCAGCGGCAGGGTGATATCGGAATAGGCCAGGTTGCGGTGGATGTCCGGTACGAAGTCCTCGCGCGGAATCTTCACCAATACGTCGAGTACGCGTGCATCCAGCACGTTCCAGGGCCGGACCTGCTGTTCTACCATCAGTTCGCGGGCCTTGGCGTAATCAATCATGCTCATGGGGTCTCAAGGATTGCTGGTGTCAACTGACTATTGTAGCGGCGTGCGCGGCGAACAAATCAGGATCGGTTGAAGCATCGGTGCGACCAAACACAGGATCGCCCTCCCGGGGGCCGGTTTTGAGTGCCGGAAGTCACCGCGACGCAAGTCATGGGCGGGCGGCATAGGCGCGCAGGAATACATCCACCGCGGCGACCAGGTGGGCGTGTGTCAACGCCGGATCGACGTCCTTGCAACCCAGCAGCAACCGTGCGTGCGGTTCGCCCTTGAGCAGCGAGATCAACTGGCTCGCCGCGTGATTGACCGGGTCGGCATCGGCCGTGTCGATCACCAGCTCGCCGGTAGTGACGCGACGTCGCAACAGCTCGGCCACCGCGTCGTGGATGCGTTGTGGCCCGGCCTCCCAGAATTTGCGCGCCAGCGCCGCGTCGGCCATCTGGGGGGTGCACAGCATGCGGTGAGCAGCAATGGCCTGCGGGCTGCTGATCAGGGCATGAAACGCGTGGGCGATGTCCAGCAACCGCTCGCGCAGGGGCGTCTGTGGTGAGGGCATGAACAGTGCAGGCGGGAGCTGTTGGTCGCAGTACGACACCACGGCCGCCGAAAACAACGATTCCTTGTCGCCAAAGTGACTGTATACCGTGAGCTTGGAGACGCCGGCACCGGAGGCGATCTGGTCCATGCTGGTGCCGGCGTAGCCGTGTTCGACGAACATCCGCTTGGCGGCGTCGAGGATGGCCGTGCGCTTGGCCATGTCCTTCGGCCGGCCCGGTCCGGCCGGCTTTGCAGGCAGCGGGGCGCCGTCGTGGCTGCCGGCCTTGGTGCCTGGCGGCGCACGGTGATCGTCAATGGGCTTGCGCTCAGGCATGAATTAAATATTAGACTAAGGAGTGTTGTATTTATACAATACCATTCGGTCCAATAATTCCCCAAAGAGGTGCTTCCCATGCGCAGCCGCTTTGCGATCCAGGGGATCGGTGCCCGTTCACTGGTGGCCGGTGCGCTTCTGGCTGGCCTGCTTGCAGGGTGCGGTCCCAGCGAAACGGCCGACGTGTCGGCGCGGCCGGTGCTGGTGACCCAACCGGTTGCCGCCGACGCGGTGCACGCCTCGCTGGCGGGGGCGATCCGTGCCCGCGAGGAGAGCCAGCTGTCGTTCCGGGTCGGCGGCCAAATGATCGAACGCAAGGCGGACGTGGGCGATCACGTCAGCCGTGGCGATGTGCTGGCAACGCTCGACCCCGATGATTTGAAGGCGCGGGCGAATGCAGCCCAGGCACAACTGGCCGCCGCCCAGGCCGAGCTGGGGCGTGCGCGCGCGGATCAGGCGCGCTACGCCGCACTGGCGAAGGACCAGTTGGTCAGCCGGTCCAGCATGGATGCACAAAATGCCGCCGCCACCGCCGCGCAGGGCCAGGTGGATGCGGCGCGGGCCGAGCTCGAGGTCGCCAGCAATCAGGCCCAATACAGTCAGCTGCGGGCACCCGCCGACGGGGTGATCGCCGAGCGACAGGCCGAAACGGGGCAGGTAGTGGCTGCCGGACAAGCGGTATTTACCATGGCTGCCGATGGTGGCCGCGAGGTGGCTTTCGCGGTCTCCGAAGGGCAGGTGGCGGCCATCAAGCCGGGACAAGCGGTGCAGGTCGAGGTCTGGTCCAGGCCGGGCGAGCGCTGGCCTGGTGTGGTGCGCGAGATCGCACCGGTGGCCGACCCCGCTTCGCGTACCTTTGCCGTACGCGCGACCGTGGATGCACCCACCGGGGTGCTCGCGCTGGGCCAGAGCGCACGCGTATTCCTCCCGGGCCAGGAAACCGACGCGCTCAGCATTCCGCTCACCGCGCTGCAACCGGGGGGCGACGGCGAGGTTGCGGTATTCGTGGTTGATCCGCAGACCTCGACCTTGAAACTGCTGCCGGTCAGCGTCGGCGCCTACGGTAGTCAGACCGTTCCGGTGCTGGACGGGCTGGCCCCGGACGCCTGGGTCGTCGCCGCCGGTGGTCATCTGTTGCGTGAAGGCCAGACGGTGCGCCCGGTGGATCGCGATAACCGCGACGTGGCGACGGCCGACGCGCGCCACTGACCGCACGCGATACCGAACCGAGGATCTCCCAGACCATGCGTTTCAATCTTTCCGAGTGGGGTTTGCGGCATCGCAGCCTGGTGGTCTACGCGATGCTGGTGCTCGCCATCGCCGGTGCGTTCTCTTACCTGAATCTCGGGCGCAGCGAGGACCCGGCGTTTACCTTCAAGGTGATGGTGATCCACACCGTATGGCCGGGTGCGACCGCCGACCAGATCGCATCGCAGGTCACCGAGCGGATCGAGCGCAAGCTGATGGAAACCGGTGAATACGACTTCATCCGGTCGTACTCGCGCGCCGGCGAGTCGCAGGTGATCTTCGCGGCGCGCGACTCGATGCGCTCGGCCGAAGTGCCCGAGCTTTTCTACCAGGTTCGCAAGAAGATCGGCGACCTGCGCCCCGAGCTGCCGGAGGACATCGTCGGGCCGTTCTTCAACGATGAGTTTGGCGATACGTTCGGCAACATCTATGCATTGACCGGGGAAGGATTTGATTACGCGGTACTGAAGGACTACGCCGACCGCGTCCAGCTCGCGCTGCAGGACGTGCCGGACGTGGGCAAGATCCAGCTGTTCGGGGTCCAGGACGAGAAGATCTGGATCGAGCTGTCCAACACCAAGCTGGCCACGCTGGGAGTGTCGGCCGCGGCGGTGCGCGAGGCCTTGCAACAGCAGAATGCGGTGGTGCCGGCGGGCTTCTTCGAGACCGCCAGTACCCGGGTGCCGCTGCGGGTGAGCGGGCAGTTTGAATCGGTCGAACAGATCCGCCGCTTCCCGGTCCGGGTTGGTGATCGCACGTTCCGGCTGGACGACGTGGCCGAGGTCCATCGCGGCTTCTCCGACCCGCCCCAACCGGGCATGCGTTTCATGGGCAAGGACGCGATCGGCATCGGCGTGGCCATGCGCGACGGTGGCGACATCCTCGCCCTGGGCGAGACGCTGGAAGCCGAGTTCGGGCAGCTGCAACAAACCCTGCCGGCCGGGATGGAATTGCACCAGGTGTCCGACCAGCCGGCGGCGGTGGAGGACTCGGTGGGCGAGTTCGTGCGCGTGCTCGCCGAGGCGGTCGCGATCGTGTTGCTGGTGAGCTTCCTGTCGTTGGGCTTTCGCACTGGTCTGGTGGTGGCGTTGTCGATCCCGCTGGTGCTGGCGATGACCTTCACCGTCATGGACGTGTTCGGCATCGGCCTGCACAAGATATCGCTGGGCGCGTTGGTGCTCGCGCTGGGACTGATGGTCGACGATGCGATCATTGCGGTGGAGATGATGGCGATCAAGATGGAGCAGGGCTTCGATCGCCTGCGTGCGGCGGCGTTTGCGTGGGAGTCGACCGCGTTCCCGATGCTGACCGGCACCCTGATCACCGCCGCCGGGTTCCTGCCCATCGCGATGGCCGCCTCCAGCACCGGTGAGTACACCCGGTCGCTGTTCGAGGTGGTCACCATCGCGTTGCTGGTGTCGTGGGTCGCAGCGGTGTTGTTTGTCCCCTACCTGGGCGACAAGCTGCTGCCGCACATCGAGCGCGATGAAGGCGGGCGCGGCAGTGCGCCCAAACCCGGCTCGCTGGCGGCGCGCTGGCAAATTCGACGCCAGCGCTGGGCGGACCGACATCCCGCATTTGCCGACTGGATCGCCCCGTTGCCATCCGACAATCCGGACGCCGGCGAGCATGATCCCTACGCGACCCGCTTCTACCAGCGCTTCCGCAGTTGGGTGGTCTGGTGCGTGCGCCATCGCTGGCTGGTGATCGGGGCCACCGCAGCGGCGTTCGTGGTCTCGCTGATGATGTTCCGCTTCGTGCCCCAGCAGTTTTTTCCCGATTCGGTACGGCCGGAACTGATGGTCGACATGGAGCTGGCCGAAGGCAGTTCGCTACGCGCGACCCAGGCGCAGGCCGAGCGGCTTGAGCAGATGCTTGCCAGCCGCGACGACCTGGTCAATTACACCGCGTACGTTGGCACCGGGTCGCCACGGTTCTACCTGCCGTTGGACCAGCAACTGCCCGCCGCCAACTTCACCCAGTTCGTGCTGATGCCGGAAAGCCTGGCCGCGCGCGAGGAGGTCCGCCGCTGGATGATCGAGGAAGTGGTGCCGCGTTTCCCCGAGCTGCAGATGCGCGTGACCCGCCTGGAGAACGGCCCACCGGTGGGCTACCCGGTGCAGTTCCGGGTCTCGGGCGAGCATATCGACCAGGTGCGGAAGATCGCCTACGCGGTGCGTGCGAAGATCCGCGACAACCCGCATGTGGCCAACGTCAACCTGGACTGGGATGAACCGGGCAAGGTGGTGCGCCTGCAGGTCGACCAGGCCCGCGCGCGGGCACAGGGCATCACCTCGGCGCAACTGGCGCAGGTACTGAGCGGATCATTGTCGGGAATCCAGGTCAGCACCTATCGAGAAGGCAACGAGCTGATCGGGGTGATCCTGCGCGGTGGCGATGCCGAGCAGGTCGATCTGTCGCAACTGGGCAGCCTGATGGTGCCGACCGCCAGCGGGCAGAGCGTGCCGCTGAGCCAGATCGCGACCCTGGAATACGGGCTCGAGGAAGGCATCATCTGGCACCGCGACCGCAAGCCGACGATGACCGTGCGCGCCGACATCTACGACGGCACCCAGCCGGCGACGGTAATGGCGCAGATCTCCCCGACCCTGGACGAGATCCGTGCCGGTCTGGCGTATGGCTATTCGGTGGATATCGGCGGTAGCGTGGAAGACTCTACCCGCGGCCAGGATTCGATCACCGCCGGCGTGCCGCTGTTCCTGTTCGTCGTGTTCACCCTGCTGATGCTGCAGCTGCGGAGTTTTTCGCGGAGCGTTATGGTGCTGCTGACCGCGCCACTGGGGTTGATCGGGGTGACCCTGTTCCTGCTGGTGTTCCGGGTCCCGTTCGGCTTTGTGGCGATGCTGGGCACGATCGCACTGTCGGGCATGATCATGCGCAACTCGGTGATCCTGGTCGACCAGATCGAGCAGGATCGTCGCGACGGGCATGAAACCTGGGATGCGATCGTGGAGGCGACGGTGCGCCGCTTCCGGCCGATCGTGCTGACCGCGCTGGCGGCGATCCTGGCGATGATTCCGCTGTCGCGCAGCGCATTCTTCGGGCCGATGGCAACCGCGATCATGGGCGGCCTGCTGGTGGCCACGGTGCTGACCCTGCTGTTCCTGCCCGCGCTGTACGCGGCGTGGTTCCGGGTCAAGGTGCCGCAAAAACTCCAATGAAACCAACGTAGGGCGCAATAGCCGAAGGCGTATTGCGCCGGATGTCGAGGTCGCCGCGGCGTTCGCATTCCGGCGCAACGCGCTTTGCTTATTGCGCCCTACGGGAACGAACGGCTGCGGTTACTCGGCGCCCCAGGGTGCCGGGGGCGTGTCGATGGGGTTGGTGAGGTCGAAGCGCACCCGGAACAGGCGGTCGGTGTCGGGGCGCGCCAACTCGTAGGTGTAGTGCGCGCCCGGCTCGATCTCGATCGCCCAGACGTTGCTGTTGGATACCTGCATGCCCTCGCGGGTGAACATCTCCTGCGAGAACGTGTCCACCGGGAATTCCTGCCGGCTGGCGGTGCCTTCGCTGGCGGTGTCGCCGCCGTACATGGTGACCGGGTCCTCGCTGCCGTCGGCCAGGCGGTGGTCGTGCTTCAAGCGCAGGCCATCGTCGGTACGGGTCACGATCCAGGTCCGCGAACGATCATCGCCAACATGGAACGGGATGCGGATTTCCTGCTCGTTGCAGTCGCGCACATGCATCACCAGTGGCTGGCCGCTGAAAGCGTCGGGACCGGTGGGGGCGGGTTCTTCTGCAGTGATGGTGCCGGCGAACGATTGGCCGCACAACGCGCTGATGCGCTCGAAGAACGCGTCTTGTGCGTTGGCGGCTGGCGCTGCCGGGGCGGGCTCGGCAGCGCTGGCGGGAGCGTCCGGCGGTGCGGGGTTGCAGGCGGACAGGGCGACAGCGAGGGTCGCGGCGAAGGCTATTGGATTAATTTTCATTCGGTGAAGCTAGCCGTTATCGACGCGGGTTGCCAAGCCGGTGATCGGAACGTCCGGTCTACGGGCATGCATCCTCTTCGCGCTTATGCCAGCAACCAGTCGCGGAACACGTCGTAGTCGGCCGCCAAAGGTGTTGCGGATGCGGGTCTTGCCAAGGCGGCGGCAAGGGCTGGTGGCGGCTCCACCACGTGGCCCACCAGCGGTTCGACTACGGTCTCGAACTTGGCTGGATGTGCCGTCGCCACCACCGCCCACGCGCGGGCGTCGCCTCGCTGACGCAACTGCGCCAATGCATGCAGGCCCACCGCGGTATGTGGGCACGGCACGATGCCGTGGCGGGCCGGTGCCGCGCGGATGGCCTGCCGGATCTGCGCATCGTCCACGCTGCAGGCACTCATCGCCGCACGTAGCTGGGCATCGTCGTGATGCCACCAGCGCAGGCGCTCGAAGTTGCTGGGCGCGCCGACATCCATCGCGTTGGCCAAGGTGGCGATGCCCGGCTGCGGGGCATAGTCGGCGCCGGCGAAGTAGCGCGGCAACACGTCGTTGGCATTGCTCGCCAACACGAGATCGCCCACAGGCAGCCCCATCCGGCGTGCCAGCCAGGCAGCCAGCGCGTTGCCCAGATTGCCGGTGGGGATGATGAAGTTGAGATTCTCGCCATGCTCGGCGCGGTAGCCCAGCGAGGCATGGGCGTAGTACGCCATCTGTGGCAGCAGCCGGCCCAGGCTGATGCTGTTGGCCGAACTCAGCGGTAGCCGTTCGCGCAGCGCGGCATCCGACAAGGCTTGCTTCACCAGCTGCTGGCAGTCATCGAAGCTGCCAGCCACGCGTAGGGCCTGCACGTTGTCGCCCAGGCAACCCAGCCCATGCGCCTGGCGCGGCGACACGCGACCATCGGGGTACAGAATCACTACCCGGAATCCAGGCCGGTGGTGGAAGGCGGCGCCCACCGCGGCACCGGTGTCGCCGGACGTCGCTACCAGGATGGTGGTTACCGATGATTCGGGCGTGCGTAAGCGCGCCAGGGATTCGGCAAGGAAGCGCGCACCAAAGTCCTTGAATGCCGCGGTTGGCCCGTGGAACAGCTCCAGCAGGTGATCGTTGGGGCTGGAAAGCCCACGCAGCGGCGCCGGGAAGTCGAACGCGGCGGCGCAGATATCACCCAGTTGTTGCGCCAGGTGGGAGCCGGCGAAGTCCGGCGCAAGCAGGGCGTGCGCGGTTATCGCGAGGGTTTCACCGGCGCGATCCATGGCGAGGCCGGGTATCTCGCTGGGCACATACAGACCGCCATCGGGTGCCAGGCCGGACGCCAGTGCGGTGTCGATATCGACCGCTGGAGAGTGGCCACGGGTGCTGACGAAATTCATGCAATCAACTCTGCGCGCGGGCCGTTGATGGGTGAGAGGTACGCGTCGCTCTCATAACCGGCTTCGGCAAACGCAGCCTGCATGGCGGTCGCGGCAACCTGCGCCTGTGCGGCGTGGTGGAACCAGCCAAACACGCTGGGCCCAGCGCCGGAAATGCTCGCGCCCAGCGCGCCGTGGGCCAACGCCGCCGCCTTGACCTGGGCGAAACCGGGAACCAGTACCGCGCGGCGCGGCTCGACCAGCACATCGTGCAGTCCGGCGGCGATCAGTTCGCTGTCACCGCGCGCCAGGCCGGTCAGGAACAGCGCGAGGTATTCGCTGTGCTGCACGAACTCGCTGATCCGGTAAGGCGCTGCGAGTGCTTCGCGTGCGTACCGGGTTTCGACCATGTAATGCGGGTGCACCACCGCACAATGCAGGGGCGGCGCCGACAGCGGGATCGCGCGCGTCGGGGTGGCCAGGACCACACCGCCAAAAAGCATCGGCGCGACGTTGTCGCCATGCACGCTGCCGCTGGCGACGGACTCGCCAAGCAGGGCCAGCGGATACAACTGGTCGCGGCTGAGCGGGACGTCGAGCAGGGCATTGGCGGCGATGAGGGCGGCTACGCAGGACGCGGCCGAACCGCCGAGCCCGGAGCCCAGCGCGATGCCTTTGTGCAGCTGCAACTCAAAACCGTGGGCGATGCCGTACTGCTCACGCAGCTCGATCAAGGCGCGTCCGGCTGTGTTGCGCACCGCATCCATCGGCAGCTGCGCGACTCCCGCGACGTTGCCGACGATCGCGCTGATGCGCACTACGGGCGGTTCGATCCTGCGCACGGTGGCGCGATCACCCGGCCCTTCGATGCTGTGGCCGAGCAGGTCGAAACCGACTCCGATATTGCCCACGCTGGCGGGTGCAAACGCGGTCGCCTCGCGCGTTGCGCCTGCCGTGCCGTGACTCATAACCGCGCTCCCAAAGCCTGTGCGATGCCGAGCAGATCGCCGAACACGCCTGCGGCGGTGACCTCAGGGCCTGCTCCGGGACCTTGTACCACCAGCGGATTATCCGCGTACCGACGGGTGTGGAACTGGATCAGGTTGTCGGTCAACCGGCTGTACAAGCTGGCATGGCCGGGAGGCGGAACGACCAGCGCAACGCTTGCACGACCGTCGCGGTCGAGGTGGGCCAGATAGCGCAGCGCACCGCCCTCGCGCCGTGCGGCATCCAACCGTGCCTGCAGCGGTGCATCCAGCTCCTCGAGGCGGGTGAGGAAATCATCGCGACTGATCCCGCGCAACGCCGGCGGCACCAGGTTCTCGATCTCCACGTCATCCAGCGACAGCGCACGTCCGGCTTCGCGGGCAAGGATCACCAGCTTGCGGGCGACATCGATGCCGGACAGGTCATCGCGCGGGTCTGGCTCGGTGTAACCCAGTGCCAGCGCCTCGCGTACCAGGGCCGAGAACGGCACGCTGCCGTCGTAACGGTTGAACAGCCAGGCCAGCGTGCCCGACAGCACGCCTTCAAAACCGGTCAGCTCGTCGCCGGTGTCGAGCTGGTTGCGCAAGGTCTGGATCACCGGCAGCCCGGCACCGACGCTGGCTTCGTAACGGAAGTGGCCACCATGCCGGGTCGCGGCGCGGATCGCGCGGTAGCGAACCAGATCGCCACTGCCGGCATGCTTGCTCGGCGTGACCACATGGATGCCGGCGGCGAGCCAGTCGGCGTAGTGATCGGCCACTGCATCACTGCCACTGCAATCCACGATCAGCGCATGGGGCAGGTGGCTGGCGCGGACGTGGTCGGCGAACTGCTCCAGATCGAGGACTTCGGCGCCTTCCAGCGCGGCAACCGCGGTGTCGGGGTCCAGACTGCGTGGCACCAGCCGCATCCGGCGGCTGTCGGCAACTGCACGCAAGCGCAGGTCCAGGCCGAGGTTGGCTTCACCTGCCAGTCGTGGCAGCGCGTCGGACAGCTGGGCGAGCAAGGCGCGACCGACCTTGCCTGGGCCAATCAACCCGACCGACAGGGTTTGCGGTGAGAGCCAGAACGCGGCGTGCACCGCGCGCAAGCCCCGGACGGCGTCCTGAGCGGCCAGCGCCACGGAGATGTTGCGCTCACTGGCGCCCTGGGCGATCGCGCGGATGTTGACGCGTGCCTTCGCGAGTCCGTTGAACAACCGCGCCGCGACGCCCGGTGCGCCGACCATGCCATCGCCGACCGCCGCGAGCACCGCGATGCCGGACGTGATTTCCACGCCGGCCACTTGACCGTCCGCAATGGCATTGGCGAATGCGGCCGCGACGGCGGTGCGTGCAGGCCGGGCCTGTTCTTCGGGCACCACGCAGCAGATCGAATGTTCACTGGAGCCCTGCGAGATCATCGTCACCGACACCCCGGCGGTGTGCAGTGCGGCAAACATCCGCTCGGCGGTGCCGGGTACACCGATCAGGCCGGCGCCACTGAGCTCCAGCAAAACCATCCCGTCCACCAGGCTCAGGCCTTTGACCGGCGAGGCGGCGGGTGAGGAGCGCACGCTGATCACGGTGCCGGGTGCATCGGGTTTGTGGGTGTTGCGGATGCGTATTGCCAATCCGGCCTGCATCGCCGGCGCGATGGTGCGTGGGTGCAGCACGCTGGCACCAAAGTACGACAGTTCGTTGGCCTCGGCGTAGGACATCGACGCCAGGCACACCGCGTCCGGTACCAGCCGCGGATCGGCGCTGAGTACGCCATCCACATCGGTCCAGATCGTCAACTCGCGGGCATCGAGCAGGCGCGCGAATGCGGCGGCGGAATAGTCGCTGCCGTTGCGTCCCAGGGTGGTCGCACGGCCCTGCGCGTCGCGCGCCACGAAGCCGGTGATGACGCGTCCACGTGCGCACGAAGGCTGCCTGGCTTGCCAGACCGCCAGCAGCGTCTGGCTGGCGTCCCAGTCGATCGCGACCCCCAGTTCGCCGGGGTTGGCGACCAGCACGTCGCGCGCATCGATCCGGCCCCAGCCGGCGGCCTCGCCACCGAGTGCGACTTGCAGCAACCGCGCCGACCACACCTCGCCCAGCCCGTGCAGGCCCGCGAGTTCGACATCGGCGGATGTTCCGTCCGTCGCCAGTGACGCCAGCAGGGTGTGCACGGCATCCAGTTGCATGCCCAGCCAAGCGGACAAGTCGTGGTGCAGATCGTCCTGGTCCAAGCCCAGGTCCAGGTCCAGACCGGCAGCGGCAACGAGGTGGCGCTCACGCAGCGCGGCCAGCGCCGCTCGCCAGTCTCCACCGGTCACGGCGGTATTGCCCAGCGCGATCAGGGCATCGGTGACGCCGTGCATCGCCGAGACAACCACGTACTGGATGCCCTGCATGGCGACATGTTGCTGCGTCAGCAGTTGGGCGACATGGCGGTAGTGCGCCGCATCGGCGAGGCTGCTGCCGCCGAACTTGTGCAGTCTGGCGGGCTTGAGCGACGCAGCATCGAGGTGGGCCGATTCCGCGCGAGGCAGGACGAGGGTGGATGACATGGATCAGTCGCGCATGGTCACGGCGTAACACCGGACCTGCAGGTGCTCCAGCACGGCAGCGGTCGCCGCGTCGGTACTGAAGGCTGCCCCCGGGCCGGCGATGTCGGCGGTGAACGCACCGGAGTCCAACGCATGCGATACCGCCAGCTCGATGCAGGTCGCCTCGCCCTCCAGCCCCAATGAGTGGCGCAGCAGCAGGGCGACACTGAGGATCGCGGCGTAAGGATTGGCGATGCCGCGTCCGGCGATGTCAGGCGCCGAGCCGTGGATCGGCTCGTACAAGCCCGCGCCGTCATCGCCCAGCGAGGCCGACGGCAGCAGGCCGAGCGAGCCGGCCAGCATCGAGGCCTCGTCGGTGAGAATGTCGCCGAACATGTTCTCGGTGACGATCACGTCGTACTCGCGCGGGCGTGCCAACAGGTGCATCGCCATCGAGTCGACCAGCTGGTGCTCCAGGGTGATGTCGGGGAACTCGTCGGCGACGACCCGGCTGGTGACCTCGCGCCACAACCGGGACGTTTCCAGCACGTTGGCCTTGTCGACCGATACCAGGTGGCCGCGGCGTTGGCGCGCCAGTGTCGCGGCGCGCCGGACGACGCGCTCGATCTCGCTGACGCTGTATTCGCACAGGTCGCTGGCGCAATCGGCATGACGCTGCTTTTCGCCGAAATAGATGCCGCCGGTGAGTTCGCGGACGACCACCAGATCGACGCCATTGAGCAGGTGCGGTTTGATTGGCGATGCGCCCAGTGCGGCCGGGTGCGGCTTTACCGGTCGCAGGTTGGCGTACAGCCCCAACGCTTTTCGCAGTGCGAGCAAGCCCTGCTCCGGGCGTACGGCGGCCTTGGGGTCGGACCACTTCGGCCCGCCGACCGCGCCCAGCAGCACGGCATCGGCATGGCGGCATGCCGCCAGGGTTTCGTCGGGCAGCGCCTGACCGGTGGTGTCGATGGCTGCGCCGCCAAGCAGGTGTTGCTGGATGTCGAAACGGTGGCCGTAGCTGTGCTCCACCGCGCGTAGTACGCGCACGGCAGCGCGGGTTACTTCCGGGCCGATCCCGTCACCGGGCAGGACAACGATGTCAGCGTGCATGGTTCAACTCCTCGTAACGGGTGATGGCGGGTTGTTGTTTGAGCAGGTAGCCCAACTGGTTGACGCCTTCCAGCAGGCAGGTCCGGGCGAACGCATCCAGCGGGAAGTCGATCCGCCGGTTGTCAGGCAACGTCACCTGGCAACTGACGACATCGATGTGCAGCGCGATGCCGGGCTGGTCCAGCAGTTCATCCACGACCGCCTCGGGCAGCACGATCGGCAGCAGGCCGTTCTTGAGCGCATTGCTGCGGAAAATATCGGCGATCTGGGCGCTGACCACCGCACGCAGGCCAAGCTCGAGCAGTGCCCAGGGCGCGTGCTCGCGCGAGGAGCCGCAGCCGAAGTTGCGACCGGTGACGAGGATCTGTGCGCCGGCGTTGGCCGGGTCGTTGAAGGGGAAGCCCGGGTCTGGCTGGCCGTCCGGTCCCGCGCGCCAATCGTGGAAGGCGTAGCGGCCCAATCCCTCGCGTTGGGTGGTGGTGAGGAAGCGTGCGGGGATGATCTGGTCGGTATCGATGTTGCGATCACGCAACACCACGGTGCGCGAGTGCAGTTCGGTGATGGCCGTCATTACGCGCTCTCCGTTGCCGCTGCCTGCTGGGTGGGATGGGCCACCGTCCGCAGGAACGCGCGAGGGTCGGTGATCTCGCCCTGGATGGCGCATGCCGCGGCAGTGAGTGGCGAGGCAAGTACGGTGCGCGCGCCCCGTCCCTGGCGGCCCTCGAAGTTGCGGTTGCTGGTGGATACCGCCAGCTGACCGGGAGCGACCAGGTCGCCGTTCATTGCGATGCACATCGAGCAGCCCGGCTCACGCCATTCCGCGCCGGCCGCACGCACGACCGCGTCGATCCCTTCTGCTTCCGCGTCGCGTTTGACCTGCATCGAGCCGGGTACCACCAGCATCCGCACGCGTGGATGCACCTGGCGCCCGCGCAACACGCCGGCCGCTTGACGCAGATCGTCCAGCCGCGAGTTGGTGCAGCTGCCGATAAACACCACGTCCACCGGCTGTCCGGCCAGCGGGTGGCCACCGGCAAAGCCCATGTAGGCCAGCGCCTTCGCGTCGTCATCGTTGCCGGCCGGAGGCAGGACGGTATCGATGGCGGTGACCTGCCCGGGGTGGGTGCCCCAGGTGACGGTCGGCGGGATGTCGCGCGCATCGATGCGGACCTCGTGGTCGAAGCGCGCATCGTCGTCGCTGCGGAACTGCTTCCAGCGCCCGACCGCCTGCTCAAATGCCGGGCCGCGTGGTACGCGCGGCTTGTCGCGCAGGAAGGCGAAAGTGACCTCGTCCGGGGCGATCAAGCCGGCGCGCGCACCCGCCTCGATCGACATGTTGCAGACCGTCATGCGCTCATCCATCGACAGTGCCCGGATGGTCGAGCCGCGGTACTCGATCACGTAGCCGGTGCCGCCGTTGACGCCGATCACGCCGATCACATGCAGGATCAGATCCTTGGCAGTGACGCCGGCGCCGAGTTCGCCGTCGATGGTGATCGCCAGCGTCCGTGGCTTGCGTTGCAGCAGGCATTGGGTGGCCAGCACGTGACCGACCTCGCTGGTGCCGATGCCAAACGCGAGGGCGCCGAATGCGCCGTGGGTCGCGGTGTGGCTGTCGCCGCAAACGATGGTCATGCCCGGCTGGGTCAGGCCCAGCTCCGGGCCGATCACGTGGACGATGCCGCGGTGTGGACTGTCGAAATCAAACAGTTCGATTCCGTGGCGTGCGGCGTTCCTGCGCAAGCATGCCACCTGCGCCTCGGCCTCGGGGTTGGCATAGGCAAGCGTGCCATCGGCATGGCGCGGCAGGGTCGGGGTAGCGTGGTCCAGGGTGCCCTTGGTGCGCTCGGGGCAACGCACCTTCAGCCCGCGCGCGTCGAGTTCGGCGAAGGCCTGCGGCGTGGTGACCTCGTGGATCAGGTGCAGGTCGATGTAGAGCACGGCCGGCGAGGTATCGCTTTCGGCGGTGACCCGGTGGGCATCCCACAGCTTGTCGAGCAGGGTGGTTGGGGCAGGCATGGCGCGGACTCTGGATGCGTGGCACTCGGTAAAGGGAGCGCCGGATAAGGGCGGAAACACGGAGGCTGAAATGAAGTCAGCCCACTGCGGCTGCGGCAAGCGGCCGGCAAGCAAGCCGCGCCGACCCGGTAGCTGTTCGCGCGCGGTAGAGCCGGTTGGCGATTTCCAGCCAGGCCTGCGCGCTGGCTTCCAGGATGTCGGTGCTGGTGCCCGAGCCGGTGTGTTCGACCCCGTCCACGTGTGCGATCACGCTGGCTTGTCCCTGTGCGTCGTCGCCGGTAGTGACACTGGAGACCTGGTAGCTGTCGATGGCCAGCGCGATGCCGGTGGCACGCGACAAGGCGGCAAACAACGCGTGCACCGGGCCATCGCCGACCGCGGCTTCCTCGACCACGTCGCCGTCGGGATCGATCACCCGCACGCTGGCGGTCGGCAGGTTGGCATCGCCACCGCCGGTGCTGGCGTGGATATGCGCCAGCCGGTAGCCGCGCGATGCCTGCGCATCCGCGCCCAGCACCAGCGCCTCCAGGTCGGCGTCGAACACCTCGCGCTTCTTTTCCGCCAGTGCCTTGAAGGTGGCGAAGACCTGGTTCAAGCGGGCCTCGTCCACCGCCAGTCCCAGCGTCTGCAAACGGTCCCTCAGCGCGGCGCGGCCGCTGTGGCGACCCATCACCATCTGCGACTGCTCCCAGCCCACATCCTGCGGATGCATGATCTCGTAGGTGCCGCGGTGCTTGAGCATCCCGTGCTGGTGGATCCCGGATTCGTGGGCGAACGCGTTCTGGCCGACGATCGCCTTGTTGCGTTGCACCTGCATGCCGGTGATGCGCGACAGCAGGCGCGAGGTCGGCACCAGCCGGCGGGTGTCGATGCGGGTGCGGGCATTGAAGTAGCTGCGGCGCACGTTCAGGGCCATGACAAGCTCTTCCAGCGCGCAGTTGCCCGCGCGCTCACCGATGCCGTTGACGGTGCATTCGACCTGGCGCGCGCCGCCCTCGATGGCGGCCAGGCTGTTGGCCACGGCCAGGCCGAGGTCGTTGTGGCAGTGGGCGCTGAATACCGCCCGCCCCGCGTCGCGCACGTTGGTACGCAGGTACTCGAACAGCGCGCGGATCTCCGCCGGAGTGGTGTAGCCGACGGTGTCGGGGATGTTGAGCGTGGTCGCGCCCGCGGCGATCGCGGCGCTGCAGATCTCGACCAGGAATTCGGGCTCGGTGCGCAGCGCATCCTCGGCGGAGAACTCAACGTCATCGAAGTGGCGGCGCGCCAACTCCACACCCATTACCGCGCGCTCGACCACCTGCTCGCGGCTCAGGCCGAGTTTGTGCTCGCGGTGCAATGGACTGGTGGACAGGAACACGTGCAGGCGTGCGTCGTCAGCGTGCTCCAGCGCCCGTGCACAGGCCTCGATATCGCCGACGTGGCAGCGAGCGAGGGCTGCCAGGGTGGAGCCCCGCACCTCCCGCACGATCGCGCGGGTGGCTTCGACTTCAGCGTCGGAGCTGGCCGGGAAGCCCACTTCAATCACATCGACCCCAAGTTCGGCCAAGGCGTGGGCGAAGCGCAGCTTCTGTGGCGCACTCATGCTGCAGCCGGGGGACTGTTCGCCGTCGCGCAGGCTGGTATCGAAGATGCGCACGTGCGCCGGGTCGCCGGTGTCAGCGGTGCTTGCAGGGGTTACCTCGGGTTCGACAGTACTCATGGGTGGAAGTCCTCGTTGATGGATGCGGATGTGGAAGCGACCACGCGGGTTGACGGCGCGGCGGCCGTATTGGCGGGGCTGGAAAGGGGGTGGATGTCGGCGACGGGAACCACCAGTTCACGGCTGCGTCGGCGGGGACGTCGCGGCGCGCGTGGGCGCACGTCCGACAGCAGTTGCGCCAGGACGGCCGCGTCGATGTTGCCGCCCGAGACCACCGCGCACTTGCGGCGTCCAGCCACGCGTCGACCGGCCGCAAGGGCCAGCGCACCGGCACCTTCGGCGATCACGTGCTCTTCCAGCGCGAGCCGCACCAGGGTCTCGCGCAGCTCGGCCTCGCGCACGATCACGATGTCGTCGAGCAGTTCGGCCAGCAGCTTACGGGTCAGCGTTCCGGGTTCCTTGACCCGCACGCCATCGGCCAGGGTGGCGGCGGTGTCGCGCAGTTCCAGGTCGCCGCGCAAGGCGCGCGCCATCGAGTCCACGCCTTCGACCTGCGCACCGACAATGCGCACGCGCCGGGATGATTTCATCCCGGACAAACGCGCCGACTTCAACGCCAGTGCGACCCCGGACGCCAGCCCGCCGCCGCCAATCGGCACCAACACCACGTCGGGCGCCAGCGCGGCCATCTCCAGACCGACCGTGCCCTGGCCGGCGATCACGTCGGGATCGTCGAAGGCCGACAGCAGCCGGTAGTCGTTCTGCTCGGCCAGCTCGCTGGCGAATGCCTTGGCTTCGTCGTAGGTGTCGCCATGCAGACGCACCGTCGCGCTCCAATGGGCAACGCCGGCAATTTTGGTCTGCGGCGCGTTGCGTGGCATCACTGCTATGACCGGCGTCCGCAGGCGATAGCCGGCCCAGGCCAGGCCCTGCGCGTGGTTGCCGGCAGAGGCGGCGATCACCGGGCGCAGGTCGCCGCGTTCGCGTCCGGCCAGTAGGGCGTTCATTGCGCCGCGCACCTTGTAGGAACCGGTGCGCTGCAGGTTCTCCAGCTTCAACCAGCAACCGAAACGTTCGGCGTAATGCAGCGGCGTCGCCGCCAGGTAGGGACGCAAGCGCGCCTGCGCTGCCAGCACCGCGCTGGCATCCACGTGAGCGGATTCATGCATGGCGTGCGCGCCCATGTTGGTAGTCAGGCGCGCGCCAGTGGAGGTTTATTGCCGGCATGGCGATACCTCCACGGCCAGGCAGTCGTACAGCTTCTCCAGCTGTGCGCGCAGCGACTCCGCCGGCCGCTCACCTTCCACCGCCAGGCGCATCCGCCAGTGGTCGCCGTTGGCGGTGGCGTGGCCGTTGAAGCTCACCGGCCGGAAGCCGCGGCGCTCCGCCGTGCCGATCACACGCGCCAGCGCGCCTTCGGCCTGGCGCAGGGTCAGCTCAAATTCGTGGCGCATTGCGGGCGTTCCTCGGGATGGAGCATCTGGGCGTTGTTGTGGTTGGGCGGAACCAGCGGCCACACGTTGGCGTGGGCGTCGATGGAGACGTGCAGCAGCGCGGGGCCGGGCATTGCCAGCAGGCGTCGCAGGGCGTCTTCGCAGTTGTCGGCGCGGTCCAGGTGGAAGCCGGGGATTCCAAAGGCGGTGGCGACGGCGACGAAGTCCGGGTTGTCGGACAGGTCGGTTTCCGAATAGCGGTTCTCGAAGAACAGTTCCTGCCACTGCCGGACCATGCCCAGGCGCTGGTTGTCGAGCAGCACGATCTTCACCGGCAGGCGATAGCGCGCCACCGTTGCCAACTCCTGCACGTTCATCAGGAACGAGCCGTCGCCGCTGACGCAGATCACCTGTCCGTGCGGGTCGGCCATTTGCGCACCGATCGCGGCCGGCAGGCCAAACCCCATCGCGCCCAGTCCGCCGCTGGTCAGGTGCTTGCGTGGATCGTTGAAACCCCAGTGCTGGGCCACCCACATCTGGTGCTGGCCCACATCGCAGGCGACCACCGCCGCCGGCGCGAGTTCGGACAATCGCCTCAGCAACGCCGGGGCGTAAACGTTTGGGCCGGGAGCGTCGTAACGCGCCGCGTGCGATTGCCTGCGTGCCAGGCAGGTGACCCGCCACGCGGAGCATTCCGGCATTGCCGTGGCCAGGTGGTTGAGGCTGTGGTGCAGGTCGCCATGCAGGACCGCTTCGGCGTGACGCAGCTTGTTGAACTCCACCGGGTCCAGGTCGAGATGGATTACCTTGGCCAAGGGCGCGAACTGGTCCAGCCGACCGGTCGCGCGGTCATCGAAACGTGCGCCCACCACCACCAGCAGGTCGGCCTCCTGCACCGCCAGATTGGCAGCCAAGGTGCCATGCATGCCCAGCATTCCCAGGTTCAGCGGATGCCCGTCCGGCAGCGCGCCCAGGCCACGCAGGGTCAGCACAGTGGGTGCCTGGATCGACTCGACGAAGGTACGGAACTCGGCCACCGCGTCGCCCAGCGCGATCCCGCCGCCGCCATAGACCACCGGTTTGCGTGCCTTCGACAACAGTTCCAGCGCAGCGACCAGGGCGACGGTGCCGGCAACCGGCAAGACATCCACCGGCGCAGGAACATGCGCAGGCAGGTGCATCGCGTCGGCCAACTGGACGTCCTTGGGCAGGTCGATCAGCACCGGCCCGGGACGTCCGCTGCGCGCCAGCCGGAACGCCTCGCGCACCATCTCCGGCAACTGGTCGACATCGCGCGGGATGAAACTGTGTTTGACCACCGGCAAGGTCATGCCGAACACATCGAGTTCCTGGAACGCGTCGGTGCCCATCAACGTGGTGGCCACCTGGCCGGTGATCACCACCATCGGCACCGAGTCAAGCATCGCGTCGGCGATGCCGGTCACCAGGTTGGTGGCGCCCGGACCGGAGGTCGCGACGCATACGCCGACCCGTCCGCTGGAACGTGCATAGCCATTGGCGGCGAATGCGGCACCCTGCTCGTGGCGGACCAGCACGTGCTTGAGTCCGCTGCCATACAAGGCGTCGTAGAACGGCATGATCGCGCCACCGGGATACCCGAACAGCGTGTCCACGCCTTCCGCCGCCAAGGCTTGCACCAGCCAGCGGGCTGCGTTCATGCCGCGGCCGTCTCGGCCTTGGCGGTGGTGGCCGGGCGATGGGGGACGGGCTCGGCGGCAGCCTGCGGGGCGGTGGACAGCCACGGCATCGCGGCGCGCAGCTTGCGGCCGGTGGCTTCGATCGGATGGTCCAGATCGGCCTGCTTCAGTGCCAGGTAGTTGGCATTGCCCGACTGGTACTCGGCGATCCACTGCCGCGCGAACGTACCGTCCTGGATCTCCGCCAGCACCTTGCGCATCTGCGTGCGGGTGCTGTCGTCCACCACGTAGGAGCCGCGGGTCAACGCGCCGTATTGGGCCGTCTCGCTGATGAATTCGTGCATCCGGGTGATGCCGCCCTCGTAGAACAGGTCGACGATCAATTTCAGCTCATGCAGGCATTCGTAGTAGGCGACCTCGGGCTGGTAACCGGCCTCCACCAGCGTCTCCCAACCGGCCTGCACCAGCTTGGTGGCGCCGCCGCACAAAATCGCCTGCTCGCCGAACAGGTCGGTTTCGGTCTCTTCCTTGAACGTGGTCCTGATCGCGTTCTGGCGCGCACCACCGATGCCGGCGCAATAGGTCAGTGCGAACTTTTCGGCCTTGCCGCTCCGGTCCTGGTGGACGGCATACACCGCCGGCACGCCACGGCCGATCTCGTATTCGCGGCGCACCAGCGCACCCGGCCCCTTCGGCGCGACCAGCACCACATCGAGGTCCGAGCGCGGGGTGATCTGGCCGTAATGCACGTTGAAGCCGTGTGCGAACAGCAGGCACGCGCCGTGGGTGATGTTCGGTTCGATGACCTCCGTATACAGCTGCGGTTGCACCATGTCCGGGGTGAGGACCGCGACGATCTCGGCGCCCGCGACCGCTTCGGCCGGAGTGCTGACGTGGAAGCCGTCAGCGGTCGCCTTGATCGAAGTAGGGCCGCCCGGACGCAGGCCGACGGTCACATCGAAGCCGGAGTCGCGCAGGTTCAGTGCATGCGCGCGCCCCTGGCTGCCGTAACCGATGACGGCGACGTGGGGGCGGTGGGTGGAGGTATCGGAGCTGGTCATTGCGATGGTTCCTGTGAGTGATCGAAGGGGGTGTTTGCAGGGGGGGGCGACGCAAGTCGCGACCTGGTGGTGGCAGGTCGCGACTTGCGTCGTTTCCATGAGGTGGGTGGGGCAGTGGCGTCAGGCGGGTTCCGCCGTGCGTGCATCGACCAGGGTCGCGGCGATCGCGCGTGCCGGCACGGCATCCAGCGGGCCGGGTGCCGTCACCGCGCCCTTCGACGCCGAACCGACATCGCGCGCGTACTTGGCCAGCACCCCGGTGGTTACCCGCGGTGCGATCCGCGTCACCGGCCGCGATGCCAGGTCGGCGTCCACGTCGATGCGGCGGGTCGCCACGTCGATGCGAACGAAATCGCCGTCGCGCAGCTTCGCGATCGGTCCGCCGCGTGCGGCTTCGGGGCAGACGTGGCCGACCATGAATCCACGGGTGGCGCCGCTGAAGCGACCGTCGGTGATCAATGCCACGTCATCGCCCAGACCCTGGCCGACCAGCGCGGCGGTGACGGCCAGCATCTCGCGCATGCCGGGACCGCCGGCCGGTCCCTCGAAGCGGATCACGATCACTTCGCCGGCGTTGATCTGTCGCGCCTGCACGGCCGCGAAGCAGGCCTGTTCGGAATTGAATACCCGCGCCGGGCCTTCGAAATGGGCGTGGCCGTGGCCAGCGAGCTTGACGATGCAGCCTTCCGGGGCGAGATCCCCGTACAGGATCGAGAACCCGCCCACCGGCTTGATCGGGTTCGTCACCGGCCGGACCACGTCCTGCGGGCCGGGTGCCGGCAGTGCGTCGAGCTCTTCGAACAGGCTGCGGCCGGTAACCGTCGGGATGTCGTCGATCAGGCCGGCGGTGCGCAGCTCGTGCGCCACCAGCGCGACGCCACCGACGGTGAACATCTCCGCTGCGGTATAGCGACCGCCGGGTTTCAGGTCGGCGATGACCGGCGTGCTCGAGGCTTGTTGGAACTCCTCCAGGGTGAACGGGATGCCGGCTTCATGCGCGATCGCCAACAGGTGCATCGCGCAGTTGGTCGAGCCGGCGGTGGCCGATACCGCACGTGCGGCATTGCGCAACCCGACCGCCGACAGGATCTGGCGTGGGGTGGGACCGCCAGCGTGGAACTGCCGCATCACCAACTCACCACAGGTGCGCGCGGCGGCGGCCTTGTCGGGGTGGATTGCCGGAATGTCGTTGAGTTGCAGTGGTGACAGGCCCAGCACCGTCAGCACCATCGCCATGGTATTGGCGGTGTACTGGCCACCGCAGGCACCGGCGCCGGGACAGGCGTGGCGCTCGACCTCGTACAGTGCCGCGTCATCGATATGGCCAGCGGCATGCGCGCCCACCGCCTCGAACACGTCCTGCACCGTCAGCGGGTGGTCATTGCCGTCCTCGCTGGGGCAGTGGCCAGGCATGATCGTGCCGCCGTAAAGAATCACGGTCGGGATATCCAGCCGTGCCGCCGCCATTGCCGCTGCGGGAATGGTCTTGTCGCAACCCACCAGCAGCACCATCGCGTCCAGGCAATGGCCGGTGACCGCCAGTTCGATCGAGTCGGCGATCGTCTCGCGCGATGCCAGCGACGCGCGCATCCCGTCGCTGCCCATCGCAATGCCGTCGGTGACGGCGATGGTGTTGAACTCCACCGGCGTACCGCCGCCGCTGCGTATGCCTTCGCGCACATGCTGGGCGAGCTCGCGCAAGTTGATGTTGCAAGGTGAGACGTCGGTCCAGGTGTGGACGATCGCGACCAGAGGCTTGGCGATAGCGGCATCGTCCATTCCCGTCGCCCGCAGCATGGCGCGTGCGGGAGCGTGGGCAGGACCTGACTTGATGGCGTTGCTTCTCACGAGTGGCTTCCTTGTGGATCCGGAAAAATCCGGCTTGATCAGGGAAACCCGGGTCGCAAGAACGAAAAACCCCGCGCCTTTTTGGGGCGCGGGGTCCGGTTCTTGTTACCTGGGTTTGTGTTGGTCTACACGTACCCGAACCCCGCGCCTGTAAGGACGGTAATAAGGAGGGTAATAAGTACGAGTACGGTGGTTGCGAGCGCGGCCTGGCCGGCAACCGATCCGGTAGGAATGGTCGGCTGGAATTCCGGCTGGAGTTCCGGCTGGAACGGCGAAGTGATGGTGCGCTGCGTCATGGACCGACATAAGCACAGTCGCTATTGCGGCGTCAACTATATTTTTGTCATGGCTCGGTAACTGCCTGATGCGCATGGCCGGCGCCGAGGTCATCGCCTTTGTCCGGACAGCCTGACTGGTCCCGAGTGCGCCGATTCGCAGCTCCACCGGTGGTTGCGACGCGGCGTCCGTGCTTCAATGTGCGACTGAAGCGGGGGTACCGTGTGTCGTAAGACAGAGCACGGTTGAGATAGTCCCTTCGAACCTGACGCGGTTGATACCGCCGTAGGGAAGCTTCGCCGGACGTGTTGCGTCCGTGCGCCGCCGCTTCGTGCGCCAAAGCGAATCCTCGCAGCAGTCCGCCCAGCGCGGGCTGTCCACATGAAGCGGACGAAGCCCATGAATGCATTTCCCCGAACTGGCCCCTCTGGCCAGGCTGTCGACCAGCGCGAGCTGGTGCAGCAAACCGACAAGTTGTCAGCGGACGTGACCCGGCCGATGCCGGGCTCGCGCAAGATCCACATGCCCGGTTCGCGCCCCGACCTGCAGGTCGCGATGCGCGAGGTCGTGCTCGCCGCCACACCGACCCTGTTTGGCGGCGAGGACAACGCGCCACTCGCCGTCTACGACACCTCCGGGCCGTACACCGATCCGTCGGCCACCATCGACCTGTCGCGTGGGCTGGCACCGTTGCGTGCCGCCTGGATCGCCGAGCGCGGCGATACCGAAGCGCTGGATGGCCTGTCATCGCAGTTCGGTCGTGGACGCGAAGGCGACGCGAAGCTCGACGCGGTGCGCTTCGGCACCCGTCCGTTGCCGCGTCGTGCTGTCGCCGGCGCCAACGTCACCCAGATGCATTACGCGCGGCGCGGCATCATCACTCCGGAGATGGAATACATCGCGATCCGCGAGAACCAGCGGCTGCAAGCAATCACCGAGACGCACCTGCTCAAGCAGCATCCGGGGCAGGGCTTCGGCGCCAACATCCAGAAGCTCATCACACCGGAGTTCGTGCGCGATGAGGTTGCCCGCGGCCGCGCGATCATCCCGTGCAACATCAACCACCCCGAAAGCGAGCCGATGATCATCGGCCGCAATTTCCTGACCAAGGTCAACGCCAACATCGGCAACTCGGCGGTGTCGTCGGGTATCGCCGAGGAAGTCGAGAAGCTGGTCTGGGCGATCCGCTGGGGCGCCGACAACGTCATGGACCTGTCGACCGGCAAGCACATCCACGAGACCCGCGAGTGGATCATCCGCAACAGCCCGGTCCCGATCGGCACGGTGCCGATCTACCAGGCGCTGGAGAAGGTCGACGGCCGCGCCGAGGAGCTGACCTGGGAGATCTTCCGCGACACGCTGATCGAGCAGGCCGAGCAGGGCGTGGACTACTTCACCATCCACGCCGGGGTGTTGCTGCGCTACGTGCCGCTGACCGCGAATCGCGTGACCGGCATCGTCAGCCGCGGCGGGTCGATCATGGCCAAGTGGTGCCTGGCGCATCACAAGGAGAGCTTCCTTTACGAGCACTTCGAAGACATCTGCGACATCATGAAGGCCTACGACGTGGCGTTCTCGCTGGGCGACGGCCTGCGTCCGGGCAGCATTGCCGACGCCAACGACGCCGCCCAGTTCGCCGAGCTGGAAACCTTGGGTGAGCTGACGAAGATCGCGTGGAAGCACGACGTCCAGACCATGGTCGAAGGCCCCGGCCACGTGCCGATGCACCTGATCAGGGAGAACATGGACAAGCAGCTGGAAGTCTGCGGCGAGGCGCCGTTCTACACCCTGGGCCCGCTGACCACCGACATCGCGCCGGGCTACGACCACATCACCAGCGCGATCGGTGCGGCGCTGATCGGCTGGTACGGCTGCGCGATGCTCTGCTACGTGACTCCCAAGGAACACCTCGGGCTGCCGAACAAGAACGATGTGCGCGAAGGCCTGATGGCGTACAAGATCGCCGCCCACGCCGCCGACCTCGCCAAAGGCCACCCCGGTGCACAGGCGCGCGACAACGCACTGAGCAAGGCGCGCTTCGAGTTCCGCTGGGAAGACCAGTTCAACCTTGGCCTGGACCCTGAACGTGCGACCGAATACCACGACGAAACCATGCCCAAGGACGCGCACAAGTCGGCGCATTTCTGCTCGATGTGCGGCCCGCAGTTCTGTTCGATGAAAATCAGCCACGACGTGCGCACGACGTTCGGGGACGGTAGCACCGCCGAACCCGGGCCGGGTCAGGACCAGGTAATCGAAGACGGCATGGCGCAGAAGGCAGCCCAGTTCCGGGCCGCCGGCGCCGAGGTCTACCGCAAGAGCTGATCACCGCTGCCCGGACGGTCGCGCGGAATACGCGATCGCCCGGGCACCTTGCCAGACGCCAGGGATTGGCGGTGAGTCGATGGTGCGGCACACTCGCGCAATGGGAAATTACGGCTATCTGTATCGGCGTTGGCAGTTGATCGCCAAACGCCACCCTTCGGCATTCCTGCTGGCGGCCCAGTTGCTCAGCCTGTTGCTGTATCCGGTGTTCGACGGCCGCCACAGCCAACGGGTGCTGTTTGGTGCGTTCGGCGTGCTGGTGCCGCTGCTGGCGGTCTGGGTGGTGTGGCGCAGTCCGGCCATCAAGTGGGTGGCGTGGCTGGTTGCGGTGCCGGCGATTGGGATCTCGATGGCCTCGATCGTGCTGGGCAGCAGCGACTTGCTGGTGATCTCATCGGCGCTGGAATCGGTGTTGTATTTCTATACCGCAGGCAGCCTGATCGTCTACATGATGAACGATCACCTGGTCAGCGCCGACGAGCTGTTTGCCGCGGGGGCGACTTTCACCCTGCTCGCGTGGGGTTTCGCCTTCGCCTACATGGTCTGCCAAGCGGTATCGCCGGGGTCTTTCAGCAGTTCCATCAACCCGGCGCAGTCGCGGCCATGGATCGAGCTGCTGTTCCTGAGCTTCACCAACCTGACCGCTACCGGGCTGGGCGACGTCGCCCCGGTCAGTTCATGGGCGCGGGTACTGGTGATGCTGGAGCAGTTCGTCGGACTGGCTTATATCGCGGTGGTAGTGTCGCGGTTGATCGCGCTGACCGTAAGGCGACACAGGGAAGACATGGCCGCAGTCGCCAAGGAGTTCCCCGAGGACTAAACCGAGCCCCCGGACTGAACCATCCCTGAGCGCGAAGCGGATCGGTTTCTGGGCCGACGGACGCTGCAACCCGCGTTGCTTGGTGCTAACGGGCGAATGGCTTTGCGCAAGCGGGCAGGTATTCGACTTTCGACATGGGACAGTTGGGGCGCGGCAGGTCAGACTTGCCTGCTCTGATGTTTTTCTTGTGGCAGCACCCTTGTCTGAACGACTGCGCGTAGGCCAATGTACGGTGGATATCTCCCTGCGCGAGGTGACGGCGCCGGGAGCACGCCGGCCACGCAGGATCACGCCCAAGTCTCTGAGCGTACTGCTGGTGCTGGTTGCCAACGCCGGCAAGGTAGTCAGCCGCGATGCCCTGCTGGCCCAGGTCTGGCCGGACACCTTGCCCGGTGACGACGTGGTCACCCAGGCAATAACCCTGCTGCGGAAGGCGTTCAACGAGCTTCGGGAAAGCCCCCAGTACATCGAGACGATCGCAAAAAGCGGTTACCGGCTGCTGGCAGAAGTGGAGTGGCTGGACGACGGCGTGGAAACCGCCACAGTCCCAGCCCCTGGGCTGGCGCCGGACGCCGCGAGCACCCGGGAGTTCTCCCAGGTTGATGCGGCGAAGACGCCTGCCGTGCCCAGTCTGCTTGTGCCGGTGGCGGTCACGGCCGGGGAGCCACGGCGGGATCGCGCCGACGGTACTCCTGTGGCCGTGCGCGGCAATCCGGGCGTGATTCTTGGCGTGTTGATACTGGTGGCAAGCCTGGTTACGGCGCTGGTGTGGTGGACCTGGCCTTCCGGTGACGTGGCGACTTCTGTCGCGACGCAGCCATCACCATCCCGGTACCAATTGGACACCCGACTGATCACCTCGGCGCCGGGCTTCGAGTTCTCGCCTACGCTCAGCCCGGACGGAGGGATGGTGGCCTATATCGCGGTGCCTGCCGGGCAGCGCAACATTGCGATCATGGTCCAGCCCACTGCGCCTACGGTGCCGACCCAATTGACCCATCCCGTTGGCGTGGCCGACGACCACAGCCCAGAATGGTCGCCCAGCGGTCGCGAGATCGCGTTTTTGCGAATCGTGCCCGGACAGAGCTGTCACGTGCTCGTGGTGCCAGCCACTGGCGGTGTGGAACGCGTCGTGGGCACGTGCGACCCGTCCGATCCTCCCGGTTTCGACTGGACCCCGGATGGTCGTGGCCTGATCTTCGGTGGCCGGGGCCTGGTCAATGGGGGAGCCGGATTGCAGGTCCTGAACCTCGCCAGTGGTGAGGTTCAGGCGCTGGAATACGATGCTGACCCGGACCATCAGGACTTTGCCCCGCGTTACTCGCCTGACGGACGCTGGATCATCTTCGTGCGCAATTCGCCGTTGGGTGATTTCTGGCGCTTGTCGGCAACCGGCGGTATTGCCGAGCGACTGACCCGGATCAATGCCGAGATTCGCGGTTGGGACTGGAGCTCAACCGGTCGGGCACTGATCTATGGGCGACGCGATCACAGCAGCAGCGGACTCTACCGTTATGGCCTGGACACCGGAACGCATACCAGCCTGGGAGTCGAGGATGGCGAGCAGCCAGTGACCGCGGCCAACGTGTCGTCATTGGCCTATGTTGTGCGACGCAGCTACTTTGGCATCTACCAATTTGACCTGGATGCAGGCAGCCCGGGCAAGCGTTTGTTCGCGTCTTCCGGTCGTGACCGGTTGCCCGCGATCGCACCGGACGGGCGGCAATTGGTGTTTACTTCTGACCGATCCGGAAAGTTCGGCCTGTGGTGGGCGGAGTTGGATAAACCTGACTCCCTGCGCCTGATCGAAGGCTTGCAACCGGAATCCCGCTATTTGCCATCATGGAATGCAGACAACCGGCGAGTGCTGGTAGTCGGACGTTCCGACGACCAGCGTCCCCAGGAAAACGGGGTGTATGAGGTAATTCCGAAACGGGGCACCGTCACACGACTCCCGGTTCCTGTGGCCCATCCAGTGCAGGCCGTATATCTGCCGGCGTCGGGCGGGAATAACGACGAGCGGTTATTGGTGCTGGCCAATGGTGGTGAAGGCCATCTGGGCTTGTACCTGTATGACCGGGACGAGCAGCCATGGCGGCTGACGGCGTTTCTGGATGGCGTGTCCAGTGTCCAGGTCGACAATGCGAATAAACGGGTGGTGTTTTCGCGGCCGGGCGAGAGAGGCTTATGGCAGGCTGATCTCCGCCTTGATGCGGATAGCGTCAGGGCGGTTGACTCGCTACGCTCGCTTGCCGTATCCGACCGCTCCTGGGCCCTGGCCGGCGATCGCGGGGTCTATGTTCGTCGCCGCACGGCGCGGTGTCCCGCGCTTTTGCTTGGTCAAGCGACACAACAAGACGGTCCGCAGTCGGGTGGCGCAATCGTCCAGTCGCGCTGCCTGGACCGGGACCGCCGCGCGGCGACCCACGGGTTCAGCATTGATGGGAGTGGCCGCCGGCTGTATATCACCCTTGCCGAATCCGACGGCGGCAACATCGGCTTCGCGACCTTCGAGACGCCGCCGGAGACGATGTGGCCCGGCGTTATCAAGTAGTTGATTTGAAAGGGAAACAGCCTTTCGTAAATCTTTCGCCGCCAGAGTCGGCACAATTTCGGCCAGGTTTCCGCAAACCTTCAGGAGTTCGTGGGCAGATTCGGCAAACCTGTGGACCTCTACAGGCACATGGGCAAGACCTTGGACAACACATCGTGGGCCGATCGGGGCCAGCAGCTGCGGATTGATACGCCGGTGGTCAGCTCCCAGGCGAGTTGTATCGGCGTTTCGCGACTGGGCAGCATGCAAATGCCGGCCGGCACACTGACGATCTGGCTGCAGCTTCGCGGCAGCTCCTGGGTGGAGGGGCGCGAAGGCCGGTTCCGGGTACGTCGGGGGGACTGGATTGCCTTGGACCGCGACTCCAAACCGCTGATCCAGGCAGACCGGCACGGCGTTTGTGTTGGCTTGAGCCTGGGGGATGACGCATTGCGCGCCGCCGGTGCGCTGGCACAACCGGGCTTGTACGCCGGCCGTGGGCATATCGAGTTGCACGATGCGCGGATGGCGTTGCGGTTATGGCGCGCCTCCAGCCGGCGTCTGGCCACAGTCGATGGTGACGACGCTACCGCCTTGATGGCCGCACTGCGTCCGCTTCTGCTGCAGTTGACGCTGATCCAGAGTGAAATGACGGCCGGCATACCGCGCTGCCCCGGCCGCTCCCGGGCGCGCAAGCGCCAGGTGTTCGGGCGGCTGCAGCGCGCCCATATGTATCTGGACGGCAACCGCGACCGGATCGTGCGCATCAGCGAACTGGCCGAGTTGACCAGCTACTCCAGCTGGTACTTCTCCAAGACCTACCACGCGCTATATGGCGAAAGCCCGCAGTCCGCGTCTGCACGGATGCGGATCGAGCATGCGGCCGAGTTACTGGGCAGCAGCCAGATGATGATTGGCGAGATCGCCGCCGCCAGTGGTTTCGAAAACTGCTGCAGCTTCGCACGGGCGTTTCGCGCTCGCTACCAGATGTCTGCGACCAGCTACCGGAAAAAGATGGCGGCGTGACTCAGGCCGGATTCGGCAAAGTCAGGCGGCGGGTGCGGCAAAGCAGTAAAAGCTCTCGGGACGTAGCGTTGACGACGCGTTTAACACGCTCATAACGTTATTGGAGAGAGATCCATGAATTACCGCAATTTGCGCCCCGCGATGCGGCTCGGCTTGCTGCCGGCTGGTATCGCGATGGCACTTGTGCCGGCCTTTGCCGGCGCGCAGGAAGCCGCTCCCGCTGAGCAGGCAACCACCCTGGACCGGATCGAAGTCACCGGTTCGCGTATCCGCCAGGTCGATCTGGAAACCTCGCAGCCGGTGTTGACCATCAGCCGCGAAGACATCCAGAAGCAGGGCTTCAGCTCCGTTGCCGACATCCTGCAGAACATCACTGCCGCCGGCACCCCGCCGATCAGCCGCTCCGAGCCGCTGTCCTCCGGCGAGAACGTGGGCGGTTCCTACATCGACCTGCGTAACCTCGGTGCATCGCGCACCCTGGTGCTGGTCAATGGCAAGCGCCTTGGTATCACCACCAGCGGCCTGCAGGACATCTCGCAGATCCCGACCGCCATGGTTGAGCGCGTCGAAGTGCTGAAAGATGGCGCGTCGTCGCTGTACGGCTCCGACGCCATTGCCGGCGTGGTCAACATCATCACCCGCAAGAACTTCGAAGGCGCGGAAATCAACGCCTATATCGGCCAGTACGGCGAAGGTGACGGCGTCAAGCAGAACTACGATTTCGTAGTCGGCTTCGCCGGTGACCGCGGCTCTGTCACCATCGGTGCGGCGCAGCACAAGGAAGAAGCGGTCTGGGCAAAGGATCGCTGGTTCAGCGATGACACCTACCCCGGTTACCCGCAGCACAGCACCACGGTGGTCGGCCAGTGGGGAAACTTCAACATCAACAGCGGCAAGAAAGGTCCGGATGGCAAGCCGCTGGATCCCGAGTGGTACGCACCGGACCGTGACGGCAACGCCATCGGCCTGGGCAACTTCCACCCGCAGAACGCCGACGACACCAGCAAGGGTTCCGATCAGATGCACTTGATCAACCCGACCGAAAGCCGCACGTTGTTCGTCAATGCCAACCACGACATCACCGACAACATTCGCCTGGTGGCGGACATGTCGTACAACAAGCGCATGTCCGAGCGCCAGATTGCCGGCTACCCGGTGCAATCAAGTGCGATTGATGCGGCGATGTCGGGCGACAGCTACTTCAATCCGCTGGCCGGCACCGAGATCGACTGGCGTCGTCGTGGCTGGGAATTGCCGCGTACCACCCAGAGCGACCTGACCACCTGGCGCATCACCGCCGCGCTGGAAGGCTCGATCGACTACGGCAGCCGTTACCTGGACTGGGATGCCGGCTATCTGTTCAACCAGAACAACCTGCAGGCGGTCTCCACCGGCAACCTCTACAAGCCGAATGTGCGCAACGCAGTGGGTCCGTCGTTCCAGAATGACCAGGGCCAGATCGTTTGCGGTACTCCGGGCAACGAGATTGCCGGTTGCGTGCCGTGGAACCCGTTTGCGGGCTTCGGCACCGGCGACGCAGCGCACTCGCTGGGCGACAAGGCCGTGCAGGACTACCTGTACAAGACCGAGCACGCGCTGGGCGAGACCGAGACCACCAGCTACTTCGCCAACGTTGCCGGCAACCTGTTTGCGTTGCCTGCCGGTGACCTGGCGTTCGCGGCCGGTTACGAGTACCGCAAGGAATCGGGGCGCTTCAGCCCCGATGCCATTGCCCAGACCGGCGATTCCACCAACCTGGCATCCGGTCCGACCCAGGGCCAGTACGCCGTGGACGAGTTCTACCTGGAGTTGAACATTCCGGTCCTGGCCGACCTGCCGTTCGCGCAGGAGCTGACCTTCAACGTCGCCAGCCGTTACTCGGACTACACCACCTTCGGTGATACCACCAACAACAAGTTTGGCTTCAAGTGGAAGCCGTTCGATGACTTGATGGTTCGCGGTACCCTCGCCGACGGTTTCCGTGCTCCGACCATCGACGATCTGTACGGTGGCAGTTCCGAGACCTTCTACACCGGTTTCCGGGACGTGTGTGACAGCGTCTATGGTGTCGTTGGCGGCAGCGCGGCTTGCGTGGCGGATGTCGGCCAGAATTACCGTCAGCTGCAGCAGGGCTTCGTTCCGACCGACAGTGTCGCGGCCCAGACCCCGGTTCCGTTCAACTCGGGCTCCAACCCGCTGCTGACCCCGGAAACCTCCGAGTCCAAGTCGCTGGGCCTGGTGTACAGCCCAAGCTACGTCGACAACCTCAGCATGACCCTCGACTGGTGGAGCATCCAGATCGACAACACCATGGTCTCGGACAGCCCGAACCTGATGTTGGAAGATTGCTACGTCCGAGGCATCGAAGCACGTTGCCAGGGCTTCTCGCGTGATCCGGTCACCGGCATCGTCAACGAGTTGACCTACGGTCTGCGCAATGCGGGTTACGTCGAGACCGAAGGCTTCGACTTCGGCGTGGCGTACCGGTTCGATACCGCGAGCCTGGGCCAGTTCGGCATCAACTGGGACTCCACCTACGTCAGCAAGAACAACCTGAAGACCACCAACGATGCAGACACGCCGGAATCCCCGTCGGTCGGCTTCGGCGGCAACTTCCGGATCCGTTCCAACATGAACCTCAACTGGTCCTATGCTGATTTCGCCGTCAACTGGGGCATGCGCTACTACTCGTCGATGAAGGAGCAGTGCTACTTCGACGATCGCTGCAACC
The DNA here is from genome assembly GCF_054052125.1 of Lysobacter sp. A378. Lineage (NCBI taxonomy): Bacteria > Pseudomonadati > Pseudomonadota > Gammaproteobacteria > Lysobacterales > Lysobacteraceae > Lysobacter > Lysobacter sp. A378. Next base: position 17,235 of record NZ_JBSVRK010000003.1, on the reverse strand, counting down.
TTCCCGACTATGCCGCGCCTGACACCTATGGCGAGATCACACCGATGAACAAGGTCGGTTCGAACACCTTCCACGACCTGCAAGTAAGCTGGGATGCGCCGTGGAATGCCACCGTCTCGGTGGGTGCGAACAACGTGTTCGACCACCAGGGCCAGGCGATGTTCAGCCAGCCGAACTCGAACTACTCGTACTACGGTGGTTTCGACATCGGTCGCTTCATGTACATGAAGTACCAGCAGCGCTTCTGATCGATCCGTCGATCAAATTGCACTGAGTAACATCAAAGCGGCCCCGGGAACGGGGCCGCTTTTTTGATGCGCCCGTGTGGTCATGGCAGCTGGGTTTATTCCACTGGGAGGCACACATGAAGAAGGCCACCCGAGGGCGGCCTTCTTTCTCTGCGTAGCAGCCCGGCTGGCAATCAGGCCCCGGGTTGATGCCCCTCAGCGTCATGACGCTTCATTGCATCGACCAGCAAGGCCTTCGCCTCGTCGGCGCCGCCCCAACCGTCGAGCTTGACCCATTTGCCTTTTTCCAGATCCTTGTAGTGCTGGAAGAAATGCCCGATCCGCTCGCACCAGTGGGGGCTGACCTGGTCTAGGTCGTTGATATGGGCATAACCGCTGAATACATCGGTGGACGGTACGGCCAGGATCTTCTCGTCGCTGCCGGCCTCGTCACTCATCCTGAGTACGCCGACCGGACGGCAACGGATCACTGAGCCGGGAATGAGCGGCAACGGCAGGATCACCATGACATCGGCCGGGTCGCCATCGCCGCACAGGGTGCGCGGAACATAGCCGTAGTTGCACGGATAGCGCATCGGGGTGGACAGGATGCGGTCGACGAAGATCGCGCCCGATTCCTTGTCCACCTCGTACTTTACTGGCTCGGCATCCTTGGGGATCTCGATGATGACGTTGATCTCGTCCGGCGGGTTCTTGCCGGTGGTGACATGATCCAGACCCATGGTTTGCTCCGAAGCGGTGTGAGGGGCGCGCCAACCGGCGGCCGGGTGAAGCCGACGATTTTACCTCGTAGGCTGCTGCGTCGCACCATCGGCGTGGTCGCGCACCTGGGCAAACTCGCGCGGACGGGGCGGGCGTCCTGTATTTCCAGCAACTGGCGTTGGGCCAATCAAGGTGCCTGCGTCGGTAGGACGGCGAATGCCGGCCGTTCAGCCGGCACACCCGCACCACTGTGCCTCGACACAGGGCCGTCCAGCCAAGGGATCGTGATGAGCGGAAGCAACCTGTTCGCCGAACTCAAACGCCGCAATGTCATCCGCATGGCGGGCCTGTATCTGGTGGGAGCCTGGTTGATCACCCAGGTGGTGGACACCATCTTCCCGATGTTCGGTGCTCCGGACTGGCTGATGCGGAGCATCGTCATCGTGCTCGCGATCGGGTTTGTACCCGCACTGGTGTTTGCCTGGGTGTTTGCATTCACGCCGGATGGTTTCAAGCTGGATGCTGTGGTTGCTGCGGCGGACTCGATCGGGTCACGCACGGCTCAACGCATGAATCTGGCCATTGTCGCCGTGCTGTTGCTCGCGCTCACGTATTTCGGGGTCGACAAGTTCGTGTTTTCCCCGCAACGCGAAGCAACGCTGCAACTGGAAGCCGAGAAGCAGGGCGCGGCGCGTGCCACCGAGCGGGTCGCGGGGAAAGCCGTCGCCGCCATCCCCGCCAAATCCATCGCGGTACTGCCGTTGGTGAACGGCAGTGGGGACAAGGATCAGCAGTACTTTTCCGACGGTCTTTCCGAAGACCTGATCACGGCGTTGTCGCAGTTTGATGGGTTGAAGGTCATCGGCCGGAACTCCGCGTTCCAGTTCCGCAACAGCAAGGACAGCAGCAAGGTGATCGGCGCCAAGCTTGGCGTCGCCCATTTACTGGAAGGCAGCGTGCGCCGGGCTGGCGATACCGTGCGCATCACCGCGCAGCTGGTCGAGGCGGCCGATGGCAGCACCCTGTGGTCGCAACATTTTGACCGGCCATTCAAGGACCTGTTTGCACTGCAGGATGAGATCACCAGTGCGGTCGCCAGTGCACTCAAGGCCCAACTGCTGACCGGGCCCGACGCCGCGATGCAAAGTGATCACCCACCCAGCGGCAATATGGATGCGTACACCGCGTACCTGCAGGGCAAGTTCTACCGTACACGCGGCACCCAGGCCGACCTGCGCAAGGCGATTGATGCCTACACCACCGCGACCCGGATCGATCCGCGCTACGCACAGGCCTACGCCATGATTTCCCACGCGTGGACGGATCTTGCGACGCAGTTTCTCGGCGGTGCGCCGGCCCAGCAGGCGTATGCACAAGCGCGCGCGGCGGCTACCAGTGCGTTGGCGCTGAATCCGGATCTGGCGGCGGTGCATGTGGCGCGCGGCCGCCTGCTGTCCACCGCGGACTTCAACTGGGCGCAGGCAGAAACCGAGTACCGCCGCGCGGTACAGCTGGCCCCCAACGATGGCGACGTCAAGTTTTCACTCGGTGTGTTGCTGGCAACCCTGGGTAATCCCGGGCAGGCGGTCGATCTGACCCGGCAAGCGTTGGCAGCCGACCCGTTGCATGCGAGCTGGTACTACTGGCTCGCCACCTATCTTGCGCCGGTCGGGCGTCTCGACGAGGCGGAGCAGGCGATCCGCAAGGCAATCGAGCTGCAACCCGAGGCGGCGGTCTATTACGAGCAACTGGCCGTCATCGAAATCCTGCGCGGCAACGCCAAGGCCGCGCTGATCTCAGCGCGACAGGAGCCGGCAGGGGTCTGGCACGACATTGCACTCGCGCTGGCACTGCAGATCGGTGATGACCGTGAGGCCGCCGATGCCGCATTGCAGGCCCTGGTTGACGCCCAGGCCGATGTTGCCGCGTATCAGATCGCCGACGTGTATGCCCTGCGCAATGACGCGGACAAGGTCTTTGAATGGCTGGATCGCGCGTGGGTCAACCGCGACCCGGGAGTCGCCTACCTGCTCTACGATCCCTTCATCCTGCGTTACCGGGATGACCCGCGTTTTTCTGCGTTTGCCCGCAAGATTGGATTGCCGACGCCAGGCGCCACTTCGGCATCAATGGGGTCCGGGCACTGAAAGGTGAACATCACGTCGGGGGTGGTGCCGGCGCCACGGAATCCATGGCCCACCTGTAAAAAAGGGCGGCCCGAAGGCCGCCCTGGATATCCGTGATGCCGGTGTGGCTACAGCAGCGGCACCATCAGCAGCGCGACGATATTGATGATCTTGATCAGCGGGTTGATTGCCGGGCCGGCGGTGTCCTTGTACGGATCGCCGACGGTATCGCCGGTTACCGCCGCCATGTGCGCGTCGCTGCCCTTGCCGCCGTGATGACCGTCTTCGATGTACTTTTTCGCGTTATCCCACGCGCCGCCACCGGTCGTCATCGAGATCGCCACGAAAATCCCGGTCACGATCGTGCCGATCAGCAATCCGCCCAGCGCCTTCGGTCCCAGCAACAGACCGACCACGATCGGCACGGCCACCGGCAACAGTGAAGGCAGGATCATCTCCTTGATCGCCGACTTGGTCAGCATGTCGACCGCGCGCGAATAATCCGGCTTGCCGGTGCCTTCCATGATCCCGGGGATCTCGCGGAACTGTCGGCGTACTTCCTCCACCACCGCGCCCGCAGCCCGGCCGACCGCCTCCATCGCCATCGCGCCGAACAGGTAGGGAATCAATCCGCCGATCAACAGGCCGATGATCACCATGTGGTCGGAAAGATCGAAACGCATGGCCTCGTAGGCGACGCCGGTGAGGGCCGCCTTGGCTTCACCGGCGGTGTTGAGGTTGTGGGTGTAATCGGCAAACAGCACCAGTGCCGCCAGTGCCGCCGAACCGATCGCATAGCCCTTGGTCACGGCCTTGGTGGTGTTGCCGACTGCATCCAGCGGGTCGGTGATATCGCGCACCTCCGGCGGCAGGTCGGCCATCTCCGCGATGCCACCGGCGTTGTCGGTGATCGGGCCGTAGGCATCAAGGGCGACGATCATGCCGGCCATCGACAACATGGCGGTTGCGGCGATGGCGATGCCGTACAGGCCTCCAAGCGCGTGCGCGCCCCAGATTGCCGCACAGACCACCAGCACCGGCCAGGCGGTCGACTTCATCGAGATGCCCAGGCCCGCAATGATGTTGGTGCCATGCCCGGTGGTGGACGCCGCGGCGATGTGCTGCACCGGCTTGAATTGCGTGCCGGTGTAGTACTCGGTGATCCACACGATCAAGCCCGTCAGCACCAGGCCGATCAGGCCGCAGTAGAAGATGTTGGTCGAGGACACCGACAGCGTGCCATCCAGCGAGGTCAGCCCGTCCGGGAACATGTCGGCGGTAACGAACCAGAACGCCACCGCCGACAACACGGCAGACACGATCACGCCCTTGTACAGCGCGCCCATGATCGAGCCACCGGCCTTCACCTTGACGAAGAACGCGCCGATGATCGAGGCGATGATCGACACTGCGCCCAGCATCAGCGGATACAACACCGCGTTGGTGTCGGCGGCGAACATCAACCCGCCCAGCAACATGGTGGCGATGATCGTCACCGCGTAGGTCTCGAACAGGTCCGCGGCCATGCCGGCACAGTCACCGACGTTGTCGCCGACGTTGTCGGCAATCACCGCCGGGTTGCGCGGGTCGTCCTCGGGGATCCCGGCCTCGACCTTGCCGACCAGGTCGGCACCGACGTCGGCGCCCTTGGTGAAGATACCGCCGCCAAGACGGGCGAAGATCGAAATCAGCGAGCTGCCGAACGCCAGTCCGAGCAATGCATGCAGTGCAGGCTCGCCAACGATGCCGATCTTCTCCAGTACCAACCAGTAACCGGCGACCCCCAGCAGGCCCAGTCCGACCACCAGCATCCCGGTGATCGCGCCGCCCCTGAAGGCAACATCCATCGCCGGCCCGATGCCGCGCCGCGCCGCCTCGGCGGTACGCACGTTGGCGCGCACCGAGACATTCATGCCGATATAACCGGCGGCACCCGACAACACCGCGCCGAGTGCAAACCCGATCGCGGTCGGCCAACCCAGGAAGATGCCGATGACGACGAATAACACCACCCCGGCGACCGAGATCGTCAGGTACTGCCGATTGAGATAGGCGCGAGCGCCTTCCTGGATCGCGCCGGCGATCTCCTGCATGCGTTCATTGCCGGCGGGCTGCGCGCTGATCCAGCGCGCCGAGATGATCCCGTACAGGATCGCGATAACGGCGCACACGAGCGCCAAGGTCAAACCGTACTGCTCCAGCATGGACCCCTCCCCAATAGAAAGTGGACAACAACATGGAATTTCGGATTACGCGCCTTACAACGCCACGACTATGGCACATTCCGGCGGCCGTTCAGGCGCGTCGTGGCAGCCTGCGCTTCAACCTGTAGCTGACCGGAGCGCGCCCATGCGCCTGATGCCCTTGTTACTTCTCGTTGCGGCACTGCCCGCAATGGCCGCCGACCCCAAGCCGGAGATTGACCGCCCGGCTGCCACTGCCCAGGCCGTTGGGGTGGCGCATACCCTGCGCACAATCCCGGAGGCCTGTGCCCGCCTGGAAGGCGTGTTTACCGGTGAGACCGCCGATCCGTACCGGTTCGCGGTCGTTCGCACCAGCCCGAACTGCCAGCCACGCGCGCGTTTCGTGGACGCCGCCAAGGCGAAGCCTTCGCTTGCCGGCGGATGGATACTCAACGACCTGATCAGCGTGCCCAACGCCGCCTGTCCATCGCAACAGGCCATCGTGCAGGTGTGGCGCAATGCCGCCGAAGGCGCCACGCCGGAGCTGGACGCACAGGGTCGCGTCCGGGTGTACCTCGATGGCTCCAAGCCCGCATCCAGCGCCGACAAGCCAGCGGCCGCCAGTGTGTTTGCGGCGGTGATGAAGGTGGAAGGCAAGACCTGCAACGACTGAGCTGCCTCATCCGGGCGAGTTTCAACCCGTTTCGACATCCCACGGCGGCAGTTGCGCCTTTACCGCGATATTTTTCAGCGTGACGTACCTGGGCAAGCCGTCGCGTCCGTATGGCGGCGGTGCTTCGCCCCGGATCAGCGGCTCCAGATAGGTGCGGGCTTTTTCGGTGATGCCGTAGCCGTCGCGGCGCAGGAATCCCGCTGGCATCTTCTTTTCCTTGTTGGCGATCTTCGACAGCGGTGCCGGCTCGATCTTCCAGCGATAGGGCGCGTCGCCGGTGCGCACGATCACCGGCATCACCGAATTCATGCCCTTCAGGGCGAACTCGACCGCTGCCTTGCCCACCGCCTGCGCGTGGTCCAGATCGGTCCTGGAGGCCAGGTGCCGCGCCGAGCGCTGCAGGTAGTCGGGCAGCGCATAGTGGACCTTGTAGTCCAGCATGCGCTGGACCCGGCCGGCGAGATGGGAAGCCACGCCGCCAAGTTGGGCGTGGCCAAAGGAGTCCTTGCCGCCGCCGGCATCGGCGACAAACGCACCATCGGCGTTGCGGATGCCTTCGCTGGCGACCACCACGCAATAGCCGACGCGCTTGACGACCGATTCCACCTTGGCGAGAAAAACCGCCTCGTCGAACACGCGTTCCGGGAACAGGATGATGTGCGGTGCCTCGTCGGGTCCGTTGCCCGCCAGTCCGGCCGACGCAGCCAACCAACCGGCATGCCGGCCCATCGCCTCGTACACGAACACCTTGGTCGACGTCTCGGCCATGGCAGCCACATCCAGCGCCGCTTCGCGCACGGATACCGCGGTGTACTTCGCCGCCGAGCCGAAGCCGGGGCTGCAATCGGTCAGCGCGAGGTCATTGTCGATGGTCTTGGGCACGCCGATGCACGTCAGCGGGTAGTCGAACTCGGCCGCCAGCTTCGACATCTTCAATGCGGTGTCGGCCGAATCATTGCCGCCGTTGTAGAGGAACCAGCGCACGTCATGGGCACGCAGCACGTCCAGCAGGCGCTCGTACCTGGCTCGGTCCTCGTCCAGTGACTTGAGCTTGAACCGGCATGATCCGAACGCGCCGCCGGGCGTGTGGGCGAGGGCGCGAATCGCGGCGATCGACTCTTTCGAGGTGTCGATCAGCTCCTCGCGCAATGCACCCAGGATCCCGTTGCGCGCGGCCAGTACCTTGACCTTGTGGGCGCGAGCGGTCTGGATCACCGCCGAAGCGGTGGCGTTGATAACGGCGGTGACACCGCCGGACTGGGCATAGAGCAGGGTTCCCGAGGGCATGGGGCTTCCAGAGGTAGGTGCCGGGATAGCCCCAGGATGCGGTAAGCTGGGCGCCGTTTGCCCCGGCAGGTTGACAGGTCGCTGCAATTGTAGCGCCGGCCCCGTGAGGCCCAGATTCAGGAGACAGTGATGCGATTGGTACTTCTCGGCCCGCCCGGTTCCGGCAAGGGCACACAGGCCACCCGCCTCAAGGATCATTTGCAGGTACCGCACATCTCCACCGGCGATTTGCTGCGTGCGGAAGTTGCCGCCGGCACCCCGCTTGGCCTTGAGGCAAAAGAGGTGATGGCTCGTGGTGAGCTGGTGAGCGACGCGATCCTGCTGGGCATGCTCGAGGATCGCTTCTCGCGGGCCGACACCCGTGGCGGTTTCATCCTCGATGGCTATCCGCGCAATCTGGCCCAGGCCGACGCACTGAACACGTTGCTCGAGCGCATCGGCCAGCCGATGGATGCGGCGGTGCAACTGGAGGTGCCGACCGAGTTGCTGGTCGAACGGATCGCCGGCCGGGCCCAGGCTGAAGGTCGCGCCGACGACACACCCGAATCGGTCCGTACCCGTCTGCAGGTCTACGTCGACCAGACCGCGCCGGTGGTCAATTTCTTCCGTCAGCGCGGCAAGCTCAGCGTGGTGGATGGGGTGGGCTCGCTGGACGAGGTGTTCGCGCGGCTGATCGAGGCGCTGGCACCGGTCCCGCAGGTCGGCTAGCCCGGCAGAACCGGTAAACGCATGAAACTCCATATCCTCGGCATCGCCGGCACCTTCATGGGCGGCGTCGCGGCGCTGGCGCGCGAGCTTGGCCACCAGGTGGAGGGCAGCGACCAGGCGGTATATCCGCCGATGTCGACCTTGCTGGAGGAACTGGGCATCGAGCTGCGCCAAGGCTACGACCCGGCCAACATCTCCGCCGACTGCGACCAGATCGTGATCGGCAATGCGCTCTCGCGTGGCAACCCGGCCGTGGAGCAGGTGCTGGACGATAACCAGAAGTACATCTCCGGTGCCCAGTGGTTGGCCGAGAATGTATTGCCGGGTCGCGACGTGCTTGCCGTCGCCGGTACCCACGGCAAGACCACCACGACCTCGATATTGGCCTGGTTGCTGGAGGCGGCCGGCCGCGCGCCGGGCTTCCTGATCGGCGGCGTGGCCGAGGATTTCGGGGTCTCGGCGCGGGTGGGTGGCGGCGCGCCCTCATCCACGGCGCCGGGCTCCTTGTTCGTGGTCGAGGCCGACGAGTACGACACCGCGTTCTTCGACAAGCGCAGCAAGTTCGTGCATTACCGGCCGCTGGTGGCGATCCTCAACAACCTGGAATTCGACCACGCCGACATCTTTCCGGACGTGGCCGCGATCCAGCGCCAGTTCCACCACTTGGTGCGCACGGTGCCACGCCGCGGCCGGTTGGTCGTCAATGGTGAGGACCGGCATCTGGCGGAGATGCTTGCAATGGGCTGCTGGACGCCGGTGGTGAGCTTCGGCCTGGATGCTTCGCTGGCCGTGAGTCCGGTCACCCCGGACCAGCCATTCCACTGGACCGCCCGTTTGCTGGCGCAGGACGGCAGCGCTTTCATGGTCATCCACGACGGCGTCGAGCTGGGCGAAGTGCATTGGTCGCTGTTGGGCCGGCATAACGTGATGAACGCATTGGCGGCGCTCGCTGCCGTGGACGCGGTCGGCGGCGATGTCGCCGCCGTGTTGCCGGCATTGACCAGCTTCCACAGCGTCAAGCGGCGAATGGAGTTGATTGGCCAGGACGCCGACATCACCGTTTACGACGACTTCGCCCACCATCCCACCGCGATCGCCACCACCCTGGCCGGGTTGCGGGCCAAGGTCGGCAAGGCGCGTGTCATCGTGGCGATGGAGCCGCGCAGCAATTCGATGCGGCTGGGTGCACACGCCGACGCGCTGGCACCGTCGCTGGACGAGGCCGACGTGGTGGTATTCCTGCACCGGCCGGAGTTGGCGTGGGATGCCGGCAAGGTGATTGCCGCCCTGCGCGGCGAGGGCATTGCCGCGGCCGATACAGACGCCTTGCTCGCGTTACTGGGCCAGCAGACGCGGTCCGGCGACCACGTGGTATTCATGTCCAACGGTGGTTTTGACGGAGCGCCGCGGCGTTTCATGGCGATGCTGCAGGGCCAACCTGGACTGCGCTAGGCTGGTGACAATGTCGAACCAGACCGATCCCCCATCGTTGTCATTGTTTCCGTTGCCGGCTGTCCTGTTCCCGGGCGGCACGCTGGGACTGCGGGTATTCGAGCCGCGTTACCTGGACCTGGTACGGGAGTGCGGCCGCAACAGCTGCGGCTTTGGTATTTGCCTGATCCTGGAAGAGGACGCCATGGGTTCCGCGGCGGCTTACGGCACCGAGGCGCTGATCGAGGATTTCGACACCGGTGACGATGGGTTGTTGACCTTGCAGGTACGCGGCGCGCGGCGTTTCCACGTGCGTCAGGTCGCCGTCCGTGCCAACGGCCTGCAGGTGGCCCAGGTGGACTGGTGCGATCCCGATCCGGTCGAGCCGTTGCGTCCGCAACACGGCTTGCTGTCGACCTTGCTGAAAGGGGTGGTCGAGCAGGTCGGCGGCGAGTACGCGAAGCTGGCTGATGCGCACCTGGACGACGCGGCGTGGGTCGGTTGGCGACTGGCCGAGATGTTGCCGTTGTCCGACCCGCAGCGCCAGCAACTGCTCCAGACCGATGATCCACACGAGCGACTGGACCAAATGCTCTCGTTGCTTCCGGACAGCTGAGCCTAAGGGTTGATGCGTACCCGGAGCACCGGTACGCCATTGTGCGGGTGTTGCGCCTGGATCGAGTCGAACCCTTTCAGTGCATCGGCTACTCGCCCATGCGCCTCACCGTTGTGGGGGGCGGGCAGCCACAGCACCGCCGCTCCGAGTGGCTTGCTGGCCTGCAAGGTCTGGGTGGTGCCGATCCACAAGGGGGTGGCGTCGTCCAGCGCGGCTGGCGCCGGCCACAAGCGCAACGCGTACTGCTCGCCCGGCTCGGCTCCGGGGTGCAGCATCAACAGGGTCTCGGCGTGCGCATCCAGCGTTGCCGGGAGCACGACCTGGTCCGTTATCGGCGTGTCGTCATCGAGCAGTGTAATCGTGCCGGTCCAGTCGGCCTGCGGTTGCACCCGCCACCCGGCGGCTTCCATCGCCGTCTGCAGCGGTGCCAGTGGGCCGGCTACCTGCATGTCCAGCGGCCAGCGTCGGCGTGCATCATGCTCGTTGCGTTGCGCGGGCAGTCCGGCCCAGCCGTCGTGCCACCAGTCGTCGTTGCTGACCTGCACGCTGGGTGGTGCGGTTGGGAAGCGGCTCAGCAGCGCGTCGGCCGCGTGCGGGGCGTGCCATGCCGCGGCGATCGCGAAGCTGCCGTAAAACAGCGCCGACAGCGGATGCATCCAGAACGAGCGTGCCACGTGGCTGCGGTAGGAAATGCCCAGGATCAACAGCCAGATCAGGCCGAACAATGTGCCGCCGACCAGGTCGCTCAACCAGTGCGCGCCCAGGTAGAGCCGGGCGAACCCGACCACGGTGGTGATGACGCCGGCCAGCAGGTATGGCCAGACACGTTTACGCCCAGGCAGCTCGCGCGCAATCAACACCGCGAAAAAACCGAAGATGATCGTGGTCATGGTCACCGCCACGGACGGGAAGCCAAACCCCGGGGGGGCGGTTGGCGGCCGCGGCATGTCGATCACCGCCTCAAGCAGACTGGTCAGTGCCAGGCCAAACGCGAGCGCCGCGATCCAGTGGGCGGCCGCCATCCAGCGCCGTCGCCACAACAGGTAGGCCAGCGCCACGCTTGCCGCCACACCCAACACCTGGATGTCGCCCAGGCTTGCCAGGCCCGCCATCAGGTGATCGGCCAACGGGTTGCGCAAGCGCCACATCAGGTCCTGCAGGTGATGGTCCACCGCCAGTGGACCGCCGCTGGCCAGCAGCAACGCCAACAAGGTGAAGCAGATCCAGCTGATCGCCAGCAAACACGCCGCGAGCATCAGCAACGACGCAGAACCGGGCCGGTTCGGATCGACCAACGCGCCGGCGTAACGACCGAGCAGGGGATGGGCATGGATCCAGCGCAACAAGCGCGCCAACAGATGGTCGGCGTTGTTGGCAAACCAGCGCCAGGTGTAGAGCACCGCGGCCCAGACCAGGGCAATGGCTACCGCCAGACCACCCAGTGCCAATGCGAGTCGATCAGCAACCGCCGCTGCGGCATCGTAAGAGGCTCCCAACACCCAACCCGGGGCCAGGAATACTGCCGCCCAGGCCAGACTGGCGAATGCGCTGGGTAGGGCGTATCGCCGCAGCGGCATCTGCAGCATGCCCGCGATCACCGGTACGAACGGCCGCACCGCGCCCACGAATCGGGCAATCAGGATGCTTTTGATTCCGTGGCGACGAAACAGGGTCTCGCCGCGATCCAGCCATTGCGGGTAGCGAACGAATGGCCAGTGCTGGCGCAGCCGGCGCGGCCCGAGGTGGCGTCCAAACCAGTAGCTGAGTGCGTCGCCGAGGAATGCACCGCTGGCCGCGCACATCACTGCATAGGGACCGTTGACATGCCCCAGACCGACCAGCGCGCCGGCGGCAAACAGCAACGGCAATGCCGGGACCACGATACCGATCACCACCAGCGCGTCGCAGAAGGCGATCAGGAAGATCAAGGCGCCGGCCGCTACGGGGTGCGTGCCAATCCACGCGGTGACGCTGTCGATCCAAGCCGGATTCATCGGCTCATTATGTCAGTGTCATGCTGGTTTTGATGCCTGTTGGGCAAGCCTGCGGCTACGGGATTCAGGAACCAACCGCCCGCCTGTGTGCCAACAACGGCGGGCGGGAGCTGCCGAACCAGGCGGCTGCCGGTAAAGTGGCGTGATGAGCACTTCGCATTCCGCTGTCGCATTGGAAGTCACCGCGCTGAAAGCCGACAGCTTTGGCCGGATTTCGCTGATGCGCGACCACAGCGGGTTATTCATACGTCGTGACCTCGCCCATGTGCCGGCATGCCTGCGGCTACCGGCATGGTGGCTGGCCCGACGCGAAGCGCGTGCCTTGCAATGTATTGATGGAATGCCGGCCACGCCGCGCTTGTTACGCTGGGACGGCCGACGCCTGGAGCGCAGCTACATGGAGGGCGCGGCGATGTACCAGGCTCCGCCGCATGGTGACCTGGCGTATTTCCAGGGTGCCCGCCATTTGTTGCAGCAGCTCCACCGGCACGGGCTGGTCCACAACGACCTGGCCAAGGAGGCCAACTGGTTGGTGCTGGTCGATGGGAGCCCGGCGATCATTGATTTCCAGCTGGCCGTTCGTGGCCATCCGCGCTCGCGCTGGATGCGCCTGCTTGCACGCGAAGACCTGCGCCATCTGCTCAAGCACAAGCGCACTTATTGCCCGGAAATGCTGACCCCGGTCGAGCTGCGCGTGTTGAAGCGCCATTCCTGGGTGCGCCAAGCGTGGTTCGCCACCGGAAAGCCGGTATATCGCTTCATCACCCGCCGGCTGCTGCATTGGGAGGATAACGAGGGCATGGGTCCGAAGCCCTGAGATCGCGGTGCAGGCACGGAGTCACTGCCTACAATGGGCCGACCCCACGACTGGAGCATTCATGCCCACCTTGTCAGGCAAGACCTTGTTCATCACCGGTGCTTCGCGTGGCATCGGTCGTGCCATCGCATTGCGGGCGGCGCGCGACGGCGCCAATATCGTCATCGCGGCCCGCTCGTCGTCTGCCCATTCCAAGTTGCCTGGCACCATCCACACGGTCGCCGCGGAAGTCGAGGAGTCAGGTGGAAAAGCGTTGGCGGTCCAATGCGATATCCGTGATGAGGCGCAGGTCGATGCGGCCGTCGCCGCCGCGGTCGAGACGTTCGGCGGGATCGATATCCTGGTCAACAATGCCAGCGCGATCTGGCTACAGGGGGTGTTGGATACGCCGATGAAGCGATTCGACCTGATGCACCAGGTGAATGCACGCGGTAGCTTCCTGTGCGCGCAAGCTTGCCTGCCGCACCTGCAGAAGGCATCCAACCCGCATATCCTCACCTTGGCGCCGCCGCCCAGCCTGGATCCAAAGTGGTGGGGACCGCATACCGGCTACACCCTGGCCAAGATGGGGATGAGCTTCGTGACGCTTGGAGTTGCGGCGGAGTTCGGGCCGCAAGGGGTCGCGGTCAACGCGCTATGGCCACGCACGATCATTGCCACCGATGCGCTCAACATGATCCCGGGTATCGATGTAGCCGGCTGTCGCAAGCCGGAGATCGTCGCCGATGCCGCGCACGCGGTGCTGGTGCGGCCGGCCGCCGGCTTCCACGGCCAGTTCCTGATCGATGAGCAGGTGCTGGTCGAGGCGGGCGTCGAGGACTTTTCCGTCTACGCGATGGATCCGGCGCAACCGTTGCTGCCGGACCTTTTTTTGTGATTTGAGGAGCGCTTGATGAAATACCTGCACGCCATGATTCGGGTCCATGACCTGGACGCCACCAGCCGATTCTTCACCGAAGGGTTGGGGCTGGTGCAGACACGCCGGATGGATAATGCCGAAGGCAAGTTCTCCCTGGTCTATTTCGGCGCCCCGGAAAACCCCGAAGCCGAGATCGAGCTGACCCACAACTGGGGTTCGCAGGAGGACTACGGGAACGCGCGCAACTTTGGCCACCTTGCGTTCCAGGTCGACGATATCTACGCGACCTGTGCCCACCTGCAATCGCGGGGTATTGCGATCAACCGGCCGCCGCGCGACGGCCGGATGGCTTTCGTGCTCTCTCCGGACCTGATCTCGATCGAGTTGCTGCAAAAGGGCGAGGCGCTGCCCGTGGCCGAGCCGTGGGCCTCGATGCCAAACACCGGGCAGTGGTGACCGACGGCGGCCGCCCGCATGCAAGTGGTCGTTTACTCGAACCGTTCTGGCAGTTCGGTGCCAGCGCCGTCAGGCAGCCGGTTTCAATCCTTGCATGCCGCAAACGCCTCGCGCGCGGCGCTCACGGTGACGGCGATATCGGCTTGCTCGTGTGCACTGGACATGAAACCGGCTTCGAAGGCCGACGGGGCGAAATACACGCCTCGTTCGAGCATCGCATGGAAGAACCGGCCAAACCGGGCGGCATCGGATGCGGTGGCATCCGCGAACGATTCCACCGGGCCTTCGCGGAAATACAAGCCGAACATCCCCGGCGCGCGGGTGGTGTGGAACGGTACGCCAGCGTCACGGGCGGCCGATTCCAGCCCATCGCACAACGTGTTGGTGCTGGCTTCCAGCGCATCATGGAAACCAGGCGCCTGGATCAGGCCTAGCGTTGCCAGTCCCGCGGCCATCGCGACCGGGTTGCCGCTCAGTGTGCCGGCCTGGTAAATCGGTCCGCTTGGCGCGACCTGGCTCATCAGCTCGCGCCGGCCGCCAAAAGCCCCAACCGGCATGCCGCCGCCGATGATCTTGCCGAACGTGCTCAGGTCCGGACTGACCTGATAGCGCTGTTGCGCGCCGCCCAGTGCGACCCGGAAGCCGGTCATCACCTCGTCAAAGATCAACAGCGCACCGTGCTGGGTGCACAGGTCGCGCAGGTGCTGCAGGTAGCCAGCGCGCGGCAGGATGCAATTGGCGTTGCCGACGATCGGCTCGATGATCAGGCCGGCGATCTCGTCGCCGATCTCCTCGAACATCGCGGTCGCGGCGTCGAAGTCGTTGTATGGCAAGGTCGAGGTCAGGTCCGCGAGCGCCTTGGGCACACCGGGCGAGTTCGGCAGGCCCAGGGTCAGCGCGCCGCTGCCGGCCTTGACCAGGAAGCTGTCACCGTGGCCGTGGTAGCAGCCTTCGAACTTGACGATCCGCGACCGTCCGGTAGCGCCGCGCGCAACCCGGATGGCGGACAGCGTCGCCTCGGTACCGGAGTTGACCATCCGCACCATCTCGCAGCTGGGCATGAGCCGGGTGATGGTCTCGGCCATCGTCACTTCCAGCTCGTTGGGTACCCCGAAGCTGAGGCCGTCGCGCATGGTTCGCGCAACCGCGTCGAGCACCTGTGGATGCGCATGGCCGGCGATCATCGGCCCCCAGGAGCCGACGTAGTCGATGTAGCGGTTACCGTCGACATCGAACAGATAGGGTCCTTGCGCGCGCTGGGCGAAGAACGGCTCCCCGCCCACCGACTTGAACGCGCGTACCGGTGAATTGACGCCGCCGGGCAGCAATTGGCTCGCGCGGGCGAACAAGGCATGCGAGTGGTCGTGGTTCATTCGGGAAGTGCTCCAGCAACAGTGAAACAGGAAAGGTAGGCGCGGGTCGCGGCGACCGGGTCGGGGGCATCGAATATCCCGCCCACGACCGCCAGCAGGTCGGCGCCGGACTCGACCAGTACCCGTCCATTGTCCGGCGTGATCCCGCCGATGGCCACCACGGGCACTCCCAGCCGGGCCGCGCGACGCAGCAGTTCCGGCGGGGCACGGCGAGCCAACGGCTTGGTGGTCGAGACGAAGAAGGCGCCAAAGGCGACGTAACTGGCGCCCTGCGCTATGGCGTCAACGGCCCATTCCAGGCTGTCCTGACAGGTGGCGCCCAGGATGGCATGCGCTCCCAGCGCCGCACGAGCAGCCGCGAGGTCGCCGTCGCCTTGGCCCAGGTGCGCGCCGTCCGCCCCCAGCGCGACCGCAAGCTGCCAATCGTCGTTGATGATCAGTGGCACACCGTATTGCCGGCACAGCGGCTTCAGTGCAAGCACTTGTTGCTTCCGCAAGACGGCGTCGGCGGACTTGTTGCGGTATTGCAGCCAACCCGCGCCGGCGCGCAGGACCGGTTCGATCCGGGCAAGCAGTCGTGCGGTGTCCGGTTCGTCGGGCGTGATCGCGTAAAGGCCCTTGCGCGGCCAAGCTGGGTTCATGGGAAGCTTTCACCTGAGGTAGGGGGATGGGATAATGAGGTCGTCACCCTTCAATTGAGCATTATCCGACCATGTCCGAGATCGCCTCCATTGTGGAGTTCCGCACCTGGATGTGTGTGGTGTGCGGCTTCATCTACGACGAAGCATCCGGTCTTCCGGAAGAGGGCATCGCGCCGGGCACCCGCTGGGACGACGTTCCAGAGACCTGGACCTGTCCTGATTGCGGTGTCACCAAGGATGACTTCGAGATGATGGAGCTGTGACACCGAGGCCCGGTGATCGTCGCGATCGAAGTTGTACTGGTTGATGTCGCAGGCCCGCTCCATTGGGGAACGGCGCGCCCACAACCGACAGGCCGGCTTTTCGTCAGAGTGTCGGGATATCCGGGCCTAGTCGGAGTTCGGCACCGTTCTGCAGTCCCAGTCGAGCAGCCTGGCCAGCATTGAGTTCCAGCACGTATCGCGCCGGAGCATCACTGGGGTAGGGCGGACAGGCGTTGCCCGCCGAACACGGCGGGACATCACGTTGCTGTGACACCAGGCGACGGTCGTCGTCGAAGTACAGGATGTCCAACGCGATCCTGGTGTTCTTCATCCAGTACGCTTGCGGTCCCTGCCGCTCATGGATGAACAGCATGCCGCGGTCATCGGCCATATGGTCCCGGAACATCAGTCCGCGGGCGCGTTCGGCGTCGTCGTCGGCAATCTCCACCGCGTAGCGGGCGTCGCCCACTTCAACCCACAAGCCATTGCCCAAGGCGCTTCCGGACAAAAACAGCGCACAAAGCAGCAGCGCGCCGGCGGAAATGTCTCGTATCGGGGTCATTGCCAGTCCTTTTGATTCCTACCCGGCAAACCTTCCTGCACCACCGGAGATGCGTCAAGCCGGAAGTTGCCGAAATGCTGCGCCGGGTCTTCCCTGTTCATCCCCACTGGTGCAGACTACGCGGCCGCGCCGACCCGGATGAGCAGGACGGCGGAGCGGGTTGATGGGTTTCGGGGTTCACGAGGTGTTGACGTGCCCTGAAAACCGGTTAAGATGGTCGGCTCGACGCAGCAACACCGGGTCGGGGCAGCGGGAAAAAATCAGGCGAACAAGGTGTTGACGTTCTCCGGATCCGC